>NZ_JBIAHS010000006.1:0-450378 GCF_042870755.1 Streptomyces sp. NPDC006365
GGCGAGGAACCCCACCGCTGCCGTGTAGCCGACCAGGGCCGGGGCCGCGTTCACGGTTTGGCCTTGTCCTGTCGTCCCACGGTCCGCAGGGCCTTGCGCAGGGCGGCCATCTCGTCATCGGACATGTTCTCGACGAAGTGGACCAGCGCGGCCGGGCGGTCCTTGCTCTCTCCCAAACCGTCCTCCATGAGCGCGGCGGAGTACGCCTCGCGGCTGCGCACCGGGGAGTACAACCAGGCGCGACCCTGCTTTCCCCGCAGCAGCCAGCCCTTGTTGTACAGGATGTTGGTGACGGTCATCACCGTGGTGTACGCGATGGGACGGACCTTGTTGATGTCGTCGACGACCTCCCGCACCGTCGCCGGACGGTTCCATGTCCAGAGACGATCCATGATCTCTGCCTCGAGATCCCCCAGCCGTCGCATCGCCCTGACTTCCTCTCGCCACCGAATACGTAAGCCCATAGTAGGCGGCGGGCCGATCAGTTTTTCAACGGCCTACGATGTGCCCGTGACCCGCTTACGGCAGCTCCCTCGACCGCACTCGACGGTGCGGTCCTGTGGGCTGCTCGTATGCGCTCTGCTGCTGGGCCTGCTCGGCATGCACGGACTCGGGCCGGTTCCCGGGAACGCCCCCGCCTCGGGACACGACCGGATGGTGTCGGTCGCGTACACGGACGTCATGGTGTCGATGCCCGGCGCTTGCGATCACGGTGAGGGCGGCTGTTCGGGCCACACGGACCATGCCGATCCGACCTGCGCTTCGGCCTCCGTACCCGGGGGGCCCGCGGTGGCACCGGCGCTCCTGCCCGGCGCGGTGGCCCGCGCCGGTGCGGCGGACGTGCCAACGTCGCGGGTCGGCAGCGATCCCGACGGCGGTCGCGCTCCGCCCTCACTCTCCGAACTCCAGCTCCTGCGGATCTAGAGCGCCCCACGCGTCGCCGTACGCCCACACAGGGCGGCGCCGCGTCTCGGCATGCACTTCACCAGATCCGAACGCAGGAGCTCAACCATGACTGCACAGCGCAAGCTCGTCCGTCGTACCGCACTCGCCGTCACCGCCGGTGCGGCGGCTCTCGTGCTGGCCGCCTGTGGTGGCGACGACGGCGGGCACGACATGGGGTCGATGAACTCCGACTCCAGCCCGTCCGCGTCCGCCTCGGCCAAGGCCGGCGATCACAACGACCAGGATGTCTCCTTCGCCAAAGAGATGATCCAGCACCACCGTCAGGCCGTCGACATGGCCGAACTGGCCGACAGCCGCGCCTCGTCACAGGAGGTCAAGGACCTCGCCGCGAAGATCAAGGGGGCCCAGGACCCGGAGATCAAGACGATGTCAGGCTGGCTCACCTCGTGGGGCGAGGAGGTCCCCGAGGACATGTCGGACATGGGTCACGACATGTCGTCCGGCATGCCCGGCATGATGAGCACCGAGGACATGGACAAGCTGGACAAGTCCTCCGGCGCCGAGTTCGACAAGATGTTCCTCGAGATGATGATCAAGCATCACGAGGGAGCCGTCGAGATGGCCGGGGATCAGAAGGCCGACGGCAAGTACGGCGACGCCATGAAGCTCGGTGACGCCGTGATCACGGCCCAGACGGCCGAGATCGAGCAGATGAACAAGATGCTCGACAAGAGCTGACGCGGCGACAGGAGCGGGGGTGCCGGGCGGTGCACGCTGCCTTCCGGCCCCCCGTTCCCTGTTCCCCGCGGCCGTGGAGCAGGGCAGAACAAGACGTTTGCGAACTGTGAAGTCCCCAGAAATTCGGCGCAATTGGCCCTATCAGGTGGCCTTGGCGCCGTCATGTGGCTGGGTTCACGCGTTGTTCTCCTGGGACGGCATGCCGGGTCCTCGCGGTCGGGTTAGGATCACGGCATGATTACGGCCTGGTCTCCATCTCGTATGCCAAGGAGCCGCTCATCAGCGGCTCTGTGGCGTGTGGTGGGGCTCGGCCTGTTCCTCTTCGGTCTGCTGTATACGCATGCCGCCAGTCCTGACGCCACGGTGAGTCACCTTGCCTCCGGAAAAGGCGTCTCGGCGGCAGACGTTCATTCCGGGTCCGCCGTCGAACACGTAGACGTCGCGAGTGCTATGTCGGCGCAGCCGACGGGCGGGCAGCCGGAGGGTCATCACGACGGCCACGGACAGCAGCACGCCGATGCGGACTGTGTGATGGGGCAGCCTTCGCAGGGTCCCGATGTGGCGGTGCCCTGCCTGTCTCCGTTGAGCTCGGAGAGCGGCGACGAGGGGCCCGGCTCCGCGCCCGCCCGCCATGCCGCCGCGGCACGGGGCTTCGCGGTTCCGAGAACGCAAGCGGCGGACTCCACGGTTCTTCGTATCTAGGTCGGCGCTTTCCGGACCGGTCGACCCCTTCCCGGCATCCCTGGACCCGGCCCAAGACCGCGTCATGCCTTCTCCCGGCGACCGGTACATCACGTACGGCCTCCCGCGCACAGTGCCCACGGCGTGGCGCGGGGACGGTCGACGGCTCTCTCCCTCACCCCCCACTGATCCCTGCCCCGACCGGGAGTGTTCCCGTACGGGCGGTGACCGCCCAGCGGAGGACCTGTGCCGCACATCCCTGCCTTCTCCAGTTCCCGTGCTTTACGGGTACGTCCGTTCCGGAGAAGCCTGCTCATACGGAGCACGCTGTTCGCCCTGCTGTTCATGCTGCCGGCGTGCCTCGGCGATCAACGCCACGCGCCTGAGCCGCCCGTTCGATCGGCGGCGGCCTCGAGTGAAGCCCCTCCGCCCGCCGAGGGCTTCGACGGTGAGAACCCCGACGCGTCCGAGTCTCCCGACCGTTGCCACGGTCCCCGCCTCGGACAGGCCTTCGTCCCGCAGCCGTCCCTTCGGGTCCCGCCGCCGCCAGCCGTCACAGCGCTGTCGCTGACGGACGCCACAGCAACTCCCGTACGACAGCCCTCTGGCGCTGTGCGACGACTGCTGCCGAGTGGTGGCCGGTCCGCTCTCACCGCCATCTGCAGGTGGCGCATATAGAGGCCGCCCCGCGGGGCGGCCCTCGGCGCCCCGCCGCGCGGCGTGCCTTGGCCGTCGCGCGAGATGAGCATCCGCACGCGTCCGTATCGATACGAGAGCGAACGAAATGCACTCACTGACCACGAGCGACCCCACCCCTGCCGGCCCCACGCTCCAGGGGCTCGTTGGCAACACCCCCGTTCTGCGGATCTCCCAGCCGTTCACCGAGCCGGACCGCGGCTTCTGGGCGAAGCTGGAGGGCTTCAACCCCGGCGGCATCAAGGACCGCCCGGCACTGCACATGGTCGAACGGGCCCGAGCACGCGGCGACTTGCGGCCGGGACGCCCGATCATCGAGTCGACCAGCGGCACCCTCGGCCTCGGCCTCGCCCTGGCCGGAATGGTCTACGGCCACCCCGTAACCCTGGTCACCGACCCCGGCCTCGAACCGTCGATGAACCGGCTGCTCGCCGCCTACGGCGCGACCGTCGACATGGTCCCCGAACCGCACCCGACCGGAGGCTGGCAGCAGGCCCGCCGCGACCGCGTCGCCGAACTCATGGCGGAACACCCCGGAGCCTGGTGCCCCGACCAGTACAACAACCCCGACAACGTCGCCGCCTACACTCCGCTCGCCCTCGAACTCGCCTCGCAGATGGGCCACATCGACGTACTCGTCTGCAGCGTCGGCACAGGAGGCCACTCCGCGGGGACCTCACGTGTCCTGCGTCAGCTGTACCCCGAGCTGCGGGTGGTGGGCGTGGACACTGTGGGCTCGACCATCTTCGGCCAGCCCGCCCGGCCCCGCCTGATGCGCGGTCTCGGCTCCAGCATCTACCCGCGCAACGTGGCGTACGAGAACTTCAGCGAGGCGCACTGGGTGGCCCCGGGCGAATCCGTCTGGGCCTGCAGGCAGTTGGCCGCCTCCCACTACGCCACCGGTGGCTGGAGTGTCGGCGCGGTCGCGCTGGTGGCCGGCTGGGTCGCGCGTACGACCCCGCCGGGCACCCGTATCGTGGCGATCTTCCCCGATGGGCCCCAGCGCTATCTGGAGACGGTCTACGACGACGCATACTGCGCCGAACATGGGCTGTTGGGCGTGACTCCGGCGCCCGAGCCGGAGGTCGTCGGCCGTCCCGATGAGAAGGAAGTCACCCGCTGGGCCCGCTGCACGGCGGTCACCGATCCGGTTGCCCTGGTGGCGGAGACCGTTTCGGAGACGGTTACGGGGGCGGGTGGTTCGCGGTGAAGGCGACACTCACGCAGATGCGCTCCTACGACCGGAGTGTCCAGCTGTTGATGGTCAATCAGTTCACCATCAACCTCGGCTTCTACATGCTGATGCCCTACCTGGCCGCCCACCTGTCCGGCACCCTCGGACTGGCCGGCTGGGTCGTCGGACTCGTCCTCGGCGTACGGAACTTCAGCCAGCAGGGCATGTTCCTCGTCGGCGGAACGCTCGCCGACCGCCTCGGCTACAAGCCGATGATCGTGGCCGGATGCGTGCTGCGTACGGTCGGCTTCGCGACGCTCGGCCTGGTCGACTCGCTGGCCGCGCTGATCGCCGCGTCGGCGGCCACCGGGCTCGCCGGAGCGCTGTTCAACCCGGCGGTCCGGGCGTATCTCGCCGCGGACGCGGGGGAGCGCAGGGTGGAGGCGTTCGCGCTGTTCAACGTCTTCTACCAGGCCGGCATCCTGCTCGGCCCGCTCGTGGGCATGGTGCTGACCGGGGTGGACTTCCGCATCACCTGCCTGGTGTCGGCCGCGATCTTCGCGCTGCTGTCCGTCGTGCAGATCCGCGCGCTGCCCGCCCGGCGGGCCGAGGACACCAAGGGCAAGGAGAGCAAGGGCCGGGACAGTGTGCTCGCCCAGTGGCGCGGCATCCTCGCCAACCGGCCGTTCCTGCTCTTCTCCGGCGCCATGATCGGTTCGTACGTCCTCACCTTCCAGGTGTATCTGTCCCTGCCGCTGGAGGTGCGCAGGCTCGGCGGTGACGGCGAGTTCGGCACGGCCGCCGTGGCGGTGCTCTTCGCGGTCTCCGGACTGAGCACCATCGTCGGGCAGACGAGGGTGACCGCCTGGTGCAAGGCCCGGTACGAACCCGGCCAGGCGCTGACCCGAGGGCTGGCGATCATGGGGCTGGCGTTCGTGCCGTTGCTGGTGGCCACCGCCGTGCCCGTACCCAGGTCAGGAGTGGGGCTGTGGCTGCTGGCGGCGGTGCCCCCGACGCTTGCCGCGCTGCTGCTCGCGGTCGGCACGATGATCGCGTACCCCTTCGAGATGGACACCATCGTGCGTCTCTCCGGTGACCGTCTCGTGGCCACGCACTACGGGCTGTACAACACCATCTGTGGGGTCGGCATCACGCTCGGCAACCTGCTGACCGGTGCCGCGCTGGACGCGGCCCGCGAGGCGGGGATGCCGGCGCTGCCGTGGGTCTCGCTGTGCGCGCTCGGCCTCGCCTGCGCGGCCGCCCTGTACGGCCTGCACCGCACCGGCCGCCTGGTGACCCCCGAGCCCGAGCCGCAGCCCGTCGCTGCCTGACCCACCGCAGGTCCTCTGACCAGGGGCGGGCGCCGCATGGTGTCCGCCCCTGCTGTTCAGGCACCGGAACCGACACCGCTGCGGCTTCGCCGCCGCCCAGCCTCTCGGCGCCGGCTGCACTGCGGGTGTGCAGCCGGCGCCGAGAGGCTGGGCGGGCAGTCGGGCGAGACGCCGAAGGGCGACGCATCCGTCTGCCCCCTTCACGACGTCAGCAGTAGTGACCGACGTTACCCCCCTACCACTAACTGGCTTAGTGAGTTGGGAGTTAGGGTGTGGCGACCAGCCGAGGGGCTGACCCGGCGGAGAGACGGAACGGCACTGCCGCCGCTCGGGCTCTCCGGACCAGTGCCGAAGTCTTCGGAATCACCGCAAACCTCTTCTTCATCGCCCGGCGAGCGGCCCCCGGCGCGGGGCCTGCCCGCACGCGACAGTCACAGCCGAGGAGAACCAGTGAGTCGCCCATCCCTTCTCGATCCACCCGCCGACGCCGCGTCGGCCGGTCGTCGCCGAATAGGCCGTCGTGTCGCGCTCGTGGCGGGGGTGGCGGGCGTCGGCTTCGGCGGGCTGTATCTGGTGGGTCTGCTGACCTCTGGTGACGATGTCCCCGAGGGCACGCGGGTGAGCGGCGTCGACATCGGAGGGCTGAGCCGCGCGCAGGCGCGGGAGAGGCTGGACAGCGGCCTTGGCGGGGCCTGGTCGGAGCCGGTCAAGGTGCGCCTCGGCGACACTGCCGGCACCGTCGGCGTGGACGGCATCTCGTTGGACAGTGAGGAGACCGTCGCTCGTGCCGCGCAAATGGGGTCCGACCCGTTCACCGTGATCGGCCGCCTGTTCACGAGTGGTGAGCGCGAGGTCGAACCGGTGATCCGCGTGGACGAGACGAAAGCCCGTGCGTCACTGGCCGAGAAGGCGAAGACCTACGACCGGAAGGCGCGGGATGGTGACGTCATCTTCCAGGCGGGCGAGCCGGTGCCGAAGCGGCCGGTCACCGGGCGGGCCCTGGACGTGGACGGTGCGGTCGAGGCCCTGGCGTCGGCGGTCCCCGGGCAGGGGAAGGAGCCGGTGCGGCTGCCGGTCCGCACCACCGAACCGGAGGTCGGCGCGGCCGAGGTGAACCGCGCGATGAAGGAACTCGCCACGCCGGCGATGTCGGCCCCGGTCACACTCACCGCGGGTGGCCGCGACATCGAGATCAGCCCGGCGACGCTCGGCAAGCACCTCACGATGAAGCCGGACGGGGAGAAGCGGCTGACCCTCGCACTGGACGGCAAGGGGCTCCTGGCCGATCCCGCGGTGGTGAGTCCGCTCGCACTGGTCACCGACAAGGCGGTCAACGCCAAGCTGCGCCTGGACGGCGGGCGAGTGGCAGTGGCCTCGGACGGCAAGATCGGACAGGAGGTCACGTCCGAGGCGCTCAAGAAGGCCGTACTGCCGCTGCTGACCAAGACCGGCGCGGCCCGGACCGGAGCAGTGGCCACCAAGGAGGTGCAGCCCGAGCTGACCCGCGACAACGTCGGCCGCCTGGGCATCAAGGAGAGGGTGTCGAGCTTCACGGAGAACTTCGAGCCCGAGGCCTACCGCGTCACGAACATCGGCCGCGCCGCGGAACTGATCGACGGGTCCGTCGTGTTGCCCGGCGAGACCTGGAGCCTGAACGGCACCGTGGGCGAGCGGACCGAGGCCAACGGGTTCGTGGAAGGCATCATCATCAACAACAACCAGTACGAGAAGGCGGCCGGAGGCGGCGTCTCCACGGTCGCCACCACGGTCTTCAACGCCATCTTCTTCGCCGGCGTGAAGCCGGTGGAGTACGGAGCTCACTCCTTCTACATCGAGCGCTATCCGGAGGGCCGGGAGGCGACGGTGGCCTGGGGCCTCCTCGACCTGAAGTTCAGGAACGACTCGGGCAACGCCATCTACATCGACGCGCAGGCGACGGACACCTCTGTCACGGTCACCTTCCTCGGCACCAAGAAGTACGACACCGTGGAAGCGGCCAAGGGCCCGCGCACCAACGTGAAGCAGCCCGAAACCCGCGAGGGCTCCGGAGAGAAGTGCGTGCCGCAGACCCCGCTCGAAGGCTTCGACGTCGCGGTCGACCGGGTCTTCAAGGACAGCGGCAAGGAGGTCAAGCGGGAGACCTTCAAGACGCGGTATGTGCCCCGCGACGAGGTCACCTGCGACTGAGGGACCGTCGGTGACGATCGCCGAACCCGGCGGCGCACTTCCCGCCTCAGCCGTCTTCCGGTTCGTAGCACGCGGGAGCCGCCGGGCCGGCTGACGGAGTGCCCCGGTGGCCGGGACGCTCGCCCCGGCCACCGGCCCTTACGGACGGCGTCATCAGCGAGGCGCCGAGCCGCGCTCCTTGAGCATTTCGGCCATGAGCCTCATCTCAGACTGCTGGCCCTCGGCCATCCCCTGCGCCAGTTGCCGCTCCTGGGACACCTCGCACTGCTCGGCGCAGGCGCGATCGTCGCCGGGTGCGGCCACCGGCCAGAGCACCAGACCAGGGGCGACAAGGGCCGCCGCCGCGGCGACGGCCCATGGGATCGCTCATCAGACGGTGAGGCCTCCTGTGCAGGCGGCGCCGGGTTCGGGGGTCTGCGAGCCCTGGACGTACTTGGACAAGAACTGCTCGACCCTGGGATCGGCGGCCTTGTCCACGCTGAGCTGCGTGCCCCAGGCGGACAGCATGATGGTGCCGGACTGGTCGTCGCTCGGGCTCATCAGCGTGTACGGGGTGCTCGAGACCTTGTCGCTCAGTGCCTTGACGTCGGCGTCGGCGGTCTTGTCGCTGTACGTGATCCAGACAGCGCCGTGTTCGAGCGAGTGGACGGCGTTCTCGTTGGTGATGGGCTTGGTGTAGACGGTGCCGTCGCAGGTCATCCACGCCTGGTTGTGGTCGCCTCCGACGGGCGGGTTCATCGGGTAGTCGACGGTGCCCTGGACGTGGTTCTGGCCGAGCTTCTTCTTGTCCCAGGTCTTCTCGCCGCGTACGGGCTTCTTCGCCGCGGCGGCCTGTTGCTCGTCCTTCTCGTTGGCGCTGTTGAGGGCGTACCCGCCCCAGCCGACCAGCCCGGCGACGATGACCGTGCTGAGTGTGATGGTGATGATGCGGTTGCGGCGCTCGCGGGCCCGCTCGGCGCGGCGCATCTCCTCTATCTTGGCCCGCCGCGCCTCGGCGGCCGCCTTCTTGCTCGTCTTGCTCATGGCTGTGTGTTCCTCGTCCCCGCCGCGCGGTGTCGTCGCGCGGCGGTGGGTGCAGATGTGGGGGTCGATGGGCGGAAGTCGGCTGCTTGTGCGCGAGCGCGCACGGCGCCGGGCATCCGTCTAGGTCCGTTGCACCTGGAGGACGTGGAGGTCGGGAGCCTGACAGGCCGGCGCGGCTCCCGGGGAGCGTGAGGCAGTGTCCGGCAGCAGGGGAAGGCCCGGCATACGGGACAGGACCGCTGGGAGGGGCTGGGCGGGAGTGGCGAGCACGGCTCGCAGACCCTCGGCGGCCAGGCGGCAGCACGCATCGCCGGGCAGGCAGTCGGATGAGTGCGCGGCTGTCGTCCCGTGGTGTCCTGCCGGTGTGCCCGCCGGGACGGCAGCGGAGGACACGGTGGTCATGGAGGCGGTGGCCGGGGCGCTCTGGCCGTGGGCGGTGACCCCCAGGCAGAACGCCAGCGCTGCGAGCAGCACGGCCATGGCAGGGCAGAACGCCGCGACCCGCGTAGTCCACCGCGTTCCGCGGGCCGTGTGCTGTCTCCGGCTCTGCATCACAGGTGATATTAGGCGGTTCCTGTGGTGGAGCCGGCGGGTTTGCCCGGACGCTCAGCGGCGCACGCGCAGCGGTGTGCCGCGGCCCACACCGCGTCCGTGATCGCGGCCTTCCGTTCGCCGAACTGGGCCATGCGCCTTCCTCGCGGAGCGAACCGGGTGGCCTGTGGACATCCTGAGCGGCAACGCGCCCTGACGGCGGGGCCGGGGGAGTGATCCGGGGCGGGTGTGTTCGGGACGCGCAGAAGGGCCGGAACGCGGCCAACCCCTCTTTGCGGAGCGGGATACTGGTGCCTTCTCACGACGTGGCGACCAGGGGAGCGGATCGGTGAACTCTGCCCAAGAAACGGGCCGTTGGGGTGTGGGCGGTGGCCGGGGCGGGCGGCATGCGGTCGTCGTGGGCGGGAGCCTCGCGGGGCTGCTCGCGGCGCATGTCCTGGCCGGGCACGCCGAGCGGGTGACCGTCGTCGAGCGCGACCGGTTCCCGGACGGCACGAAGCCGCGGCCCGGCGTACCGCAGGGCCGCCATCCGCATGTCCTGCTGGAGGGCGGGCAGGTGGCCCTGGAGTCGCTGCTGCCGGGCTTCCTGGCGGAGCTGCTGGCGGCGGGGGCGCCGCGCGTGGGCATGCCCTCGGACATGGTGCAGCGGCAGGACGGGCGCTGGCTCCGGCGGCTGCCCGCGACGACGCACATCTACACCGGTTCCCGCGCGCAGCTCGAGGAACTGGTGCGGCGGCGCGTCCTCGCCAACCCGGTGATCAGCGCGGTGGAGGGGACGGATGTCGTCGGGCTCCTCGGTGACGCCTCGCGCGTGCGGGGTGTGCTGCTGCGGGACCGCTCCGGCGACGACCGCGACAAGCAGCGGGCCCTCGAGGCCGACCTGGTCGTCGACGCCTCCGGCGGCGGCACGAAGGTCCCGCAGTGGTTCACGGCGATCGGGGCCGAGGCCCCGCACGAGGAGACCATCGAGACGGGGCTCGCGTACGCCTCCCGCATCTACCGCGGCAAGAGCGGCGTCCTGGACGGCGACACCCTCGGCTACTACGTCTACCCCAGCCCCACCGAGGTCCACGGCGGCGGTGCGCTGCCCCTGGAAGACGGCACCCATCTGGTGATCGTCTCAGGGCTGCGCGGCGACGAACCGCCCACGGACGACGACGAGTTCGTGACGTACACCAAGAGGCTGCCGCATCCGCTCCTGCACCGGTGGCTGGACGAGGCCGAACCGCTCTCGCCGGCGTTCGGCTACCGGCGGACCGCGAACATCCGCCGCCGCTACGACCTGCCCGGCCGTCGCCCGGCCGGGTTCCTCGCCACCGGCGACGCCCTGTGCACCTTCAACCCGATCTACGGGCAGGGCATGGCCGTCGCCGCGATGAGCGCGGTCGCCCTGCGCGACGCACTGGCCGATCAGCGCCGGACCCCCACGACGCGGCGTGTGCAGCGGGCTCTCCTGGCGGCGTCCCGGCAGGCATGGGACATCTCCGCCGGGGCAGACCGCAAGATGCCGGGTGCGGTCGGCACCGCGGTTGCCGGCGAGCCCGCGGACCGCGTCGCCGACTGGTACCTGCGGCGAGTCCAGGAGCGCTACCCCGGCGACCCCGTCGTGGGGCGCGCCTTCCGCTCCGTACTGACCCTCTCCGCGCCCGTCGCCACCCTGTTCGCCCCGCCCGTGGCCCGGGCCGTCCTCTTCCGTCCGCCGGCGCCGGCGCCCACCGAGCCGCCGGCGACACCGGAGGACCGACGGCCTGAGTGAGGCCGGCAGCCGACGGCATCTTTTCGCGCCGGTCCACGCATCAGCCCGTCCCTCCCGGAAACCCGCTGAGCGGGCAGGCTCGAGCCCAGTGGCCGGAGGGCCGGGAACGTTCCCGGCCCTCCGGACGTTGTAGGCAGTGGTTGTAGTTGAAGTTTGCGAACGTGGAAGCGCCCGCGGAGTTCTGACAGCGGGCGCTTTGTCGTTTTTGGGGGGTTTTCTTCGACGGCTGGCGACCAGCAGCCCGGGATCGTGCGAGCGCGCGTTTCCCGCACTTTTCGCCATCTCGGAGGAGACATCACATGGCTCAAGGAACCGTGAAGTGGTTCAACCCGGACAAGGGATTCGGCTTCATCGCCCCCGATGAGGGCGGCGCCGACATCTTCGTCCACCACTCGGCGATCGACACGGGTGGTTTCCGCTCTCTGGAGGAGAACCAGCGGGTGGAGTTCACCGCCGGCCAGGGCCCCAAGGGCATGCAGGCCGACCAGGTCCGCGCGCTCTGAGGACACCCCGTCGAACCCCATTCCGAGGCAGGCCCGCGCCGCGGGCCTGTTTCGTGCTGCCTCCATACGGTGCCGCGTCCGGCATCCCTCCCCATGCCGGGCAGGCAGCGCCCGTGCACCCCGAAAGGAACCCTGTGGCCACTGACATCAGCGCCCGGAGCACTGATCCGGCGGACTACGCCGCGACGACCGAACCGCCGCCCGGCAGCCGGGGCAGCGACTACGCCGTTCTGTCCCGAGAGGTGAAGCGGAGCGGGCTGCTGAAGAGGCGACCCGGCTACTACTCCGTCAAGATCGGGGGGAACCTGCTTCTGCTGGCCGCCGGATGGACCGCGTTCGCGCTGATCGGACCGTCGTGGTGGCAGATGGTGACCGCCGCCTTCCTCGCGGTGATGTTCACCCAGACCGGGTTCATCGGGCACGATGCCGGCCATCACCAGATCTCCGGCTCCAAGCGCGTCAACAACCTGCTCGGCCGCGTGCACGCCGACCTGCTGATCGGTCTCAGCTACGGCTGGTGGATCTCCAAGCACAACCGGCACCACTCCCACCCCAACCACATCGACCGCGACCCGGACATCGCCGACGGTGCGATCGCCTTCACTCAGGACCACGCCCGCGTCCGCAGCGGAGCGTACGCCTGGCTGGCCCGCCACCAGGCCTGGCTGTTCTTTCCGATGCTGCTTCTGGAGGGACTCGCCCTGCACGTCGCCGGCGTGCGGGCGCTGCTCGAGCGCACCGGTGCCCGTACTTCGCGGAGGACGAAGGTGGCTGAGGCGGGCCTGCTGACGGCGCATCTCGGCGGCTACTTCGGCGCCGTGTTCTGGGTGCTGCCTCCCCTGCAGGCCGTGTGCTTCGTCGCCGTGCACCAAGGGTTGTTCGGGCTGTACATGGGATGCTCGTTCGCCCCCAACCACAAGGGCATGCCGATGTTCGCCAAGGACGACAAGATCGATTTCCTTCGTCGACAGGTACTGACCTCACGCAACATCCGCGGCCGACGGCTCACCGACTTCGTGCTCGGCGGGCTGAACTACCAGATCGAACACCACCTGTTCCCCTCCATGCCGCGGCCCAGCCTGCGCCATGCCCAAGAACTCGTGCGCACGTTCTGCGCCCGGCACGACATCGCCTACCACGAGACCGGGCTCTTCCAGTCCTACGCCCAAGTGCTGCAGCACCTCCACGCGGTCGGCGGCCCGCTGCGCCTGCGCCCCGAGCTGGAGTACTGATCACCTGTCGGCCCCTCCCCGGGCGGCGCGGATGACGTCGGCGAGGGGGGTGGCGGGGTGTCCGGTGAGGCGGGGGACTGCGTCGCTGACGCCGTCGAGCCGGCCGGCCGCGATGGCCGTGTAGGTGGACACCCAAGCGTCGAGCTGCCACTGCGGGGCACCGTAGGAGGCGCGGGAGGCGTATGCCTCCTCGACCGTCTCGGGGTGGTACGTGACGGTGCGGCCGAGCACCTCCGACACGATCTCCGCCGCCTCGTCCAGCGTCAGGGACTCGGGGCCGGTCAGGTCGTAGACGGCTCCGGCGTGCCCGGCCGGCCGGGCAAGGACCGCGGCGGCGGCGTCGGCGATGTCGTCGTGGGATACGAAGGCCGCACGTCCCTGCCCGGCCGGACCGCGGATGACACCGTCCTCACCAGCCAGGTCGGGGACGAACTCGGCGTACAGATTGTCGCGCAGGAAGGTGTACGCCATCCCGCTGGCCCGGATGTGCTCCTCGGTGTGGAAGTGGTCACGGGCCAGCGTGAACACGGCGTCGGGCGCGGCGCCGAAGAAGGACACGTAGACGAGGTGCCCGACGCCCGCCTCTGCCGCGGCGTCCACGAAAGCCCTGTGCTGGTCGAGCCGGTCGGCGCTCTCGGAAGCGGACACCATGAACACGGTCTTCGCCCCGCTCAGGCCGCGGACCACGGCGTCATGGTCGTGGTAACTGCCGCCGATCGCCGTGGCGCCGGGCAGTTCGGGCGCCCGCTCGGGGTTACGCACCAGCAACCGCTGCGCCATGCCGCGCTCGGCCAGGCGGCGGGCGACGCGCCCACCCAGGCGTCCCGTTGCTCCGGTGACCACCAGCGTTGATTCGGGAAGGTCGGTCATGATTGGCGTCACTTTTCGGTCGGGTGGGTTTGCCGTCCGGCCGAGTCTCACATGTGCACGGGCGCCGCGTCAGGGTCGGTGGACGGCACGCCGCGCCGGTGGAGGATCATGCCCCGCCTCAAGCGGTTGGACCACCTGTACGAGCACTACAGCAACCCGGTCCTGCAGACCCTGGTGTCCGTCAGGTGTACGTCGCGGGACACCGTGCCGACCCACCGCCCCGCGGACGGCGCTCACCCCGTGTACGGCCAGCACCTGTACCTCGGGACCAAAACCGGAATCGTCGCCCTCGACATGTCGTCCTACGGGAAGCCTGGTTGCCCCCGAGTGTCGGCCCGGGTCACAAGACCCTGCGCTGCACCAGCCACGAGAGCACGAGCATCCCCGGCAGCAGCGGCACCCAGATCGTCAGGACCCGGTAGCCGATGATCGTTGCCGTGGCCAGGCTCATGGGGGCGCCGAAGAGGACCATGGTGAACACCAGTGCCGCGTCGATGGGGCCGATGCCGCCCGGCGCGGGTACGGCTCCGACCGCCGTGCTGGCCACGAGAAGCGCGAAGGTCACCTGTGCCCAGGTCAGCGGTAGGCCCAGTGCGAAGCCGACCGAGGCGATCACGCCGGCTTGGAGCAGCGGGGTGGCGGCGGCTCCGCCCCAGAGCGCGAGGATGCGGCTGGGCCGGGTGTGCAGGATCCGTGCGTCGGTCAGGGCGGTGCGTACGAACTTGAGGATCGGGCGCCGCAGCGGACGTACGAACGTCAGAAGCAGCGCGGCCACGGCCAGACCGATCGCCACGCCTCCGGTGATCAGGTGCATCGTTCGTTCGTCCGGGACGAGTTCATCCAGCCCCAGCACGCCCGGGAAGAACACCAGGAAGACGAGGAGTATCAGCGTCTTCGCCAGGGGTTTGACCAGCGAGTACAGCGCGAGTGAGGCGGTGCCCCTGGTGAGGGATATGCCCTGGCGCTGGAGGAAGCGGAGCGTGACGGCGTGGGCGCCGATGCTCGCCGGGAGCACATGGTTCGCGGTGCCGGCGGCGACCTGGGAGGCGAGCAGCAGCCCCGGTGGGAGCCGTTCCGGCAGGGCGCCCTGCCGGACACACGCGGCTGCCACCCAGCCCATGCACATGAAGAAGAAAGCGGACAGCAGCCACCAGGGGTCGGCGGACGCCAGTTGGGCGGCGCCGTCGTACACGGTGCGCCAGTCGAGAGCCGCCCAGGCCGCGACCAGAAGGAGCGGGAGCAGACTCAGTGCCCGAAGGGCGTGGCGGGTACGGGAGGGGGAGCGGAGGGGGCCGAGGGTGGTGGTGGCGGGGAGCGGCCCGGGGAGTTTGTCGAGCGGGAGCAAGGACACAGCGCACGTCGTCCTTTCGCGGCACGCCCGTGGGGGGCGGGCGTGACGGATACAAGGCGTGGCAAAGGGGGACAGCGGGAACCGTTCCCTCCCGGTGTGACGGCATGGTGTCCTGGAGCCGAAGAGGCGCCAGCGGGCGGGCGACGGTGCCGAGGATGATGCCCTGTTTCCGCAGCAAGAACGCCTCTCTGTGGCCTTTGTCTCCCTGTGACTTGTCTCCTAGGGCTCCTCTTACGACGCCGAGGACTTCGCCGAAGCGGCGATCAACTGGTCCAGCAGAGCGATCAGGACGTCCCGGGACGACTCGCGCTCGCGTGCGTCGCAGAGCAGCACCTTGGTGCCCTCGGGGAGCGCCAGGGACTCCCGGATCTCCTCGGGCGTGTACGGATGCTGCCCGTGGAAGCCGTTGACGCCTACGACGAACGGGATGCCCCGCCGCTCGAAGAAGTCGATCGCGGCGAAGCTGGACTCGGGTCTGCGTACGTCGAGGAGGACCACGGCCCCCAGCGCGCCGATCGCGAGGTCGTTCCACATGAACCAGAACCGCTGCTGTCCGGGCGTACCGAAGAGATACAGCACCAGGTCCTGGCCCATCGTGATCCGGCCGAAGTCCAGCGCCACGGTGGTGGCCTTCTTCCCGTCGAGGCCCTGGAGGTCGTCGACGCCCAGGCTCGCGGAGGTCAGCCGTTCCTCGGTGCGCAGCGGGACGATCTCGCTGACCGATCCGACCATGGTGGTCTTCCCGACTCCGAAGCCGCCGGCGATCAGGATCTTGACCGTGTCGGGTGCCGAGTTTCCCTGGGCCTGGGCCCTTTGGGCCGAATTCCCTTGGACTTCAGTCCCGTTGACTGGTGCGTCAGAGCCGGCCAAGGCCGTCCCTCACTTTCTGCAGCAGGTCCATGTCTGGTGTCCCGGAGACAGGACGCGGCGCATGAACGGTGATTCGGCCCGCCGCCAGCAGATCGCACAGCATGATGGAGACCACGCTCACCGGCAGGTCGAGGTGGGCCGCCAGCTCCGCGACGGCGACCGGCTTCGCGCACAACCGCACGATCCGGGCGTGCTCGGGCTGTGTCCGGGCAGCCCAGGCGGGCGGTGGGTCCACCGCGGACACCGTCGTGATGAGGGAGAAGTCACTGCGGTCGGGCCGGGTCCTGCCGCCGGTCAGCGCGAACGGCCGTACGAGACGACCCGCCGCCTCGCCTCCGCTCACCTCACTCGCCGCGGTCGGCGGCGACCGTGCCCCGCGGCGCCGCACTCAGGTGCTCGCCGATCTTCTTCACGAGCAGGTTCATCTGGTACGCCACCACGCCGACGTCCGCGCCCTGGTGGGTGAGCACGGCGAGATGGGCGCCGGTTCCGGCGGCGGTGATGATCAGGTAGCCGTTGCGCATCTCGATGAGCGCCTGGCGTACGGGGCCACCGCGGAAGTCCATGCTGACGCCCTTGCTGAGACTCACCAGTCCGGAGGCGGTCGCCGCCAGCCGCTCGGCATCGTCGCGCAGGAACGCCGTGGACCTGCTGACGACCAGGCCGTCGTCGGAGAGCACGACGGCGTGGTTCACCTCGGCGACCCGGTCCACCAGTCCGGTGAGCAGCTGGTCGAGCTGGCTGTGCGTGGCGGGGATGGGGCGTGTCATTTCTGTGTCCTTCATGAGCGGTCTGCCGGCGGAGTCGAGGTGACGGTTTTTCCGGGGACAGGGACCTGCGTACCTGGGCTCGCGAGTGGGGCTTCCTCTCCTCCGTTTCCTAGTTCGTTTCCTCTTTCGTCGTACGTCCACTCCTCTCCGTCGTCACGGGCCCGAAGCGTTCCGCGCTGGAAACCGGAGAGCGAGGCGGCCGCGCGCTCCGCGTCGAAGTCCTCCAACGGGTCGTCCGCCCGGGTGGGCACGGAGTCCTCCCGCAGCTCGGTGGCGAGGCTGGTCTGCGGTACGCGGCGCGGCAGCGGAGCGAGGCCGCTGCGCTGGCTGGAACCTCGGCCTGATCCGGAGCCCGGGCCGGACCCAGGCCCGGAGCCCGGGCCGGACCCAGGCCCGGAGCCCGGGCCGGACCCAGGCCCGGAGCCCGGGCCGGACCCAGGCCCGGAGCCCGGGCCGGACCTGGGCCCGGACGTTGGCCCGGACCCCGGGCCGGACGCGGACACGGACGTTGGCCCGGACCCCGGGCCGGTCGCGGACCCGGCGGTATCGGCCGTCCGCGGCCGGGTCGCGGGCCGGGCCACGCGGCTGCGCGCGTGGCTGTGCCGGTCAGGGCCCTGCGTATCGGCCGAGCCCGGTCTGGCCCAGTCCGGTTCGGTCGAGTCTGGTCCGGTGGAGTCTGGTCCGGTGGGGCCTGGTCCGGTGGAGTCTGGTTCGGTGGGGCCTGGTCTGGTCGAGTCTGGTTCGGTGGGGCCTGGTCCGGTCGAGTCCGGTTCGGTCGAGCCTGGTGCGGGCGTACCGGCCGAGCTTTCCGTGAGAGCTGCGACCGGCTCGACGTCCTCCCGGCGCGTCCGGGTTTCCTGGCCCCCTTGGGCCGGGACGTCGGCTTCATCCGCCGAAGCGTCTGCTGAGCCCCAGCCGACGGCATCCGTGTCGGCCGCGGGCCCCTCCCGCACCACGATGTCGTGCGGCACCAGCACGATCGCGGTCGTTCCGCCGTACGGAGAGGACCGCAGCGTGACGGCGATGCCGTGCCGCGTGGCGAGCCGGGCGATCACGAACATGCCGAGCCGGAGATCGTCGGCCAGCGCCACCACGTCGAACTGCGGCTCCACCGCCAACTGGGCGTTGAATGCCTCGTAGTCGTCCTCCGACATCCCGAGACCGCGGTCCTCGACCTCGATGGCCAGGCCCTTGGCCACCATCGCGGCCCGTACCCCGACCGGGCTGGGAGCGGGCGAGTAAGCGGTCGCGTTGTCGATGAGTTCGGCCAGCAGATGGATGACGTCCGCCACCGCGGGCGGGGCGAGGTACACCTCCTCGTCGGTGTGCACCTCCACCCGCTGGTACTCGGCGACCTCGCCGACGGCGCTGCGCAGGATGTCGATCAGCGCGACCGGTTCGGCCCAGCTGCGGCCCGGCCGCTCGCCGCTGATGATGACGAGGTTCTCCTCGTAGCGGCGGAGCTGGCTGGCGTTGGAGTCGAGTTCGTACAGGCCCTGGAGAATGTGCGGGTCCTGGTGTTCGCGTTCCAGCGAATCAAGCTTGCTGAGCTGGAGATTGACCAGGTTCTGGCTCTGCCGGGCGATCCCCAGGATCACCTTCTGGAAGCCACGCCGGGTGTCGGCGAGCTCCACCGCGGTGTGGACGGCCGTGCGCTGGGCGGTGTTGAACGCCTGCGCCACCTGGCCGAGTTCGTCCCGGCCGTAGTCCAGCGGGGGCGCGGCGGAGTCCGCGTCCACCTTCTCGCCCCGGTCGAGCCGTGCGACCACGTCGGGCAGTCGCTCCTGGGCGAGGCTGAGGGTGGCCATCCGCAGGCCGCGCAGCCGCCGGAACAGGGAGCGGGTGATGCGCCAGGACAGTACGACGCACAGCAGCAGTGCTACGAGTCCGCCGGCGCTCAGTGCGGCGGCCTTGACCAGCAGTGCATGGGCTTCGTCACTGCTGCGGTCGAGTAGTTCCGTGGTCTGCCGCTGGATCAGATTGGGGTACTGGACCGTGAGTTGGCCCATCGCGTTGTTCCACTGGTCCCGCGCGTCCGGCAGATTGATCTTCCGGGCGTCGCCACGGCCCGTCGTACGGGCCTGGAGCACCTGGGCCTCGACGGCCTCCAGGTCCTTCCAGGCCGATCCCTGGAGGATGCGCTCGGTCTGCGTCTTCGCCGTGCCGCTCGCGGAATGGACGATCTGGTCCTCGACGAGCCAGCGCCGGGTGTTCACCAACTGGACGAAGGCGGCGTGCGACTCGTCGTCCAGCTGGCCGGACGGCCAGGCCAAGGTGAGCAGGGTGTTCTCCTGGGAGACCAGTTCCGCGGCGTGTTCCAGCGCGACGAGCGGTTCGGCCTGCGAGGTGAGGTCACCGTCGTCGACCTTGGAGAGCTCCTGGAAGGCGTGGATCTGGTCGTCGATGATCGCGGTGTACTGGTCCAGCGACTGCCGGGCGATGTCGGTGCGGCCGTCGACCTGGCTCCGGTAGAACTCCAGGCTCCCTGCGGCGGCGATGACCGAGTACAGCCGGTCCCCTATCCGCTCGGGCGCCTTGTCGATTGTTTCCGACCGGCCGATCAGTTTGGCGACCTGTGCGTTCGTACGTTCCCGCTGCTTGTCCAGGAGCGCCCTGGAGCTGCCGGGCGTGGCCAGCCAGGCGGCCGACAGGCTCCGCTCCCGCTGCAGCGCGAGGGTCGCGTCGGTGCCCATGGCGCCGGTCGACCTGCTCAGCTCCGTCTGCGCCCGCAGCCGTAGCCCTTCGGAGAACATCTGCGTCGTCGTCACCCCCCACATCGCGGCGAGGGTGATGCTGGGGACCAACGCCAGAAGGATCAGGGAGAGACGTATGGAGCCGAGACGGCGGGGACCTGTCCGTGGAGACATCGTCGTCCTAGGGCGAGGAGCGAAGAACTGCGAGCTATGAGCGGTATTGGGTAGCGGGGAGGCGAGGCGGTGAGACGAAGACGGTGGGTGGCCGCGTGTCCGACATCACACTAGGGGTGCGCAGGATGCTATCCGTACCAGCGTCCGTACGCACTGTGAGAGACCTAAAAGCTTGACGATGAGGCGGCATGAAAGCGGTGGGTGACCGTCTCCTGACTCATCGTCCACAGCTGTCCGTTGGTGACCGCGGGCTGATCGGCCGGACGGCGTCCGCACCCCGGTTGCGCTCATCGAGGAGCGGACATGCTGACTCGTCGCCGACAACTCGTTTCTCAAGGCGTGCTGCCTCGTGGGAGCGTGCAGCCATGAGACCCGAAACCAGCACCGAGGTTCTGCGCTACTCCGCCTTCACCCCGGAGGGGTCTGCCGATGACGGTGGCAACCCCGCCGGGATCGTTCTGGACGCCGCCGGGCTCGACCCCAGCCGGATGCTGGCCCTTGCCGCCGAGGTCGGTTACTCGGAGACGGCGTTCGTCATGGCGCGGGATGATGCCGAACGCCGCTTTCGGGTGCGGTACTTCAGCCCTCTTGTCGAGGTTCCGTTCTGTGGGCACGCCACCGTGGCGACCGCCGTGGCGCTCGCCGAGCGGAACGGGGCCGGGGAGTTCGTCTTCGACACCCCGGCCGGAGAGATCCCGGTGTCCACGGTCGCCGACCCGGACGGGCCGGTGCGCGCCACCCTCACCAGCGTCCCCACCCGCTCCCGCCCGGCCACCCCGGACGAGACCGCCCCGGCTCTTGCCGCGCTGCGCTGGGCCGAGAGCGACCTGGACCCGGAACTGCCGCCGCACGTGGCCTTCGGCGGGGCCGAGCACCTCGTGCTCGCCGTCACGTCCCGCGCCCGGCTGGCGGATCTCGCGTACGACTTCGACGGCCTTGCCGACGTGATGCGACAACACGGCTGGACCACGCTCCAACTGGTCTGGCGCGAGGCGGACGACCTCTTCCACGCCCGCGACCCCTTCCCGGTAGGGGGTGTGGTGGAGGACCCCGCGACGGGAGCTGCCGCCGCCGCTTTCGGCGGCTATCTGCGAACCCTCGGCCTGGTCCGCGAGCCGATGACCCTCACGCTCCGCCAGGGCGAGGACATGGGACGCCCCAGCGAACTGCTCGTGGACATCGACCCGACGGATCCACGGGTGCGGGTCACCGGCGGGGCGCGCCCGATCGGTGACCCGCACCGATAAAAGACCTACTACGGCAGCCCCCACGGCTCGCCCGGCTCGCTCAAGGCCACCGGAGCGATGTCGAGTTCGGGGCGTTCACCGGCGTACAACAACACCTCCCGGCCCTTGGCCAGCTCGATCACCAAGGTGCCGTCGTCCGTCGGATGCGTGCGCGCCCGGCTGCCGTCGTCGAGCACCGCCGTCACCGGTCCGCCCGTCAGACCGTGCCGGATCTCCAGCCGCTCGCCCGCCAGGCTCCGTACGCGTACGAAACGGGTGCCCCCGCCCCTGCGGACCGCGCTGACCAGGAAGGCCCCCTGCGTGCGGAAGTCGTGCAGCGTGGCATCGGCCCAGGAATCCGGAACGGCGGGGAAGATCCGTACGACACCGCCCCAGCTCTGGCAGAGCATGTCGTGCAGCGACTGCGACGCCGACAGCGGTGTCTCGATGACCGGGCCGGCCTCCGTGTAGTGGGTGTTGGCCCGGCATGGGTACCGCGTGCTGGGGTCGAAGAACTTCTTCAGGTACTCCAGCGCCGTGGAGCCGCGGCCCATCATCGCGTACATCGACGCGGCGCCCGTATAGCTGTAGCCGCGGTGGGATCCGGTCACCGCGTGCCAGTGGACGACCGACTTCTCGATCAGTTCGCGCTGCTCCGGCTGCTCCCAGTTGACGAGATACAGCGGGTACACCATCAGCAGGTGGGAGTAGTGGCGGTGGGACTGGGCGTACGGGGTGTCCGCACCGATCATGAAGCCGTTCTCGTCCACCGGATACGGCGTCAGCTTCGCCAGCACCTCCTGCCAGCGCGGCTTCAGCGGATCGTCGACCCCCAGCCGCTCGGCCGCCTCCAGGAGCGTGGTGCAGCCCCAGCGGATCAGCGCCAGGTCGTAGTTGGTGTCCTTCGGCGGTACGACGGGATACTCCGGCGACAGCGTCGACGGCAGGTGCAGCTTGCCGTCGCTGTCCGGCTGGAGGAAGTGCAGGTAGTAGTTGATCGCGCGGCGCAGCAGCGGGAACACCGTGTCGCGCAGCAACGCCTCGTCCATGGTGTGGCGGTAGCTCAGCCATACGTTGTGCAGCGCCCAGGTCAGATTGCCCGACTCACCGCCGCTGCCCGGGGTGGGGGCGCTGCGGTTGGCGAACATGTCGGAGCTGCGGCCGACTCCGGCGCTGTCCGAACGGTACGCGGCGGGCACGTTCGCGATCAGCTGTTGCTGGTTCTGCCTCAGGGTGGTGGCGAGTGAGTCGAGTTCCAGATGGTTGGAGCCGTGGATGAGCCAGTACTCCAGCTGCACATTGAGGTTCCACCACACGGCGGGCCAGGGCGTGGGCTCCAGCCAGGGCCCGCAGGTGGCCATCACGGGGCCGTCGGCGCGGCTGGCGGACGCGACCTTGTAGAGCTGGATCCAGTGGAAGCTCTGCAGGCGCTCGTCGGGGATCGAGACGAAGCTCTTGCGGTAGAAGGCGTGCCACCAGCGGGTGTGGAGCGCGCGGAGCGCGCGGTACGGAGCGGCGCGCTGGACCTTCCGCAGCGAGACCTCCCCGGCGCGCGTGTCGGAGGGGTGGCTGTGGGCGACGCCGAGCAGGAGCGTGTCGCCCGAGCGGCGGTATGCCGTCGCCGTCTGGCCGCCGCCGAGGAGCGGCTGGAGGACCTGCTCGATGTCGCCCGAAGTCCTTGTGGTCCAGGGAGGGTTGGCGACATACCCGGCGGGCGGCGCCTCGCTGATCTTCCGGGGGCTGACGGCCTCCTCGGGATGGAACGTCCAGCGCACCTCCTCGTCGCCGTCGGCCGTCACGCGCGCCGCGAGGATCCCGTCATGGATGAGCGCGGAGAGCGTCAGCGTGCCCTTGTCGGTGCTGATCGTGCCGGTGAGCTCGGCGTTCCACAGACTCAACCGCCAGTCGACCGCACTGATGGTGCCGACCGGATCGAGCGTCAGATGCCCCACGGGCAGCCGGCACGTCCCCCAGCCACTGCCGAACTCGGGCCGGTGGTCCTGCACTTCACCGTGCTGCACGGTGAATCGAATACTGTTCGCCCCGGGCTCCCGGTACACCATGCTGCCCAGCCGACCGTCCCCCAGAAACGGCCCTTCGTGCCACAGCGCGGGCAGTCTGCGCCACACCAGATCCTGCTTCCGCAGGAAGTCGGCCCACGCACCGTCCGACTCCATACGGTTACGCAGCTTCCAGCGACCGCCACCCTGAGCGGCGGAGGAGGGACCGGCCGGACCGGCGTGGGCAACTCCTGGGAGAGCGGCGGCAGTTGTGCCGACCAGGGCTGAACCGAGTACTGCTCTTCGTGAAGTCATGGCTCACCGCGTCCAGTACGTGATGTTGCGGAAGCGTGCCTCGGCGCGACCGCTGCCGTGGTGGTAGACGCCGTTCTTGAAGTGGCGGGTGGCCGGGCCGCGGTCCTGGGTCGTCAGCACCAGCTCGTCGTCGAAGTAGACCTTGACGCTGCGGCTGGAAGCGTTGTGCTCCAGCTTGACGTTGAACCAGGTGTTGTACGCGTTGGTCTTCAGGACCGTGCGGTCGTACGCCCGTACCGTGCCGCCGCTCGCGCTGTACGCGTTGAGCATGAAGTCCGTGGCGTGGGTGCCCTCGGGGCGGATCACTCGGAGGATCTGCACAAAGGTCGCGCCGTTCGTACCGGACGGGAGATACACATCGGCGTCCCACATGTGCTGCCCGGACGTGTACTCCTGCCTCCAGCGCATCTCGGTGCGCGGGTCCGTGGAACTGCCCTGCGACATGGGCTCGTCGGTGTCGTACACCCACATCCGGTGCACACCACCGCTGTTGCTGTAACGCTCGCTCAGGCTGAGATTCCACGGCTTCTGCATGCCGTACGTGAACGAGGTCTTCTCCCAGCCGTCCGTGGGAGACGCGGCCACGGCGGAGGACACCGACGGGGTCATCGCCCAGGCGGCGCCCCCCGCGAGTAAGCCTCCGGCGGCAAGAACCGTGCGTCTTGATGGGTTCATGTCACTCCCTCAACGATTCATCGGATCTATCTCTCGAGGGGCAACGTAGAAGCTGGCGGAGAAGTGCGTCAACATGTCGGACGCGTCGAGGATAGATCCGATGTACGGGTCGCTAAGTCTGGACCTTACTCACCGGGCGTGATACGTGAAAGGGCGGATCGGCGGGCACCGCGCGGGCGTCTCATGACGGGTGATCGGTCAAGGGCTGTTCTCGCCCCGGATCGTCACCCGCCGAACGGGCTCCTCAGCACGCCACGTGGCGTAGGCCGGGGGAACGAGGGGCGGCCGATCCGTGGGCAGGGCCGGGTGCGTGCGGGGAGGTCATTGGGCCTGCCCTTCTCGCTTCTCTTCCTCTTCAGGAAGTCCCTCTTGCTCAAGTCCCGCGAGCCGCAGCAGCAGCGGCTTGACGTCCGTGGCCGCGAACTCCGTACGCGCAGGACCCGGCTCCGAACACAGCAGTACGGGCCCGTGGTCCGGATCCTCCGGCAGCCGGCCGTGGCTGCCGCGCACCCCCGACGGGTCCAGCGGGACGGTCTGTATCCGGTAGCGGAACCCGAGCTTCTTCCGGGCGATCTGGCCCACGGCCTTCAGCTTCACCGCCGGGACAGTCTCGTCGTACAGCAGCTCGGCGGGGTCGTAGCCGGGCTTGCGATGGATCTCCACCTGGCGGGCGAAGTCCGGGGCACGCTCGTCGTCCAGCCAGTAGTAGTACGTGAACCAGGCATCGGAATCGGCGACGGCGACCAGCTCGCCAGACCGCTCGTGATCGAGGCCGTACGCCGCCTTGCCCTCGGCGTCCAGCACCCGCTCCACACCGCCCAGTTCGCCGACGATCTTCGCGACGGCCGCGGTGTCGGCAGGGTCCCGAACGTACACATGCGCCACCTGGTGATCGGCGACGGCGAACGCGCGTGAGGTCCAGGGGTCCAGGTACTCCATGCCGTCCTGCGTGTACACGTCCAGCAGTCCGGCACGGCGCAGGGCGCGGTTGATGTCGACGGGGCGGGAGACCGGGGTGATGCCGTACTCGCTGAGTGCCACGACGGTGGCGCCTTCGGCGAGGAAGTGGTCGATCAACGGGCGGAGCGCCTCGTCGAGTTGGCGGGCGGCGCGGGCGGTCTCGGGGGAGTCCGGGCCGGACCGCTGGGGCTCGTAGTCCATCTGCGGGATGTAGACGAGCGTCAGGTCCGGGCGGTGCTCGTCGAAGACCTGCCGGGCGGCGCCGAGGATCCACTGGGTGGAGGGCATGCCCGCGTTCGGCCCCCAGTAGGTGAACAGGGGGAACGGGCCGAGCCGGTCGGTGAGTTCGTCGTGCAGGGAGGGCGGCCAGGTGTAGCAGTCGGGTTCCTTGCGGCCGTCGGAGTAGTAGACGGGCCGAGGGGTGACGGTTAAGTCGACGTCCGCCCCCATGGCGTACCACCAACAGATGTTCGCGACCTTGTAGTCTGGGTCGCTCTTCCTGGCCGTCTCCCAGATCTTCTCGCCGCCGACGAGCGCGTTGTGCTGCCGCCACAGCAGGACTTCGCCGAGGTCGCGGAAGTACCAGCCGTTGGCGACCGCGCCGTGGGTGCTCGGCGGTTCCCCGGTGAGGAAGGTGGACTGGGCGGTGCAGGTCACCGCGGGCAGGGTGGTCCCGAGCGTGGCCTGGAAACCGCGTTCGCCGAGGGCGGCGACGGCTGGCATATGGCGCAGCAGCGTCGGGGTGAGCCCCACGATGTCGAGCACGACGAGCCGGTCGGTCATGACGTTTCCTCCTTCAGGCCGAGCCCCGTCAACCGGTCTCTGGCCCAGGCGAGTTCGGCGGCGATGCCTCCGGCCAGGTCGGCCGGCGGCCGGGGCAGCACGGACCAGGTGTAGGTCTCCACCTCTATATGGTCACAGGCGGCGACCGGACCACCGAGAAGTTCGGAGAGTACGGCGGTGAGCTGGGGCGCGGTCGTACGGAGCGGGGCTTCGGGCTCGGCATGCAGCGGGGCATGGAAGTGCACCCGCCAGGCGCCTCGGTCGGCGGGAAGCCCGCCGGCCAGGGCATCGGGGAGATCGTCGACACCGAGGACCGGGCCCTCGCCCGGCACGCGCTGCCCGCCCGAGCGACGGGCATGCCCCGGGCCGGCGGGGCCTGTCGGGTCGCCGGGCCCGCCGACGGGAATCGGCCCGGCGGGAAATCCGCCGTCGTGTCCGTCCGGCCGTCGGGAGCCCCCGGAGTTGTCGGCGCCGATCGGGCCGCCGAGCCCGCGGGCATGCCGGGACCCGTCTCCCTGCTCGCCCGCCGCCAATCCCCGCTGGCGGGGGATCCGGGGCCTCGCGACGCCGAGGGCCGGTCCCTCGACCGGCCCGCTGGATGTGCCCCCACTGCCCAGCGCAGCAACCCTCGTACGCGTCTGATGCAGAAACCGCGGCTCCGCAAGCCGCCCGAGCGCAGCCCGAGCAGCCGGATCCGCCGGATCGTCCGCCTCCACCGCGCAGGACGCCTGGAGCTTGACCACCGGCAGCCCGGCGGCGGCCAGCCGCGCCAGTGCGGCACCCGGGTCCTCGAACTGGACCGCGAGATGGCAGGCGTCCAGGCAGATTCCGAGCCGTTCCGGGTCCAGGCCGCCCAGTTCCCGTACCGCCTGCGTGGTCGTCTCGACCACGCACCCCGGCTCCGGCTCGAAGCCGACGCGGACCGGACGGCCGGTTTCGCGCTCGATCGCGGCGAGGCCATCGGCCAGCCGGTCCAGGGCGCGGCGGGCGGTGTTGGAACGTTCGGCCGGCCAGGGCGTGCGCCAGGCGAGCGGAAGCGTGGAGACGCTGCCGCGGCGGGCGTCGTCCGGGAGGAGGGCGGTGAGGACGCGGGCGCAGTCGAGGGTGTAGTCGAGGCGGGCCTTGTGCGTCCAGTCGGGAAGGTAGACGTCCTTCTTGACGACCTCGCGATGGAAACCGGCGTACGGGAAGGCGTTCAGGGTGACGGTCTCCAGTCCCCGCAGGCTCAGCTCGTCCTTCAGCCGCGCCAACGCCCTTCCGTCGTCGACGAGTTCGGTGACGACATCGCGGGCCAGCCACAGGCCGATGCCGAGCCGGTCGACGCCGAGCCGCTCCCGTACGGGTTCGGCGTACGCGGCGAGCTGCGCGAGCACCCCCTCCAGGTCCTCCGCCTGATGGACGTTGCTGCAGTACGCGAGGTGGATGGGCGTCCCGTCGGGATGGCGCAGGCGCATCGCCCGCTCACTCTCCGCCGCGTTTGATGGAGTTGCCCTGATAGGTCACGGACTCGTCGGGCTTGGGCTCGTCCAGGACCGGGTCGAGGTCCAGCCGGCCGCTCTGCCCGTAGAAGGCGACCGGGTTGCGCCACAGCACCCGGTCGACCTCGTCCACCTCGAACCCGGCCGCCAGCATGGCGAGACCGGTCTTCCGGGTCTTGAGCGGATCGCTGCGCCCCCAGTCCGCCGCCGAGTTGACCATCACCCGCTCGGTCCCGTGCTCCTGGAGGATCCGTACCATCCGGTCCTCGCTCATCTTCGTCTTCGGATAGACCGAGAACCCGGCCCAGCAGCCGCTGTCGAGGACCATGCCGACGGTGAGTTCATTGAGGTGGTCGAGCACGACCAGCTCGGGCGCGATCCCCGACTCCCGTACGACATCCAGCGTCCGCCGCGTGCCGGCCGCCTTGTCGCGGTGCGGGGTGTGGACGAGGGCCGGGAGTTCGTGCGCGATGGCGAGCTGGAGCTGCCGGGCCAGGGCCTCGTCCTCCTCCTTGGTCATCGAGTCGTAGCCGATCTCACCGACCGCGACGACCCGGTCCTTGGCGAGATAGCGCGGCAGCTCGTCAAGTACCGGTGTGCAGCGCGGGTCGTTGGCTTCCTTCGGGTTGAGGGCGATCGTGCAGAAATGCTGGATGCCGAACTGCGCGGCGCGGTACGGCTCCCAGCCCAGCAGCGAGTCGAAGTAGTCGTAGAAGCTCTCGGGCGAGGTACGGGGCTGGCCCAGCCAGAAGGCCGGTTCGACCAGGGCGCGTACCCCGGCGGCGTGCATCGCCTCGTAGTCGTCGGTCGTACGGGACGTCATGTGGATATGGGGATCGAAGATGCGCATGATCAGGAGACTCCGTCGAGGGCGGCGGGCGCGAAGACCGTGTCGATGAGCGCGGGGTCGTGCAGCGGCAGGGCGGTGAGCAGTACGGGACGGGCGGCCTCGTCGACGGTCCAGTGGCCGTCGATCCCGGCCCGGCCGCGGCGGCGGACGGCGGGGAAGAGGGCGCCGATGGCGGTGGGATCGGCGAGGATGCGGTCGACGGAGCTGTCGAGCCAGGCGCGGGCCTCGGGTTCGAGGACCGCACGGAGTTCAGGTATGCCGGAGGTCATGGTCGCACTCTCTGTGCTTACTGTGCTGCTTGCGCTTCTTGTACTGCCTCTCGTGCCTTCTGCTCTCTCTGCACTTTCTGAACCGTCGGTGCTTCAAGTGCCGTCCGTCGGAGGAACTCGATGGAGCGTCGGGCCACTTCGGGCGCGTCGAGCGAACCGCCCTGGATCTCGACGGAGACCAGCCCCTGATGCCCGAGTTCACCGAGGGCGGCCAGCACCGGGACGAAGTCGATCTCGCCTTCACCGAATTCGAGATGCTGGTGGACACCGCGCCGCATGTCCTCGATCTGCACGTTCAGCAGGTGGGGTGCGGCCAGTCGTACGCACTCCGGCAGCAAGATCTCCTCGACGCAGTGCGCGTGCCCGATGTCCAGCGTGATCCCGTACAGCTCATGCCCGCCGAGCCGTTTCCCGAGCTCCAGGCACCGCTCCACGGTGTCGACGAACATGTACGGCTCCGGCTCGAAGGCGAGGGCGACGCCATTGGCCTCCGCCGTCTGCAACACGGTCTCCATACCCGCCGTGAGCCGCTTCCAGGCGTCCTCCTCCGGCAGCCCCTTCGGCGCGGCACCGCTGCACAGATGGACGGTGGGCGAACCCAGGTCGGCCGCGATCCAGATCGCCCGCCGCAGCAGATCGACGCGCCGCTGCGCCCCCTCCGACATCAGCGTCGGCTCGTGCCTGCCCCATGGATCGAGCAGATAGGGCGCGCCCGTCTCGACCGTGACGCTGAGCCCGTACCACGCCAACTCTCCTGCGAGCGAGTTGACCTGGCGCGGCAGATCCTCGGCGTACGGATCGAGGTGGCCGTGGTCGAGCGTCAGCGCCACCCCGTCGTAGCCGAGGTCGGAGAGCACGGCGAGCACATCGCTCAGCCGGTGGTTGGTGAAACCGTTGGTGCCGTAGCCGAATCGCAGATCCATGAGGGGCGCTCCTTGGGTCGCTTTCAGGTCGCTCTTCGGGTCAGGTCGGTGACACGCGCCGGGCCAGCCGCCGCGCCAGCGGATGCACGGCCCCCAGCGCCGCCGCCACCACGGGCGATCCGCCCCGCGCGGTCAACGCCGTCTGCAACGGCACAAGCCCCAGAATCCCGGCCCCCACCGCCCGCCGTACGTTCTCCCCCGACGGCTCCCGCACGGCCTTGACCTGCGCCAGTCCGTACGTACCGAGGTAGCCGAGCGCTCCGGCGGCGGCGACCGCGGCGGTACGGGCGTCAGGGTGCCGCCCGGGCCCGGAGGGCGCGGTGCCCGCTGCCGCCAGCGCTGTCGCGGCCGACACTCCGAGTGTGGCCG
Organism: Streptomyces sp. NPDC006365; assembly: GCF_042870755.1. Classification (NCBI taxonomy): domain Bacteria; kingdom Bacillati; phylum Actinomycetota; class Actinomycetes; order Kitasatosporales; family Streptomycetaceae; genus Streptomyces; species Streptomyces sp. NPDC006365. The sequence goes on from NZ_JBIAHS010000006.1 coordinate 29,356, forward strand.
CAGGCAGCCGCGCCGGGGCGCCGGAGATCTCGTGCCGGCTGAGGGCGGTGAGCGTGTACGTATGCAGCCCGACCAGGGCCGCGGGCACGAGCCCACGCCGCCCGGACTTCCCCCCACCGGCCGCCACCGCGCCCGCGAGCACGTCCAGGGCCCGTGCCCCGGCCATCGCGGTGGGCCCGGCCTTCGTCGACTTCAGCTTCAGGTCGTACGCCCAGACCAGCCCCGTCAGCGGCAGCGCGACGCCGAGGCCACGGCGACCGCCGGAAATGGCCGCGAGTCCGAGACCCGCGGCGGTCAGTCCGCAGGCCAGGGAGAGGGCCGTACGACGTGGGACTCGGCCGGAGGGGACGGGGCGCTGGGGGCGTTCGACGGCGTCGACGGTGGCGTCGGCGTAGTCGTTGAGAGCCATCCCCGCCCAGTAGAGGCAGACGGAGGAGGCCATCGTGCCCACCGTCCGGGGTGCCAGCGGGCGCCCCGCGGCGGCGGCCCCCGCGAGGATGTCGCCCGGCACGCTCAGCGCCGCCGGAGCGCGTACGAGACTTGCCAGGTCAGCGAGGCGTATGGGCCGGGATCTCAAGCGGATGTCCGCTTTCCGGTCGTTCATGGGAGCAAGTTACACGCGATGATTGGACATTCATTCTTGAGGTTTGTGGGAGTTATGTGATGAGTGTGGCGACGGGTCGGTGTTTCCGTCTGCGTGCTGAGTGCTTCCGTTGAATCGGCCATCCATCTACCTTATTGACTTTCGGTTGGGTGAACCAGAGGATTCCCGGAGTGACCCACACCGAGCACACGTACGCCGGTCCGGCCCTCCCTCCCGACCTCGACGAGGCCGTCCACCGTTGCCTCGTCGCCGGATTCGACGGCACCACGACCGTCCCCGACACTCTGAAGCGGCTCATCGACCGCGGCCTCGGCGGCGTCATCCTGTTCACCCGCAACGTGCGCGACGCGGAGCAGGCCCGCGAACTGACGGACGCGCTGCGGGGCATCCGGTCCGATCTGCTGGTGGCCATCGACAACGAGGGCGGCGGCATCGGGCACCTCGTGAGTGCGGGCGCACCCGAAGTCCCCGGCTCCTTCGCCCTGGGTGTCGTGGACGACACCCGGCTCACCGCCCGGTGCGCCGACGCACTGGCGGGACACCTGGCCTCGCTCGGCATCACGGCCTCGTACGCCCCTGTCGCCGACCTTCAGCACCACCCGCTGAACCCGATCGTGCGCACCCGCTCCTTCGGCGCCGATCCCCAGCTGGTCTCCCGGCATCTGCGTGCCTGGATCACCGCCACCCAGGCGCGCGGCGTCGCCTCCTGCGCCAAGCACTTCCCGGGCCACGGGGGCACCGTCACCGACAGCCACCACGATGTGGCGGTCGACCCACGGACGTACGACGAACTCGACCTCGCCCCCTTCCGCGCCGCGATCGCTGTGGGCGTGCCGATGCTGATGAGCGCACATGTCGTGTTCCCGGCACTGGATCCCGACCGTCCGGCCACGCTGAGCCCCCGCATCCTGAGCGGCCTGCTGCGCGACGAGCTGGGCTTCGACGGCGTATTGGTCAGCGACGCGCTGGAGATGAAGGCGATCGCGGACAGGTACGGGGAGGCGGCCGGGGCACGGCTGGCCCTCGCGGCAGGCGCCGATCAAGTCATCGTCGCCGTACCGGATTTGGGGGTCACGACCGGTTGCCGGGATGCGGTGCTGGACGCGGTGGGCAGCGGTGCGTTGCCGGCGGAACGGGTGCGGGAGGCCGCGGGCCGGGTCCGGCGGCTGGCCGATCGGTATGCGGCGCCGGTGGCTTCGGACGCGGTCGCCAGATGGGATGTCGGGGCCGGACTGGAGGCGGCACGGCGGGCGGTACGGGTGCCTGCGGCGCCGGTACGGGGAGCCCACGTCGTCGACCTCTTCCCGCCACCGCATCCCGCCCTCAACTGGGGCGGCGAGGACCTGCTGACGGAGGTACGCGCCCTCGATCCCACGGCCACGGGAACGGCGGTCACGGATCCTCCGGCGGATGTGGTGGGCCTCGCCGCCGGGATACTGCGACTGGCAGAGGGCGCGCCGCTGGTGGTCGCCACGTGCGACGCAGGCCTGCATCCCTGGCAACTCGCCCTCCGGGGCGCGCTGTTGGCCGGGCGTGCGGACGCCGTCCGGGTGTCGACGGGGCTGCCGGACGGCGGTGACGTGTGCTCGTACGGACGCGGCCGGGTGAACCTGCGGGCGGTGGCGGAGGTGCTGGTGGGTGTTGCTTGAGGTGGACGTCCGGCAGGCCTGGAGGCCGTGGTGATCGCGGATCACCCCCAGGCTCGGGGTCCTGCCGAACGCGCATAATGTCCCTCGCCGCCGGGGCAACCGCCGTCGCGTCGCGTTCGCCGCGCATGGACGGGCAGCGCCGCAGCCACCGCGCCTTCCCGTGGACGATGCTGATCACGGTGAGCGTACCCAGGTGGCGGCTCGGACGGAGCCGTTCCCGATCCGGCGAGGGTGGCGCAGCACCCGCCGGTGCCGGCCTGGAGTCCCGCCGGCCGACCGACTTCCGAGACTTCGTCACGCCGAGAGTGACTCGGCCGCGGGCACGCGCGGCGCCGGGACCTCCAAAGACCCGACGCGGACCAGCGGCCGCCCTACCGCACAACCCGCGGAGCGAGTTCCCGCTCCAGCCGGGCCAGCGCCACCGCGCCACCGCAGCCGTCCGCCACCCGGTCGACCTCCAGTCCGAGCTCCTCCAGGCGACGCTGCACCGCCTCCGTGAGAGGCCCGTCCGCGCCGAGCAGCCCGCCGGTGGCGACCAGCCGTTCCCCCGGGCGGCAGCCCAACGCGCGGACCGTCGCGGCCAGTTGATCGGCCGCCTCGCGGAGAATGGCCGTGGCGACGGCATCCGCGCCGCGGGCCGCCTCGCTCACCAGCGGGGCTAGCCCGGCGAGTTGGATCGGCGGCTGAGCCATGACGGCGGGCAGCAGCCGCATGCGATACGCCTCGCGTTGTGCCCGGGACGTGAAGGCAGGCCCCTCGGACCCACCACCGCCCGGCAACACGTCGGCCGGTAGCCCGAACGCCCGGCCGACCAGCGCAGCCAGCACCGTGGAACCACCCCGCCCGTCCGCCATACGCAGCGCCGAACGCACCGCCTCACGCCCGATCCAGAAGCCGCTGCCGTCGTCGCCGAGGAGCCAGCCGTCACCGCCCGCGGTAGCGGTGCAGCGGCGGTCGGTGATGCGGGCCGCGACCGCGCCGGTGCCGGCGACCAGGGCGAGGCCGTTCGCGGGGGCGCCGGGCGCGGAGGCGAAGGCGGCCTCGATGTCGCTGTAGACCTCGACCGATGCGGCGGCGATGCCCAGCCGCCGCAGCGCCGAGGTGAGGGCGGAGTGGGCGTTGAGCCGGCCGGGCTCGTCCGCGGCGGTCCGCGAAGCGCCCGCGAACCCGCCCGCCACCGCCACCACCCGGCCGCGCAGCGCTTCCGGCACGGCCTCCGCGACCGCCTCGGCAAGGTGGTCGGTGAGCTGAGGCACCGGGACGGTCAGGGCGTTGCCCGGCCCTGCCGCGCCCGCACCGCGCGGGCGGCCGTCGCGTACGGACGCCAGAACGGCGCGCGTACGTGTGCCGCCCGCGTCCAGGCCGACCACGCATTCCTGGTTCAAATCATTGTTCATTGGCGACCATGGTGGTTGATACATTCGCCGGAGACAAGGTCCGACGAGGGCCGACAGGTCCCGAGGCCTGACGTGTTCCGGCGGGCCAGACCAGGAGGAGGTCCCCATCAACACTCCCACCGCGCCCGCGCCCGCACCCGCACTCCGCTTCGGCGTCAACTACACCCCACGTCGCGGCTGGTTCCACTCCTGGCACGACTTCGACCCGGCGCACGCACGCGAGGACCTGGCGCAGATAGCAGGCCTGGGCCTCGACCACGTACGGATCTTCCACCTCTGGCCGCTCCTCCAGCCCAACCGCATGCTCATCCGCACCGCCGCCGTCGACCAGCTGGTGCGCCTGGTCGACCTGGCTGCCGAGGCCGGGCTCGACGTTCTCGTGGACGGCATTCAGGGCCACCTGTCCAGCTTCGACTTCTACCCGGAGTGGACCCGCAGCTGGCACCACCGCAATGTGTTCACCGACCCCGAAGCCATCGAGGCCCAGGCCGAACTGCTGAGGGTCCTGGGCGGCGCCCTCGCCGACCGCCCCAACCTCCTCGGACTCCAGCTCGGCAACGAGCTGAACAACCTGGTCGAACACAACCCGGCCACGCCGGACCAGGTGGACCACTACCTCGACACGCTGCTGACCGCCGCCCGCTCCGGACTGGGCGCAAAAGGCCTGGTCACCCACTCCGCATACGACGCCGCCTGGTACGGCGACGATCACCCCTTCACCCCCGAGGCCTCCGCCCGCAAGGGCGACCTGACAACAGTCCACCCCTGGGTGTTCTCGGCCGACTGCGCACGCCGCTACGGCCCCCGCTCCCCGCAGGTACGGCACCTCGCCGAGTACGGAGTGGAACTCGCCAAGGCCTACGCCACCGAACGGGCCCGCCCGGTCTGGGTCCAGGAGACCGGAGCGCCCGAGCCGCACATCCCCGCGCCCGACGCCCCGGGTTTCGCCCGCGCGACCGTCCTGAACGCGGCCGAATGCACGCACCTGTGGGGCGTGACCTGGTGGTGCTCCCACGACGTGGACCGCTCCCTGGCCGACTTCCCGGAACTGGAGTACACCCTGGGCCTCTTCGACTCCACCGGCCGGGCCAAGCCCATCGCCTCGGCTCTCGCCGACGTGGTGGCGAAGCTGCGCACCGGGCCACACCAGGCGCAGCCCCGCGACACCGCGTTGATCCTGGACTGCACGCCCGCGACCCGGTCCGTGTCCGGACCGGGCGGGGCGTATTTCGAGGAGTGGATGCGACTGCGTGCGGATGGGCTCCGCCCGGCGGTGGTGCCGGCCGCGTGGGCGGAAGACGCGGAGTACCTGGCGGCACGGGGGATCAGCGAACTGATTCGGATGCGGTGAGCGTGGTCCCTGGGTCGTATGCCGACTGCGGGTCCGTTGTGGCTGGTCGCTCCCCCACGCTCGGCTTCTCCCCCCATTCTCGGCTTCGCTCGAGCGGGGGGACCCCATGGGCGGGGGGACCCCCATGAGCGGGCCCCCATCGCGGCGGAGCCGCACATTGATACAGCCCCGCGTCCCTGAGGCGAACGGCGCGACCAGCCACCCACAACCCGCAGCCGACACCGAAGAAGCGACCGCCCCCATGCTCTATCGCAACCCCACCGCCTCGGTCGAAGCCCGCACCCGCGACCTCCTCGGCCGAATGACACTGCGCGAGAAGGTGGGACAGCTCAACCAGCGCATGTACGGCTGGAACGCCTACCGCCGCACCCCGTCCGGCTTCGAACTCACCGAAGCCCTGCACGCCGAAACCGAGCGCTTCGCCGGGCTCGGCGCCCTGTACGGCCTGCTGCGCGCCGACGCCTGGTCGGGCGTGGACCACGCCACCGGAGCCGATGCCGCGGACAGCGCGGCGCTCGCCGAGATGGTGCAGCGCCACGTCGTCAGCGAAAGCAGGCTCGGCATACCCGCCCTGTTCGTCGAGGAGGTGCCCCACGGTCATATGGCCCTGGACGGCACCGTCTTCCCGGTGAACCTGGCGGTCGGCGCCACCTGGGACCCCGAGCTGTACGAGCAGGCCGCGGCCCACGCGGCAGCCGAACTCCGGTCCCGTGGCGGCCACTTGGCGCTCGTCTCCGCACTGGACATCGCCCGCGACCCCCGCTGGGGCCGCACCGAGGAGTGCTTCGGCGAGGATCCGTACCTCGCGTCCCGTCTGACCGGGGCGCTGGTACGGGGCATGCAAGGGGACCCCGGGGATCTCTTCGCCCCCGACAAGGTCCCCGTCGTGCTGAAGCACTTCGCCGGCCAGGGCGCCACCATCGGCGGCCGCAACTCCGCCGAGTCCGAACTCGGCCCCCGCGAACTCCACGAGATCCACCTCCCCGCCGCGAGGGCCGGCCTACGCGCCGGGGCCGCCGCCGTCATGGCCGCGTACAACGAGGTCGAGGGCATGCCCTGCTCCGGCAACCGCGCCCTGCTGCACGATCTGCTCCGCCGCCGCTGGGGCTTCGAGGGGCTGGTCATGGCAGACGGGCTGGCCGTGGACCGGCTGGCCCGGATCACCGGCGACCCGGTCTCGGCGGGCGCCCTCGCCCTGAACTCAGGCGTGGACCTGAGCCTGTGGGACGAGGGCTTCACGCACCTGGAGGAGGCGGTTGAGCGGGGCCTCGTACGCGAGGAAACCCTCGACGCGGCCGTCACCCGAGTCCTCTGCCTGAAGTTCCGCCTCGGCCTCTTCGAACGCCCCTGTGCCGCAGACCAGTTGGCAACCCCTCCCACAGCCCTCGCAGCCCTCGGCCGGGATCTGAGCACGGCCCTCGCCCGAGCCGCGGTCACCCTCCTCCACAACAACGGCGGCGTCCTCCCGATCCCCTCGACCGCGACCCGTATCGCCGTTTTGGGACCGCACGCCGCCACCACCGCGCACCAACTCGGCGACTACACGGCCCCGCAACGACCCGGCACCGGCACGAGCGTGCTCGACGGGCTACGGCGGCTCGCCCCGCCCGGGGTGGAGATCACCCACGCCCGCGGCTGCGCCCTCACCGGCGACGACACCTCCGGCATACCCGAAGCCGTCGCCCTCGCCGCCGCCGCGGACCTGGCCGTGCTCGTGCTCGGCGGCAGCAGTGCCCGTACCCCGGAGACCGGCTTCGCGGCCAACGGGGCTGCACAACAGACCGGTTCCGGGATGACCTGTGGCGAGGGCGTCGACCTCGCCGGGCTGCGGCTCGGCGAGGCGCAGTACGAGCTGTTGCGCGCCGCCTCGGCGACCGGCACCCCCGCCGTGGTGGTCCTGGTGCAGGGGCGCCCACACGCCGTCCCGGAGGCGGCGGACCTCACGGCGGCACTGCTCACCGTCTGGTATCCGGGCCCGTGGGGAGGAGACGCGATCGCCGAGGTCCTGCTCGGGCACGCGGAACCGGCCGGCCGGCTTCCCGTCTCCGTCCCCCGGTCGGCAGCCCAGCTCCCCGTCTACTACAACCACAAGGACACGGAGTACGGCGCCTACGTCGACGACAGCGCCGAGCCGCTGTACTCCTTCGGGCACGGACTGTCGTACACGACCTTCAAGTACGGCCCGCCTCGCCTGTCGGGCCTGTCGGGCCTGTCGGGGCACACCATCGAGGTCGATGTCACCAACACGGGGAAGCGGCACGGGCGTACGGTCGTCCAGCTGTACGTCCGGCGGCTGCTGACCCCCGTCTGGCCACGCACCCTCGAACTGAGGGCCTTCCACTCCGTCGACCTCGCTCCCGGCGAGTGCCGTACCGTCACGTTCTCCCTCGGCGCCGACCAACTGGCCCAGGTCGGCGCCGATCTGGAGACCGCACTGCTGCCCGGCACGCTCGAGGTCCGGATCGCCGAGTCGGCCCGGGCCGCGCTGACCGCGGTACCCGTCCTGTTCCGCGTGGATCAGAACTTCACCGCTCCCGACGCGACGCCCTTGTAGAACCACCGTTGTGTGATGGCGAACAGCACGAGCACCGGAATCAGGGAGATCACCGACCCGGCCATCACCACCCGCTGGTCATAGCCGAACGACGAGGTCTGCAGCCGGGCCAGCCCCAGCGTGAGAGTGAAGTTCTCCTCGGAGCGCAGCACGATCAGCGGCCACAGGAAGTCGTCCCAGGCGGCGATGAAGGTGTTGATGGCGACGACCGACATCGCACCGAAGGCGCTCGGAAGGTACAGAAGCCGGAAGCGCTGCCACTCTCCCGCCCCGTCGAGCATGGCCGAATCCTCGATCTCCCGGGGGACGGCGAGAAATGCGGCCCGCATGATGAGGACATTGATGGCGCCGACGAAGCCCGGGAGCCATACGCCCGCCAGGCTGTCCACGAGCCCCAGGTCCCTCATGCTCAGGAAGAGGGACACCATGATCGCCTCGAAGGGGAACATCATCGAGGCGATCAGCAGGACCCAGACCGCCTTTCGGCCCCGCCACGCCGGTTTGGAGAGCATGTAGCCGGCCAGGGTGGAGAACAGCAACTGGCTGACGAGGGACAGCACCACCACGATCATGCTGTTCCTGATGTACGTCGCCACGGGCACCTGGTCGAAGACCTGTTGGTACGCCCGCAGCGTCGGCTCCTGGGGCAGGAGGGTGGCGTTCGCACCGAAGACGTCCTCCGTCGTCCCCTTCAGCGAGGTCAGGAACTGCCACAGCAGCGGGCCGACGGTGATCGCCAGCACGAAGAGCAGCAGCAGATAGCGGACCACGAGTTCGCGGGGGCGTCCGTAGTCCCGCCAGCGGAAGCGCCGCCGCGCGGGCCGCGGATCGGCCGGGGTGCTCTGCGCGCTCGGGGCGGTCGGGGTGCTCGTGGTCATTCCTCATCCCCCCTGGTGAGGCGCTGCGCCAGCAGCGTGAGGCCCAAGGTCAGTGCGAACAGAGCGACGCTGACCGCGGCGCCATACCCGGCGTTGCCGCTCAGCGGATCGAGCCCGACGTCGCGGATGTAGAAGGGCAGGGTGCGGGCCTGGCCGCCGGGGCCGCCGGTGGGGCTGCCGAGCATGTAGATCTCGGTGAACACCCGCAGCGAGCCGATGCCCGTCAGCACGCCGACCAGCAGCATCGTCTGCCGCACGCCCGGCACGGTGATGTGCCAGAAGCGCCGGACAGCGCCCGCGCCGTCCATGGCCGCCGCCTCGTGCAGGTCCTGCGAGACGTTCCCCAGGGCGGCGAGGTAGAAGATCATGTACCAGCCGAGCCCCTTCCACAGTGTCAGGCCCATCGCGGACAGCAGGATCAGCCACGGATCGGACAGGAAGGGGATGGCCTCCCTGATCAGATGGGCCTTCTCCAGCCAGGTGTTGACCAGTCCCTCGTCCTTGAGCAGCCACTGCCAGCTCAGTCCGACGACCACGCTGGAGGCGATCACCGGCGTGTAGAAGGCGGACCGGAAGAACCCGATGCCGGGCAGCTTCTTCTCCACCAGCACGGCGAGCAGCAACGGCAGCAGCATCATCAGCGGCACCACGATCACCGCGTACAGCACGCTGTTGCGGGTCGCCAGCCAGAAGTCGTCGTCGCCGAGCAGGCGGGTGTAGTTGGACAGCCCGACGAAGTTCGCCGCGCCGCCGAGCGGCTTGGCGTCGGTGAACGACAGCAGGAAGGTGTTGAGGAAGGGGAACACGCCGAAGCCCGCCGCGCACACGATGGCGGGGAGCGCCCACACCCAGGGCAGCCACCAGCGGCGGTACAGGGCGGCGCCGTTGGCGCCCGGCGCGGGCCCGGGGCGCAGCGCCCGGCCCAGGCGCCGCAGACGGCCCGGGGCCGGGCCCGGTGCGGCGCTGCTCGCCCCACCTGACCCGGCCGTCGGCTTCGCGGTCTGTGTCGCTGCCATCAACTGCCCTGCGTCAGCAGCTCGTTGGCCTTGTCCTGGGCGTCCTTGACCGCCTGTTCGGGACTCTTCTTGCCCTGCATGGCCAGCTGCACCTGGGCCACGATCGCGTTCCGCTGCGGGTCGGAGAGGACGACCTCGTCAGCGGTGGCGGTCTTGAGCTGCTCGGCGACCACCTTGCGGGCCTCGGCGAAGGGGTCGTCTCCGGTCACCGTGGTGAAGAACGGGTCGTCCAGCGACTCGGTGGTCGTCGGGAAGATCACGACGTTCGGGTCCTTGCACCACGCCGTCTGGTTCTCCGCGTTGGTGAGGAACTTCGCGAACGCCAGCGCGGTGGGTGCGTTCTTGCTGGTCGCGGGGACGGAGATGTACTGCGGGGCGCCGGTGGTGTGGCCGAGCTTGTCGAACGGGTACTGGCCGACGCCGGTCTTGTCGTAGACCGACGGGCTGTTCTGCTTCACGAAGCGCACGAAGCTGGGGTTCGTCGATCCGTAGGCCACCTGGCCGTTGCTGTAGGGCGTGGAGGGGTCGTCGCTTGAGGACAGCGAGTCCTTCGGCATCGCGCCTCCTTGATACAGCTTCGTCATCCAGGCGACCCACTCGGTGGTCCTGGGGTCGTCGGCGAAGACGAAGGACTTGCCGTCGTCGGAGTACACCTTGATGTCCATCTGCTGCCAGTCGGCCGGGAGGCGCCAGATCGGGTTGGCCATCGTCGCGTAGTACTTGCCCTTGGCCGATTTGGCGATCTTCTCGTAGTCCTCGAACAGCCCGAAGAGGGTCGTCGGCGGCTTCTCGGGGTCGATACCGGCCTTCTCCAGCATCTCGGTGTTGTACGTCAGGTTGATTCCGCCGGTGTACCAGGGCAGCACGGTGTGGACGTCCGAGCCGGAGGCGTCCTTCAGGGCGCTGGAGTCCCAGAACGCCTTCACGAAGGGCTTCGACGCATCGGGGTCCTTCTCGTCGAGGTTGAGCAGGTAGCCGGACTTGGTGAGGGCCGTCGCGGTGACCTTGTTCAGGTTGATCACGTCGGGCAGGGAGCAGGCCTGGGCGTCGGCGACGTTCCGCTCGGTGAACTTGGCGTCGCCCGGGTCGTCGACCCACTTGACGGAGGTGCCGGGGTGTTCCTTCTCGAACGCCTTGATCACTCCGTTGAAGAACGTCCCGAAGTCCTTCTTCAAGTTGGTCGTCTGGAAGGTGATCTTGCCCTTGACGTCCCCGGTGAGCTTGCCGGAACCGACGTTGCCCTTGTCGACCTTGCAGCCGCCGGCGGTGGCCTCGCCGTCCCCGGAGTCTCCGGAGAGACCGCAGCCGGCCGCGGCCAGCGACAGGACGATGAGGCCTGCCAGGGATCCGGTGAGTCTTCTTGCGCGCATTTTTGCCCTCCTGCGACCAGGCTTCTGCTGGTTCAGATGCTGGTTCAATTCACCAACTTGGACTCCGATTGATGAAAATGTGGACCTAAATTCATCGGAGGTCAATGGGGCGTCGTGTTGCTTTTGGGTTCCGGATGGAGGTCGGGACCGGTACGTGGGGCCGATGCCCGATGCCCGATGCCCGATGCCCGGTGCCGGTCAGTGCCGGTGCTCGTGGTCCGGGTGCGAGGGGTCGCCCGGGTGCTCGTGGCCGACGGCGTACACGACGCCTGTACGGGCCCCGTCGAGCCAGGCGAAGAAGGCACGACGGCCCGCCGCCCGTCGCAGCTCGCGGGCGATGCCCTCCCGCACCCGCTCGTACGGCAGGAAGTCGGCCGGTGCCGCCCCGTCGAAGGGATCGGCCCCTCGCCGCAGGGCCTCCGGAGTGAGGAAGCGGTCCCGGTTGCGGTCGTAGTAGTCCCGTACCGCCGCTTCGGAGATGTCCTGCTCGTCGGCGAGACGGGCGAGCAGAGTGCGGGCGGCGGGGGAGAAGGCGAGGACCACCGCGACGATGCTCCCGAGTCCGGCGACGTCGGCCTCGTCCACGGCGAGCATCCGGTGGTGCGACGCGGGTTCGTCGGGAGGGCTCAACCCCCGCTCGGTGCAAGCCCGTTGCGCCAGCTCGTCCGCGACGACCACCTGGGTCGCCCAACGCCGACGCTGCCGCTCCGCACGCGCCAGGCCCTCGGGACGCGCCTCGCGGTCACGCGGCGGCACGGCTTCCAGCAGGGCGTCCACGCGCTCCTCGGCGAGGGGTTCGCCGTGCACCAGGGCGGCGGCACCATGGGGCGGACGCACGTGCGGATTTGCATGTGCGTGCCCCCTCACGGGGTCACCTCCAGCGGAACGGCCTCGGTGTAGGCGACGTTGCCGTGCCAGGCGACCTTCGCCAGCAGCCAGTACGAGCCCGGCGGCACCGCCCCGCCGTCCACGTCGATGACGCACTCCATCTGCTCCCCGGGCGCCACGGCGAACCCTTGGCAGCCGGGCCCCACGCCCGGCCAGGTGCCCCACGAGGAAACGGCCCACAGGGTGCCATTGATCGGACCACGGGTCGTGTTGCGCACGCTCACCGGAACTCGCGTCCGCTCACCCCTGCGCACCCGGACCCGCTCAACTCCCATCCGGGAGACGAGGGTTGGACCGGTACGCCCGTCCGGCTCGCCCTCCCGAACCGCGCCCGGCACATCGAGGGCCACGACATCCTCGTAAACCTGCCCGCCGTACGACAGCCGCGCGGCGAGCCAGTGCCGGCCGGGAACGGCATCGGCGGCGGGCGTCACCGTGCACTCGGCGAGGGTGAATCCGCCGGGGCCCAGCGCGTACGGCAGTTGAGCGGGTTCGGCGACCCAGCCTGGTGGTACGTGCAGGATCACGTCGCCCGACACCGGTGCGTCGGTGAGTTCCGAGGCGATCCGCACCGTCGCCGTGACGGGCCCGTCGACGGTGAGTGTGCTGGGCGAGACGTACACGGTCACGGGCATGTTCCCGCGCGGCGCGGGGCCGGAGTTGTGCAGCCAGTACCGGGTGGGGACGGGTTGGGTGGGCTCGTACGCGGCGATCCCGGGCCCATGCGTCGAGCTGCGGGAGCGCGCGCCGGACGAGGCCGGGTCCGCCGTTGCCGACCGGCCGGCCCCGGTCGCCGAGGCTTCGGGCGTCGCCAGCACCGTGGCGACCTCGAACCCGGTCAGCTCGACACCTAGAGCACCGTCCTCCGGGACCAGTGGCTCCCCCGGCGTCTCCAGGACGTCGGCACGCGAGCCGCCCGTCCAAGGCAGTGGCCCGCGCACCCGCGCCCGCACCGGGCGGCCCGACACCTCGTGCATGCGCACCGCGATCCCAAGCGCCGGGTCGGCCGGTGTCGCGCTGCCCCGCGCCAGTGGGGAGCCGAGCGGCTTGAGGGCGTCGAGGAGTACTTGCCCCTCCGGCTCGAGCGCCAGCAGAGCCGTCCGCCTCGGGAGTACGGGGGCGTCCGCCGTCAGGCCGGCAGCCGCACGCAACCGCGCCGTGAGCGGATGGTTGAACTCATGGCCCGTCTGTGGGAGTTGCAGTTCGCGCCAGTCGCCCTCGCCGCCCATCACCGCGTACTCGAAGGTGTGGGACCAGCGCTGGAGCTGGAAGGACGAGCCGTCAGGGGTGGTGCGGCGGGGCGGGTCGATCCAGATGCCCGAGGGCCAGCCGGTGCAGGAGCGCATCAGGGACATGTAGAGGTCGCCGGAGGAGGTGACCACGCAGCCCGGCGTGCCGCGGTTGAGGACGGCGAAGGTGCGGCCGTCCCAGGCGTCACCCGGTGGCAAGGCCTCGCCACCGCCCGCCGCGGTGGCCCGTACCGTCGCGTCCTCCAGGTCGGCCACCAGCTCGGCGACCGCCTTCGCGTCGTCCTCGGGGCGGGCACCCGCCACCACGAGCAGCGGCAGCCGCTCCAGGTCACGCAGGTCCGCCCCCGGCACCCACTCCTCGCGCAGCCCCGCGCGCGGCGCGACCCATACCGCCGCCACACCCCGCTCGGCGAGTTGCCGCCGCAGCTCGCGCCCCGCGGCCGGGTCCCAGCCCAGCGCCTCGGCGACCACGGCGTTGCGGCCGGGGGCGCCGACGGCGATACGGATGTCGGGGAGGTTGGAGTCGATCTCCAGGTCGCCGTACCGAGGACCGTCCGCGATCGTCGAGGTCGCCGTGACACCCGCACGGACGAGGGCCGCCGCGAGCGGGGCCCCGAGCTCGCCGGCCTCCTCCCAGGAGGCATAGATCAACTCGGCGACACCGATCGCCCGGTGCCCGAGCAACGTCCCCGCGTCGTCCCGGAGTTCGGTCCGGGCGGTGGAGCCGAGCCCGAACCAGGTGTTCGCCGGATTGTCCAAGGTCCACGGAAACCGTTCGCTGTCGACGTCCACGAACCCGAACCCGCGCCCGATCACCGCGTCCGCCACCTCGTGCACCGGCAGCCCGCCCCGCACGTCCGACGGCCACCGCACCCGGATGAGCCGGTCGGCCCCGTCGTAACCGTCGATGGTGGTGGACACGTCGAGTCGCGCGATCCCCTTCCAGAGGCACAGCCGCTGGGTGTAGCGGAAGAGGCCGAGATCCGCGGTGACGGTGATGCGGGATCCGGCGGGGGAGTGCTCGGCCCGTACATCGGCGGTCACCTCGCGGCTGCGGGCGACCGTCGTGCCGGTCGGCGTGAGATGCCAGGGGCCCTCGCCGAAACGCGGATGCCTCGGGTACTCCTCCTGTACGACCAGCTCGTTGCCGATGTCCCCGGCGCGCAGCAGGTCGCGGCCTCCCTCCGTCATCGCGCGCAACCGGCTCACGCCCCCGCCGCGCCCCGGATCGACGGTCACCTCGTAGAACTCGTTGCGGATGGTCGTCCCCTCGCCCGGCGCCCACCCGGCCACGGAGCCCTCGGCGAGCGGCAGGGCGCGCAGGCCCATGCCCGGCACCTGCGGTACGACCACGCGGAGTTGGCCGTCGTCGTCGCGTACGGCGGGCAGCGGCAGGCCCGTGTCGTCGAGCGGTACGAGACCCGGGTCGGCCACGGTGAGCACGTCCCGCCGCTCCCGGGTGGCGGCGTTGAAGACGACCAAGTCCGGTGTTCCGCCGGGGAGTTGGGCGACCCGCCGGGCCAGGGCGTCGGTCGCGTCGGCGTGCACCGTCCCGGCCAGGTCGTACAACTCCCGCCAGCCCGTCAGCAGATCGACATAGACCTGGTCGGACTCGGAGCCGGTGATGGCGTCGTGATGGGCGCCGTAGACCAGCTGCCGCCACGCCTTGTCGAGCGCCGCCTCCGGATACGGATGCCCGGTGACCATCGAGGCGAGCGTCGCCCACGCCTCCGCGTCGGCGAGCAGCGTCTCCCCGTACCGCTGTGCCTGCTTGGTGTCGATGTACGAGACGTCCTTGCCGGTGTAGACGGGGTTCATGTCCCGCGTCTGCGGCGAGGCCTTGCGGCCTTCCTTGTCGAGCTCCGCGCGAACGGCTGCGAAGAAGTCCCTCGGGATCGCGCTGATGAAGCGGGGCCAGACGTAACGGGCGTTCCAGTCCCGGTGGATGTCCATCACCCAACGGCACGGCGGCGCGTAGTCCCCGCCGACCGGAAGCAGCACATTGCGCGTGAGCGCCACCTGCTTGAGTCCCTTGAACAGCTTGTACGCGGCTTGCTCGGCCTTGGGGAGGGTGGGGGCGTTGTCGATCGCCCAGCCCGCCCCGTAGTGGTTGACCATGTACGCGGTCAGCAGCCCGCGCCCCGAGGGAGCGATCCACGAGAACTCCGCCGGGAACTGCATCCGGTTCGGATCCCTCGGTTCCTCCCCGAACACGGACAGCGTCGGCCCCCACTGGTGGAAGGGCCCACGCGCCCACGAGCTGGAGCTCAGCCCCGCGTCCGCCATCAGCCCGGGGAACTGGGGATCGTGCCCGAAGGCGTCCAGCTGCCAGGCGGTTTCGGGGGACGCGCCCATGACGGCTCGCTGGAAACCGTCGCCGTACACGGCGTTGCGTACGGTCGCCTCGGCACCGGTGAGATTCGTGTTGGGCTCGTTGTACGTACCGCCCATGATCTCCACGCGACCGGTACGGATCAGTTCGCGCAGAAAGGCCCGCTCCTCCGGGAAGGCGTCCCAGTACGGCTTGAGGTAGTCGACCTCCGCGAGCACGAAGGTGTACGCCGGATCGCGCCGCGCCAGATCGCAGTGGGCCCGCACCAGGCTCATCCCGGACTGGCCGCGCGAGTCGAAGGTACGGGCCGGCAGTCCGCTCGACGCGGGGTCGTCGGCGACGTCCCAGGTCTCGGTGTACGCGGCCTGGGTGTTCCACCAGACGGGGTCGTAGTGGAAGTGGCTGACCATGAACATGGTCCAGCCGGGCTCAGCGACCGTGAACTCGCCTGTGTCTCGGGCGAGTCGGTCCCCGTCGGCGGCGGTCACCGTGATCGCGCGACGCTCGCCGACGGACAGATCGGTGACCACGGGGATCTCGGCGCGCACGGTGCCGTCCTCGGCAGCGGTGGCCTCGGTCTCGCCGGTCACGCCGGGACCCTCGACACTGAGGCGGACGGTCCGGCCGGGGAGGTGGCTCAGCCCGACGGCGACCACTTGGCGCGGCTGCTCGGTGGTTCCGACGAAGAGCTCGGTCGACTCGACAGAGGTGACGCGCATGGGTCTCCTACGAGGGGGCTCGGCAGAGCCACATCCTGACACCGGGGGGATGGTTCAAACAACCATGCATGCGCGTTGTTGGTGGTTCGTCCATGCAGGGCGGGCCCCGTACAAGGGCCGTCTCAGCGCGTACGGCGGGATTTCACCGCATGCCGCGGGGTGATGTGGTCGGTCAGGGCCAGTGACGCGCTCGCCCGCTGGTAGGAGAGCTGGGCGACCCGAACGTACAGGCAGTCGATGAGGACCAGCACCGAGTGCCGGCCACCGATGCTGCCGGTGCGCCCAGGGAAGATGGTCTCAGTGGAGGTGGAAATGAGCCGGATGTCGGCGGCCTTGGCGAGCGGCGAGCGCGGATCGGAAGTGATCGCCACCGTGGTGGCACCGCGCTCCTTGGCGAGCTCGAACGGCTCGATGGTCTCGCGGGTGGCGCCCGAGTGCGAGATGCCGACGGCGACATCCGCCGGGGTGAGCAGGGCCGCGGAGGTGGCCGCGGCGTGCACCTCGGTCCAGCCGCGCACCGAGCAGCCGATGCGGAAGAGCCTGGTCTCGGTCTCCTGTGCCACCGCGCCGCTGCCGCCGACGCCATAGACGTCGATGCGCCGGGCGCGGGCGACGGCCTGGGCCGCGCGCTCCATCGCGTCGAGATCGATCCGGTCGATGGTCTGCTGCACCGCGCGCAGGTCGGCGCTGCCCACGACCTGGACCACCCGTTCGAGGTCGTCGTCCGGGGAGATGTCCGGTCCGATCTCGGCGCTGCCCCAGTCGGAGACCTCGCCGCGCCCTCGTTCCTGGGCCAGCTCGATCAGCAGATGCTGGTACGAGTCGAGCCCGATGGCCCGGCAGAAACGGGTCACCGTCGCCTGGGACGTCCCGGTCCTGCGGCCCAGCTCGGCGGCCGAGCAGTGCGTGACGCCCGCCGGATCCTCCAGGATCAGCTCACCCACCTTCCGCAGGGAGCCGGCCAGCCGGGGCAGCTCGGTGCGGATGAGTGAGGTGACGTCCGTCGGGGGCATCCGATCTCCTTGGTGCTGGCTGCCGAGAATGTGACAGCCACCGTATAACTCCGTGATTGAAATTCAGGACCGGAGGGACCCGGCGGGTGCCGGACGGGTGCCGGACGGGTGCCGGACGGGTGCAGGACGGGTGCAGGACGGTTGGTGGGGCGGGGGGAGTGATGTTGCCCGACGATCGCCCCGTGTGTTTTATTCATTCACGTAGGGATGTACGCGATGGTGGTTCAATCCACCGGTGGGGAGCACCCCGTGTCTGTCGAATCCGTGAACGGCGACTCCGTGAACGCCGGCTCCGTGAGCGCCGACGGCTTCGCGCGCGAGAGCCTGGCGGTCCTCGACCGCATCACCGGGTCCGCGCGCGGCGAGGTGCGGCGCGCCGCCGAGCTGATCGCCGACTGCGTGCGCGCGGACGGCGTCATCCAGGCCTTCGGTACGGGGCACTCCCAGGCCATCGTCCTGGAGGTCGCGGGCCGCGCCGGCGGCCTGGTGCCCACCAACCGGCTGAGCATCGCCGACTTGGTCCTGTACGGCGGCGAGGACGCCGGCGTCCTCGACGACCCGCTTCTGGAGCGCAAGTCCGGTGTCGCGCGGCGGATTTACGACCTCGCCGCCCCACGCCCCGAGGACCTCTTCGTCATCATCTCCAACTCCGGCGTGAACAACGTGATCGTGGAGATGGCCCTGCACGCCAAGGAACAAGGCCACCGCCTCCTGGCCATCACCTCGGTGGCCCACACCCACGCCGTCCCCGCCGCCCACCCCAGCGGCAAGAAGCTCGCCGACCTGGCCGACGTCGTCCTCGACAACGCGGCCCCCCGCGGCGACGCCCTCCTGGAACTCCCCGACGGCGGCGCCGTATGCGCCCTGTCCACACTCACCGGCGTGATGCTGGTCCAGATGGCCGTCGCTGAGGCGACCTCCCTCCTGCTCACCACCGGCCACCGCCCACCGGTCTACGTCTCGGCCAACGTTCCCGGTGGCTTCGAGAGCAACCTGGAGCTGGAGAGGCACTATGCGGGGCGGATCCGCCGTACGGCTAGCTGAGCCGACGCGGTACGGCGCCAGCGGCACGGCCTCGCTCGGGGGGTCCCGGCGCCGAGATCAGGCCCGGCAGGGGCGATTGCCCGCGTTGGGCCTATGGGCGTCGTCGGGTTCAGTTCAGGTGGGCGATGAAAGTGCGCCAGGCGTGGGCGGTGAAGGTGATCACTGGCCCGGTGGGGCGCTTGCTGTCGCGGACCGGCACGAGGGCGGGGATGTTGTCGGCGATCTCGACGCAGTTCCCTTCCCCGCCGCTGGCTGATGCCTTGCGCCATACGGCCGTGGTCAGGTCGGCGTGCAGGTCGGGCTTGCGGTTGTTGCTCACTTGCGCTGCTTCTCCTGGATGCGGGCGATGAGAGCCAACGAGTCATCGGTCGGGAGCGCTGCCGCGACGATGCGTTCGAAGGCATCGGCGAAGGTCCGAACGTCGCCGACGCCCTCAACATAGGACGAGCCGATGAGATTCTCCAGTAGCACTACGTCAGGCATCGGCGAGGGGAAGCTGACCACGCTGAAACCGCCGACGTTCCCTGGGTGCGGTGTCGCCTCCAGGGGCATCACCTGAAGGGTCACGTGAGGCATGTCCGCGACGTCGAGCAGCCGCTGCATCTGTTCGCGCATTGTCGTGGGCCGAAGGGCGAACCGCTGGTGGAGTGCAGCCTCGTGGATCACGCCCCAGAGCTTCAGCGGCCCGTCGGGACGCGTTAGTACGGCCTGGCGGGCCTGACGTACCTCGGCCAGCGCCGCCACCTCCTCCGGTGTGCGCGTGATGGCGTTGGCCGCGATGCTCTCGCGCGCGTACGCGGCCGTCTGCAACAGCCCAGGGATGAGGAGCGGTGCGAATTCGCGGATGGTGTCGGCGTCCGATTCCAGGGAGATGTAGTCGGCGTAGGAGGGGGAGACGATGCCGCTGTACGTCTGCCACCAGCCCTGCTTGCGCGCGTCCTTGGCCAGGGCCTCCAGCGCCGAGACCACTTCAGGGTCGACCACTCCGTACGCCTTGAGCAGAGGGGCTACCTCCGCAGGGCGGATGTAGCCATTGGCCGTCTCGATGCGCGAAAGCTTCGGGCCGATCCAGCCCATCGTCTGTGCTGCGACGTCGAGGCTCAGGCCGGCCGAGTTGCGGTATTGCCGCAGAGCTTGGCCGAGGCGTCGGCGGCGGACGGTGGGAACAGGGCGCGCATTTGGCATGGCGACAGCATGGCACCGGCTGCACGGTCGAAGCGACGAGAACAAAGAGTCGAGTGTGCATTTCGGGTGACAAGTTTGCGAGTTGGTGCGTTAAATCGTCATGCTGAAGTCAAGTCGGCGGCCGGAGCATGCAGTTGCTTTGGTCTGGTACGCCCGTGGCCGCAAGGAGGCGCCATGCACCCCACCTCATCCCTCAGCCCGCACCTCACGATCCTCAACACAGCCGCACCCGCTGTGCCCGCTGCACCGACCATCCCCGGGTTCTACCTGCGCTCCCGCCCTCACGGCTTCGCCGCACACGTTTGTGCCTCGTCCCAGAACCTGTGTCAGGTACGGCAGTTGACAAGCACAGAACTGCTGGCGCAGGGCGTTGGGGCCGACGCCGTCGACTCCGCACAGCTCGTTCTTTCCGAACTGGTGGGCAACTCGGTTCGTGCGTACGGCGATTGCGTACCGCTCGTGGTCGAGGTGTACGTGACGTCGCACGGCGTCGCGGTGAACGTCCACGACCCGGACCCCAGCACCCTGCCCAGGCGCCGAGCGACGCCGCTCGACAGCCCGGAGGCGGAGACCGGGCGGGGGCTCGGGCTGGTCGACCTCCTCGCGCCGGGATGGCACGTACGGCGCTCGCCAATCGGGAAGAAGGTGCGCTGCCGAGTACCCGCCGAACCCGGCTGGGGCTGAGCGCCTGCTCCCCGCCGCATCGCAGGACGGCGTGGTCCGGAAGTGCACCGCCCTCGCCGGGGCGGCATCGACACCGGACGGCGTCACGGGTGTCGGACGGTCATGCAGTGGATGACTGGACCGGCAACGATGGATCCGCCAGGGCAATCGCTGGGCTCGACTTCATCGGCGCACGCTTGTCTGGAGCGACAGCGGATCCCATGTCATGCCCATGGATGGGGCGTTGCAGCGGTGGACGTGGCAGTCGGCCGACGAACCTGGTGGGTACTGGTGCACGGCGTGAGCACTTCTCACTGTGATGTTCACGCACCGCTCGTTTGAGCATCTGGAGGACATGCTCCCCCTGAGTGTTCACGTTTTTCGCGACAGGGGTCAACACCTCGTCCCTCCCACCGGGCCGTTGCCCGGCGGGAGGGACGGCATTCGGTGGGCGAGACGACAGGAAGAGACGACAGGAAGAGACCCTCCACCATGGATTTCCACACCACGTTGCGGAGCACTTCCTCCCGGTCCTGCGGCGGTATGAACGCGGTGTCCAGGAGCGGGCTCATGAGGCGGACCCTCGTCTGCGTCGGTCACCGAGCCAGCCTGACAGTACCTCGGCCCGTTCCCCCAGAAGTCCCCCTCGGCACGCAGTTCCCGACACCAGTGTGGCGGGATTCCCTCTCGCTGTGCAACGGCTTCGACGGGCACGCGCAGGACCCTCACCTGATGCGGCGCCACCTTGAGGTGGTGCACCACTGACAAAGTTCCCTGCACGGATGACAAAGTCCGAAGCCCCCGATGACCCTAAGGTCCATGGGCGAGGCCAGAGAAGGGGGAGTCACATGTTCCGCACTACCGGCGCGTTGGTCGCCGCGGCGCTTGGTGCGTCGATCGTCATCACCCCGTCGTCCGCATCCGCAGCAAGCGATTGGAAGTGCTACGGCACCCAGGTCAAGCGCTGCGCCACCGTCTGGTGGGACGAGACCGCCGACACCTTCCGAGCGCGGGCGAAGATCACCGACGTCGCCGGTGGCGGCAGCTACCAGGTCAAGGTCACCAACGTGAAGCTTCTGCGCACCAGCAGCAGCGGCTGGGTGACGGTGCGCTCCGCGAAGGATTACGACGGCTGGCATGGCACCGAGGACTTGGCCGGCACCAGCACCGTCAACCCGTGCAGCCGGCCACGGGAGAGTTTCAGCGTGGTGGCGACTTTCAGTTGGAAGGGTGCGTCCTCCGGCGAGAAGACCTGGCGTCCCAACCACGCGTGGGGCCATCTCTGCGACTGACCCGCCGAACGCGTCCGTCTCACGGGGCGTCACACACCCGCATCACGAGCCTTGTCCAGGCCATCCTCTGCCTGCATCACGCCAGCTCAGGCCGAGGATGGAAGAGGCTCACTGTGCGCGTCGACGACGAAACGCCGTCAGGAAGCCGCTCTGGCATGTCCGGCTGTGTGGTCGGTCATTTCTCGAAACCATCGACCGTTCCAAGCTGCCGTATCGGACAGCTCTCGTTACCAGTGAGGTAGTAGTAGTGCACAAGGGACGTATCATGTTCGCGGCTGCTCTGGCCACCATGGGGCTCGGGCTTTCGGCCTGCGCCGGCGACGGGGGAGGGCCGGTGGCGCAGGATTCGCCGGCGGCGTCAGCCCCGGCCTCGTCCGCGCCGAGCAGCGAGAGCCCGACTGCCGACAGCGGCGACGACAGTGCCGCGCCAGCCGAGGGTGATGTCACCGCGCCGGGCACGGAAATCAAGGTCGGCGACAGGGCTGTCCTGCCCTTCGAGTACACGAGCGAGAAGAAGGGCACCATCGCCGTAACCGTCACGGCGATCGAGAAGGGCGCCGAGGCCGACATGGCCGCCTTTGGTGAGAAGGCGAAGGGAATGACGCCCTACTTCATCAAGATGAAGGTGGAGAACGTCGGCGGCACCGACCTGTCCTACGCGTCGCTGAAGCTGGACGGTGTGCTGGAAGGTGGCGCCGGGACGGGCGTCGTACTGTTCGGTGACATCCCGGGCAAGTGCGACCGCGAGGGCGCGCCCACCGAGTTCACCACCAAGGGTGCGTCGTACGAGACCTGCGCGCTCAGCGCCACGAAAAGCTCGCCCATCATCGGCGCCTCGTTCGACGAGGGCGACGCGTACCGCGACAGCCCGGTCGTCTGGATCAACTGAGAATCGGCGCCGGCCTGTACCTCGCCGGCCCGACCGCTGCAGCACCAACCGAAAAGTTCCGCCGCGTCATTCGTCCCGGCCAGCTGGAAGGGGACGAGTTGGGCCATCAGCTCCTGGAGGCTCGTAAGGCCCTGGTGCGGCACCTCGAAGGGCTCGACATGTCACAGGTAGCCATGGCGGTACACCAGGCCGCTATGACGGAGCTGGAATACACGACCTGAGCGGGAAGGCTGGTGGGGCGAAGGGGCCCATCTTCACGTCCCGGGCACAGCAGGAGGCGTATCACATGTGGCTGCTGCCCACTGTCATGGCGGAGCCACCGATCCGCATTGCCGGGCTCGCACCGCTGGTGAGCGAGGTGGCCCTGGGCACGGGTGCCGTCGCCGAGGCGGCCTCCCGCCTTCTCGCCGGCCGACGCCCACCGGCCTACGTCTCGGCCAACGTCCCCGGCAGCTTCGAAGGCAACCTGGAACTGGAGAGGCACTACGCGGGGCGCATCCGCCGCGTCTCGAGCCGACGCCGGCTACTCCACCGGTACGGGTGTGAGCGCCACCGCGAGCGGATAGGCGCCTGTGGCCAGAGGCGACCCGCTGGTGCCCGACGAGGTGTCGACCGGCACCAGGACGTTTTCGTCGGCCGTGGTGACGTAGGCCTTGGCTCCGTTCCAGTCCAGGGCGACGTCGAAGGCGGACCTGCCGACCTTGGTCGTGGTGCCGGGGGCGCCGGTGACCGTGTCGACGGGGGTGACGGTGTCGCCGGTACTGGGGCTGACCCACAGGGTCCGTCCGTCCGGGGACAGGGCGAGACCGTAGGCCTGGCCGGAGACCAGGAGCGTCGGCTCGGTGTCGTTGGTGGCCGTGTCGATCGGAGTGACCGTCGAACCACCGGAGTTGGACACGTACACCGTCTTGCCGTCGGGTGCGGCCACCACGTTGAAGGGGCGGGGGCCCACCGGGATGGGGGCCGCGGCCTTCTGGGCGGCCAGGTCGACCGGTGTGACGGTGTTGTCGTGGATGTCGGCCACGTACAGCCTCCTGCCGTCAGGCGTGATCGCCATGTTCTCCGGGCCGGAGCCGACCGGGACAGGGGTGCCCACCTCGAGGACGGCGGTGTCCACCGGTTGAACCGTGTTGTCGGAGTAGTTGGCGACCCAGAGCGTGCGGCCGTCCGGCGTGAGCGCGAGCCCGGCGGGGACGCGCCCCACGGCGACCGTGTCGGTGACCGTGCCGCGCGCCACATCGATGACACTGACCGAGTTCGAGCCCTGGTTGGCGGCGTAGGCGGTGCGCCCGTCCGCGCTGAGGATCACCTCACCGGGGTTGTTGCCCACCGAGATGTTGGTGCTCTTCCCGGAGTCCAGGTCGATCGAACTGACCGAAGCACCGCTGAAGTTGGCCGTCAGCGCCCGCGGCGTGCCCGCGCCGTCGCCGACCTGGACCGGGATCGCCCGGTCCAGGACGGCAGTGCCGTTCGCCGAGCCCGTCGCCACGACGGAGCGGACCCCGTCTGCGGCGCCCTCCCGGGTCGTGAAGGTGACGGTGGTGGAGGCGCTGCCTCCGGCGGGGACGGTCAGGGTGCCCTGGTCGGGTGAGGCGGTTACGCCGTCGGGTACGTCGAGCTTCCAGGAGACCGTCCGGGCGGACATGGACCGCTTGTCGGTCAGAGCCAGGGTCACTGTCTCGGTCGCGCCGGGCCTCAGGGCGAGGGAACCGGGATCGAAGGAGATGTCGACGCCGGGGTCGGGCGCGTTCTCGATCACCGTCGTGTAGAGGAACTGGTCCATCACTCCCGGCGAGACCTGCTGAGGAATCGCGTCCAGCTGCTTGCGCTCGGCCCTGAGCTTCTTCCAGTACGTGGTGACCGCGTCGGCGTCGCCCCGCTTGTTCGCCAGGAGCAGGTCCACGGCCGTCTGTCCCGCCGTGCCGTAGCGGCCGAGCTTGTCCAGCCAGGCGGATGTCTCCGTCAGGAAGCCCGAGTTGTCGAGCCGGGCGCGCAGTTCGCGGGGCGTGGCGGCCATGTCGGTGAAGTACGTCCTGAGGGCCTCGGCGGCCTGGTCGAGGCCGCTGTCCTCCTCGTACGCCTTGCGGAAGGCGTCGATGAGCGGGGTGAGCGTGGGCGATTCGGTCGCGTCGAGCTGCGAGGAGTAGTTGTTCTCGGCGAAGATCCGCAGCCATTTCGCCGCCGCGGACCCACCGAGGTCGCGGACGGAGGCGAGGAAGGAAGTACGGGGGTCGTAGGCGTCCGGGTTCCAGAGGTAGTCGGCGGAGGTGAACAGGGCGATCCGGCTCGCCTCGCCCTGGACCATGGGGTTGGCGGTCACTCCGGTTGCCGCCGCGGCCACTTTGGGTTCGCGGCCGGTGTAGGGGCCGAGGAGCAGGCGGCTGGTGACGTAGTCGTTGACGGGGTAGTTGTCCCAGATCAGGATCGGGTGGCCGTACACCTTGCGGGCCTGCTCGACCTGGTCGGCGGTGATGCTCGGCGCGATCACTCCGACGCCGGTCCACTCCACGACCACAGAGGGGTCGAGCTTCTCCCGGAGCGCCTTCTTGTAGGGAGAGTCGGCGAGGTCGGAGTACTCGGTGGGGACCATTTCCAGCGGTTGCAGCCCGGCGTGGCCGGCGGAGAAGTCCTGCCACACCTGGTTGAGCAGCTGGGCCTGTGCCGTGCCCGCCGCGCCGCCACCGGTGCCGAACTCCTTCTCGTCGGCGTCACAGTTCCACTTCGTGTAGCTGATGTCGTCGAGCGGGATCGCGAAAGAGCGCACGCCGACGTCGTACAGCGAGTCGAACTTGGCGGTGAGGGCCTTGATGTCGGCGTCCGAGGAATAGCAGACCGACAGTCCCGGCGACAGGGCGTAGGTGAAGCGGACGTGGTTGGCGTCGGCCCGGTCCACCAGCTCCTCGATCCGGGCGAGTTCGGCGGACGGATACGCGTCGCGCCACTTCGCCCGCAGGTACGGGTCGTCCTTGGGCGAGTACACGTAGACGTTCTGCTTCGTACGACCGTAGAAGTCCAGCTGGTTCAGCCGCTCGGCGTGCGACCAGGGTGCTCCGTAGAAACCCTCGACGACCCCGCGCAACGCGGCCGTCGGCCAGTCCCGCACGGCCACTTCGGGGAGTACGGAACGCGATCCGCGCGTCTTGGTGACGAGCTGGCGCAGGGTCTGGGCCGCGTAGAACGTGCCGGTGGTGTCGACGCCGGACAGGGCGACGAGGGCCCGTCCGTCCTTGCGCCCGGACGCCAGGACGTAGCCACCCGAGGTCAGGCCGGTCGGCGGCTCGGCGCCCAGCCGTGTCAGCGCCTTCCCGGTGGCGCCGCTCTCGTCCGGGCCGCCCACGTAGACCGTGAGCCCGGCGGCGGGGGGCTTGTCCCCGGCGCTCACGGTGATGATCTTGTCGGCTCCGGCATCGCGCAGAACGGCCTCGACGAGCCGTCGGGCCGACGGGTCGGTCCGACGGCCGACGACCTCCACCACCCGGTCGGGGACGGTGAGTTGACCCGAACCGGCCTTGATGTTCTGGGGAGTCGGCCACACCTTCGGAACAGCGCTCGGCGGCGGCTCCGCCGCGGACGACGACGGCGGGGCCGCCACGCCCGCGGCCGTCAGCAGCGCGGCGACCAGCATCGCCGGTCGCCGCGTCCGACTCCTACCCCTGACACGAGTGGCTGAGAGCACGGGATCTCCTCGGTGGGTGAATGGATCCACCGAGTGATGCTAGAGATGCTGAATAGAACATTCAACGGTGCCTGCGGCCAGGACGGGGCCCAGCTCAGGGCTTACGAGCCACCGCCCCGTACATCGCGATGTCCTCGTCCCGGATGGGCTCCGTATCGCTGCCGTCCGGATGCCACTTGTGGACCTGCGTGATGCCCGGCTCGACGAGTTCGAGGCCCTCGAAGAACTCCTCGGCCTCCGGGAACGTACGCAGCCGCATGGGCATGTTGCGCGCCGCGTACTCGCGTGCGACGCGGCCCACCTCATCGGGCGCGAACTCTGCGGTGCCGATGGACATCGCGAGGTAGCTGCCCGAGGGGAGTGGTTCGAGGAGGCGGCGGACGATGCCGACCGCGTCGTCCTCGTCGAGGACGAAGTGGACGATTGCGATGACAGTCAGCGCGACCGGCTTGGACAGGTCGAGGGTCTCGCGGAACTCGGCGGAGTCGAGGATGGCCTCCGGGTGCTGGAAGTCGGCCTCGATGTACGACGTCCTGCCCTCGGGCGTGCTGGCCAGCAGGCCCTGGGAGAGGGTGAGGACGATGGGGTCGTTGTCCACGTAGACGACGCGGGACTCGGGGGCCACGGACTGGGCGATCTCGTGGAGGTTGGGGGAGGTGGGGATGCCCGTGCCGATGTCGAGGAACTGGCGTATCCCCGCCTCCTTGGCCAGCCAGCGCACGGCACGGTTCATCCAGTCGCGGTTGGCCCGCATGTGGACCGGCAGGGCGGGCCACTCCCGCGACATGGCGTCGCCGGCTTCCTTGTCGGCGGGGTAGTAGTCCTTTCCGCCGAGGATGTAGTCGTAGATACGCGCGGAGTGTGCGCTCTCGGTGTCGATTCGGTCGGCAGGCCATCCGTTGTCGGACAACGCGGCCCCTCCTATCAAGTCGTAGGTCAGCAAGGGGGTTTCAGACGGAGGTGTGTGGGACGGAGGTGTTTGAGACAGTCTGCTTCAGGCAGGGGCGTTTCAAGGCCCGGAGTCGATCAGAACAGGAAGTCGGCGTCGCCCGCCTTCACGCCCGTCAGGAAGCTCGTGATCTCGCGGTCGGTGAAGACCAGCGCCGGGCCGCCCGGGTCGGTGGACTGACGCACCGCCACCCTTCCGTCGCCCAGCTTCTTCACTTCGACGCAGGCGCCGCCCGCGTCGTCGCTCCACGGCTTGTGCCAGTCCTGCGCGCCGAGATCACGGGCCGGCATGCCGTTGCGTATGTGGTGGTGGTGCACGTCAGAGCTCCTTGCGTATCGCACCGAGGAGAGCCTCGGTCCTGCTGGCGGGCGTCGACTGCGCGCCCAGCCGGTCCAGGGCCTCGCGATAGACCAGGACGTCGTCGGCCTTGTCGAGATACACAGCGCCCACCAGGCCGCTGAGATACACGATGTCGGGCAACTCCCTGGCCCTGAACCGGAAGAGATGGAAGGCGCCGGCCCGCATCGCCGGATGCGGACCGTTGCTGAACGGCATGATCTGTAGGGTCACATGGGGCAGCGCGTTCAGGCTGATCAGGTGGTCGACCTGGGCGCGCATCACCTCGGGTCCGCCGACCGGCCACCTCAGCACCGTCTCGTCCATCACGATCCACACACGGGGCGGGTTCGGACGGGACAGCAGTTCCTGGCGCTGCATACGGAGCGCGACGCGGCGCTCGGTGGCCTCCTCCGAAGCGTGCGGATTGCCGGCGCCGAGCAGGGCGCGCGCGTACGCCTCGGTCTGCAGCAGTCCGTGTACGAACTGCGCCTCGTACGCCCGGATCTGCAACGCCGCCTGCTCCAGGCTCAGATACGCGGCGAACCAGTCGGGCAGTACGTCACGGTAGGTGTGCCACCAGCCGCGCTTGTTGGCCTCGCGGACCGACTTCAGGAAGGTGTCGATCTCCTGCTGGTCCTTCACGCCATAGACCTGGAGCAGTTTCTCGGCGTCCGCGAGCCTGAGCCGGGCCACCTTGGCGGACTCCATCCGGCGGATCGTGGAGTGGCTCACCCCGATCGCCGTGGCCGCCTGTTCGTACGTCAGGCCGGCCCGGTTGCGCAGCTCCTCGAGCTGCCTGCCGAGGATCATGCGCAGGACGGAAGGCGCGCCGCCCCAGTCGGTTTCCGAGGTCACGCCTTACCTCCTCACCCGTAGTCCGGGCCAACGCATTGCAGTCTGTCACGATCATCGGCGACTGGGGCGGCCTGCGCCCTACAAATTGCAATTTTCAACTTGCTGGTTGCGGGACGTTGTTGGCAGGTGTCACAGTGGTCGTACGCCCCGGTCCGGTGAACGAAGGGGCTGCGCAGCCCAGTTGGGGGATCAAGGGTCGCAACTAGGAGTGTTGTGCTCTGCAGACGAAAGGCGTACGGCGATGGTTTCGCCCTCCTTCCCTCAGTCCCTGGGCCGACTTTCCGGTGACGAAATCCTCCACAAGGCAGGCGTGTTCGGCCTGCCCGCCGTCCCCGTCTCGGTGGCCGAGGCCCGCAGGAACGTGCGGCTGCTGCTGAGCGAATGGGCAATCAGCCGCGAGACCTGTGACAACGCCGTACTGGTGACCTCCGAGCTGGTCACCAACGCGCTCACGCACACGGAGAGCGACCTGATCGTGTGCAGACTCCGCACCGCCGGGGATCGGCTCCACGTCGAGGTCGAGGACCAGAACCGCAGCCGTACGCTCCCCGCGTGCAGACAGCCCGAGCCCGACGACCAAGGTGGCCGCGGGCTTCTGCTCGTCGGCATGCTGAGCATCGACTGGGGTGTCAGGGACGCACCCCGCGGGTCCGGCCGCATCGTCTGGGCCGAACTGCCGGCGGAGGCGACGGAGGCGACGACACCACCGGCGGTACCAGAGCCCCAGGACGGATCGGCCGACGCCCATGCGGCCGATCCGTCCTTGGCGTAAAGGCGAGCCGGGTCGTGCCTTGCCTCGCTGTCCCCCACGCGTGCCGGGATCACGCCGGGGGAAGATACACGAAGCAGAGCCAGTGCCCCATGAGAAGTGTCTGCTGGTCCTCCTCGCCGAAAATGGTGCGCCAGGACTCCCGGGCCTGCTCGGAGAAGTCGAGCGATACCCCGTGGTCGCCCCCGTAGTAGAGGTCAGTGGCGACCAGCGTACGGCTACAGTTCTACCCACGTCAGGGTGTCATCAATGCAAGACGGGGGAGTGCCGTGCCGGATTCCGAGCCGTCTGTTCCGCCCGCCGTGCCGCCGTGGCGGCTGCTGCTCGGCTATGTGCGGCCGCACCGCTGGGCGCTGCTGGGCGGGGCAGTTCTGTCGTTGATGACCGGGGCCACCGGGCTCGCGCTGCCGTTGGTGGCCCGCGGCTTGATCGACGATCTGCAGCACGAACGGGCCATCACCGGGGCGTTGCTGGCGATGTCCGCACTCGTGATCGCCAACGCGGCGATCGGCGCGCTGGGTGGCTACGTACTGCGGTACACCGCCGAATCCGTGGTGCTCGGGGCGCGGCGCGCGCTGGTGTCGCATCTGCTGCGGCTGCGTATCTCCGCCGTCGACCGCAGCGAACCCGGCGATCTGATGGCCCGGATCACCTCCGACACCACCCTGCTGCGCGAGGTCACCACGGATTCGCTGGTCGGTATCGGTACGGGTGGACTGACCCTGCTCGCCACGCTCGTGATGATGGGTCTGGTCGACCCGGTGCTGTTCGCCGTCACCCTGGGCGTGGTGATCGGCGCGAGCGTGGTGATCGGGGTGATCGTGCCCCGTATCAACCGGGCCAGCAGACAGGCGCAGAACGCGGTCGGCGCGATGGGTGCCGCACTGGAGCGGATCCTGGGCGCGCTGCGTACCGTCAAGGCGTCCGGGGCCGAGCACCGTGAAGAGCAGGCCGTGCACGCCGCCGCCCAGGAGTCGTGGCGGCAGAGCGTGAAGGCCGCCAAGTGGTCGGCGCTGGCCGGGAACACGGCCGGTCTGTCGATTCAGGTCGCGTTCATCACCGTGCTCGCGGTGGGCGGAGCACGGGTCGCGACGGGTGCCATCGACATCGGCACGCTGGTCGCCTTCCTGCTGTTCGTCTTCTATCTGATGTCGCCGATCCAGCAGGTAGTCGGCGCCGTCGCGCAGTACCAGACCGGTGCGGCGGCCCTGGCCCGGATCGAGGAGGCCCGGCGGCTGCCCGCCGAGCCGGCGAGCGCACCCGCGCCGCTGCCCCTGCCCGGCGCCGAACCCGCCACGGTCGTCTTCGAGAACGTCCGCTTCCGGTACGCCGACGACCTGCCGTACGTCCACCACGGGGTGACCTTCACCGTCCCGCCGCGCGGCATGACCGCATTCGTCGGGCCGTCCGGCGCGGGCAAGACCACCGTCTTCTCCCTCATCGAGCGGTTCTACGACCCTGGAGAGGGCCGGATAGCCCTGGACGGCCAGGACCTCGCGGACTGGGATGTGTCCAGGCTCCGGTCCGCCATCGGGTATGTGGAGCAGGACGCGCCCGTTCTCTCCGGCAGCCTCCGCGACAACCTCCTGCTCGGCAATCCCGACGCCGGGGAGGACGATCTGCTCCGCGCGCTGAAGACCACTCGTCTCGACGGTCTCGTCGACCGGCTGCCGAACGGCCTGGACACCCTTGTCGGGCACCGCGGCACCAAGCTCTCCGGTGGCGAGCGTCAGCGGGTCGCCATAGCCCGCGCTCTGCTGAGACGACCCCGGCTGCTGCTGCTCGACGAGGCCACCAGCCAGCTCGACGCGGTCAACGAAGCGGCGCTGCGCGACACCGTCGCCGATGTCGCCCGTACGACCACGGTGTTGGTCGTCGCGCACCGGCTGTCCACGGTCACCATGGCCGACCGCATCGTCGTCATGGACGCGGGCGAGGTACGAGCCGTCGGCACCCACCGCGAACTCGTGACCGCCGACCCTCTCTACGCCGAACTCGCCGCCACCCAGTTCCTCGCGTCGGCCGACGCCTGACACCGGCACCGGCTCGCTGTTACGCAGTCACGGCCTTCGACTCCTTCACCGCCACACGCCGTGAGCACGGCGCCGGGACCGACCCGCACCGGCCGCTCCGAGAACGCCGCGACGGGAAAGGGCTCCGGGATACGAAGTGAGTGCAGGGCGCGGCGAGTTCCTGGAACGCATCCTTCAGCGAGCGACCAAACGTCAAGTAAGGGCAGCCTGACTTGACCAATGCCGGCAGCTCCGCAGCCCGGTGCGGGACGAGAGCGGACCGAGCGGCGGAAAGCGGTGTCTTCCGGTCCTCAACCGGTCGGCCCGCAGGGGGATCCCCAACCCGGATCGAGGGTTTTCCCCGTATCCGGAGGATCACAGCCCCGCTTATTGTTCGAACACAGCTGACCCATGGGTCACCCCCATAAGGGTCGTTCGCGCCTGGCCGGCCACCGCGTCTTTCCGATCGCACCCGTGTTTCCGATCGCACCCCCCGCCGCTTCGACGACGAAGCGATTCGAACGCTGCTCCGTCGCGTCGCGCTGGGCGCCTCGCCCCGGAGCCGGCCCCCGAAAGGCACACACTCTTGCGTACTTCACGCTCCGCGAGACGGACGCTGATATCCGTCACCGCGATATCCGCGACGCTGCTGGCAGGCACCGCCACCTCGGCCGCCGCCGTCTCCACCGGGCAGACCAAGGCTGCCGCCGCCGAGCAGACCACGGCCGCCGCCTCCGCCGTGGCCGCCCCCGCCGAGCGGCTGATCGTCGGCTACAAGTCCGGCGCCAGTGAGGCCAAGTCGAACAAGGACGCCGCCGAAGACGCCGAGGCCAAGGGCAAGGACGCGGGCGAGAACCTCGACTTCCAGCGTCGCCTCGGCACCGGCGCAGCGCTCGTCGACCTGGGCAAGAAGCTCAGCAAGGCCGCGGTCGCCGACGTCGTCGCCGAGTACCAGGCCGACCCGCAGGTCGCGTACGTCGTACCGGACCGCCTCAACAAGCCCCTCGCGGACCCGAACGACACCGAGTACAGCAAGCAGTGGGATCTGTTCGAGTCCACCGCGGGCATGCGCGTGCCCGGCGCCTGGGACACCACCACGGGCAGCGGCGTCACCGTCGCCGTGATCGACACCGGCTACGTCACCCACTCCGACCTCGCCGCGAACATCGTCGGCGGCTACGACTTCATCGCCGACCCCGCTGTCGCGGTCGACGGCAACGGCCGCGACAGCAACCCGGCCGACCCGGGCGACTGGTACGCGGCCGGCGAGTGCGGCCAGGCAGCGGGCCAGAGTTCCTCCTGGCACGGCACCCACGTGGCGGGCACCGTCGCCGCCGCCACCAACAACGGCAAGGGCGTCGCCGGCATCGCGTACAACGCGAAGATCTCCCCGGTGCGCGTCCTCGGCAAGTGCGGCGGTTACGACTCCGACATCATCGACGCCATCACCTGGGCGTCCGGCGGCACGGTCTCCGGCGTGCCCGCCAACACCAACGTCGCCAAGGTCATCAACATGAGCCTCGGCGGTGGCGGCGCCTGCACCAGCGCCACCCAGACCGCGATCAACAACGCCGTGAACCGCGGCACCACGGTCGTCGTCGCGGCGGGCAACAGCAACGCCAACGCCGCCAACTACTCCCCGGCGAGCTGCAACAACGTCATCTCCGTGGCCGCGCTCAACCGCGCCGGCTCCCGGACCTACTACTCCAACTTCGGTTCGACCGTGGACATCGCGGCCCCCGGCGGCGAGACCAGGACCACCACCGCCAACGGCATCCTGTCCACTCTGAACTCCGGTGCGCAGGGGCCGTCTTCGGAGTCGTACGCCTATTACCAGGGCACCAGCATGGCCGCTCCGCACATCGCGGGCCTCGCGGCGCTGGCCAAGTCGGCGAAGTCCTCGCTGACCCCGGCCCAGATCGAGTCCGCGATCAAGACCAACTCGCGTGCTCTGCCGGGTACTTGCTCAGGCGGCTGTGGTGCGGGTCTGGCGGACGCGACCAAGACGGTGCAGGCGGTGAGCGGGTCCGGAGGCTCCACGGGGGGCACCACCTTCACCAGCACCTCGGCCCTCTCCATCCCGGACAACGGCTCGGCCGTGGAGTCCCCGATCGCCGTCACCGGCCGCACGGGCACCGCGCCCTCGGCCCTCCAGGTCGGCGTCGACATCACCCACACCTACCGCGGCGACCTGGTGCTCGACCTCATCGCCCCGGACGGGACGGCGTACCGCCTCAAGTCCAGCAGCTCGGACTCGGCCGACGACGTCAAGACCACCTACACGGTCAACGCCTCCAGCGAGACCGCCAACGGCACGTGGAAGCTCCGCGTCCAGGACGTCGCCTCCGCCGACACCGGCAGGCTCAACAGCTGGAAGCTGACCTTCTGAAGGGCCTCATGACGACCTGCTGCTGACCTTCTGGCAGCTACAGACCGCCACCCCCCACAGGGGCGGCCGACGCGAGCGGGCGTCGGCCGCCCCGCCCTTCGTTCACGCGGTGCGTGTACGTCCGCGTTCCTGCGGCGCGTCGCGGCGACAACTCTTGGCGGAACGTGCACGTCCGGGACACGATGCCTGAATGAAGGGTGATCTTTTTTCCAGCGAGTACATGGTGCAGCCCGCCACCACCGTGGGCATGAGCGTGCAGAACGCCAAGTCGATCCGATACATGATCAACGGCGAAATGCTCGCACGACAGGGGGCGATGATCGCCTACCGCGGAAACCTGCAGTTCGAGCGCAAGGGCCAGGGAGTCGGCGGCATGTTCAAGCGCGCCGTCACCGGGGAAGGGCTGCCGCTCATGGCGGTCCGCGGGCAGGGAGAGGCCTGGTTCGCGCAGGAGGCACAGAACTGTTTCATCGTGGATATCGACCCCGGCGACGTCTTCACCGTCAACGGCCGCAACGTCCTGTGCTTCGACGCTTCCCTGTCGTACGAGATCAAGACCGTGAAGGGCGCGGGCATGACCGGTGGCGGCCTGTTCAACAGCGTCTTCACCGGGCAGGGCAGGCTCGGCCTCGTCTGCGAGGGCAATCCGCTGGTCATCCCGGTCTCGCCGCAGTACCCGGTGTACGTCGACACGGACGCGATCGTCGGCTGGACCGCCAACCTCCAGACGTCCCTGCACCGTTCGCAGTCCATCGGCTCGATGCTGCGCGGCGGCTCGGGGGAGGCGGTGCAGCTGGTGCTGCAGGGTGAGGGGTACGTGGTCGTACGCCCGAGTGAGGCGACACCGCAGAAGCCCCAACAGCATTGACACGTACGGTCCTTACCACCAGGGGCTCCGCCCCTGGAACCCCGCTGGGGGGCGTAGCCCTCAGACCCCCTTCGGGGCTACACCCCGGACCCCATCGGCCTGACGGCCTGATCCTCAAGCTCCCCCGCTCTCGGCTTCGCTCGAGCGGGGGACCCCCACGACGAGCTGAAATCAGCCCGTCCGGCCGTCGGGCTTCCGCGGCGCTGACGCCGCTACTCTGTCGCCGCTCCGTTCGCGGCCACTCGGCGGCGCCACAGGATCGCTGCGCCGCCGCCGGCGAGCAGGGCGGCGGCGGTTCCGGCGGTCAGCAGCACGGTGGCGCCGGTGGAGGCGAGGATGCCTTCGCCGGACGTGTCCGCCGAGCCGCCACCGCAAGCTGAAATCAGGCCGTCCGAGGGCACCCCCAGCGGTGGCTGGGGGAGTTTGAGGACGAGGTCGCAAGGCCGATGGGGGGCTGGGGCGCAGACCCAGGGGTGAGGGGGGTCCCCCGCTCGAGCGGAGCCGCGAGTGGGGGAGGGTAGGGGAGGCAGGGGCGACCGGTCCCTGGGCGTAGGTCGGGGGCGCGGGCCGGTCCCCGACGCGGAGCGCTCCGCTTCCGTGCGCCCCGCGCCCAACTTCCGCGTCCGCCTGCGCCGTTGGGTGCAGATCGCCAGAATCGGGGGCATGGCCATCCGCGAACTCAGCTACGTGCTCCGCCGCGATCCCGACACCGGCGCCGACCGGCTCACCCCGGTCACCGCAGTGCCCGACGGCGTGCCGGAGCACCTGATGGAACGGATCATCGCCGCCACGCACCGCGCGGAGCCCGCTGCGGGAGCCGCCCTCAGCTACACCCGCCTGCCCCACCGGGACGGCGGCGGACTGCTGTGCAGCGTTCGCCCGGACGAGCAGTCGGCCGGACTGCGCGTCGACGCGCAGTATGTGGACGGCGACGACGGTGCCACCTGGCCGCGCCGGCCCGTCGACGCCTGGCGCCCGGTCACTCTGCGTCGGCCGGACGACGAACCGTTCGCGGAGCCCGGCAGGCGCTGGGACGAGGCGCTGCTGGTGAAACACGCGCGCGAACACGCCCCGCGCGTGGCCCCCTTCCTCGCCGACGTGCGCAGGCTGTTCGCCGACCCCGCGGGCCGCCAGATCGTGGTGGCCGAGCCCGACCAGGAGACCGTCGCCCGCTGGATCGCCCTGGCCTGCGCCTCGCTGCCCGAGGCACACGCACGGTCGCTGACCTTCACGACCGCCACCGCCGACCCCGGCGGCGCCCCGCAGCAGATCCTCGGGATCGGCCCGGACACGGACCCGGAGGTCTTCGACAGGTCCGACGCCCCGACCGTCACCCACCTCTACCGGGTCCACGACGGCCTCGGCGGCCCGGGCAGCCCGCCCTTGACCGATGCCTGGGCCGAGCTGACGGCGTGGCTCTGGCACCAGGGGGCGTCCCCGCGGCCCGGCGACGAACCCTTCGCTCTGCTCCCGCTCGCCCGCCGGGCCCTGGCCACCTGCTCCTGGGACGAACTTGCCGCCCTCCGGAGCGACGTACTGCGGGAGATCGCGGCCGCCGCCACGGACGCGGCTGAGCGCGACCGGCTGGACGCCGACGACGAGCAATTCCTCACCGAGATCTGCGAACGGATCGGTGGACACCAGCGGGACGCGGTGCAGCAGCTCTCCCTCGCACTGGCCCGGCGGCGCCTGAAGGCGGCGGGCCCGCGGGATACCGCTGCGGTGCTGGAGTCCTGCCGTGACCTGCCGCTCGACGACGGGGCTTGGCGGACTCTGCGCGGCGAACACGGTCCCGCGCCTGAAGAGGAATTGCGCAAGCTGTTGCCGTACAGGTTCGACGCCTGGGAGGAGCCGCTGCGCGGCCTGCTCGCCTCCGGGGTCGGCGAGAGCGCGGTCATGGACAAGGCCGTGGCGCTGCTCGCCCGCGCCCTCAGCCGCCCCGACGTGCGGGGGAACTGCGCCGACGCCGTCGCGCTGCTCGACGCGCTGGGGGACCGCGGGCTGGTCCGGCGCGTCCTCGAACGGCTCGCCCAAGACCCCACCGAGCGCCGTATCCGCGGAGTGCGCGACCTGGCCCGCTCCCCGCACGGCGACTGGCTGCGCACCCACCTCGACGGGGCTCCGCTCGCCGTACGCCTCGCCGCGTCGGCGGCGGAGCTGAGCCGCGATCCGCACCGCCTGACGGGCGCCGAGCTCTGGGTCGAGCTGGCCCGACGGCACTTGGACGGCAAGGTGCCCGACGGCGCCATCCTGCGGATCATGTGGGCGTTGGTCTGGCCGCCGAACGGTCAGCCGAGCCCGCATGACCAGAGCAGGGTCACGGAGGTCTGCTCCCCCCGGCTGATCGTCGAGGAGCAGCTGGAGCTCCGCCTCTGCCACTGGCTCAAGCACCCGGCCCGAGTCACCCCCGCGCTCATCGACTTCGCGCGCGAGACCGCCACTTCCGGGAAATTCAACTCGGGGGAGCTGGCCGTCGCCCGACTTCTGGTCCTGGCCCACGACCTCGCGCACGGGCGGGAACGGCTGGGACGCGTCATGGAGCTCCTGCCCGTCCTGAAGCACGACGCGGGGGGCCTGGACAGCGTGCTGCGGGATGCGGTCGACCAATGGGTCGCATACGGCATCGCCCGGGCCGATCCCGAGGAGGTGCGCGACACCCACGCGCTGGACTATGTCGCCACCCGCGGCAAGGGGCTGCTCGGCCACTACCGACGGGCCGTGGCCGACGCCCAGCGCTCGGGCGGCGCCCTGGACCCCGCGAGGCTGCGTGAACCGCGGCGTGTGGCCGCTCTGTTCATCGTCTGGCACGAACGCCGGGACGGTGCCCGGCGCAGCTGGTACGACGCCGCCGACCAGCTGACCGACGACGTCATCGGCTCCGTGCTGGCGCAGCTGGGCGAGCGCGGCGTCGACGAGGTGGCCACCGTGCTGTCCCGCCGCACGGGCGGCCAGGAGTGGGTGCAGGCCTGGAACAAGTGGAGCCATCGGCTGAAGGGTCACCACGGGGGCGCGCGCGAGCACGGATGATCCCGGAAAGCGCTCCGCTTCCCGGCAATCGTGCCACGCGCCAGATCTTCCGCCTGCTTCTCAACTAGGCTTGCCCGCGAAGGGTTTGACGACGTAACTCCCGGGCGGACATACGCCCGGTCTCGGGGGAGAGGACACGTGTGAGCGAAACTTTCGACCTGCCCGGCGGCAGTATGGCCAGCCGTCCCGTCCATTTCATCTGGCTGCTGGACTGCTCCGGTTCGATGAGCATCAACGGAAAGATCGCCGAGCTGAACTTCGCCATCCGCGAGGCCATCCCGGAGATGCAGCAGGCCGCCCTCTCCAACCCCGGAGCCACCCTGCTGGTCCGGGCCGTCTCCTTCGCCAGTGGCGCCAGCTGGCACATCAACGACCCGACCCCGGTGGACCAGTTCACCTGGGAGGACCTGCACACCTACGGCGGCACGGACATGGGCGCCGCGTTCCGGCTCGCGGCCGGCGCGCTGCAGACGCCGCCCATGCCGCAGCGCGCCCTGCCGCCGGTGCTGGCCCTCGTCTCCGACGGTCAGCCGACCGACGACTGGCGCTCCGGGCTGCGCGCCATCGACGACACGCCCTGGGGCAAGCGTGCGGTGCGGGTGGCCCTCGCCATCGGCGACGACGCCGACAAGAGCATGCTCAAGGAGTTCCTGGCCAATCCGGAGCTGGAACCGCTGCACGCCAAGAACCCGCGCCAGCTCGCCGCCGCGATCCGCTGGATGTCCACGGCAGTGAAGCAGGCCTCCACCCCCAAGGCCGACGGCGACGGTGCCGGTCCCATGCAGGCCCCGCCGCCCGTGGCGCTGGGCAAGGACGAGGACGAAGACCCCATCTGGTGAACAGTGGCGTGACACCGCCGGGGCGGTGGGAACTGCTCGAGGGCGCGGTGAAGGGTGCGGGCAAGAAATACAGCCAGGACCGCTGCGCCGCACGGCACGTCGCCGCCGGAGAGGCCGTCGTCCTGGCCGTGGCCGACGGCCATGGTTCGGCGCCCCACTTCCGCAGCGACCTGGGTGCGCGTTGGGCCGTCGACGAATTCGTCGCGTGCGCACGGGAGTTCGCGTGCGCGGCGGTGGCGTACGACGACACGGCCGAGCAGGACGGTGACGAGGGCCG
The DNA here is from genome assembly GCF_042870755.1 of Streptomyces sp. NPDC006365. Lineage (NCBI taxonomy): Bacteria > Bacillati > Actinomycetota > Actinomycetes > Kitasatosporales > Streptomycetaceae > Streptomyces > Streptomyces sp. NPDC006365. The sequence continues at coordinate 67,450 of NZ_JBIAHS010000006.1, forward strand.
CTGGTATGCCACGTTGACCGAACTGCGCGCCCAGGCCCGGCGGTTGCCCGAACAGGTGGCCCACCGCTGGTACGAGCGCGCGACACTGCACGACTGCAACTCCCCGGCCCACGGCGGCCTGCCCGACCCTTCCGCCCAGAACCCGAAGGGCCCGGACCTCACCGCGTACGGCGCCACCCTCGTCGGCGCTGTCCTCACCCGGCGGCTGCTGGTGTGCTGGCAACTGGGCGACGGTGACATCGTCGTCCTCGACGCGGTCGGCACGCCGTACACCCCTCTGTACACCGGGCCCGACCTCGGCGACGAGACGGACTCCCTGTGCGCCGCCGAGTCCTGGCACCGCGCACGCTGCCACTGGCAGCCCCTCACGAACGAGGGCCCGTCGGGCGTCCTGCTCTCCACCGACGGACTGTCCAAGAGCTTCACCGACCACCAGGGCTTCCTCGACTTCGCGGCCGGAGTGCAGGGCCGCGCCACCGAACTCGGGATGCCCGCCCTACGGACCCGGCTGCCGGAGTGGCTCGGGCAGGCCGCCCAGTACTCCGGGGACGACACGACACTCGTGGGCGCGTTCGAGGCCGCGCTCCAGCAGAACGACGCGCCACACACATGAGCCACGAGAGGAACCGCATGGTGAACGGCATGCTCGCCGCCGGGCAGACCCTGGTGACCGAGGAGGGGGAGAAGGTCAAGGTCGCCGAGATGTTCGGCTCCGGCGGCCAGGGCGAGGTCTACCGGGTGAAGACGCGGAAGGGCGATCGCGCCGTGAAGTGGTACTACCCCCAACTCGCCGACGGCCGCCAGCGGCAGATCCTCGAAGGGCTCATCGGGCGCGGCTGGGGCGACGACCGCTTCCTGTGGCCGCAGACCATCGTCGTCGACGCGGACGGCAAGCAGCCCGGCTTCGGCTACCTCATGGACGTACGACCCGCCCGCTTCCACGACCTGCCCGCGTTGTTCCGCCGCGACCCCGCGCTCGCCGCCACCACCACCCGCACCCTCGTCATGGCGGCCCTGCACACCGTCGAGGCCTACCGCGCCCTGCACGCCAAGGGCATCGCCTACCGCGACATCAACTGGGGCAACATCTTCTTCGACCCGCGCACCGGCGACGTCCTGGTGTGCGACAACGACAACGCGGTCGTCGAGGGCGAGAGTGCGGGCGTAGCCGGCACCATGGATTTCATGGCGCCGGAACTGGTGCGCGGCGACAAGACCGCCCAGCCCGGCATCCAGAGCGACCTCCACTCCCTCGCCGTCCTGCTCTTCCTGCTGCTGATGAACCATCACCCGCTGGAGGGCGCACTGTCGTTGCAGATCCGCTGCCTGGACGAGCGGGCCCGGCGCAAGCTGTACGGGACCGATCCGGTCTTCATCTACGACCCGTCCGACGTGCGCAACCGGCCGGTGCCCGAGGAGCAGCAGACCGTCGTCGCCACCTGGGGAGCCCTCCCGCCCGTCCTGCGCGGACTGTTCGAGCAGACCTTCACCGACGGACTGAAGAACCCCTCCCGGCGGGTGCGCGAAGGGCAGTGGCGGGACACCCTCAGCGAGGTACTCGACACGATCTGCCTCTGCGCGGGCTGCGGTCGGCAGAACCTCACGGAACCGGACGGGCCCGCCCCCGTCTGCTGGAGCTGCGGGCGCCGTCTGAGCCTGCCGCCGCGCCTGTGTCTGGCCACTGGTACGGCGACCTCGCGCAGCAAGCCCCGGTCGATCCGGCTCGGCGCACAGGCCCGGATGTACGCCCACCACCTGGACGTCGACCCCGAGCGGCACGACTTCACCGCCGTGGTCGCCGAGGTGACCGAACACCCCAAGCAGCGCGGGCGGTTCGGGATCACCAACCGGACCGGGCACCGCTGGACGGCACGACGGGCGGACGGATCCGTCCATGACGTCGACCCCGGCAAGACCGTCGGCCTGAGCACCGGACTGCGGTTGGAATTCGGGGGTGGGGCAGAGGCGATCGTGCAGGACTGAGATCCTGCGGTCCTCTCACCCCGCTCACACCTCTCATATGCGGAACGGCCACCGGCGGCGCCAACGCGTCCACCAGCCGTACGACGAGGGAGACCAGGCCGACAAGGCCGGCAGCAGCAGACGAGGCGGCGCCGGGACCGCGGGAAGGTCCACGACCGCCGCGTCGGCCGGAACGGCGAGCGCGTCGGGACGGGGGAGGGCCGCGACCGTGAACCGGTAGGCGTCCGGCGTCACGTCGAACGACACGCGCTGGTCGACGAGATAGCGGCTGCGGGCCACCCGGCGCTCCTCGCGGCGCCCGCCGCCCTCCCACCTGACGACCACCAGCACGGCGGGCTCCGGCCAGTCGAACCGCACGGCGGCGCGGTCGGCGCTGATGCGATGGGCCGTCAGATCCCTCACCATCCCGGGGCGTTCGACGACCACGTCAGGACCGGTCACCGTCCGCTCGCCCAGCACGCTCACCGACGTCATCCGCAGCCGCGACCGCTCGGGCACGGCGACCTCGACGGACGGCTCCGGGTCCGCAGGGGACTCCGGCACGGTGAGCCCCGCCCGCCCCGACACATCCGTGCCCGGCCCCACGGGAACGCTCCGCCAGGGCAGCACCGTGCTCCGCCCCCGGTCGGGCGGACGCCAGGTCAGCGCCACCCGGTCGCCGTCCCCGACGAACCGCGCCGTCAGGTCCTCCACCTGCCCGGGCCACTCCTCGGCACTGGCCCCCACCCGCACACCGGGGGACCATTCCGTCTGCTCGCCGGGCCCCGGATAGCCACAGCGGACCTCGTACGTGTAGTCGCCCGGGGCGAGCGGCACATCCAGCAACCCGTCCCGCCCGCAGGTCACGGACACGGCAGGGGCGCCGTCCGCGATGCGGTGCGCCGACACCGCGGTACAGGCCGGATCGGGGGCACCCCAGCGCAGCCGCACACCGCCCGGCACAAGCGTCACGGTCACACCGGCTACGTCGGGCGCGATGACGACGGGCGCCGACACCAACGGCACGGCAGCGATCAGCCCCCGCCGCAAGGGGACCACGGCATAGCGCAGAGGGTGACCCACGGGGGCGTCCGCGTCGGTACGACGCAGAGGCCGGCCCGCCGAACCGGTGCTGTCCGCGCCCACGGGGACATCCGCGCTCTCCGGCGTGACCGCACCCGCCGTCCCGGCTGCGTCCGTCGCCGCCCCCTGGCTCAAATCCGTCGCGGCACCCGGTGAGCCGTCCGGGAAGCGCAGCAAGCGGTACGTCACCCCGCTCGCCCGGGACCGTGCCGGCGGCCAGGTGAGGGTCACTGTGCGCTCGTGGACTGTGGCTTCCAGGCGGGCCCCCGTGTCCGCCGGACCCGTGTCCGCCGCGTGGGCCGCGGCGGCCAGGAGCGCTGCCTCGATGCCCGAGTCGTCGGCGGCTCGGCGGGCGGCGCCGAGCCAGGCGGAGGCCGCGGCGCGGGCGGAACCGTTGGCCGCCAGCCGGGTTGCCCCGGCTGTCAGGCGGGCCACCTCGGTGGAGCGGGCGCGCAGTGACTCCAGGAGCTGGGTGAGAGCGGGGTCCCGTCCCGTGTCGTGCATCTCCGCGACGAACCGCTCGGTCTCGCGCAGCCGGTCACCCGGCCACATGTCGCCCAGCCGCTCGGCGGCCCGGCGGGCGTCCCCGGCAGCCGGGAAACCGGCCGCGACGGCCGCCGCCAGGTGTCGTGCCTCGTCCCGGTGCACGCCGAGCGCGACGGCCGCCTCCTCGGTGGCCCCGTCGGAGCCGTCCCGCAGCAGACAGCCCAGCTGCCACAGCAGCAGCCGACGCAGCCCCATCGGCTCGTGCCGGACGTATGCCTCCAGCGTGTCCACGACGCCCGCCGCCTCGGCGGCCCGCGCATCGCCGGAGGCCAGCCAGTCGGCGCGTACCTTCCGGACGTACTCCAGGTCCACGCGCTGCCACAGATTGCCCCGGCCGGGGAACCACAAGCCGTCCAGGACACGGAAACCGCGGTCGGTCTCGGCCTGCGGCAGAGAGCCGAACGAGGCGTGCCGTGCCGCCGTCGGCGCCCGCAGCGCGTCGGCCACATGCCGGAAGCCGATCGTGTCGAGGGCCTCGCGCAGCCGGCCGTAGCCGCGCATGGCGGGCAGACACGGCAGGTCCGGCAGCGGAGGCCGGGACGATCCCTCGTCCGATGACACCCGCTCGCCCGGACGCCACTGCCGCTGTGCCACCGCGTTCGGTCCTCTCCTCGTCGTGTGTCGCTCGTCGTGCGTCATTCATCGCAGCCGTGAATCGGCCGTCGGGGGACCGGACTTCACTCGCCCGGCTGCGTGTAGAAGTACACGCGGACCACCGCGCTCTGCGGTGACTCGCTCAGGTCGTGGAAGTCGTCCGTCGCTGTCCGGCCGACGAACATCTCCGGTCGGGCCTTGCCGAGCAGCCCGTTGACACGGTGCGCGTACGACGTGCCGCTCTGGCCGCCGCCGAAGGTCAGCACCAGCGCCGCGGTGCGCCCGCGCCATTTGTCGGTGCCCGACCGGATCTGACGCAGCAGGCCGTCGGTGTCGTTGCCCTTCACCCGGAACTGCTGCGGTGTGCGCGACACGCCCTGCGGCCCGGTCGGTGTGGGGGTCGGGGACTCGCTGGGCGGGGCGGAGGGGCGGCCCGGTGGTTCGGGGCGGGAAGCCAGCGGGTCCGGTCGGTCGGCCATCGACACCAGTGCCAGTACCAGCAGCAGGTCGGCGAAGAGCCAGCCCGCCAGCACGACGACGCTGAGACCGCGCGTACGGCGCCGGGGACGAGCGCTCACATGTCACCGCCGTCCGTACCGCTCGAGGGCGCCGGTACACGGGCGCCGTTGACCTGCCCGGGCGGAAGCTGTCCCGTGGACAGGACTCGGATGCCCTGGTCCAGCCGCGCCGCGGCGTCCTGCCAGTGCGCGGCCGCCGCGTCCCAGCGTTCGGTGGCCTCGCGCATGCCGTCGACAGCGTCGTTCGTACGGCCCGCGCCCGCCGCGACTGCCTGCGCGGCCCGCTCGGCGGACTGCGCCACCGCGTCGGACTTCGCCGCGAGTGCCTGCTGGGCGGTGACCAGCGAGGTGACCGCCGATTGCATGGCGTCGCCGGCGGCCTGCACCCGCTCCGCGACCGTACGGGCCGCCTCCTTGCTGTCCTGCCGCACCTGGTCCGAGGCGGACATGCTCGCCTTGACCGCCGCCTCCACCCGGTCGGCGGCCTTGGCGATGCCGGGCACCTCGGCCGACAGCGCACCGGCCGCCTTCCGCAGGGCGTCGGTGGCGTCGCCGACCGCCGTGGCGCTGTCCACCAGCTTCTGGTGGCTGCCGTCGGCCTGCTTGAACAGGTTCTGCAACTGCCGTACCGCGCGGGCGAGTTCCTTCGTGAACTGGTCCGGAGACGCGGCCCGGTGCGGCGTCAGGCACATCTGCACCCGGGTCAGCAGCCCGGCGAGCGACCCGAGGAGCCGCTCGTCCTCGGCCTCCCGGCTCTCCTCCTCCCGCTCCGTCAGGGTCCGGGCACGGGCGTGCCACACCGACAGCAGGACCAAGAGCGTGATCAGTACGACGGCCATGAGCGCCACGTTCTCGAAGCGGCCGATCGCCGACAGATGTCCGTCGAAGCCGGTCTGCCACAACTGGAGAAAGGGGCGGGTCGCCTGCTCGGGGCTCTCCTTGCTCAACTCCCCGTAGGCGCGCACCGCTTCCCGCAGCCCGAACCAGGTCACCAGCAGCGGGATGAACACGAGCACGCCGAGCACGGCCTCCAACGCGCCGTACCCCGGGCTCCGCCGCCACCAGGGCGGGGCCAGGGCCGCGGGCGGCGGGGCCGTGACGGTCTCGGGGCGTACGTAGGAATGGACGAGGTCGATCTCGGCCCACCGGTCGAGCCGGTTGCCGTGTGTCAAGTCGTCGGCCAGAGCGGTCAGTTCGTTCTTGCGCACGGCAAGCCGGGAGGAGTGCTGGTTGAGGAGCTCCTCCAGCTCCTTGCCCAGGACCTTGCGGTCCAGAAACGGCGATCCGGGGGGTGTGGGTGCGGTGGGCAAGCGCGATTCTCCTGACTCAGCACCGGGTGGGCCGGTGCTCCTGCGATCTGCCGGTCACTCCTCAGCGGGGGACGCCGCCCCTGTCCCGCTGGTTCCTGCCGCGGCGGGTCAACTGCTCCAACAGGGTCTGGGCGTCCGTGTGTTCGGGATTCCAGGACAGGCACTGATGCAGCGCCTCGACGGCCTCGTCGCGCCGCCCGCGCCCGTCCAGCCGCTCCGCGTGCCGGTAGGTGCGCTCGGCGAGCAGCTCGCGCACCCGTGCGTTGGTGGGATCATGACCGTAGGCACAGCGCAGCCAGCGCTCGGCGTCGGCGAAGTGCTCGGGCGAGGAGTCGGCCATCGCCGCCGCGCAGTGCACGCCGATCATCGCGTCCAGCACGACGGGCCCGGACGAGCCGTCCCGCGCGACCTGCCAGGCGGCGTGCGAGGCCCGTACCGCCTCCTCGAACCGGCGCTCCGTCAGCAGGTCCCGCGCGGCCGACAGCCGCCGCGCCGCCTTGCGGTCGGCCCAGTCGTCCGTGTCCTCCGGCTCTTCCTCCGGGACGACCGGGGCCGCGTCGAGGGAACCGAGCAGGGCCTGTGCCTCGGCCACGATCGTCTCAAGGAGTGCGCGGGCCTGAGCAGTGTGCCCCTGTTCCGCCAACTGCCGTGCCCGGCCCACGTCGAGAGCATCTGGCGGGGGCGGGGAGGAGGGACCTGCGTCGAGAGGTCCGGCCCCGGCCGGCGGCGACAGCAGCGTCACCGACAGCCGCGGCGCGTCCGACAGCGTGTCGTCGAGTACGTCGGCGGGCTGCGGGACCATCGTGTCGAGCCTGGCCGGCGATACGCCCGCGAGTTGGGAGGCGTGCATCAGGGCGCCCGTGGCGAGCAGGTGGCCGGGTGCGTGCACCGTGTCCCGGCCGAGCCCGCGCACCCCGGAACGGACAGCCTCGAGCCGGGTCCCGCCGCCCACCAGCAGCAGCATGTCCACGTCCCGCGATGCCATCCCGGACTGGTCGAGCAGCGTCTGCGCCCGGTCGAGGGTCCGCCGCACATGGCGTTCCAGATACGCGTCCAACTGATCGCGGTCGAAGCGCAGTTGCTCCGTGTAGCCGTCGCCGAGGTCCAGTTCGAGCAGCGCGGCGGCGTCGCCCTCCGGCGGTGCGGTGCCGCCCAGCTCCTCCCGGATCCGCTCCACCCGCGCGCGCAGCCGCAGCCAGCCCGTCCCGTCGAGGCCGACCTGATGGGACCGGCCCCGCACGGCCCGTATCGCGGCGGTCAGTGCCGCGTCGTCGAACGTCCGGCCCCCGGTGCTCGCCGCCGTCTCGTGCCCGAGCGCCCGGTAGCTGTCCCGGGCACCGCGCACCAGCCCGAGCTCGAACCCGCCGTACCCGAGGCCGTAGACGAGGCACGTCGTGCTGCCCCGCCCCTCCGTGTGCCCGATGACCGCGGCCATCGCGTCACCGATCAGCCGCACCTCGGACAGCCCGGCCGCGTGCGCCGCCTCCAGCAGGGCCGTGCGCTGCGCCGAGCGGTAGCCGACCGGGACGCTGATGACGGTGAGCGAGACCCGGCTGCCAGCCGCCGCCTCGACCTGCTCCCGCACCTCGCGCAGCAGGCCGGCAACCAGTTCGTCCGCCGTCCTCGGGACCCCGCCGACGACCATCGGGCGGCCGCTGCCCAAACGGCTCTTGAGGCTGGGGAACGTGACCGGAAGTGCCCCGGCGACCACGGGCTCGCACAGCAGCCACGGCCATCGCGCACCGGACAGCACCAGCCGCCGCACCGGGCCTCCAGGGTGTCCGTACGCCGCCCGCAGCCCCGTACTGCCGAAGTCGAGACCGAGGCCGAGACCGGGCTCGAGCCCCTGCCCGTCCGGGCCGGGCGGCGCCGTCACGTGTCCCCCGCGTCGTCCAGTACCCGCAGGATCCCGTCGAAGCGCTCCGTGTCCCGCAGGGCGGACACCCGGCGCGCGTCGTACGCCTGTGCCACGAGGTTGGCGAGATTGCGGGCCTGCTGTGCGGCCAGCAGACGGTTGCCCTCGGCGTGGGCCTGCTTCACATAGCCGACGGCCTCGTTGATCAGGCCCGCCGTCTCCGGGGGCGCGCCGTCCGTGGCCTCCTCCGCGTGCAGGAACTGACTGGCGTATCCGCAGTTGTGGTACATGTCGTCGATCAGCAGTTCGGTGAGCCGTTTGTACTCCCCGCTCTCGCCCTGCCTGAGCGCCAGCTCCGCCTGCTGCAGATCCCGGCGGACCTTCATCTCCTGCAGGTCCTCGATGTAACCGCCGTACCTCTGCAGGAACCTCTCGGCGTCCCGCCTGGCGTACTCCAGACGCTGGCGCAGCGTGGCGCTGTCCGGTTCGTACACGGGGGCGGGCGGCGGGGTGCGGGGCTTCTCGCGCTTGGGCCGGGCCGTGGTCTGCATGTCCGTGCCGGGCACGGTGATCGTCACCGTGATGGTCCGGTTCGCGTCGTAGTTGAACGACACCTCGACGCGCTGGTTGACGTCGATCTCCTGCGGGAGTTCGAACTCGACGACGCCCTGCTCGTCGTTCTTGCTGGCCACCGGGCTGTTGCCCTCGTACACCGGGACCCGGATCAGTCGGCTGTCCGTCGCCTGGAACGTCTTCCTGCACGGCTCGGGGAGCGGGTACGCGGTGCCGCTCTCGATGATCGGCACGAACACGTCCCGCTGCGAACCGCGGACCGCGCCGATGCCCATCGCGACGCCCGTCACCTCGTACAGGCCGGTCGTGCCGACCGCACGGGCGTTGGCCAGGCTCGTGCCGCAGGCCGAACACGCGGTCGCCGACTCGTCGTTGACGGTGCCGCAGCGGTGCGCCGGGCACTCCACCCCGTCCAGGGTCCCGGCGAGGATGCCTGCGCCGAGCGCCACGCACTCCATGGGGTTGATGTCCCGGCGGACCTTCTCCCGGCCGAAGAGGGCCTCCACGGCCTCGTACACCGACCGGGTCAGCGTGCCGCCGCCGACCAGGAGCACGTCGGTGATCTGCGCCGGGTTCAGCCCGTCACTCTCGAGGGTCTCGCGGACCAGGTCCATGGTGCGCTGCACCAGTGGATCCGTCAGCTCCTTGAACTCCGCCCGGGTCAGCGTCATGTCGACGTCGACGACCACACCGTCGCGGCTGTATCCGGCCGGGATGATGATGACGGCCTCGGGCGAGTCGTTGAGTTCCCGTTTCGCCTGTTCCGCGAACTTCTTCGCGGTGAACTTGAACTGCTCGTCCCCGGACGGGTCCACCCCGCACTCCTTCTGGACCCATCGGGCGATCCGGGCGACGACGGCCTGGTCGAAGTCGTCCCCGCCCAGCCAGTCGTCGCCCGAGAACTTGCGCACGGCGAACTGGGCGTTGCCGTCATGGCCCTTGACCGAATCCAGGATCGAGATGTCGAACGTCCCGCCGCCCAGGTCGTAGACGAGGATGCGGCTTCGTTCCCCACCCGGTTTGTCCAGGCCGAAGGCGATCGCGGCCGCCGTCGGTTCGTCGATGATCTTCTTGACGGTGATCCCGGCGCGCTCCGCCGCCTCCCGCGTGGCCGCCCGCTGGGCGTCGCCGAAGTACGCGGGGACAGTGATCACTGCGTGCGTCACGTCCTCGTTCAGGTTCCGCGCGGCGTCCTTGACCAGCTTGCCCAGGATCGCGCTGGACACCTCGGCCGGCGTGGTGGTGCGCCCGCCGAACACCACGTGCGCACGTGGATCGTCGTCCGGCCCCGGGACGATCTGGTAGGCCAGGTGATCTCGGGCCCGCGCGACCTTGGCGTCCGTGAAGTCGCGGCCCATCAGCCGCTTCACCGACACCACCGTTTCCCTGGGCTGCCGGTCCGCCCAGTTGAGCGCGTTCCGGCCGACCAGCAGCGACTCCGAGCCGTCGCGGCGGAGCAGGCCGACCACCGACGGGGTCAGGTTGTCGCTCTCGCCGTTGCGGACGACCCGGGCCTCGCCGCGGTCGGGGTCGTAACGCGCCACCACACTGTTGGTGGTGCCGAGATCGATTCCGATCGCCGTCATCCCTGCTCCCCCTTCTTCTCCCGCGTACTCTGCTCGCCGGCCGGTACGGCGACCGCCACCCGCGCCGCCCGCAGCACCCGGTCCGCGAAGCGGTATCCGCGCTGCACCACCTCGACCACCTCGTCCTCGCCGGCCATCGCCGACGGCCGTACCCCGACCACGTGATGGGTGTCCGGATCCGCCGTCTCGCCCGCCGCACCTATCGGTTCGAGGCCCTCGCCGCGCAGCGCGGTCTCGAACCGGTCGGCGATCAGCCGGAGGCTGCCCCGGTAGGCCTGCCCGTCCCGCACCGGGCCGTCGGCCAGCAGCCGGTCGAAGTCGTCGAGGGCGTTCGCGCACACCAGCAACAGCCGCTCCAGGCGCGCCCGGTGCGCGACCTCGCGGGCGGCCAGCTCCCGAGCGTGGTCGTAGCCGAGCCGGGCGGCCGACGTGTCGTGTTCGGTCATCGGACTCCTCGCGCTCAACGGTCGAACCGGATCAGATCGTCCAGCAGCCGGGCCGCCCACGGCGCCGGCGGCCCGGCGGGCCGGTCGGCGGCCTCCGGACGGTCGTGGTCGAGCCAGTCCGCGGCCTCCGGACGGTCGTGGTCGGGCCCGTCGCCGACGTCGTACATCAGCAGGTCGAGCAGCAGTCGGCGGCGGGTGTCGCGGAGGTCGTTCCACGCCTGCTGGGTCTGTGGCGACATCAGCCGCCGGGCCTGCAGTTCGAAGGACACGTCCTGCATCTCGGCATGCGTCGTCCGCGGCGTGACGCCCACCGCGGCCAGCACCGTGTACGGCGAGGTCCTGCCCGGCCCGTCGGCCGGGTCCTCGATCATCATCTGCGGTCTCCCTCCTCCGCCTCGTCCGGACCCCGCAGGGTGTCGCGCAAGCGGGCGACGACATCCAGCAGGAGACTGCGCAGCTCCGCCGCCGACGTGTCCGCGCGGACGGCGCGGATCAGCAGATGCAGGGCCACCGGGACGCTGCCGCCGTCCGCGAGCTCCCGTCGCGCCCGGTCCGCCAACTGCCGGGCGAGCGCGGCGAGATCGGACTCGTCAGGGGGCTGCTCCTGGGCCATCGCCCGCATCAGGTCGGCCAGGCCGCCGATGCCGATCCGCGCGGACACGATCCGCTCCAGCGCGTTCAGCGTCTCGGCGAGCGTCTCCCGGTAGCGATGCGCCAGCTGCCGGCGCAGACCGGTGTGCAGCAGACCGAGCGCCTCCTGAAGGATCAGCAACTGCTCGACGGGGTCGGCGGTGCGCTCGTCGAGCGTGAACACCAGGACCCGTACGAGGTTGTCGCGTGCATGGCCCGACTCTGGGTTCAGCTTCAGGGCCCGGCGCAGATCGGCCTCCCCCGCCGGCACGTCCAGCGGCAGCCCGAAGCGTCTGCGCGAGGAGGCCCGCCACACCCCACGCATCGACAGGGCCTGCGACAGCTGGGCGTCCAACTGGCCCGCCAGATCGCGGGCGAGCGGCTGCAACACCGGCTTGACCTGCTCGACCAGCGTCACCGCCGTGTCCAGGGCCGCGCCCCACTGCTCGGTGGGAGTGCTGATGAGCGCCTCGATCCGCCCGAGCACCATCTGCACCACGGACCACTTGGTACGGGCCGCCATCCCGGCGCTCGTCGAGACCCGCACCGCCTGCGTCCAGTGCGCCAGCGCCAGGTCGAGCCCGCCGGAGCCGCTGGTGAGCGCCGCCTGCGCCAGCGAGAGCCGGGCGTGCACCGCGAGCGCGGCGCGGTCCTGCACGAACCGGGCGCGACGCCGCCGCAGCCCGAGGTATGCCGGATTGCGGCGTACGAAGTCCTGGCAGTGGCCGCACTCCCGAATGTGCTCCTTGGGCTCGGCCGCGGCAGCGGGGCCCGTGCAGTCCTCAGGCAGCTCGGTGAGCGTGGCCGGCTCGGGCAGCGCATCCAGCGCCTGCTCGAACCGGTGCGTCTCGGACAGGGCGTAGGCGTGGGACAGTTCCGAGAACGCCCAGCGCAGCTGACGCACCACCAACTCACCTGGATCCTGGCCCTGTTGTGCGGACACGCTCAGCTCGGCGGCCCGCTCGGCCAGTGCCGTCTCCAGCCGCAGCAGGCGCAGATAGCGGGGGCCGCAGGCCAGCGCGCCGCCCGTGCCGGCCACCGACGGCAGCCCGCCGACCTCCTTGAGTACCCGGGCCCCGCCCAGCTCCGCCTCGAACAGGGCGGTCAGCGCCCGGTAGGCCTCCGCCTGTTCCGGCCTGCCCTGCTCAGTGTGGCTCTGCTCGCCCGCGGCCAGCCGCTCGAAGAGGTGTCGGCTGAGGTCGTAGCGCAGCCGGGCCAGTTCGTCGGGCGTCACGTTCCGCTGGTAGCAGCCCGCCCGCTCGGCACGCCAGCCGTCCCAGTAGTCCTCGTCGCTCAGCAGCGCCGCCCAGTGGGCGAGCGCCGCCTCCCAGGCCCGTACCGCGTGTTCCCAGGCGCCGCTGTGCTCCAGCTCCCACGCCTGCCACAGCCACGCGACCGCGAGCCCGTGCGCCACCGCCATGTCCCCGGGTGCCGACGCGAGCCGCTGCTCCCATGCCTCGACGGCCGCCCCCCGACCCCGGGCGAGCAGGAGCAGCAGCGGGGCGTCACGCGAGAACCGCTCGCACAGCGCGTCCAGCTGATCGGGCCCGTCGTCCGGCACGAGACGCGCGACCGCCTCCCGGACCGCCGACGGGGAGTTCCAGCGGTACAGCAGGGCGTCCAGTTCGAGCCGTCGCGCGGGCACCCGCAGCCGGTCCCAGGCCATCCGCTCCGGCCAGGTCCAGGTGGTGTCGTCCCGCTCCATCAGCGCGAACGACATCTCGCCGACCGCGTCCATGGACGTACCGGGGCCGACGCCCGCGTCCCGCAGCGCCAGATACGGGAACGTCGTGTCGCGCAGCGCGAACGGGTCGGCCACCAGCGGCTCGCCGACCGTGCCGTCCACCCAGGGCAGCGCCCGCAGCACCCCGCGCAGCCGCACGGCCTGTGCCCCGGCGTCCTCGTGGCCGGCCCCGGCCCGCTCGTACGCCTCCGCCGCAGCCGCGAACAGACCCCGCTCCTCCAGCAGCCGACCCTCGCAGTGGGCGAGCCGCGGCCCGGCGTCGCGATACGGGGCACAGCCCCGGAAGGCCTCCACGGCCCGGTGCCAGTCCCGCTGACTCTCCGCCAGCCGTCCGCGCGCGTAGGCGGCGAGGCGGGGTGCGTCGGCGTGGGCGCGCAGCATGTCGGCCGCACGGCAGACCTCCTCCCAGTCGCCCTCGGCCTCCGCGACCCTGGCCCGCGCGTACTGCGCACGCAGTGCGGCGTCCGCGAAACCGGCGTCGTCGGCGAAGGCGCCCGCCAACTCCTCGTAGGCCTCCCGCACGGCACGCCACGGCCCGGCGCCCACGGCATCCGCCTCGGCGACCCGGGCCTCGGCGTACTGGGCCCGCGGAGCCGTGTCGCCGTGGGTGTCGGGAAGGTCCTGGTACGCGGCGAGCGCCTCGGCCCACCGGTCCGCCCGCTCGTGCAGCCGGGCCAGCGCGTAACGATGCAGCCGTGCGAACTCCTCGTCGGCGATGAACGGTTCGTACAGCTCAAGTGTCCGCTCCCAGTCGCCGACACTCTGCGCGTGCAGCCCTGCGGCCTTGCGCCGCAGCAACCCCACCGCTCCGTCCAGCGCCTCGTCCGGTACGTCGTCCAGATGCCCGAGCACCGAGGTCCAGGTGTCCGGCCTCGCGTCCTCCTGCTGCTCGGCGAGCCGGGCACGCGCGTACTTGCGGCGGTGCCCGACATCCCCGTCCGCGTGACTGTCCGGCAGCCCGCCGAAGTCCTCCACGACGGCCTTCCAGTCCCCTCGCGCGGCGGCGGCCCGGCCCTGGGCGTACAGCAGCAGCCCGGCGGGCGGCTCCGGGAAGTCGTGGATCCGCGCGGGTACGGCGGCGAAGTGCGCCTTGGCCGCGTCCCATTCCTCGTGCAGTGCGCACCTCCGCCCAAGGGCGTAGTGCCGGCGCGCCCGAGCATCCGCGTGTCCCGCCTCAGCCTCCGCGTACGCCGCGGCGGCCACCGCCCAGTCCCCGGCGGCCTCCGCGACCCGCCCTTCGGCGAACCGGCGTTGCGCCAGGGTGTCTTCGTACGCGTCGGGAAGCAGCAGCAGGGATTCGAGGGTCCGGTTCCAGTCACCGGCCTCGGCGGCGGCCATCGCGCTCTCGTGCACCCGCTGCCGGAGTACGCCGAGCCAGGCGTCGGGGTCGGGGAGGGAGGCCGGGCCGGGTTCCGGCGCGTCGAGGGCGGACCGGGGCTCGTCGGTGGCGCGGACGGACCCGGCGTGCCGGTCCGCGTCGGCAGCCGTCGGGAGCGCTCCGTCGGTCTCCGTCCCGCGCAACACGGCCGCCGCCTCCATCGCGGCCAGCGCGTCGGGCCACGCGCCGGCCTCGGCGGCCGCCCTGCCGCGGGCGTACTGCGTCCGCAACGCCCCGTCCGGGAAGCCGTCGGCCAGAACGAACCGCCCGGCCGCGTCCCCCCACCGCTGCTCGGCCTCGGCCACACGCCCGGCAGCGTAGGCGGACCAGGCGGGGAGGTGGAGGGATCGGGGACACCGGAGATGCGTGTCGTAGCGTGCGCCACCGGCGGCCGCGTCGGGCCCTTCGTCCGGCGGCATCGCCTCGGGCCGTACGTCGAGGGCGGTCGTGCCGGATCGTGCGTCGCTGTCGGTTGCGTCGGGCTCCGCGTCGGGGGTGAGTGGGCCGGGTTGTCCGTTCGCGGTCGGGGTGTCGGGTCGTGCGGCGAGGTCGGTTGTGCCGGATCGTCCGTCGCCGTCGGCCGCGTGGGATTCCGCGTCTGGGGCTCGTGTGTGGGGTCGTACGTCGAGGGCGGTCGCGCCGAGTCGTGTGTCGCCGTCGGTCGCGTCGCTCGCCGCGCCCGAAGTCGACATGCCGGTGCGCCCGTTCGGGGCGGACGCGTCGTTGCGCACGCCGGGCGGTGTCGTGTCCGGCGCACTCAAGTCGCCGCGCCTGTACAGTGCCGACGCCTCCGTGAAGGCGTGGTGGGCCGTGGGCCAGTCGTCGGCGCGGGCGGCGGTGCGGCCACGGGCGTAGGCCGCGCGGGCGGACGCGTCATGCAGGGCCGGGCAGTGGCCGTACGCGGTGGCGGCTGCGGGCCAGTCTCCGGCCTCCTCGGCGGCGCGGCCCTGCGCGTAGGCGGTGCCCGCGAGGGCCGGGGCGTGATCGGACCGTCGGCCGAGAGCCTGCGCGTAGGCGGCGGACGCGGCGGCCCAGTCGCCCGCGGCCGAGGCGGCGGCCGCACCCGTGCAGGCTTCGGCGATGGCCAGCTCCTCGCAGGCGGTGTCGCGCAGCCGTACCGTGTCACCGAAGCCGCCCGGCCGCTCGGCGAGGATCTCCTCGCAGCGGCCCAGGGCCGCGGCCCAGTCCGCGTTCCGCCCGGCCGAGTACGCCGCGTCGAGCAGTCCGCTGAGCCGGCCCAGGTCTCGGACTTCCTTGTCCAGGACGGGCAGCCACGCGCTCTCCTCGCCCGGCAGCGCCTCCCGTATCCGCGCGAGCGCCTGCGCGGCCGGTTCCGCCCGCTCCGCGGCCAGCAGCTCGCACAGCTCCTGCACCTTCGGCCAGGCCAGCTCGTACGCGGCCTCCGCCAGCAGCAGCCGCTGCTCGTCCCGGAACTTCTTGGCATCGGTGCCCAGGATGCCCAACACCTGTTGCCAGTCCCGGCCCAGTCGGTGGAAGCGGGCCGCCTCGATCAGCTGGGCCGCCTCGACATGTCCGGTGAAGCTGCGGACGGCCCGCAGGGCCTCGGCGCCCTGCCGCAGCGGATCATGCGCGGCACGCTCGTCGTCGCGCACCTCGCGCGCCTTGAACAGCCAGCCGTGCCGGCACTCCTCGTGCAGGAACAGTACCGGCGTCGCCCACTCGGCCGCGGTCAGCCCGGGCAGGTAGGAGATGCGCCGCCGGGCCGACGCCATCGCCGCGTCGATGGTCTGGTTGGTCGCGATCCCCTTCAGCAGGCGGGGCCCGAACAGGCCTGCGGACCGGTCGCTCACCTTGCCGTGCATGGCCACCACGGCCGGCACCCCGCCCTCGATCAGCGCCTGGGCGAGCCCCGAGAACGGCTCGGTGCGCGAACTCTCCGCCCCCGAACAGAGGTTGAGCACGGCCAACCGCAGCCGTGGCGCCCTGAGCAGCATCCCGCTCAGCAGGTCGGCGGGCACACGGTCGGTGCCGCCGCCCGGTGTCTCCAGGTGCACCACGCCCTTGCCGTACTCGCCGTCGTACGAACCGTGGGCTATGAGCAGGACGGCCGTGGGCAGGTCGGAGTGGTCGCCCAGCGCGAGCTCCAGGCGCTCGCGCGTGGCCCGTGCCACCACCGTGGTCTCCACCGCGACCTGGGGCAACTCCCTGAGCAGCGCCTCGACTTCGGCCTCGGCGTGCAGCTGCCCCTCGCCGCTGGGCGAGGCGTGCGCGACGAGGAGCCGGATCCGGCTCGGCTCGTCGTACGGCTCCGGCAGTCGGCCGCCGAGCGGTCCGCCCGGCAGCGACCGGACCAGCGACAGCCCGTCGTGCAGCGCGGGCGCCTGACCCGGCTTGGTGGCGGGCGCGCACAACGCCTCCAGCGGGAGGGAGCGCAGCTCGGGCGGCAGATCGAAGCGCAGCCGCAGACCGCGCGGCGGCTGCATGCGCCGCACATGCGCGTGCGCGGCCCGCAGGTACTCCTCGGCCCTCTTGCCGAGCAGCAGACCGAACACGTCCCGGCCGAGGTCGCGCAGCCGGGCCGCGGCGTGCTCACCGGCCGTCGGGGCGTGACCCAGCTCCGACTCGATCAGCCGTTCCCACCGCTCGCGGTACGCCTCGGGCCGCCCGTCCACCGTCATGACGTCGGCGGCGCCGCCGGGACCGCTCACGGTCACCACATGGCGGTTGACGCCGACCGGGCGCACCCTGAAGCGCAGTTCCTCGTACTCCGTCATCCCGGCAGACCCCCGATCCGCCCCTGCTCCAACTCCGCACGGACCCGCGCGAGATCGCCGCCGGCCTGCTCATGCAGCTCGGTCAGTTCGGGGTCCCCGGGGAAGTGTCCCAGCGCGGCCGTGAGCCGGTCGACCGCCTCCTGCAGCCGGACCCGGCAGCCGGCGAGGCTGCCCGACCACCGCAGTTGGGCCGCGAGTACACGGAGGACGAGGCCCAGATTGACCTGCGCGCGCAGCAGATGCGGGTTCAGCTCGACGGCGCGCCGCAGATCGGCGGCCGGGGACTCCAGCCGCTCCGGATCACGGTTGGCCCGCGTGATGCCCCGGTCGGCCAGGACCCGCGCCAACTGCCCCTTCAGCCGCTCGTGCTGTCCCTCGCCGAGGAGCCCGTAGGCAGCTTCCAGTGTCGTGCCCGCGGAGTCGATGTCACCAGCCCGGTGCAGGGCCTTGGCCGCGGCGAGCGCCGTGCCCGCGATCGTGTCCTCGACCTTCGCCACCCGCTCCAGCGCCCGCCCGTGCGCGAGCGCCCGCCGCCAACTGGCGGCCGCCGCACGGACGTCGGGCGACGTCGGCGACAACGCCGCCCGCCCCAACGCCAGCCGCGCCTCCAAGGCGAGCACCCGCCCGTCCCGCAGCAACATCCCCCGCTTGCCGTCCTGCCCGGCGTACGCCGGATTCCGCGCATCGAAGCGGGGGCAACCGGTGTCGCATACGGCGGCCCGGTCGTGGTCGCCGCGGTCGCGGGGCGGGTGGTGTCCAGGCTGGTGCTTCCCGTGGGGAGGGAGCGCGCGGTGTCGCCCTGGTCGGGGGCCGGCTGGTGTCCCGAGCCGGGAGCGGGTGTCGCCTCGCTCCGGGGTGCGGTGCCGTCGTCCGGTGCCGGTGCCGGTGCCGGTGCCGGTGCCGGTGGCTGTGACTGTGGTGGCGCGTGCGCGGCTGTCTCGTTCGGCCGGTCCGGCGGTCGTACGGTCTCCTGCGCGCCGTCCGCCGGGTGGTGGCCCGGGGCCCCTGCGGCCGGGGGGCGGTCGCGGCGCGGGACCTCGTCGCCGGCGGTGCCGCGGGCGCGGCAGCTGGGGCAGCGGAGTCCGGACAGGGCCGTCAGTGCTTCTTGGGGCCGGTCGAGGCGGAGCAGGGCCTGGGCGAAACCGAGGTGTGAGAAGGCCCGGCGCAGCGCCGAAGCCGCCTCACCCGCCTCGGCGACGAATGCGCCCAACTCCCCTTCCCTGCCGAGCTCCACGATCCGCAACGGACCGCAGACCAGGGGCGCCGCACCGACGGCCACGGATAGCCCGCCGGCCTCCGCCAGCAGCCGTGCCGCCTCGCTCTCGCGGCTCAGCACCACCTCCGGAGACGGCCGGCCAACGCTGCTGCCCTCGCCGTTGCCCTCGGGCACGAGTGCTTCGAGCCGGGCCTGGAGATCGGTGCGCAGCGTGGCGAGGGCCCCGTCGTCGACCGGAGTGCCGTAGCGCTCGACCGCATCGGCGCGTAGCCGCTCCCAGAAGGCGGTGTCGTGCAGCAGCCCGGCCCACAGCGAGACGCAGCGCGCCCAGGCGCGGGCCGCTTCCCTGCCGGTGGCGTCGGTGGGCGGGAGCGCGTGCCAGGCCATCACGGCCAGGGCGTGGGCGAGATGCCGGTCGGCGGGGACGGAGTGGGACGCCGCGGTGAGCACGGCGAGACCCTCGTCGCGACGGCCGCTCAGACAGAGGGCAACGGCGTGGAGGGGAACGAACTCACGTTCGTCCGGGTCGAGTTGACGGGCCCGGTCGAGCAGGGCCACGGCCCGACTCCAGCCGCTCCACGAGCGGGACCGGCCTCCTGGCCCGGCGTCTTGGAGCTGTGTCGTCGCGGCGTGGTGGCGATCGGCCGGCGTGGTGTTCTGGGCTTGTGGCGTCGCGGCCCAGGGTCGGCCTTCCGGCCCGGAGTTCTGGGCCTGTGCCGTCTTCGATCGGGACAGCCCCTCCGCCTCGGCGCCCTGGGGATGTGGTGTCGCGGCGTGGGACGGGCCTTCCGCCCGGGCGTCCTGCGCCTGTGTCATCGCTGCCCGTGCGGCCGCGCCCAGCAGTCGGGCGACGTCACGTGCCGTGGCGCCCGAGAGCGCGGCCAGGACCCAGCGGGCCTCGGCGTCCAGAGCGCCGGTGCGCTCGGCGGACCGTAAGTCGGCCAACGCGTCGGCGGTCCGGCCCAGCCGCACCCGGACGTAGCCCCGCTGAACGAGGCTGGGTCCGTGCCCGGCGGACAGTTCCAGGACCCTGCTGAACCGCTGCTCGGCCGTCGCGTACGCGCCTTGGTGCGCGGCGGCGCAGCCGAGCCAGTACAGCGGGTCGAGGCCCGCCGGGTCCAGCCGTGTGGCCTGCCGGAACTCCGCCGCCGCCCGCACTGGTTTCCCGGCCGTGAGCAGTGCCCGCCCGAGCCCGACACAGGCCCGGGCGACGATTCGCTCGGGGGAGTCGGCCGTGCGGGAGGCATCGACCGCCCGGCCAGAGGAGTCGGCTGCCCCGTCCGAAGCCCCGGTCGCCCTGCTCTCCGACCCGTCGGAAGCACCGCCGCCCGTCGTTCCGTCCGAGTCGCTGCCCCCGAGGGACGCGGCGGACGCGAACGCCCCGACACCCGTCAGCACCGACCGGAAGGCCCGTGCCGCTTCTCCCGGGTGCCCAGCCGCCAGGAGGGCCTCGCCCTCCGCACAGTCATGCCGGGCCCGGTCCAGCTCACTGGGCTGCGTCACGTTCCCAGCCCTCGATCCGTGGTGGATGTCGCCGCACGCCGGTCGTCTCCCGCCTCAGCCCGCCGCCTCGTCCAACTCGGACCGCCACCGGGCGCGGGCACGGTCGTAGTGGAGCGGCCCGACGGAGAACCGGGTGAGATCGAGAGCCGTCAACTCCTCGTACGCCTCCTGAGGCAGATCCGGTTCCAGCACGATCCGCAGTCCGCTGCGCTCGTCCTGCAGCACGAGCAGAGAAGGTGCCGCATCCGCCGCCGTACTCCTGCGCCGGACGATGCGGCCCACCAACTCCTTGAGCAGGCGATAGCCGTCCTTGACGGCCTCACTGCCCAGCCCGCTGAGGAAGGCCTGGAGCGGAAGGGCGGTCAGGACCAGCCACTGGAGCTCGTTCGGGCCGCGATGGCCGAGGGCCCGCCGGACGCGGACCGAGCGCACTCCCAATTCCCGGAACCGTGCGGTCAGTTCCTGTTCCAGGCCCTCGGACACGTCCTGGGCCAACAGCAGTTCCGCGCGCAGCGGCGTCTCGGTCATGACGGCCTACCTCCCCCGAGCCGACACAGCCCAACGGGATGTGTGTGGCGCCCGAGCCTAGAGCCGGCGGATCGCCGGGCGCCACCTGAACGCCTCTGCTGTCACCCGTAGTTGGGATTTCGGGGGCGTGCGCCGTACGGTCAGACCACCCGCACGTCCTGCCACACCAGCCGGTGGTCCGAGGTCGGGACGTCGGCCCCGCCGCCGACCAGCCGGTACAGCGGATCGTCCGACGTCGGCCAGAAGATGCCGTTCCCGACCGGGACGAGACCGCGCGACGGGATCACGTGGTCGACGCGGAGGTTGCCGGGGGCGGCGTCGTTGAAGTCGGAGGTGTCGTAAGCCGGGTTGCCGGTGTGGGTGGCGTTGGCGCCGCCCTGGAGGCGGGCCGCCTCGACGCCGCCGCGAGCGGCCGGAGGTGTGGCGGGCAGGTTGACCGCCTCGTGGTCGAGGAGCTGCAGGATGGCGTGGTCGTAGCTGTCGCCGTCGTGCGGGTCGGCGTTGAGATCGCCGGCGATCACGAACCGGGCCCCGGGCCGCCCCGTACGCCCTTGTCGTCGTAGAGGTACGCGCTGCGGCGGCGACCGCCGATGTAGTCGGCCCAGAGGCGGATCTCGTCGTGGTTGCGACGGCCGTTGCGGTCCTCGGGGCCGTCGAAGCTGGGCGGAGTGGGATGCGAGACGAGGAAATGGACGGTGGAGGACCGGCCGGGGCCGAGCCGGATCGGCAGATCCCAGTGGCTCTTGGAGGAGAGCCGGAAGATCGCCCGGGCCTCCTCGCTGTAGTACCCCGGCGGCATGACGTTCCCCGGCATGTCCTTCCACAGGAAGTGCTGGAACGTACGGGCCGCCCGGACATCGATCGGGTACTTGGAGAGCACGAGCATCCCGTACTGCCCCGGAAACCAGCCGTACCCGAACGCGTCCTGCCCGTACGCATCGGACCCCGGAGTGGTGACGGCACCGTTCTTGCCGTCGAAGTCCACTCCGGAGGCCACACCCGTGTTCACGGGCGCGGTGAAGCGGAACGGATAACGGACCGGCTTCGCCCCGTTCTGACCGACAGCCAGGTAGCTGCGCAGGAACAGCCGGACCGCGGCGCCGTCCTCGTCGTAGTCGAACTCGTTGATCACGAGGACGTCCGGGTCGACGCGCTGAATCGTCTCGGCGGCGTTCCGCGCCTGCTGATTGTCCGGCGTGGACAGATCCGCGACGAGGGCGCCCTGAGTGCCGCGGTTCAGCGAGGCGTTGAACGTGGCGAAACGGACGGTCCGTCGGTACGAGCCCGCGGACGCGGCGGACGCCTCCGCACTGAATGCCGCCGTACCGGCCAGCGCGGCTGAGGTGAGACCGGCGAGCGCGGCACGGCGCGAGAACGGTGGACGTTGCGGTCTGGGGTGGTTCATCGGGGCTCCGGAGAAGGAAGGGGGGACGCGCGAACTCCCGTAGTCTCTGCGCGTAGATGCAGTTGCCACAAGGGGGTTGGGATGACTCGCGGCTGAGGGTGAAGGGAGCCTGTCGGACGGCCGACAGCGCGGTGTACGGCCGCCGAAGACCGCCCGCCCAAGCCGCCGTCAAAGTCACTGCGCCCGTACGACCGACCAGGCCCGGGAAACGAACTGGCCCCGCACCCGCCCGCAGGCGACGATGGCCCCATGCTCAGCACCCTGCTCGCCTTCCTCGGCGCCTGTCTGCTCATCGCCGCCTCGCCCGGCCCGAGCACCGTACTGATCATCAAGCAGTCGATCCGCAGCAGACGTTCCGGCTTTCTGACCGTGCTCGGCAACGAAACCGGTGTCTTCCTCTGGGGGATCTTCGCGGCGTTCGGGTTGACGGCGCTGCTGGCGGCATCGGAGGTGGCGTACGACGTGATGCGCATCGTCGGCGCCGTCGTGCTCGTCGTCTTCGGTGTGCAGACGCTGTGGCAGGCGCGGCACGCCAAGGGCGCGGCGGACGTGGATGGAGCGGAAGCCGTCGAGAAGAGCGGCTGGTCCTCCTACCGGGGCGGGCTGCTGCTCAATCTCGCCAACCCGAAGGCGGCCATCTTCGCCATGTCCTTCCTCCCGCAATTCGTGCCGGAGGGAGCACCGCATCTGCCCGCCATGGTGGGGCTCGCCGCACTCTGGGCGGTCTTCGAGGTCGGCTACTACGGCCTGTACGTGTGGTTCGTGGGCCGGATGAAGACGGTGCTGTCCCGTGCCGGGGTGCGGCGCAGGCTGGAGCAGGTCTCCGGAGGCGTACTGCTGTTTCTGGGGGCGCGGCTGGCGCTGGAGAGCTGATTCCGTCGTCGGGTGTCCGCTCGCAGAGCCCGGAAAAGTGCTGTTCACGGCTCGCGTCGCCCCCGCTGTCCGGGCAGGATGCTGACCGTAGCCCTTTTGACCTACGGAGACCGGGACACCGAACGGCAACGGCGTGACCATGACCCAGGCAACGACACCCACTGCGGACACCGTGCGACGTCTCGTCCGCTCCCTGCTCCCGGACGGCGGCAGATCCGACATCCGGCCCGTCGGCACGGGCGCGGAGTCCGCCACCTGGTACGTCGGCGCGCGCCATGTGCTGCGCCTCGCCCCGGACCGCGAGGCCTCCGTACGCCAGCGACGCGAGCTGCGCCTGCGGGACGTGGTGCGCCCGCACCTGCCGGTCGCCGTCCCGACGAGCATCGCGCACGGCGAGTGGGCGAGCGGTCTGATGTACACGCTCGACACCCTGATTCCCGGCGGCTCCGGCGAGCGGCACGACGTCTCCGCCGTGGGGGAGGCCGATCTGGCGGGGCTGCTCACCGGGCTGCGCGAGGTGCCCGTACGTCAGGCCGAGGCGCTGGGTGTGCCCCGTGCCACGCCACGGTCCCTGGAGGCGTTGCGGGCCGCCGCCGCACGGGCCGCCGAACGGCTGGGCGCGGCCGACGAGTTCGACGCCGCGCGGCTCCACCAGCTCACCGCGCCCGCCGCCGTACAACTCGGGGCGCAGTCCGGGGCCGCCGTTCTCGTCCACCACGGCCTTACCGGGGATCGTCTCGTGGTGAGCGCCGACGGGCGCGTACGCGGCGTCCTCGGCTGGGCCGACGCCTTGGCCGGCGACCCCGCGGAGGACATCGCCGGTCTCGCCCGCGCCGTCGGCGCCCCCGCCGCCGTCCGCGCGGCGACCCTCGCCGGATACGGCGCCCGACCCTGCCTGCGCGGCCTGTGGCTGGCCCGTTGCGACGCCCTGATCCGCCTCGCCGACCGCCTCCGGGGGCACGGCAGCGACCCGCTGCCGCCGCTGCGCTCCCAGCTGGACCGCGCGTGGGAGGCGATCCTCCTCGAACGGGTCACGGAGCTGCGGGACGAGGACTGACCGCTCCGGCGTCAGCACGCACTCCCGCGTCGGCATCACTGATCACTCCTGCGTCAGTGTTCAGTGATCCCTGCCGCGTGAGCGCCACGGATCACTCCCGCGTCAGCGCTGACCACCGCGTAAGCAGCAGCACCGCATCACTCCTGAGTCAGCACCACGCACGACTCGCCCGGCAGGCTCAACAGCCCGTCCGCGCCCGGCACTTCGACCGGCTCCCATGCCGCCAGCATGCGCACGTGAGCGGTGCCGAGGGGGATCGACGCGGTCTCCTTGCCGAGGTTCACGGCCACCCGGACGTCACCCCGGCGGAACGCCAGCCAGCGGCCCTCCTCGTCGTAGGCGACCTTGACGTCCGAGAGGTCGGGGTCCGTGAGGTCCGCCTGGTCGTGCCGGAGGGCGATGAGTTCGCGGTACCAGGCGAGCACGCGCGCGTGGGGCTCGTTCTCCTGCTCGGACCAGTTCAGGCAGGAGCGGTCCCGGGTCGCCGGGTCCTGCGGGTCCGGGACGTCCTCCTCGGCCCAGCCGTGCGCCGCGAACTCCCGTCGCCTGCCCCGGCGTACTGCCACGGCCAGCTCCGGATCCGTGTGGTCGGTGAAGAACTGCCAGGGCGTGCCCGCCGCCCACTCCTCGCCCATGAACAGCATCGGCGTGAACGGCCCGGTGAGCGTCAGCGCCGCCGCGCAGGCCAGCAGACCGGGGGAGAGGGTGGCGGAGAGCCGGTCGCCCTGGGCGCGGTTGCCGACCTGGTCATGGGTCTGTGAGTAGCCGAGAAGGCGGTGTGAGGAGACGCGCGTACGGTCCAGGGGGCGGCCGTGACGCCGGCCGCGGAAGCTGGAGTATGTGCCGTCGTGGAAGAAGCCGCCCGTCAGCGTTTTCGCGACGGCCGCGAGCGGGGCCCGGGCGAAGTCCTCGTAGTAGCCCTGCGACTCACCGGTCAGCGTGGTGTGCAGGGCGTGGTGGAAGTCGTCGTTCCACTGCGCGTGCAGACCGAGCCCGTTCTCCTTGCGGGCCGTGATCAGCCGTGGATCGGCCAGATCGGACTCGGCGACGAGGAACAGCGGCCGCTCCAGGTCGACGGAGAGTGCGTCCACGGAGGCCGACAGCTCCTCAAGGAAGTGGTACGCGCGGGTGTCACGCAGCGCGTGCACGGCGTCGAGCCGCAGTCCGTCGATCCGGTAGTCGCGCAACCAGGCCAGGGCGCTGCCCAGCAGATACGCGCGCACCTCGTCCGAACCGGGCGCGTCCAGGTTGACCGCCGCACCCCACGGCGTGTGGTGCGTGTCGGTCAAGTACGGGCCGAACGCGGGCAGATGGTTGCCGGACGGGCCGAAATGGTTGTGCACGACGTCCAGGACGAGCCCGAGCCCGAGCTCGTGCGCCCGGTCGACAAATCGTTTCAGCGCCTCGGGGCCGCCGTACGGCTCGTGCACCGCCCACAGCGAGACCCCCTCGTACCCCCAGCCGTGCTGCCCCGGGAACGGGCACAGCGGCATCAACTCGACGTGCGTGACGCCCAGTTCCGCGAGATGTCCGAGCCGCTCGGCAGCCGCGTCCAGGGTGCCCTCGCGCGTGTACGTGCCCACATGCAGCTCGTACAGCACCGCGCCCGGCAGCCCGCGTCCGGCCCACTCGGCGCGCCACGCGTACCGCTCGTGATCGACCACCGCGCTCAGCCCGTCGGGCCCGTCGGGCTGCCGCAGCGAGCGCGGATCGGGCCGTACGGGTCCGTCGTCCACCGCGAACCCGTACCGCGTGCCGTGGCCGGCTTCCGCCTCACACATCCACCACCCCGCGCGGGCCGGATCGCGCTCCATCGTCTGTGTGCCGCCCGCGCAGTGGAGCGTCATACGGCCGGCCTGTGGTGCCCACACCTCGAACTGCACGGACGCTTCTCCCTCGTCTGCTCACCGTGATCTCGCCGGTCCCATGGTGCGTCACACGAGATCAGCGCGCGGCTGAAACCGCTCGAACGAAGGATTGAACCCGTGTCGGTCGCAGTACCGAACCAGAGCAGAACCAGAGGTGTCCCAAGTTCCCCGTTTTCTGGACACCTTGGCGCCGCTGACCGACAATCACCAGCGTGACGTCGTCTTTCGAGTTCCACACCTATCCCGCCGCGCGGCTGTCGGACGCCGAGCGCGACAGGGCGTTGAGTGTGCTCCGAGAGGGCGCCGTCCTGGGCCGGATCTCCCACAACACGTTCGTCCAACGGATGGAACTCGCGCTGGCCGCCCGCACATCCGACGAACTTGCCGCGCTCACCGCCGATCTGCGCACGGAGAGCCGTTTCTCGCGTCTGCTGTTCGGCGCCGTGGAGTCGGTCTCCGGCTTCACGGTACGGCTGCGCAGGGCCTGGCAGGCCGAGAAGCTCCCCAAGTTGCTGCTGCCCCGCCCCGACAGCCCGTACCCGCTGCGTATCGGCCGCGACCCGGCCAGCGGGCTCAGACTCAGCCACGAGACGGTCTCCCGTGTGCACGCCGAACTCACCCGCCAGGGCGGCCTGTGGGTGCTGCGCGACCTCGGCTCGACCAACGGCACCGCCGTGAACGGGCGGCGCGTGATCGGTGCGGCCGTGGTCCAGGCCGGTGATCAGATCAGCTTCGGTCGCATGACCTTCCGGCTCGCCACGGACTGACGCCTCCTGCCCGGTGTGCGGAACCGTCACCTCCGGGCAACGGCCCGCGAAGGGCCGGACATCCTGCCGGTACGGCGGTGTTGACGTACCCGCGCGATCGTGACTCACTGTGCGTACACCATCCACAGCAAGTGAACCGACGGCTACTCGCAGCGGAGGTAAGACCCTGCCGCAACTCCTCCGCTACCCGTCCGTGGACGAGCTGCGCGTCCGGGCGGCGGCGCTCGTCCAGCGTCACCCGAAGGACGCCCGGCTGCGCCGGGTGGGCACCTCACGTGCCGGGCTCCCGATGTGGCTGCTGTCCGTCGGACACGGCAGCCGTCAGGCCCTCGTCGTCGCGGGCCCGCACGCCAACGAGCCCGTGGGCGGCGCCACCGCCCTGCGCCTTGCCGAACGGGCGCTGGCCGACCCCCGGCTGTGCGAGGGCGCCGACGCGACCTGGAACCTGCTGCTGTGCCTCGACCCTGACGGTGCGCGCCGCAACGAGGGCTGGCTGTCCGGGCCGTACACACTCGGCCACTACTTCCGCCACTTCTTCAGACCCGGCTTCCGTGAGCAGCCCGAGTGGCTGCCCGACGGCGCGGACGGCGCCGCCCTGCCGGAGACCCGCGCCCTGCTCGACCTCCAGGACGAACTGCGGCCCTTCTTCCAGTGCTCCCTGCACGGCGTCGACGTGGGCGGCGGCTTCGTCGAGCTGACGCGTGAACTGCCCGGCCTCGCCCCGCGCCTCGCCCACACCGCGGCCCGGCTGGGCATCCCCCTCGAACTCGGGCCGTACGACACGCTGTACTGGCCCACCCTGGGGCCCGCCGTCTACCGCATCCCGCCCCCGCGGCGCGCGGACCTGGCCGCCGCCATCACGGAGGCGGCGGTCGAGTCCACCTGGTTCCACCCGCACCGGTACGGCACGGTGACCGCGGTCGTCGAGGCCCCCATGTGGGGCGTACGGGCCGTGGGGGACGCCGCGCCGTCCGCCGACGCCGACGGGGCGCTGAGGGCCGTGAGCCGCACGCTGCGCCGCGACACCCGGCTTCTTCAGGCGCTGCTGACGCGGATCCGCCCCGGCCTCGGCACGGCAGCGGACACGGCCTCCCTCCTCGCACCGGTCGACGACTATTTACTGGTCTGCCCCGGCCTGGCCGACTCCTGGGACCCCGACACGGAAGCCGACGACGGCACGCATCCCCTGCCGCCGCTCGACGCCGCCCGGCTGACCGCCCTGCGCATCTCCGCGCGGCGGATAGCGCTGCGTACGGCGGGTCTGCTGCACCAGCTCGTGAGGCGCGCCGGACACGATCCGTCCGGCGCGCTGCCGGAGCTCGACCGGCTGATCGACGCGTGGTGCGCGGACTACCACGACGGGTACCAGGCGCGCTGGATTCCCGTCGCGCGACAGGTCGAGTACCAGGCGCGGGTGGTGCTCCATGCCTTCGAACTGGCGGGCCGCCGGGCGCCGGTGTCGCGGCCTGGCGCCAGTGCGATCGGCACGCCTCCGGCCAAGGCCGAAGTGCCGTTCGAGTAAGCGGCGCGGGCTTACTCCGCGCGCTCACGTGCGTGCTGTGCCGCCGCCACGACCGTACGGCTCTGGTGCTCGACCTGGTGCTCCAGTGGCACCCAGCGGGCGCGGAAGCGTTTGGCGAAGGCCTCGCTCCAGGAGGCGACCAGGTGTTCCAGGTGCGGCGCCGCCCGGTCGTCGGTCTTCTGGAGGACGCGCAGCAGCATCGCGGCGGCCCGCAGCGGGAGCCGGCGGCCGAAGGCGTCCACGCTGCCTACGTACGCCCTCGTCGTGTCCGCCGGAGGATGGTGGGCCCAGTCGCCGGCGAGTCCCGGGACCAGCTCCAGGGCCCACTTCGTGGCCCGCAGCAGCGGCCCCTCGGGGCTCGGGAGGCGGGGCAGCGCGTCGGTGAGGACGCCCTCCACCTGGAGCGAGTCCCGCAGCAGCCGGCGCGCCAGATGCCGCATCGCCGCGTCCGGCGCGGGATGCGGTGCGGGGTCGTCCACGAGGTCGCTGGCCCACATCGGCACTTCGACGACCGCGGTCAGACCGCCGTACCGGTGGGCGTGGTACCAGGTGCTGTGCCGGACGTCGTCCGGGATGCTCGGGTACGGCGCGTCCGAGCCCGGCTCGGGCATCACATGCACCCCGGGCCCGGAGGCAGGCCAGCCTGCCGCGTCCGAGGCCCCCGTCTCCACCGGAATGTGCAGTTCGGCCGCTGACTTGGCGAACGGCTCCGCCAGCCCCGGCACAGCCTTCGTCAACTGCACCCAGCTGCCGCCCAGATCGGTCCCATGGAGTGTCGCCTGGAGGTACGGACGCAGATCGTCGATGACCCTGGTGAGGGCACGCGTCTCGGGCGGCAGCCGATCGGGCGGCAGTACGGACGGCGACCACTCCGGCTGCTCGGGTCCGGCGGGGCGGAAGAACCCCAGGTGATAGTCGAGCAGTGTCCGCGGCGCCGGAGTCACATGAAGACTCGCCCCGTCCGGATCCGCACACAGCAGAAAGTGCCAAGACGTGTCGGCCCGCAACTGCCGCTCGTGCAACACCCGTTCGGCCAGTGCCAGCAGAGTGGAACCTCCGGTGGGCTCATTGGCATGAGCCCCCGCGACCACCAGCACGGCCCGCTCGGCATGCCCCAGCGACAGCAGATGCAGGGGTCGCCCCGCCCGCGAGACCCCGACCTGCTCAAGGGAGCACAGCCATGGCCGCTGAGCCGCCAACGCCCGGGCGGACGCGACGATTTCGGTCACACTGGGGTAGCGCAGCTCCGTCAGGAGACTCACCCCCGTCTTGGACCGCCCGGCGTCGCCATCCGCAGTACTCCACGGACTGGATGAACTGTCAAGGAGGTGGCCTCAGGCGTACGGATGTATGCACGGCGCCGGCCTCAGGCACGCGAGCCCTCGGGATCGCTCACCCTCTCCAGGAGCACCACGGGCAACCGCTCGCAAAGCTCCTCCACCCGTGCGTGCCCCGTGAACTCCCGTCCCGGAGTGAGTAGATCGGCCCACCGGCCCGCGGGCAGTGGCAGCACCGTGTCGCGCCAGCCGCCCGCCTCCTCCAGACGCAGGGACAGACGGGTGACGGCGGTGATCGCCTCTCCGGAGCGTACGAAGGCGACGCAGTGTGCGGCGGCCGGGCCCTCCGCGTCGAGCGGGTTGTACGCCGCCGACTCGCCGAAGGCAGCGGGGCGTTCCCTGCGCAGTCGCAGCGCGGTCGCGGTCAGCGCGGCCTTCTCGGCGGACAGACCGTCCGACGCCTGCGGAGGGAAGTGGGCCGAGCGCCGGTTGTCCGGGTCCACGAGTGCCCGGTACTCGACCTCCGTGCCCTGATAGACGTCCGGCACGCCCGGCATCGTCAGCTGGACGAGGGCGGCCCCGAGGACGTTCGCCCGCACATGGGGCTCCAGGACGGCCCTGAACTCGGCCGCACGCCGCCCGGGCGCCCCGCAGGGCCCCGCCCTGAGGAACGCGGCGACAGAGGCCTCGTACGCGGGATCCTGCTCCGTCCACGAGGTGAACAGGCCGGCCTCCCGGACATGCTTCAACAGGGCGCCCTGGAGCCGGTCCTCGGCCGCGGGCCCGAGACCGACCGCCGTCTGCCACGCCGCCCACGCCACCTGGGGATCCGGCGCGCCCACCCCGCCGACCGCCGTCTGCCCGGTCACTTCGGCCAGCAGGTCGGCCCAGCGCAGGGGGCACTGGGTGAGTACGGAGATCGCTGCCCGCACGTCGGCGCTGCGCTTGGTGTCGTGGGTGGACAGCACGGTGCCTGTCGCGGGCCAGTCGCGCTGCACGCGCGCGCAGTACGCGTGGAAGTCCTCCGGGGGCACGGCGGGGTACTCCGGCTCGCCGCCCACCTCGTTCGCCGAGAGGACGGGTACGTACCGGTAGAACGCCGTGTCCTCCATGGACTTGGCCCGCAGCGCCGACGCGGTCTGCGCGAACCGGGCCCGGAACCCCTCGCGCCCGGGCCCGTCACCGGTGCGGCCGAGCACCAGGTCCCGTACGACGTCCACCGCGTGGGCCTCCTCGGGCACCGTGAAGGCCCCCCGCGCCTCGTGTGCGGCCTCCTCGGTGACGACCGCGGCGGCGTCCCCGGAGGCGTACGGCCGGTAGACCTGGAGACGTACGAGGAGTTCGCGCAGGGCGGTGCCCAGGGCCCAGGGGGCGTGGTCGCGCAGCGCCGGGTCCGGGGACGTTCGGCACAGTCGGTCGGCCTCGCGGGTCAGGCGGTCGATCTCGGTGGCCAGCTCGTGATGGACGACCTTGTACGCGGCCCGCCGCACCGTCGCCTCCCAGACGCCGCCACGGTCGGCCTGGGGCGCCGCGAACCGCCGGTACTGGCCGAGGAGTTCGCCCGCGCCCGCCGGATCCGTGAACAGGCCGTCGATGTGCCGCAGCGCGTCATAGCCGGTGGTGCCCGCGACCGGCCAGGCGGCGGGCAGCGGTTCGCCCTCCGCGAGGATCTTCTCGACCACCGTCCAGCGCCCGCCGGTCGCCTCGTGGAGCTGCTGGAGGTACGCGTCAGGGTCCGCGAGGCCGTCGGGGTGGTCGATCCGCAGTCCGTCGACCACACCCTCGTCCAGCAGCTGAAGGATCTTCGCGTGGGTGGCGTCGAATACCTCCGGGTCCTCGACCCGTACCCCGATGAGCTCCGAAATGCTGAAGAAACGGCGGTAGTTGAGCTCGGTGCGGGCCAGCCGCCACCACCCCAGGCGGTACCACTGCGCATCCAGGAGCTGGGGCAGTGGCAGCTCCTCCGTGCCGGCACGCAAGGGGAACGCGTGTTCGTGATAGCGCAGCACGTCGCCGTCGACCTCCAGGTGGCCGAGCTCCGTGCCGAGCCGCCCCCCGAGCACCGGCAGCAGCACCCGGCCGTCCTGGGCCTCCCAGTCGATGTCGAACCAGCGCGCGTACGGCGAGTCCGGGCCCTCGCGCAGCACCTCCCAGAGGGCGCGGTTGTGTCGCGGGACCATCGCCATGTGGTTCGGCACGATGTCCACCACGAGTCCCAGGCCGTGCTCCCGCGCGGTGCGCGACAGGGAGCGCAGGCCCTCCTCGCCGCCCAGTTCGTCCCGCACGCGCGCGTGGTTCACCACGTCATAGCCGTGCAGCGATCCCGGCACGGCCTCCAGCACCGGCGACAGGTGCAGATGCGAGACGCCGAGCGAGGCCAGATACGGCACGGCCGCCGCGGCGGCCCCGAACGGGAACTCCGGCTGCAGCTGAAGCCGGTACGTGGCGGTCGGAGCGGCGGGCAGCACCGGTTCGGGACGCTCAGGTGTCATGGCAACCTACGTACCCGCAAGACAGCCTTTCGTGTCATAGACACGCTGGCGCTCCGCTGGGTGGGCAGTTTTGACGCTGCGGTCCGTTGCGGCTGGGCGCTCCCCCACTCTCGGCTGCTCCCCCACTCTCGGCTTCGCTCGAGCGGGGGACCCCCCTGAGCGGGGGCCCCATCGCGGCGGAGCCGCATAGCGCCGGGCTTGCGACATCACGCCGGCCGCTGCAGCACCATCACGCTCCGGTCCACCAGCGTCAGACGATCCCCCGCCTGCACCTTCGCCCCCGTCCCCGGAGGCACCGCTTCAGCCCGCGCCGTGTCGACGACGACCTGCCACTGCTTCCCGTGATCGACCGGCACCACGAACTCCGTGGTCTTCGGCGATCCGTTGAACATCAGCAGGAACGAGTCGTCGGTGATCCGCTCCCCGCGCGGCCCCGGCTCGGAGATCGCGTTGCCGTTGAGGAAGACGGACAGGGCCCGCGCCTGCGTGGAGTTCCAGTCGCGCTGGGTCATCTCCTCGCCCGCCGGGGTGAACCAGGCGATGTCGGACAGCTCGTCGTGCGTGCCCTGCACGGGCCGCCCGTGGAAGAACCGGCGCCGCCGGAAGACGGGGTGCTCACGCCGCAGCCACACCATCGCGCGGGTGAACGCGAGCAGCTCGCCGCCGTCCGCGGGGTTGTCGGGCCACGGCACCCAGGCCAGCTCGTTGTCCTGGCAGTACGCGTTGTTGTTGCCGCCCTGCGTACGCGCGAACTCGTCGCCGTGGCTGAGCATCGGCACGCCTTGGGAGAGCATCAGCGTCGCGATGAAGTTCCGCATCTGCCGCGCCCGCAGCTCCAGGACCTCCGGGTCGTCGGTCTCGCCCTCGACCCCGCAGTTCCAGGACCGGTTGTGGCTCTCGCCGTCGCGGTTGTCCTCGCCGTTGGCCGCGTTGTGCTTGTCGTTGTACGACACCATGTCGTGCAGCGTGAAGCCGTCGTGGCAGGTCACGAAGTTGATCGAGGCGAGCGGGCGCCGCCCGTCGTCCTGGTAGAGGTCCGAGGACCCCGTCAGCCGGGACGCGAACTCCGCGAGTGTGCGCGGCTCGCCCCGCCACAGGTCCCGTACGGTGTCGCGGTACTTGCCGTTCCACTCGGTCCACAGTGGCGGGAAATTGCCCACCTGGTAGCCGCCCTCGCCGACGTCCCACGGCTCGGCGATCAGCTTCACCTGGGAGACCACCGGGTCCTGCTGCACCAGGTCGAAGAACGACGACAGCCGGTCCACCTCGTGGAACTGCCGGGCGAGCGTCGCCGCGAGATCGAAGCGGAAGCCGTCGACGTGCATCTCGGTGACCCAGTAGCGCAGTGAGTCCATGATCAGCTGGAGCACGTGCGGGGAGCGCATGAGCAGGGAGTTGCCCGTGCCCGTGGTGTCCATGTAGTAGCGGGGATCGTCCGTCAGCCGGTAGTACGAGGCGTTGTCGAGGCCCCTGAAGGACAGCGTCGGACCCAGGTGGTTGCCCTCCGCCGTGTGGTTGTAGACGACGTCCAGAATGACCTCTATGCCCGCTTCGTGCAGCGCGCGTACGGCCGACTTGAACTCCAGGACCTGCTGTCCGCGGTCGCCCCAGGAGGCGTACGCGTTGTGCGGGGCGAAGA
Organism: Streptomyces sp. NPDC006365; assembly: GCF_042870755.1. Lineage (NCBI taxonomy): Bacteria > Bacillati > Actinomycetota > Actinomycetes > Kitasatosporales > Streptomycetaceae > Streptomyces > Streptomyces sp. NPDC006365. The sequence goes on from NZ_JBIAHS010000006.1 coordinate 100,557, forward strand.
AGCCGATCGTGTTGTAGCCCCAGTAGTTGTTCAGGCCCATGTCGACCAGACGGTGGTCGTTCACGAACTGGTGGACCGGCATCAGCTCCAGCGCCGTGACCCCCAGCTCCGTGAGGTGCTCGATGATCGCGGGGTGCGCCAGCGCCGCGTACGTGCCCCGCAGCTCGTCCGGCAGTGCCGGATGGCGCATGGTCAGGCCCTTCACATGGGCCTCGTAGAGAACCGTTTCGTGGTATTCGGTGCGCGGGAGCCGGTCGTCGCCCCAGTCGAAGTACGGGTTGACCACCACCGAGGACATCGTGTGGGGAGCCGAGTCGAGATCATTGCGCTTGTTCGGCGACCCGAAGTGGTATCCGTACACCTCCTCGCCCCAGTCGATGCTGCCGCTGATGGCGCGTGCGTACGGATCGAGCAGCAGCTTCGCGGAATTGCAGCGCTGTCCGCGTTCGGGCGCGTACGGACCGTGCACACGGAAGCCGTAGCGCTGCCCCGGCATGATGCCGGGCAGGTACGCGTGCCGCACGAACGCGTCGGTCTCCCGCAGCTCTATCGCCGTCTCCGAACCGTCGTCATGGAGCAGACACAGCTCGATTCGGTCGGCAGCCTCCGAGAAGACCGCGAAATTGGTGCCGGCGCCGTCATACGTGGCACCGAGTGGGTACGCCTGTCCAGGCCAGACCTGCATGGATACGACTCTTCCAGTTGTGCGACGTCGCTTGGGGCGACTCCGGCCCGAGTCTCCCCGAAAGTGATGGAACCACCTATGACTTACGTCCCTCTTACCGACCGACCAGTGCATACGCCCTATGCCAGTGGGGCTCAAGGGATCCTAGGGATACAGGGGAGCAGGGGGAAATGTGCGCAAGATAGTGCACCGCCATCTGGGCAAGGCGGTCGCCGGGGCGGGTATCGCGGTGGCCGCGACCGCCGTGATGGTGGCCGTCACGCTGCCGGGTTCGGCGGGGGCCGACGATTCCGGCAGCGGCGCGGGGGCCGGTCAGAGCGGCCAGCAGGCGGGTCAGGGCGCTCAGGGGACGGGCCAGGAGCAGGGCCGGGCCGCCGTGCAGCCGGGTGTCGTCGAGCAGGCGCCGGCGGAGGGCGACACCGGTGAGGGGCGCGATCCGCTGACCGAGGACGAGGCCGAGCGGGTCGAGCAGCTTGCCCTGGACCGGCAACTGCGGCGCTCCAGCGAGAACGTCGAGGGCGAAGGCGGCCCGCAGCCGATCACCGTCGACCTCGCCGATCCCGAGACGAGCGAACTGGACGACCCGGACGCGCCGCGGCGCGCCGAGGTGTCGTTCTACGACTACAAGGACGACTCGCTCGTCACGAAGACCGTCAACCTCGACACCGGCAAGGTCGAGGCGACGGACACCCAGCAAGGTGTCCAGCCGCCGCTCAGCCGTGCCGAGAACGTCGAGGCCGCGGAACTCCTGATCGCCGACCCGCTCGGCGACGGTCTGAAGGCGGACTACAGGGACGCCACCGGCAACGAACTGACCAAGCCCGACCAGTTGCTGCTCAACAGCATGGTCTACCGGGCGAACCCGGGTACGCCCGCCGCACTCGCCGACTGCGGCGAGCACCGCTGCCTGCGTCTGTTCGTGAAGGCCAAGAACGGGCCCTGGATCGACACCCGTGACCTGGTGATCGACCTCAGCGACCGCAAGGTCGCCAAGGTCGGCTGAGTCGACAGTCGACAGTCGACAGTCGACTCAGCTCCCTCAGTCCGCTTTTCCAACTCACGCTCTTCTGTAAGGAAGTCATCTCTCCATGCGCGTGAACAGAATCAGCCGTGCCCGCAGCCGGACGATGGTGGGCCTCTCGGTGGCCGCCCTGACCGTCGGCGCGACATCGGCCGCGGGCCCGGCCGCCGCCGAACCCGCGGCCAAGCCGAAGGCCGCCCCCGCGGCGGCCGCCGACTGCAGCGCGGCGTACAAGATCGAGCAGAAGCTCGCCACCGGCACCAAGTGGACGATGTGCTGGCACTACGAGAGCGAGGCCGGGCTCGTCCTGGAGAACGTCTCGTACCAGCCCAAGGGCGAGGCCCGCCCGATACGCGTCCTGACCAGCGCGAAGCTCGCCCAGATCCACGTACCCTACGACGACGGCTCGGTCGAGTACGACGACCTCACGGGCGCCGGCTTCGGGCTGGGCCTGATGAACCTGGCCCCCGGAGAGTGTCCCGGCGGCACCATCAAGACCGTCAAGGTCCCGGGCGCCATGGAGGGGCAGAACCCGAACGTCAAGGGCCTGTGCGCCACGACCCGCTCTCGCGGCCACGCCTACCGTATGCAGGGCGACACCGCGAACAAGGTCTATCAGCGGCAGGGCAAGGACCTGCTCGTCTACACCGTCAACCAGGTCGGCTGGTACGAGTACATCACCGAGTGGCGCTTCCAGGACGACGGCCAGATCAACATGAACGTCGGCGCCACCGGCAGCCTCTCGCCCAGCGACTACGACGCCGGTGACGGCCGCGGCTGGCCGATCGGCAAGGGTGCCAAGGACTACGCCACCAGCCACAGCCACAACGTCTTCTGGCGGCTCAACTTCGGCCTCGACGGCAACTCCAAGAACAAGGTCGAGCAGTACGACTCCAAGGTCAGCCCGCCCGCACAGGGCGGCGAGGCCCCGAGCAACAAGACCACCCGCACGCCGGTCACCAAGGAACTCGCGGGCGACGCCAAGAACATGCGCTGGTGGCGGGTCGTCAGCACGACCGGCAAGAACAAGGACGGCCATGTCCGTTCGTACGAACTCGTCCCCGGCGCCACGTCCAAGTACCCGGGCCGCAGCTACACCAAGCACGACGTCTACTTCACCCAGTACAAGAAGTGCGAGCAGTTCGCCAGCCACAACCTGCGCAACTGCGGTGCCGGAGGCGGCAAGTCCGTCGACAAGTGGGTCAACGGACAGGACCTCACCCACCCGGTGGGCTGGGTGAACATCGGCTTCCACCATGTCGCCCGGGACGAGGACCAGCAGCCGATGCCGGTCCACTGGCAGGGCTTCTCCCTCACCCCGCGTGACCTCACCGCTATGAATCCGCTCACTCCGCCCGCCCTTGCCGATCAGAACGGGCATGTGGAAGACGGAGGTTGAGAAACGACCTGTCCATCCGGCTGCACCGCCGACCGCTCCCGGAGTACTCTTCCTTGATCGTTGGCTGGGGGAGTGCTCGGGGGAGCGGAAGGCGGTGCGCGGGTGGGCTCGGGAGGGCGGGAGTTGCCTTCTGGTGACGTAGGTCACGAGGGGAACTCCACGGATGCCCCGCCCGGGGCGGTGTCTCTGGCGCGGCCGATGGAAATCGGTGCGGAGCTGGACTGGGGCGCCGATGCCTGGGGCGAGGTGCGTACGCGCGCCCAGAGGGCCGGACGCGCCTACATCTGGCTGAACCTGGTCGAACAGCGGCTGCGCGCGGTCGTGGCCGCTGTTCTGCGCCCCATCTACGAACCCATGCACGGCGAGGACGACTGGGTGGTCGCCGCCGCCGGACCCGCCGGCCAGGAGTGGGTGCAGCGCGCGGTCGCGGTACGCGAAGTCAGCCGCCGCAAGGGCTACCTGCTCGACCCGGCCGACGACAACGTCCTCAGCTTCCTCACACTGCCGCAGTTGCGCGAGCTGATGGTGCAGCACTGGCCGTGCTTCGAGCCGTACTTCGACGAGCGCCGGGACGTCGAACTCGCCCTGGACGAACTGGAAGTCACCCGGAACGTCGTATCCCGCAACCGCGCCCTGTCCGAGGCGGTTCTGGCCCAGGCCGAGCGCGCCTCGGCGAGACTCCTGGAGATACTCGGGGCGGGCAGCGATGTGCCGTCCGCGCGGCGGCTGCCCGTCGACGCCGTCGAGAACCTCGTCGGTGACCGTTACGCGGACGTGGTGGCCGTGCACCCCGACCGGGTGCGGCTGATGCGACAGTTCCCCGCCGAGGACATCTTCGGCGGCGCCCGCCGCCTCGACGCCATCGGCATCGGCCTGAACCTCCTGGTGCAGAACTTCTCCGGACGGCGGCTCGTACGCCTTGGCGAATCCGGCTGCCGGGTGCGGCTGCTGTTCCTGAACCCCGCGTCCAGCGCCGTGAAGCGGCGGGAGCGCGAACTCGGCATCAAGCGCGGCGAATTGAGCCGCTCCGTCGAGATGAACATCCTCCATATGCGGCGCGTGAGGTCCCGGCTGCGCGATCCCGGCGCCTTCCAGATCCAGGTCTACGACGAGACGCCCCGCTTCACCGCGTACCTCGTCGACGGGGACGGCTCGGACGGCATAGCGGTCGTCCAGTCGTATCTGCGCCGGACGCGGGGGATGGAGGCGCCGGTGCTCGTACTGCGCGGTGGCGGACGCGTGGTCAAAGCGGAGGACACCGGCGAAGAGGGACTTTTCGGTACGTATCGCGAGGAGTTCGAGGTGGCCTGGGCGGATTCGCGGCCTGTGTCCTGACAACTCCCGTGACCGGCAGGCGCAGTGGTGGCGGTAAGCGGAACGCGGTCCTCTGATTGTCAGTGGCCCATGGGATCGTGGAGGTCACTGGGGGGAACGCACCACGAAGAAGGGGGCCCGGCATGGGCTGGCACGGCGAGCTGCTGATCGGCTTCGACCTGGAGACGACCGGGACGGATCCGCGCGAGGCGCGCATCGTCACGGGAGCGGTGATCGAGGTCAGGGGCGGAGAGCCGATCGGGCACCGCGAGTGGCTGGCCGATCCGGGAGTGGAGATTCCGGCGGACGCGGTGGCAGTGCACGGCATCACCAACGAACGGGCAGCTGCGGAGGGCCGCCCGGCCGACGAAGTGGCCGATGCCATCGCCTCGGTACTCGTCTCGTACTGGAAGACGGGCGTACCGGTCGTGGCGTACAACGCGGCCTTCGACCTGACCCTCCTCTCCGCCGAACTGCGCCGCCACGACCTGCCCTCACTGCGCGAACGGCTCGACGGCCTCGCCCCGGCACCGGTCATCGACCCGTACACCATCGACCGCTCCGTGGACCGCTACCGCCGAGGCAAGCGCAACCTCGAAGCCGTCTGCGCGGAGTACGGAGTCGCACTCGACTCCGCCCACGACGCCTCGGCGGACGCCCTGGCCGCGGCCCGCCTCGCCCGCGCCATAGCCGGCCGCCACCCCAAAGTCGCGGCCCTCGGCCCGGCGGAGCTGCACCGCCGCCAGATCGAGTGGTACGCCGAGTGGGCGGCCGACTTCCAGAACTTCTTGCGCCGCAAGGGCGACGCGACCGCGGTGGTCGACGGGACGTGGCCGCTGCGGGACCTGGCGGACGAACGGGTCTGAGGGGGCGCCGACCGCAAGGCCACGCACGGGACGCGGTGACACCGCCGCCCCGGCGCGGCCGTCATGCCCGGCGTCGGCGCGACGGGGCACGGGGTCGGGGCGTCACTCCGTGCTGCGCAGCGCGACCCAGGTCTCGCGGCCGACGACGCCGTCGGCGGCCAGTTCCTTACCGCTTTGGAAGCTTCGCACCGCGGACTCCGTGCCGGGGCCGAAGTCGCCGTCCACGCCGGTGTTCCCCACGCTGTATCCGCGCTTCGTCAGCATGCACTGCACCTGCTGCACGCGTTTGCCGCTGTCCCCCTGGCTTGTGCGTCCGTTGCCGGAGTAGTGCGTGCAGTCGGAGATCCAAGGCGGGGTTGCGAGCTCGGAAGACGGGCTGCTCTGGGACGGAGAGGCGTCAGCGGGGCCGCTGGTCTCGGTGCCGGGAGCAGAAGGATCGTTTCGCTGGCTGTCGTCGGCGGTGCCGGAGACCTCAGGACGCGAGGCGTCGACACCGCCGAGGCCATTGGCACCGTTGCCGGACGCATCGTTGCCGGACGCAGCCGGGGCAGACGTGCCGTCCGAGACCCCCGGCACCGGCGAGACGTCGGCATCGCCGGGCACGGTGCCGACGGAGGCCGTCGCACCGGCTCCCGGAGACGAAGCGTTCGGGTCGCTGTCCTGACGAGTGAGCATGAAGACTCCCGCGGCCACCGCGCAGAGGGTGATGCCTGCGGCGACGGCCAGCACCGGCTTCCTCCGTGCCCAAGGACGGGCTCCCGCCGGGCGTGACTGTCCCGGCGGTGTGACGTCGAGAGGAGCTGGCGCCTGTACCGGTGGTCCGGAACCGGGCTGACTGGGCTGGGGCACCGGCTCGGAAGAGGGGCGCGGCTCCGCCGCCGGCCGGTCGTCCGAGGACCGCAGACGAGTCGTCTGTTCGACGGGGAGGCGGTGCAGCGCCTCGTACGCCCGCTGCCGGGCCAGCACCTTGCCGAGCAGTGGCTCGCGCCAGGTGGACGTCCCGGAGAGCGCCCCGGCCGCCGCGTCGATCAGGTCCTGCGGGGTGGGCCGCCTCTCGGGTTCCTTCGCCAGGCAGATGGACAGCAGTGAACCGAGCGCCGCGTCCGCCGCCGAGACCTTGGCCATCAGCTCCGGATTCGGCTCCTCGAACGCCACCCGGTGCATCACATCCACACCCGTGCCGTCGCCGAACGGACCACGCCCCGTCGCCGCGTAGACCAGCGTCCCGGCCAGCGAAAAGACATCCGACGCCGTGTCGCACCGGCCCGTCCGCAGGTGCTCCGGCGACATGTAGGCCGGAGTTCCCACCCGGTTGCCCGTGCCGGTGATCGCGCTCGCGTCCGCGGCCTTCGAAAGGCCGAAGTCGATCACATGCGCGCCCCGCACGGACAGCAGAACGTTGGACGGCTTCAGGTCCCGGTGCACGATCCCCCCGGCGGCGAGGTCGGCAAGCGCCTGCCCCAGTTCCTTCACCAGACGCCAGACCGTGGCCGTCTCCAGGGCGCCGTCCTCACGTATGGCATCGGCCAGATCGAGTCCCGGGACGTACTCGGTGGCTATCCACAGCAGTTCGTCCTGGAAGTCCGTGCCGCATAATCGCGGCGTGCGGGGCGTACGGACCCGGGCGTGCACCGACGCCTCATGTTTGAACCGGCGGCGGAACTGGGCGTCCTCCGCGTACTCAGGCCTGATCACCTTCACCGCGACCAGGCCGGGGCCGCCGTCCGCGGGACGAGCCAGATAGACCCGCCCCATGCCACCGCTGCCGAGCATCCCCAGCGGCACATAGGGGCCGACACGGCCCGGGTCGCCGGGCCGCAGGGGTGTGGCACCGGATTCCCGTAGTGCGGCAGCCTCGTTCGTCGGTGAGTCCGGTGGCGCCGGCCGTTGTTCTGACACGTACCCCCCGAAGTGATTTCATGCGTACGTCAGTTCGCCCCCAATGGGAGAACGAGGCTAACCCCAGCCCGGACCCGCGTTCAGGCTTTCAACCACTTCTGTCACCCGGACCACCAGGGATGGCTTGATCTGGTGCTCGGCTTCGGTGTGCCGGGCCAGGCGGGAGCGCGGATCCTTCAGGGACTCGCGATCCGTTCCACCCGTGGCTCGGCGACACGGGCGTAGTCCTCACCGGAGATGACCAGGGAGCGGTCGAGGCGGGCCGCGTTGAAATAGAGCCTCGGCTGCGCCACGACGTCCGGGTCCGCGACGAGTTCGAGGTCGGGATCGAAGCTGAAGGGGAGGACGGTGCCGGGTACGGCACGGGCCAGGCGCTCGGCGGTGGCCGCGTCGCTGAAGCCCGCGTAGCGGGCGGCATAGAGCGCGCGGACGGCGTCCAGGTCCACGCGGCGGTCTCCGGGGACGACCGCGAGGACGTGGCGCGTGGTCCGCCGATCGACCTTGACTCTCAGGACGATGCACTTCGCGGCCTCGGACATGGGGTGACCGCGCAGTGCGCTGACGGCTTCGGTGGTGCCTTCGGGCTCGTGGTCGATGAGTTCGTATGCGATGGAGGAGGTGTCGAGCAGGGTGATCAGACGTTGGTAGGTGTCGTGGGTGTGGGTTGCGCCGTGGCTGTCGGGCATGCGGGGTCCTCTTCGGTGTGGTGCGGGATCTCCGGGTTCTTTGCGTGTGGCGCGGTGCCGCGATGGGCGCGCTCCACGGCCTGCCCCCAGTACGTGCCGGTGACCATCAGGGCCGCGCCAAGCGCGGTGAGCACGGTGAAGTGCTCACCTGCGAGACCGATGCCGACCGCCGCGGCCCAGATCGGTTCGGTGCCGAGCAGGAGGCTGGCCCGGCTGGCCGAGGTGCGCTGCACGGCCCAGGTCTGTGCGAGGAACGCGAACACACTGCAGAACAGGGCGAGATAGAGCAGCTGCGCCCAGGCCGCGAGGCCGACGTGCGCCAGGTCCGGAAGGCCGCGGGCGGCGGGCGCCAGGAACAGGGCCGAGCCGACCAGGGTCTGAACCGCCGTCAGCTGCAGCGGACGTATCGCCCGGCCCGCGGTGAGCCGTCCGACGAGGACCACGTGCGCCGCCCGCACCACCGCGGCGCCGAGCATCAGCAGGTCACCGAGGCGGAGTGCGTGGAACCCGTTGCCGGCCATGAGGAGCCCGACGGCCAGCACGCACACCCCGGCGGCGACGAAGAAGACCGGAGGCAGACCGCCACGGTCACCCGAGCGGTCCAGGAGAGGGGTGAGCACAATGGTCAGGCTGATGATCAACCCCGCGTTGGCGGCGCTCGTGTGGGCGACGCCGTATGTCTCGATCAGCAGGACGGCCGCCTGTGTGACTCCCAGGGGCACACCGGCCCGGATCTCTTCACGGGTCCACCCACGGGGCCCTCGACGGGCGGTGACGGCCAGGCCCAGGCAGGCGAGCGCGGACAGCGCGTACCGCGCGAACAGCACCACCAGAACCGGGAGCGCGGCGGCTGCCGTCTGGGCGGAGAGATAGCTCGAGCCCCAGACGAGCGCGACAAGGAGAAGTACCGCATCGGTACGGCGGGCATCAGGCACGCGCCCACCTTGCCTTTCCCGGTCCATGAAGCCCAGAGCCACCTTCTTAAGCAATCATTTAGCTGCCCTACACTGAGGCAATGGACGAACGGCAGCTGCGGATCCTGCGTGAGCTGGGCGAACTGGGCAGCGTCACGGCGGTCGCCGAGGCGCTGCTGGTGACGCCCTCGGCGATCTCGCAGCAACTGCGGCTGCTGCAACGCGCGATGCCCGTCCCGCTCACCGAGCGGCAGGGGCGCCGGCTGGCGCTCACCGACGCCGGTCAGGCCCTGGCCGACGCGGCGATCGAGGTGGAGACGGCACTGGCGCGGGCGCGGCACACCGTCGCCGAGTTTGTCGACCGGCCGGACGGCGAGGTTTCGGTCGCGGCCTTCCACAGCGCGGGCTCTGCGTTCTTCCCCCTGCTGCTGCGCGGCCTCGCCGCACCCGGCGGGCCACGGCCGGCCTTCGCCGACGAGGACGTCCCGCAGGCCGACTTCCCGCCGCTGACCAGGGAGTACGACCTCGTACTCGCCCACCGTCTCGAGCACGCTCCCTCGTGGCCGCGCACCGTGACCGCGACCACGCTGCTGCGCGAGCCGCTCGACGTGGCCATGCCCGCCGATCACCCGCTGGCCGTGAAGCGGCGGCTCGTCCCACGCGATGTGGCCGACCAGCCGTGGATCACCGTGCACGACGGCTTCCCGCTCATGGCCACCATCGAAGCCATCGCCACAGCCGCGGGCCAAAGGCTCCATCTCGCCCACCGCATCAACGAGTTCGCCGTCGTCGCCGAGGCAGTCGCCGCAGGCGGAGGTCTCGCCCTGATGCCCCGCTGGACCACACGCCCGCACCCCGCACTGGTCCTCAAGCCACTCACCGGCGTGCGGGCCCGGCGCCACATCGATGCCCTCTACCGCCCCGAGCGCACGGCACGGAAGGCCGTCCGCACGGTTCTGGCGGAGCTGCACCGGGCAGCCGACGCGATCCGACGCCAGGACCGCTGAACCTCAGCCGGGCTTCAGAACGAGTACCACCGCACGGTCGCGTCCCCCTCCCGCAGCGAAGCCACCCGCCGCTCGAACTCCTCCAGCGCCTTCGGGCTGCTCGGCGCGTGCTGGGCCACCCAGGCGCAGCTGGCCGTCTCGCGCGCCCCGCGCAGCAAGCCGCAGCCGTCCCACTCGCGCACGTCCCAGCCGTACGCGTCCGTGAAGGAGTCGTATGCCTCGGCCGGGAGCCCGTAGCGGTCGCGGGACAGGGCCATGACCACCAGGTCGTGCTCGCGCAGGTCGGCGGAGAAGGTCTCCAGGTCGACCAGGACGGGGCCGTCCGGGCCGACATGGACGTTGCGCGGGAGCGCGTCACCGTGGATCGGGCCCGGCGGCAGCTGCGGGGTGAGCTCGGCGGCGGCTCTCGTGAAGCCGTCGCGGCGATCGCGCAGATACGCCGCGTCCGCCGGGTCGATCGCGTCGCCCGCGAGTCGCAGCCAGCGCTCGACGCCGCCCAGCAGCTCGCGGCGCGGCAGGTCGAAGGCGGGGGCGGGCAAGGCGTGCACCCTCCGCAGCAGTTCGGCCAGATCGCGGGGCTCGGCGGGGCGTACGGGATCGGGCAGCCGGTGCCACACCGTCACCGGGTGACCGGCCACGAGCCGTGCCTCGGGCTCGGCGGCCCGTACCGCGGGGACGCCCACCGACGCGAGCCAGAACGCGACGGCCAGCTCCCGCCGCGCCCGGTCGAGGAGTTCGGCGTCACGCCCCACCTTGACGACCAGGTCACCGGCGGCGAACACGGCGTTCTCGCCCAGCGCGAGCAGCTCCGCCCCGGCCTGCCCGAACCCCGCTGCGGTGAGCACGTCCCGCGCCCGTGCCTCGTCCATCGGTCGCCTCCCATGGCTGCTCAGTCCGGCATCAGACACGTACGCGCCGCATGCCCGCGTACGGCGTCGAGATCGCGCCATACGCCGCCCAGTGTCGCATTCGCCCAGGTGGGAGCCCTGGCCAGGGCCTGCACACTGCCTTGACGGCACGTCAGTCCGCCAGCACGATGGCCGAACGCCCGAGAAGCCTTGGAGCTGGGGCGAGTTCATGGAGATCACCGACGAACTGAGCGACGGGGACGGCAAGTACGGCGTGGCATGGCCGCTCAAAGAGCCCGTCTCGGCCACGCTCAACCTGTCGCTGTCGACCGGTGGGCAGCTGTTCCACCGAGGCGCGGACGGCAAGGTGAAGATCCGCTTCGGCAAGGCCGACGAGGTGGTGCCGAACACCATCCACGACCAGGTCAACACCGATGGCAGCGCGTCGAGTTCGACACTCGGCAGCAGCGGCTCCGACATACTTCCCGGCTTCTTCGGCGGCAGGTACGCGATGGTGCCGCTCGGCTTCTCATAGCGGCAGCCGATCGTGCAGCAGGCGCCCAAGGGCTTCGACTGGCAGGTGCTGCCCGCGCCGGCGGGTGCCGACGGGCTCGCCCAGGGGGTGAGTCCGCAGACGCTGTCGATCGCGGAGGACAGCCCGCACAAGGAGGAGGCCGCCGAGTTCATCGACTTCCTGCTGCTGCCCGAGAACATGGTCCGGCTCGCGCTCGGCGACTGGATGCTGCCCACGGGCACCGAGGCCCTCCAGGACCCGGCACTGGACACGACCGAGCACGACTGGGCCACCGGACCGGCCCTCGCCGCCCACCTGCGCTCGGCACTGGCACAGTCCGTACGCGGCTATCCCGAGTGGAAGGACAAGATCGCGACGCCTGCCTTCCAGGAGTACTACAGCGGGGCGATCGACCTGGACGAGCTGCGCGGGCGCCTGGTGGACGACGGGAACTTGGTGCTCAAGCGCTATCAGAGGTGACGGTCATCGATCGGAGGTTACGGTGACCGAATATGGATTGCACGAGACGTATCGTCTCGTCTATGGTCGTCGTCATGACCACCCCACGCCCCGCCCACATCGCCATGTTCTCCATCGCCGCCCACGGGCACGTGAACCCGAGCATCGAGGTGATTCGGGAACTCGTCGCCCGCGGGCACCGCGTGACGTACGCGATCCCGCCCGCCTTCGCCGAGCAGGTCGCCGAGACGGGCGCCGAGCCCAAGCTCTGGAACTCGACGCTGCCCGGCCCCGACGCCGACCCCGAGGCATGGGGGACCACGCTCCTCGACAATGTGGAGCCGTTCCTCGACGACGCGATCCAGGCCCTGCCGCAGCTCATCGAGGCGTACGAGGGCGACGAGCCGGACCTCGTGCTGCACGACATCACCTCGTACCCGGCCCGCGTCCTCGCCCACCGCTGGGGCGTCAAGGTCGTCTCCCTCTCGCCGAACCTCGTTGCCTGGGACGGCTACGAGGAGGAGGTCTCCGAGCCGATGTGGGAGGAGCCGAAGAAAACCGAGCGCGGCCACGCGTACTACGCCCGCTTCCATGCCTGGCTGGAGGAGAACGGCATCACCGAGCACCCCGACTCGTTCGTCGGCCGACCGGCCCGCTCCATCGTCCTGATCCCGAAGGCGCTCCAGCCGAACGCCGACCAGGTGGACGAGACCGTGCACTCCTTCGTCGGCGCCTGCCAGGGCGACCGCGCGGCGCAGGGCGACTGGCAGCGGCCCGTCGGTGCCGAGAAGGTGTTGCTCGTGTCGCTGGGCTCGGCCTTCACCAAGCAGCCCGCCTTCTATCGCGAGTGCGTCAAGGCCTTCGGCGATCTGCCGGGCTGGCACATGGTGCTCCAGGTCGGCAAGCACGTAGACCGGGCCGAGCTCGGCCCGATCCCCGCGAACGTGGAAGTACGGGACTGGGTACCGCAGTTGGCGATCCTGAAGCAGGCCGACGCGTTCATCACGCACGCGGGTGCGGGCGGCAGCCAGGAGGGTCTGGCGACCGCTACACCGATGGTCTGCGTACCCCAGGCCGTCGACCAGTTCGGCAACGCCGACATGCTCCAGGCGCTCGGCGTCGCCCGCCACGTACCGATGGAGGAAGCGACCGCGGACACGCTGCGCGAGGCCGTACTCGCGCTGACCGATGACCCGGAGGTGGCGCGACGCCTCAAGGAGATCCAGGGGCAGATGGCGGCCGAGGGCGGCACGAAGCGGGCGGCGGACCTGATCGAGGCGGAGCTCGGCGCTGCAGTGTAGGTGGCTGGAACCGGCAACCGGCCGGCTCGGCAGCAAACCACGGCAGCCGGTCACACGTCGAATTCAGTCGCAGGAGCGTGAGTCACAGGAGGGGCGGCGGGCAAGGCGCGGGAAGTGCTCCTCCCATGGATCGGGTCAGCCCCGACGCCTTGTAGCCCGCCCGAGCTCGCGGATGTGCTTGGGCCAGCCGCTCCGGCACGGCGTCTCGCGCAGCAGCGGAACCGCCTCGTTGGGGATGCGGAAGCCCGTGGCCCAGGAAGGTTCAGCGCATCAGGTCTTCCGGACGTGTCGAGACGCGGTGCAAGTAGCGCCCGGCGGCCACCATCCGGCCGAGCAGTTCATGGCCGTCCACGGCGCTGACCAGCCCACCGACGACGGCCTTCTTCACGAGATCGAAGGTCTCCTTCGTGGTGATGCCCCGTCGCCGTGCGAATGCGCCGGCAGACCGGTCATCGGTGATCCATACCGAATCGTGGAACTCGCGACGCATCGTGATGAGTACGCAGGTCTCCGCCTCACCAAGGTGCTTGGTCGGCGCCGACACGACACCACCGAAGACGGCCCGACGTACACGATCGACCTCGGCGATTTCCCGGATGTCCGTGATGGCGATCGGCTCACCGAGCATGCCGACCGCAACGATGTCCTTAACCGGGGCAGATACGCGGCGGACTGCTCGGCTTCGTGGGCCACGGCCTCCGTCCAGCGGCCGCGCCCGTCGAGCAGTTTCTCCAGCAATGCCAGGCGGTCGACGGCTGCGAAGTTGCACAACACGGTGTTATCGGGAAACCAGCAGATTCTCATGGCTGGAAGATCAGGTCCCCTTCTTCCACTTCGCCGCCGGCAAGATCCGGTGTGTCGGCCTCGGCCGGGTCGAGAAGGTCGTGCAGATGGTCCACGTCCATCCCCAGCAGGGCGGCGAGGGGGCGAAGCGTCGCTTCCCCGTCGGCATAGCACTGGTAGAGGGCGGCCACGAGACGTACGGGGAACCGCTCGGCCGCGGCCCAGGCGAGCTGCCGTTGAAACGCGTCCGTCGCCCCCGCCATCAGGTGGCAGATCTCTGTCGTGAGCCCCCGGAAGTGCGGTGCCGACTTCCCGTCGACAAGCCCGAGTTGGCTCAACCGTGCGGTCAGCGCGCTGGGCGAGACCTTGAAGCCGACGACCAGTTCGGAGAACGCTTCGTCAGAGAGCCTGCCATGTCGGTCGGCCACCCGACGGAACTGATCCCGGACTTCCGATGCGGGCATCAGCAGATTCGAGGCGAAGGCATTGGCCCGGACCTCTGTGAGGTCCTTCTGCCGCCCCGGCGCCACATGCGACTCGACGACGAGCTCCTGGGCGTCGCGGGCCAGGATGTGGCCGAGTTCGTGAGCCAGCGTGAACCTCTGCCGGGTCCAGATCTCCGTGGGCCCGATGAGGATGAGCCGGAAGGTGTCCGTTTGCCACGTGAGCCCGTCCACGCCGTCGGGCAGCCGCGTCACCGCGATGTCCACGCCGAACAGCTGGGCACACGCCGTAATCAGTACGTCGGTCTCGAGATCGGCCACGGTCGGGGAGGCGCCCTGAGCCGTCAGGACGCCGACGGCATCCTGCGCGAGCCGTTTCCCCTGATCCACGTAACGCTTGAGATCGTCGCGCACGGTGGGCAGCGGCGGCAGCCTCGGTGGCCTCCCCAGCAGTTCGAGCACCTCGTACGCCGCCGTGAAACGGCTCGCCGCATCGCTCACGCGGTCCCGTCCGGGAGTCGCTCCGGCGGCTGTCCGCGCAGCGAACGACGGACGCAGCGGCTCGCGCCCCGTGAGCAGCCAGTCCACCGTCCTGCCGCCCGCCTCGGCGATCAGCGCCAGGTCAAGTGACGTGAAGCGGCGCACCCCGGTGAGCGACTTCGACAGCTTGTCGGGCGTGAGCCCCATCTTCTCGGCGAACGCGGCCTGGCTCATTGAGGCTGCGTCCATGACCCTGCGTACGCGGTCGATCACAGTCTCATCCATGCACCCACCGTAACCGCGTCTTGCGAAAATCGCAACGCATCGGCCGGAGCGCCGGTCTCTGCGATGCCGCGAGCGCGTGGCCGTCACCGAGGCGGCCTGGGCACCAGCACACAGCAACGTGGCCGGGATGCGCACACCCCGGCCACGTACCGAACTACCGCGAGAAGATCAGACTCCCACCTTCTCCTCCTCCACCGCCGGCGGCGGAGGCGAGGGCGCCGGGCCCTGCGGGGACTCGTCGTGGGTGAGGTCCGGGAGGCGGTGGAGCCACTTCGGGAAGTACCAGTTGCGTTCGCCGAGGAGGGCCATCGCCGCGGGGAGCAGGACGCCGCGGATGATCGTCGCGTCGATGAGGACCGCCGCCGCGAGGCCCACGCCCATCTGCTTCATGGACTGCATGGACAGGGTGCCGAAGATCGCGAAGACGGCGACCATGATGACCGCGGCGCTGGTGACGACACCGGCTGTGGTGACAACACCGTGCTGGATGGCGTCATTCGTGCTGCGGCCCCGCATTCGCGCCTCGCGGATCCTGGAGACCACGAACACGTGGTAGTCCATGGACAGGCCGAAGAGGATCACGAAGAGGAACAGCGGCAGCCAGGTGATGATGGCGCCCACGCCCTCCGCACCCACCAGCGAGGCACCCCAGCCGTGCTGGAAGACGCCGACGAGGATGCCGTAAGCCGCCCCCACCGAAAGGAGGTTGAGGACGATCGAGGTGATCGCGATCGTCAGCGAGCGGAAAGACAGCAGCATCAGCAGGAAGGCGAAAACCACGACGAAGGCGAAGACCGGGGTCACCGCGCCGGCGAGCTGGTCGTTGAAGTCCTTCGAGCCCGCGACCTGACCGGTGACCGGCGCCTCGAGACCGTCGACCTTGCCGAGCGTCGCCGGGCGCACCTCGTCGCGGATGGTCTCAAGGCTCTTCTCCGCCTTGTCCAGGTCCGAGCCGCCCACCAGCGGTACGTACACGAAGGCGATGTTCTGCGCGTCGTGGACCTTGACGTCGACCGGGCCGCGTGAGGCACCCGATTCCACCGCCTGGGCACGGAAGTCGGCGATCGCGGACTTCACCTCGGGCGCGTTGATGTCGTCGGCCTTGACGACCACCTCGGCCGGGTCGGAACCGCCGGGGAAGGCCTCGTTGACCCGGTCGTACGTCGCCACGATGGGCAGCGAGTCGCCGAACTCCTGGTCCAGGGTGAGGTTCTGGGTCTTCATGCCGAGCGCGGGAGCCGCGATGGCCAGCAGTGCGCCGGCCGCCACGATCAACGAGATCGCGGGCTTCGCCAGCACCACCCGCAGCACGCTCTTCCAGAACCGGCTCTCGCCGCCGGCCGAACCATCCTTGCGCTTACGCCGCTTGTCCGGGTGCAGGAACGGGATCCGCCCCTTCTCCACCCGCGCACCGAGCAGCGAGAGCAGTGCGGGCAGCACCGTCACCGAACCGACCATGGCGACCGCCACGACCATCAGCGAGGCCAGGCCCATCCCCTCGAACTCCGCGATCCCGGTGAACAGCATGCCCGCCATCGCCACGCACACCGTGACACCGGAGACGATGATGGCGCGGCCACTGGTCGCCGCGGCGATACGGAGCGCGGTCTGCGGGTCGTGTCCGGCCGCCCGCTCCTCGCGCTCGCGCCGCAGGTAGAACAGGCAGTAGTCGACGCCGACCGCGAGGCCCACCAGCAGCATCACGGAGCTGGCGGTGTCGCTCATGGGCATCACATGGCTGACGATGCCCATCAGACCCATCGTCGCGATGATCGCGGTGATCGCGAGGGCCACCGGCACCAGCGCCGCCACCACCGCACCGAACGCGACCAGCAGGATGCCGAGCGCCACGGGCACCGCGGAGTACTCCGCCTTCTGGAAGTCCTCACCGAACGCGTCGTCGAACGTCTTCATCATGCTGGCGCTGCCGATCTGCTCGATCGTCAGCGACTCATGGTCCTTCTGCACCTCTTCGACGGCGTCGAGTACGGGCTCCACGCGCTCGCCCGCGGTGTCCGCCTCGCCGCGCATGTCGAACTGCACGAGCACGCTGCGGCCGTCCTTGGAGATGGTGTCCGTCTCGTACGGCGAGGTCACGGCCGTCACTTCGCCGGTCTTCTCGACCGCCTGCATCACGGCCGTGACGGCTGCGCGGAAGTCCGCGTCCGTCGCCTTCACGCCGGAGTCCTTGGCCTGGACGAGCACGGTCTCCCCGGCCGGCTCGTCGATTCCTGCCTCTTCGGCGATGGCCGCTGCCTGGCTGGTCTCGCCGCTGATCTGATCGCTGTCCTTGACCTCGACCGTGCCCGCCGCGGAGCCGAGCCCCATCGTCAGGACGACGAACAGCAGCCAGATCCCGACGGCCGCCCAGCGGTGCCGGGCGCTCCAGCCGCCGGCCCGGGCGGCTATGCCCCGCACCCGTGTGTCTCCGTTCCCCATGACGGGCTTGCCCCCTTGTCTCGGGTTGACGGCCCCCTGCCGCCTCCCTCGCTTTGAAGGTATGGGGCGGATAAGGGCATCTCCTCGTGCTGCCCGGTGAAGTGACGGAGGACCGAGTCCTCCCCTTGGCCCCCGTGACCTCCGCACTGCGGAGGAGGTGGCCCCTACACGTAAAGGGAGTGTCAGAGGGTCGCAACCACGATCTCCGGCCCGTCGGACGCTCCGTCCGATCTGTCGCCCCTCAACCCCTTTGTTATTGCGAACACTTGTTGAATGTGTCACAGGTGTATGTAGGTGTTGATCTGCGCGCGTCAATCAGTCAGGGTTTCGTGCCAACCGCCGGGTAACTTTCATTGCCCGGCGGCGAGTTTCCCCCCACAAATCCCCCCACGGAAACCACGAGGAGACACCTCTTCATGGCAAAAAACCAGCGTGCCCGCAGAATCAAGCTGACCGCGGCCATAGCCGCCACCGCCACCGCGGTGGGCGTGACCGTCTTCGCCGGGACCACCGCCGGCGCCGCGACTCCGGCCGAGGGCAAGGTCTACGGGCTCGACGCCAAGGGCGCCGTTTCCGGCAGCTACATCGTGCTGCTCGACGAGAAGGCCACCAAGGGCGCCAAGAAGGACCTCGCCCAGGAGTACGGCGGCTCCCTGAAGCGCACGTACGCCTCGGCCGTCAACGGTTTCTCCGCGTCCGGCCTTTCGCAGACCGAGGCCAAGCGGCTGGCCGCCGATCCGTCGGTCGCCAAGGTGGTCCAGAACAAGAAGTTCCACATCGACGCCACCCAGGCCAACCCGCCCTCCTGGGGCCTGGACCGCATCGACCAGACCGCGACCGCGGGCGACGGTGCGTACAACTACCCCGACAGCGCGGGTGAGGGCGTCACCGCGTACGTCATCGACACCGGAGTCCGTGTCAGCCACAGCGACTTCGGCGGCCGTGCCTCGGACGGCTTCGACGCGGTCGACAACGACAACACCGCGCAGGACGGCAACGGCCACGGCACGCATGTCGCGGGCACCATCGCGGGCGAGGCGCACGGGGTGGCGAAGAAGGCGAAGATCGTCGGCGTCCGGGTCCTCGACGACCAGGGCTCCGGCACCACCGAGCAGGTCGTCGCGGGCATCGACTGGGTCACCGCCAACCACGAGGGCCCGTCCGTCGCCAACATGAGCCTCGGCGGCGGGGTCGACGAAGCCCTCGACGCGGCCGTACAGAAGGCCATCGCGTCCGGCGTCACCTTCGCAGTCGCGGCGGGCAACGAGTCGGCCGACGCGAGCCAGGGCTCACCGGCCCGCGTCCCCGAGGCCATCACGGTCGCCTCCTCCACCGAGGACGACCAGCAGTCGGACTTCTCCAACTTCGGTTCCTCCGTCGACCTTTACGCCCCGGGCTCGGAGATCACCTCCGCCTGGAACACCGGCGACGACGCCACCAACACCATCTCCGGTACGTCCATGGCGACCCCGCACGTAGCGGGCGCCGCCGCCGTCCATCTGGCCGGCCACCCCGACGCCGACCCGGCGGCGGTCACCAAGGCGCTCACCGACGGCGCGACCGCGGACACGATCTCCAACGCGTCCCCGGGCACGCCGAACAAGCTCCTGAAGGTCGTTGAGTAACCCGTAACTGCCGTAACGTCTCCGACCGCGGCCGTCGTGCCCGCCCCCACGGGGCACGGCGGCCGCTTTATGGTGTGCGGATGACGACGTATGCGGCGCTGTTGCGCGGGATCAACGTGGGCGGCAGCAAGAAGGTGCCGATGGCCCAACTGCGCACGCTGCTCGAGGGACTCGATCTCGGCGGGGTGAGCACCTACCTCCAGAGCGGCAACGCGATCTTCACCGCGGACAGTGGCGACGAGGACTCCCTGGCCGCGGACATCACCACGGCCGTCGAGAAGCACTTCGGCTTCACCGTCGACGTCCTGGTCCGCGATCACACCTACCTCCAGGCTGTGCTGGACGCCTGCCCGTTCCCGGCCGCCGAACTCCAGCCGAAACAGCTCCACATCACGTACTTCTCCGCGCAGGTCGCCCCCGAACGGTTCGCGTCGATCGACCAACAGGCCTTCCTCCCCGAGGAGTTCCGCCTCGGGGACCGCTGCCTCTACCTGTACGCTCCCGACGGCCTCGGCCGCTCCAAGCTGGCGGAGGCGCTGGCGAAGCCCCGCACGGTCAAGGGCCTGATCGCCACTACCCGCAACTGGAACACCGTGGTCAAGCTGGCGGAGCTGACCCGTAGCTGACCGGTCACGCGGCTGTGGGAGGCTCGGACCATGCGCTACATCATCGTCGGAGCGGGGGCCGTGGGCGGAGCCATCGGCGGCCGCCTTGCCGAGTCGGGGCACGAGGTCGTCCTGGTCGCGCGGGGCGCACAGCACGAGGCGCTGCGCGAGCGTGGGTTGCGGCTGGTGGTGCCCGATGGGCCGCACGTCCATCGGTTGACCACGGTCGACGGGCCGCACGCCCTCGGGGAGTTGCGGGCGGACGACGTGCTCGTGCTCGCCGTCAAGACGCAGGACAGTGCGGCGGCCCTGGAGAGCTGGGCTCCCGTCACGGTGGCGGGCGGAGGGACGGCGGGTGAGCGGCTGCCGCTGGTCTGCGCGCAGAACGGGGTGGAGAGTCAGCGGCTCGCGCTGCGGCGTTTCCGGCGCGTGTACGGCATGTGTGTCTGGCTGCCCGCGGCCTTTGTCGAGCCGGGCGTCGTGTCCGCCGCCGGTACCCCGCTGACCGGCATTCTGCACCTCGGCCGCTACCCGTCCGGCACGGACGAGACAGCCCGCCGAATCGCGGCCGACCTGGAGAAGTCCCGCTTCGAGGCTCCGGTCGTACCCGATGTGACGCGCTGGCAGTACGCCAAGCTCCTCGGCAACCTCGCCAACGCGATCGAGGCGGTCAGCGGCGTGCTCACCAGCGAGGAGGGCATCGCGCTCTACGAGCGCGTCCGTGCGGAGGGCGAGGCCGTGCTCGCCGCGGCGGGCATCGCGTACGCCGGTGACGAGGAGCAGAAGCAGGCCCGCGCCGACAAGATCCGCTTCGAACCCTTCGACGGCTCAGCCCGCGGCGCCGGCTCCTCCTGGCAGTCGCTCCACCGAGGCACCGGCACGATCGAGGCCGACTACCTCAACGGCGAGATAGCCCTCCTGGGCCGCCTGCACGGCGTGCCGACCCCGCTCAACGAACTGCTGCAACAGCTCGCGAACGACTTCGCGCGCGAGCGCACGGAGGCGGGGTCGATGCCGGTGTCCGAGCTGACACGGCTGGCAGGCGAGGCGGTCGCGTCTGTTCAATGAGGACTGAGCGTCGCTTCTGCTCGGGCAGGGAAGCAGCCGCGGTCGTCAAGGGAAGAAGCCGCGGGCGTCTGCGGCTGCTCAAGCGCCGAGCGCCGCCAGCACCGGCACCCGCGCCCCGTCGTACCGCTCCAGCAGTACCCGCGCCACCTCTGGCGCCGGGCCGAGCACATCCGCCAGTACGTCCGCCTCGGCCGCGCCCCGCGCGATCCGGTCCGGCAGGAAGCCGGGGGCGAGAACGTACGGGGCCACCGCCACGCGGGCGCAGCCGAGGGCGCGGAGTTCGTGGACCGCGTCCTCCGTGCGGGGGAGGGATGCGGAGGCGAACGCAGGTCGCACGGCGCACCAACCGGTGTGCCGCCACTCCCGCGCGATTTCTGCGATCACTGCGATCGCCTCCGGGTCGGTGGACCCCGCCGAGGCCAGCACGACCCCGGTCGAGGACTTCATCTGGCCGACTTGCCTCCGCCAGGCGGGGTTTTCGGCCGGGGGTACGGGGGTTGTCCCCCGAGGAAACGCAGTGGCAGGGCTCAACCCGGCCTCGTACAGCCGCCGTTCGAGCGCCGCGGTCAGCAGCGGCGACGGGCCGAGCACCTCGGCCTGCCGGATCCGCAGCCGCGACGGTGCCTCCCGCAGCACCGCCGGGATGTCGGCCTTCGCGTGGAAGGCGCGGGTGAGGAGGAGGGGGAGTGCCACCACGTCCCGTACTCCCTCTGCCGCCAGTGACTCCAGCACCGACGGGACGGACGGGATGTTGAAGTCCAGGAAGCCGGTCTCCACGCGCAGGCCCGGACGCATGGCGCGTACTCGGCGCACCAGGGCGTGCACCGTCGCGGCATGGCGCGGGTCGCGGCTGCCGTGGGCGATGACGAGTAGGACCGGTCGGCGCATGGGACGTGACACTCCTCGGGTCAGGGGTTCACGAGGAGACCGCGGCTGCGCAGCACCCACCGCTCCAGCGGACTGAAGATCAGCAGGTCGATGGCGATACCGACGATCAGGATCAGGAGGATGGCGAAGAAGACCATGGACATGCTGTTCGCCGTACGGCCGTTCTCCAGCAACTGACCGAGACCGATGCCCAGTTCCGGCGAGGACGCGATGATCTCCGCGGCCATCAGCGAGCGCCATGAGAACGCCCAGCCCTGCTTCAGACCGGCCAGATAGCCGGGCAGCGCGGCGGGCATCACGATGTGCCAGGTGCCACGCAGGCCCGTCGCCCCGAGCGTGCGGCCCGCCCGCAGGAACAGCGGCGGCACCTGGTCGACGCCCGACACCAGACCGTTGGCGATGGAGGGCACCGCGCCCAGCAGGATCACCGCGAACATCATCCGGTCGTTCAGGCCCAGCCACAGCACCGCCGGCGGCACCCAGGCCACCGACGGCAGCGACTGAAGGCCGGACAGGATCGGCCCGATCGCGGCCCGGACGAACTTCACGCGCGCCACCAGCAGACCCAGCGGCGTACCGATCGCCAGCGCCAGCAGGAAGCCCAGCAGTCCGCGGGAGACGCTCGTCCAGATGTACTCGTGGAGCGTGCCCTGCAGCCAGGCGTCCCGGACCTCGCCCCAGACCTCGGACGGCGCGGGCAGCTTGTAGCTGTCGACGACCTTCGCCCACACCAGGACCTGCCAGACCACCAGGACCAGGAGTACGGCGACGACCGGCGGCAGGATCTTGTCGACGAGGGTCTTCCGGAAGGGCGTACGTCCGGTCTGGACCGTCTCCAGGGCGTCCAGGCCCGCTTCGAGCCCGGCGAGATCGTTTCCGTCCCCGGTGGCCTTGCCCCCGGTGGTCTTGGCGTCCGTCGCCTCAGTGCTGGCCATGACGGCGGATCTCCCCACGCAGTTGTTCGGTGATCTCTACGGACAGCTCCGCCACGTCGGCGTCCTCGATACGGCGCGGCTGCGGAATGTCGACCGTCCACTCCCGTGCGATACGGCCGGGGCGCGAGGAGAGCAGCACCACGCGCTCGGCAAGCCGCACCGCTTCGCGCACGTTGTGCGTCACGAACAGCACCGACAGGTTCGTCTCGCGCCAGATGCGGGTCAGCTCGTCGTGCAGCACGTCCCGCGTGATCGCGTCGAGTGCCGCGAACGGCTCGTCCATCAGCAGGAGCTTGCTGTCCTGCGCGAGCGCGCGGGCCAGCGCGACGCGCTGCCGCATACCGCCCGACAGCTCGTGCACGCGCTTGCCGTACGCGCCCTTCAGCCGGACGAGCTCCAGCAGCTCCTCGGCCTTGCCGCGCCGCTCGGACTTCGCGATGCCCCTCAGTTTCAGGGCGAGTTCGATGTTCTTGCCCGCGGTCAGCCACGGGAAGAGGGCGTGCTCCTGGAACATCAGCGCCGGACGGCCGTCCGTCGTGATGCCGCCCGCGGTAGGCCGGTCCAGGCCCGCCACCAGGTTCAGCAGCGTCGACTTGCCGCACCCGGAGGCTCCCAGGAGGGTGACGAACTCGCCGGGCGCGACATCGAGCGTGATGTCGTCGAGGACCAGCTGCTGTCCGGCCGGGCCGGCGAAGGACTTCGAGACATGCTCGATGCGCGCGGCGTGCGCCACCGACGTACCGGCGTCGGCGGCCTTGGCGAGGGCGGTTGCCATGGTCGTCACCTCCTGTGATCTCAACGTGGGCTTCGGGACTTACTTGACGCCGAGACCGGCGTCGTCGACTTCGGGCTCGCCCTCGGCCTTGAGGACCTTGTTCAGTGGTGCCAGGTCGTAGATGCCCTTGAGGTCAGGCTTCTCGAGCAGGCCCGCGTCGACCGCGTGCCGTGCCTCGGCGCCGAGGGTGGCGGCCAGCGGATCGTCGGTGAACCGGATCGACTTCCAGGCCGGATCGATCACCTGGGCCGGCAGCGGCTTGGCGGTCAGCTCCTCGAGCTTGGCGTTGGCCGCGGCCTTCGCCTCGTCCGGGTGGGTGTTGATCCAGGCGTTGGTCTTCACCGAGCCGCGCAGTACGGCCTCGACGACGTCCGGGTGCTCCTTCAGGAACGTCTGCGACACGATGATGTTCGTGATCACGAACATCTTGTCCGGCCACAGATCGGCCTCGTCCAGCAGCACCTTGCCGCCCTCCGCGACCAGCTTGGACGCGGTCGGCTCCGGCACCCACGCACCGTCCACGGAACCGGACCTGTAGGCATCGGGGGTGATCTTGTTGTCCGTACGCACCACGGACACATCGCCCTTGCCGCTCTGCGCGTCGACCTTCCAGCCCTGCTCCGCGACCCAGTTGAGGAACGCCACGTCCTGCGTGTTGCCGAGCTGTGGAGTCGCGATCTTCTTGCCCTTGACGTCCTTCAGGGACTTGATCTTCTCCGGATTCACCACGAGCTTCACACCGCCCGACGCCGAACCGCCGATGATGCGCAGACCCTTGCCCTCGGTCGTCGAGTAGCCGTTGATCGCGGGCGACGGGCCGATCCAGCCGATGTCGATGGACTTCGAGTTGAGCGCCTCGATCTCGGCAGGACCCGCGTTGAACTGCGAGTACGTGGCCTGTGTGCCCCCGAGCTCCTTCTGGAGCAGCCCCTTCTCGTCGCCCACGAGCGCCGTGGCGTGCGTCAGGTTCGGGAAGTAGCCGATCCTGACGGTGTCGGCGGAGAGCTTCTTGCCATGGGCGGCGACGTTCGCCGTGCCGTTGTCCTTGGCCTGGGAGCCGTACCCGCAGGCCGGCGCGGCGAGCGCCAGCAGGGGCACGGCCACCACCACGGCGAGGCCGCGGCGGAGGGCGGAGTGGGTGGCAGGCACGGGAGGGGTTCCTCTCGTCGGCCCGGCGGTCACGCTCTCAGGTCGTGGCCGGGGGATCGGCAGGGGGTTTTCGTCGGTACGGGGCGCGTCGGCAAGGCGCGTACGCCTTCACCGTTGAGGGCGTCACACCGCACATCGCGCCACCCCGCCCTGCCCGCTACCGAGAGCGCCGCTGCCCACCCGGCCGCCCTCCTTCGCGAACGTCGAGAAGAAATCGTCGCTGGTCATGTCATTGGTGGTCATGTCAGAAGTCCCAGCCGTCGTCGTCGGCCTCGGTCTTCACCGGTTCCGGCGAGGCGAAGGACTCGCCGACCATGCCCGCGGTCAGCGTCGTCCCGTCCGCCGGGTCGATCAGGATGAACGAGCCGGTGCGCCGGGAGTCGGCGTACGCGTCGACCGGCAGCGGCTCGGCGGTACGGATCTTCACGCGGCCGATGTCGTTGGCGACCAGGTGCCCCGGGTGCGGGTGCAGGGACAGGTCGTCGAGGGTGAGGCGGGACGGGATGTCCTTGACGATCGCCTTGACCGTGCGGGTGCCGTGCTTGAGCAACACACGGTGGCCGATGGTCAGCGCCGCGTCCGCGACGTGGCACACGGTCGCCTCGATGTCCTGCGTGGTCGCGGGCGCGTCCTTGCTGGGCACGATCAGATCGCCGCGCGAGATGTCGATGTCGTCCTCCAGCAGGACCGTCACCGACTGCGTCGTCCAGGCCACGTCCACCGGCAGGCCCAGCAGATCGATCCCGGAGATCTTCGAGGTACGGCCCGAGGGCAGCACCGTGATCTCCTCGCCGACGCGGAAGGCACCGGCCGCGATCTGGCCCGCGTAGCCGCGGTAGTCGGGGTGCTCGGCGGTCTGCGGGCGGATCACGTACTGCACGGGCAGACGCGCGTGGCAGGTGGCCAGGTCATGGGTGACCGGAACCGTCTCCAGGTGCTCCAGGAAGGTCGGGCCGCCGTACCAGTCCATGTTCGCGGACGGGTCCACGACGTTGTCCCCGGCGAGCGCCGAGATCGGGATCGCGGTGATCTCGGGGACACCCAGTTCGGAGGCGTACGCCGTGAACTCCTCGGCGATCGCGGCGAACACGGTCTCCTGATAGTCGACGAGGTCCATCTTGTTGACGGCCAGCACGACGTGCGGAACGCGCAGCAGAGCCGCGATCGCGGCGTGCCGGCGGGTCTGCTCGACGACGCCGTTGCGGGCGTCGACCAGGATGACCGTCAGCTCGGCGGTGGAGGCGCCGGTGACCATGTTGCGGGTGTACTGCACATGGCCGGGGGTGTCGGCGAGGATGAACCGGCGGCGGGCGGTGGCGAAGTAGCGGTACGCCACGTCGATGGTGATGCCCTGCTCGCGCTCGGCCCGCAGCCCGTCGGTGAGCAGCGCCAGGTCGGGTGCGTCCTGACCGCGGCTGCGCGAGGCGTGCGCGACGGCCTCCAGCTGGTCGGTGAGGACCGACTTGGAGTCGTGCAGCAGCCGTCCGACGAGCGTCGACTTGCCGTCGTCGACGGACCCCGCGGTCGCGAACCGCAGCAGGGTCGTCCCCGACAGCTGCTCGACCGACAGCGGCTCGGTGGGTTCGGTGGTGCTGGTCATGGTTAGAAGTACCCCTCGCGCTTGCGGTCTTCCATCGCGGCCTCGGACAGCTTGTCGTCCGCGCGGGTCGCGCCCCGCTCGGTGAGCCGGGAGGCGGCGATCTCGGCGATCACCGCGTCCAGCGTGGTGGCGTCGGAGTCGACGGCGCCGGTGCAGGACATGTCGCCGACGGTGCGGTAGCGGACGAGGCGCTTCTCGACGGTCTCGCCGGCCTTCGGGCCGCCCCAGTCGCCGGCGGTCAGCCACATGCCGCTGCGCTGGAACACCTCACGCTGGTGCGCGAAGTAGATCTGCGGGAGTTCGATCTTCTCTCGGGCGATGTACTGCCAGACGTCCAGCTCGGTCCAGTTGCTGAGCGGGAAGACGCGGACGTGCTCGCCGGGCGCGTGGCGGCCGTTGTACAGGTTCCACAGCTCGGGCCGCTGCCGGCGCGGGTCCCACTGGGAGAACTCGTCGCGCAGCGAGAACACCCGCTCCTTTGCCCGGGCCTTCTCCTCGTCCCGGCGCCCGCCGCCGAACACGGCGTCGAACCGCTCGGTCTGGATCTTCTCGGTGAGCGGTACGGTCTGCAGCGGATTGCGCGTCCCGTCCGGCCGCTCGCGCAGCTTGCCGGCGTCGATGTAGTCCTGCACGGAGGCCACATGCAGCCGCAGCCCGTGCTCGGCGACCACCCGGTCCCGGTACTCGATGACCTCGGGGAAGTTGTGCCCGGTGTCCACATGCAGCAGCGAGAAGGGAACCGCCGCCGGGGCGAACGCCTTCAGCGCCAGATGCAGCATGACGATGGAGTCCTTGCCGCCGGAGAACAGGATCACCGGCCGCTCGAACTCGCCCGCCACCTCACGGAAGATGTGCACACCCTCCGACTCCAGGGCGTCCAGATGGGAGAGCGCGTACGGGCTGTCCGTCTCCTCAGGAACAGTGGCGACGGTCGTCATGCGAGACCCCTTTCGGTGAGCAGCGCGTGAACCGCTGCCGCGGACTCCGGCACGGTCTGGGTGTGCGACTCGATGCGCAGATCGGGCGACTCGGGCTCCTCGTACGGGTCGTCGACCCCGGTGAGCCCGGAGATCTCGCCCGCCGCCTGCTTGGCGTACAGCCCCTTCACATCGCGCTCGGAGCACACCTCGACCGGAGTGGCGACATGGACCTCGAGGTACGCGGTGCCGCCGGCCATGTGGCGCTTGCGCACCGCCTCACGGCTGTCCGCGTACGGCGCGATCACCGGAACGAGCGTCTTGACGCCGTTACGGGACAACAGGTCGGCGAGGTAGCCGATGCGCTGCACGTTCGTGTGCCGGTCCTCGCGGCTGAAGCCGAGGCCCGCCGTCAGGAACGTACGGATCTCGTCGCCGTCGAGCACCTCGACGCGGTGGCCCTCCGCACGCAGCCGGTCGGCCAGCTCGTACGCGATCGTGGTCTTGCCGGCGCTCGGCAGACCCGTGAGCCAGATCGTGGCTCCGGTCACTTGGTTCTCCTGGTTCCTCGGAGTCGTCGAAATCGTCGAAGGCACTGCCATGGTCAGTCGTGCAGCCCGCACTCGGTCTTGGCGCGGCCCGCCCAGCGGCCGGCGCGCGAGTCCTCACCCTCGAGCACGCGGCGGGTGCAGGGGGCGCAGCCCACGGAGGGGTAACCGTCCATGAGCAGCGGGTTGGTGAGGACGCCGTGCTCGGTGACGTACGCGTCCACGTCGTCCTGCGTCCAGCGGGCGATCGGCGAGATCTTGACCTTGCGGCGCTTCTCGTCCCATCCGACGACCGGGGTGTTCGCCCGGGTCGGGGACTCGTCGCGGCGCAGGCCCGTGGCCCATGCGGTGTACTTCGTCAGCCCCTCTTCCAGAGGCTTGATCTTGCGCATGGCGCAGCACAGGTCGGGGTTGCGGTCGTGCAGCTTCGGCCCGTACTCGGCGTCCTGCTCGGCCACGGTCTGCCGCGGGGTGAGCGTGATGACGTTGACGTCCATCACGGCCTCGACCGCGTCCCGGGTGCCTATGGTCTCGGGGAAGTGGTAGCCGGTGTCGAGGAACACGACGTCCACGCCGGGCATGGCGCGGGCGGCGAGATGGGCGACGACCGCGTCCTCCATGGAGGAGGTCACGCAGAACTTCTTGCCGAAGGTCTTGGCGGCCCACTGAAGGATCTCGAGCGCGGACGCGTCCTCGAGGTCGCGGCCCGCCTGCTCGGCGAGCGCCTTCAGTTCCGCATCCGGATCCGTCTCGATATCAGGCTCTGCCTGAACCGTCGTCATATCTGTTCCCCTCCACCGTCGGTGCGCTGAAGCCCCCGGGACAGCAGCCCGAGGAACTTCAACTGGAAGGCTCGATTGCACGCTCCGCATTCCCACGCGCCATGCGCCTGCTCGCTCGGACGCAGGTCCTCGTCGCCGCAGTAAGGGCAGTAGAAGGGCGCGGCTCGTTCGCTCACCGCTGCTGCCCTCCGCCCGCATCCATGCGTACGCGGACCACGAGAGCGCCGATCACGGCGCCCGCGCCGGCACACAGGAGGGCGCTCATGGCCACGACCACGAGGAGGCTCACGACAACGCCTCCTCAGAAGCGCGAGCCGCCCATGTGGCGAACCTCTCGCCCTCCTCGCGCTCCGCCTCGAAGCGCTTGAGGACCCGCTCGACGTAGTCGGGCAGTTCCTCCGAAGTGACCTTCAGGCCACGGACCTTGCGGCCGAAGCCGGCCTCCAGGCCGAGTGCGCCGCCGAGGTGCACCTGGAAGCCCTCGACCTGGTTGCCCTCGTCGTCCAGGACCAACTGGCCCTTGAGGCCGATGTCCGCGACCTGGATACGGGCGCAGGCGTTCGGGCAGCCGTTGATGTTGATGGTGATCGGCTCGTCGAACTCGGGGATGCGGCGCTCGAGTTCATCGATCAGCGAGGCCCCGCGCGCCTTGGTCTCGACGATCGCGAGCTTGCAGTACTCGATGCCGGTACAGGCCATCGTGCCGCGCCGGAACGGCGACGGCTTGGTGGTGAGGTCGAGCGCCTCCAAGCCCTCGACGAGCGAGGCGACCTGCGACTCCTCCACATCGAGCACGATCATCTTCTGCTCGACGGTCGTACTCAGCCGGCCCGAGCCGTGTGCCTCGGCCAGCTCGGAGATCTTCGTGAGGGTCGTGCCGTCCACCCGGCCCACGCGCGGTGCGAAACCGACGTAGAAGCGGCCGTCCTTCTGCCGGTGCACCCCGACGTGGTCGCGCCAGCGCTCCACGGGCTGGTCGGGCGCCGGGCCGTCGACGAGCTTGCGCTTCAGGTACTCGTCCTCCAGGACCTGACGGAACTTCTCCACGCCCCAGTCGGCGACCAGGAACTTCAGGCGGGCGCGCGTACGAAGGCGCCGGTAGCCGTAGTCGCGGAAGATCGAGATGACGCCCTCGTACACATCCGCGACCTCGTCCAGCGGCACCCAAGTGCCAAGCCGCTGGCCGATCTTGGGGTTGGTGGACAGGCCGCCGCCGACCCAGAGGTCGAAGCCGGGGCCGTGCTCCGGGTGGTTCACACCGACGAAGGCGACGTCGTTGATCTCGTGCGCCACGTCGAGGAGCGGGGAGCCGGAGATCGCGGACTTGAACTTGCGGGGCAGGTTCGAGAAGTCCTTGTTGCCGATGATCCGGCGGTGGATCTCGTCGATGGCGGAGGTGCCGTCGATGATCTCGTCCTCGGCGATCCCGGCGACCGGCGAGCCGAGGATCACGCGGGGCGTGTCACCGCAGGCCTCGGTCGTGGACAGCCCGACGGCTTCCAGACGGTCCCAGATCTCCGGGACGTCCTCGATACGGATCCAGTGGTACTGCACGTTCTGCCGGTCCGTGAGGTCGGCGGTGCCGCGCGCGAACTCCTGGGAGATCTCGCCGATCACCCGCAGCTGCTCGGTGGTGAGCCGACCGCCGTCGATCCGCACCCGCAGCATGAAGTACTTGTCGTCCAGCTCCTCCGGCTCCAGGATCGCGGTCTTGCCGCCGTCGATCCCGGGCTTGCGCTGGGTGTAGAGACCCCACCAGCGCATCCGGCCACGCAGGTCGTTGGGGTCGATCGAGTCGAAGCCCCGCTTGGAGTAGATGGTCTCAATGCGTGTCCGCACATTGAGACCGTCGTCGTCCTTCTTGAACTGTTCGTTGCCGTTGAGCGGGGTGAAGTGACCCACGGCCCACTGGCCCTCGCCACGGTGACGGCTCACCTTGCGGCGGGGCGCGGCGGCAGCAGGCTTCTGTGGGGTGGCGGCCATGGTTTACGTCCTTCGGGACAGACGGGGAAAGCTACTCGTGAACCTGCGCATGGGCGCGCATGTGGGCATACGCGCGCGTCATTGCGCCAGGCGAGGCAAATGGGAGAAGTTCGGCGGCGGTGCTGCCCGGGACCGGAAGGCCCTGTCGGATGCAGCTGCTCAGCTCGCCGGACAGATGGCGCTGGACATGCGGCCGAGGTCGACGTGGCGCCGACTCACCAAGGCAATTCCAGTTCCAGACATGACGGAAGCGTGTCATGGCGATCTGGACAGAGTCCAGCTTCGTCCACGATGCGGACACCCTTGTCCCGTATCGTGAGACAAGGGTGTTGTTGGTCACAAGCCCTGCCACGGGGCTTGTCTTTCCCGGTCTGACCAGGTCAGACGGCCGACGCCCCGGGCCAGGGACCGGCGGAGGCGATGTCCGGCTCCTCGGCCACCTTCGTGTCGAAGAGCTTGAAGCCGCGGCGCAGGTAGTTGTCCATCGCATGCTCCCCGTCCTTGCTGCATGTATGCAGCCAGACCCGCTTCGTCGGAGCCCTGCCCGGCCAGCGCTCGGCCAGGTCCCAGGCGCGCGCGGCCCCGTACGACAGGAGATGCCCGCCGATCCGCCGGCCCCGGAAGGCCGGGATCAGCCCGAAGTGGACGATCTCCACGACGCCTTCCGCCTGCGCCTCCAGCTGTACGTATCCCGCGGGCGTCCCGCGCTCGTACGCGACCCAGGTCTCGGCCCCCGGCCGCTCCAGGTCCTCCTTCCACTGGGCGTACGTCCAGCCCAGCCGGTCGGTCCAGCGGATGTCGCCGCCGACCGAGGTGTACAGGAAGCGGCTGAACTCGGGCGAGGGCACCTCGGAGCGGACGATCCGGACGTCGCCGGCCGGCTCGGCGGCGGGCAGCAGGTCGGCAGGCGAGGTCTGCTCCAGCGACCAGGTGGTGACAGTGATGCTCATGCGGGTCAGCGATACCACGAAGGCGAGCCCGGCTTCAAAAAAACGGCTCACTCCAACGAGCGGTCCACCGAGGACAGCGGAACCGCGTACAACACGCGTTCGGAGACGGTGCCCGGCTGCCACGCGGTGGCCCGGTCCGCAGCCCGCTCCGGAAGCTCGTTCGCCCGGCCCGACGCGGTTGCCGCCCGCCCGGTCAGCGTCCACAGCTCGCCGGTCTCCTGCCAGTACGACATCGCCTCCGTGTCCCGTCCCCAGCAGGCGTACGACTCGTCCGCCCCGCACTTCGCGGCCTTGGCGGTGCTCTTGTTCTGCCGCCAGAGCGTGCCGTGCTCGCCGCGCGCGTCCGGTGCGTGCCCGGTGTACCAGTTCGGCTCGCTCGCGCCGTTCGGCCGGTGCGAGAGGACCCCTTGCAGGCCGACGGCGTCCGTCTCGTACGCCTCGTCGGCGTGGACGCGTCCCTGGGCGTCGGTGGCGAGCAGGCCCGTGCGGTCGCCCGCGCTGCTGTAGTCGTAACGCCACACACGGCCCGGTTCGCCGCTGTCCGGGCGGAACCACTCGTTGGCGACCAGGCTGTCCGGCGTGGAGGTGCGATCCAGGGAGACCGAGGCGAAGCAGGGGACGCGGTCGTTCGTGGTGGCGTCGCAGGCGCCGCCGGTGAGGCTGTACGAGCCCATGGCCGGCATCACATACCGGTAGCCGTGCGCCGACCAGCCGTCCTTCACCCTGCCGACGGCGCCGCTGACGACGTCGGCGCGCAGGATGCGGTTCATGTCGAAGACGAACAGGGCGTCGTTGTCGGCGGCGCCGTTCCGGGCGGTGACGATCAGCTTGTCCTGGTACCAGACCATGCCGCCGATACGGGAGCGGACGGCCTCGAAGTTCCTGCCGCCGTCCAGCGGGGCCACCAGCAGGACCCAGCGGTACTTCAGGTTCCCCGGGTCGTTCGCGTCGATGAAGGCGACCCGGGCGAGGCCCCGGTCCTCCTCCTGCGCGCCCGCGCCCTGACCGTCGTGCGTCCAGCCGGAGAGGATCACACGGTTGGAACCCCAC
This sequence comes from Streptomyces sp. NPDC006365, assembly GCF_042870755.1. Classification (NCBI taxonomy): domain Bacteria; kingdom Bacillati; phylum Actinomycetota; class Actinomycetes; order Kitasatosporales; family Streptomycetaceae; genus Streptomyces; species Streptomyces sp. NPDC006365. Next base: position 132,775 of record NZ_JBIAHS010000006.1, read on the forward strand.
CTGCCGTCCTCGTCGGAATCCCCGGAGGTGGTCACCGACTGGGGCTGCCACTTCGGGGTCCGCGCGTCGCTGCCCGCCCAGCAGTACGCGCGCGTGGCGGCCGGCTCGACGGGCAGCGCGGCCTCCTCCGTGGCGCCGCAGTCCGCCCTGTTACGCATCGTGTGGTTGGCGTTCTTCAGGACGCCGTCCACGCCGACGTTCCCGCCCATCCCGCCGGCGAGGGTGTCGAGGGTGTCCTGGCCGACGAGGTTTTCGTGCAGCTCGAGCTTGTCGGTCTCGGACGAGGAGCTGAGCGTGGTGAGGGCGCCCGGGTTGTCGCTGCTCGCGGCCTGTGACGTGCTGATGATTCCCGCGGCGACGGTGAGGGCGAGAGCGGTCCCGGCCAGGCTCGCGCGCAGCGCGCGCCCCTTCTTGCGGCGGCGGTGCTTACCTCGATACGCCATGGTTCCTCCCGCGTCGTCGGCCAACTGCCCTTCCCGATCAGTGCGTTGAACACGGGCGCGACAGTGTGGGGGGCCGTGGGAGGGATGGTACGTCAGGTGTCGCCGGGCCTGGGCGATTACGCCGGAATAGGTGGTACGAGAGGGAGGCGCCGGTTCGACGCCGCGCCCTCCTTGTGTCGTACGCCTGCCTACGCCCCGACTAGGAGACGGGCCGTGCCCGCTCCACCACCGAGGCCAGGTCCAGGCTGTGCGGCAGCGTCCCGAACGCCGCCCCCCAGTCCCCGCCGAGACGCGACGCGCAGAACACGTCGGCGACCTCAGCAGGTGCGTACTGGACGAGCAGCGCGCCCTGGAGCACCAGCGCGATCCGCTCGGCCAGGCGCCGGGCGCGGCCCTCGATGCCGTCCAGGTCGGCGAGTTCGGCCAGCAGGTTCTTGATCGCCCCGTCCAGCCGGTGGTCGGCGCCACGGGCCCGGCCGATCTCCTCCAGGTAGGCGTTCAGGGCGTGCGGCTCGCGCTGCATGGCCCGCAGGATGTCCAGTGCCTGGACGTTGCCCGCGCCCTCCCAAATGGAGTTGAGCGGCGACTCGCGCAGCAGCCGAGGCATCCCGGACTCCTCCACGTACCCGTTGCCGCCCAGGCACTCCGACGCCTCGACGACGAGCGGCGTGCAGCGCTTGGTCACCCAGTACTTCGCGGCCGGCACGGCGATCCGCAGGAACGCCCGCTCCTGCTCACTCCCGTCGTCGTACGCGGCGGCCAGCCGCAGCGACAGCGTCGTCGCGGCCTCGGACTCCAGGGCGAGATCGGCCAGTACGTTGCGCATCAGCGACTTGTCGATCAGCTTGCCGCCGAAGGCCTCACGGTAGGTGCAGTGGTGCACGGCCTGTGCGACCGCCTGCCGCATCAGCGAGGCGGCACCGAGCGCGCAGTCCAGCCGGGTCACCGCGACCATCTCGATGATGGTGCGCACCCCGCGCCCCTCGTCCCCGACCCGGCGCGCCCAGGTCCCGTCGAACTCGACCTCGCTCGACGCGTTCGACCGGTTGCCCAGCTTGTCCTTCAGCCGCTGGATCAGGAACACATTGCGCGTGCCGTCCTCCAGCACCCGCGGCACCAGGAAGCACGTGAGCCCGCCGGGCGCCTGCGCCAGCACCAGAAAGCCGTCCGACATCGGCGCCGAGCAGAACCACTTGTGGCCCGTCAGCTCGTACGTCCCGTCCTCGGCGAGTGGACGCGCCACCGTCGTGTTCGCCCGGACGTCGCTGCCGCCCTGCTTCTCCGTCATGCCCATGCCGAAGAGAACGCCCGCCTTCTGAGAGGCGGGCCGCAGCCCTTGGTCGTAGACGGTGGAGGTGAGCCGCGGCTCCCACTCGGCAGCGAGCTCCGGGTCCGTGCGCAGCGCGGGCACCGCCGCGTGCGTCATCGACAGCGGGCAGCCGTTGCCCGCCTCGACCTGCGTCCAGACCAGGAACCCGGCCGCCCGCCGCAGATGCCCGCCCGGCCGCGTCCACGCCGCCGTCAGGCCCGCCGAGACGCCCTTGCCCAGCAGCCGGTGCCAGGACGGATGGAAGTCGACCTCGTCGATCCGGTGACCGTAACGGTCATGCGTACGCAGCCTCGGCGGATTCTCGTTCGCCAGCACCCCCCACTCCTGGGCCTGCACGGAACCGGCTGTGCGCCCCAGCCGCGACAGCTCCTCGCGCGCCTCGTCGAGGAGCCCTGGATCGAGATGCCGCTCGACCGCTTCCGTCAGCACCCGGTCGGCGCCGAAGACGTCATACCCGACAAGGGGCGGAACCTGGTTGATCACTGCGTGGGTGCCGGTTGCCATGGGTGAAAACTACCCCCGGGTAGGGCGGCCGTCACCCTCGAGTGCGGAGGGTGAGAAACGCAGCTCGCGACCGATACGGTTAGGAGCGTGCAGCCAGCAAGTGAAACACCAGAGAGCCCGCCCGGTCGGCTTCACCGGGCCCGTGCTCTCTACCGGAATGTCTCCAAGCGGAGAACCGCCTGGCTGCTGGTCAAGGACACCGTCAACTCCTGCATCGAGTACCGGATTCTGGGCCTCGCCGCGGAGGCCGCGTTCTTCACGCTGCTGTCCGTGCCGCCGCTGCTGCTGAGCATGCTGGGGCTGCTCGGCTACGTGGACTCCTGGACCGGCGCCGACACCATCGCCAGCGTCGAGACCAACCTGCTGGAGGCCTCGCGCACGATCCTCACGGACAAGGGCGTCTCGGAGATCGCCCAGCCGATCCTCCACGACGTGATGAAGGGCGGCAGACCCGACGTCATCTCCCTCGGTTTCCTCTTCGCCCTCTGGTCGGGCTCGCGCGCCGTGAACGTCTTCATCGACACCATCACCGTCATGTACGGCCTCGACGGGGTTCGCGGCATCGTCAAGACCCGGCTGATGGCATTCCTGCTGTTCCTCGTGGCGCTGCTGATCGGTTCTGTGGCGCTGCCGCTGATGGTCGCGGGCCCGGACGCCGTGGTGAACCTCGTGTCGTGGTCCACGACCGTCGTACAGATCCTGTACTGGCCCGTGGTCATCATCCTGTCCATCATCTTCCTGACGACGCTTTACCACGTGTCCGTGCCGGTGCGCTCCCCATGGATCGAGGACGTGCCCGGCGCCCTGGTCGCGCTCGGCATGTGGGTGCTGGGCAGCTTCCTGCTGCGGATCTACCTGACCAACACCGTCGAAGGGCCCACGATCTACGGATCGTTGGCCGCCCCCGTCGCCGTACTGCTGTGGATCGGCGTCTCGGCCTTCGCCGTGCTCGTCGGAGCGGCCGTCAACGCGGCCATCGACCGGGTCTGGCCGGCCGCCGCCACGGCCGCCGCCCGCGCCGTCAACGAGCAGCTGCGCGCCGCGCAGGCCGCCGACCTCGTGGCCCGCGCGGCGGCAGCCCGCGCCGCCGCCGACCCCGACGACCCGGACATGCCCTCCGAGTTCCCGGAGCGCTGGTCCCGCTTCCTTCCCCCGGAGGACGTGACGTCACGGCTGCGGACGACCGCGAAGAGCTCGCCCAAGAACGGGGACGAGCCGCCCTCGCAGGACTGACCGCCGGGGCCAGACCGGGGCCAGACCGGGGCTAGACCCTCCACACGCCCTGCGCCGCGTGCTCCCGCGCGAAGTCCGTGAAGTCGCGTGGAGCGCGGCCCAGCACCTGCTCGACCCCGTCGGTGGTCTGCGCATTGCTGCCGTCGAGCAGCGCCTCGAAGACCTCCTGCAGGGACGCGACCTCCTCGGCCGGCAGCCCGAAGTCGGTCAGCATGGCGCCGTACTCCTTGGCCGGCACCGGCACATAGCGGATCTCCCGGCCCGCCGCCGCGGAGATCTCCGCCAGGGCGTCACGGAAGGACAGCAGCCGCGCCCCGGTGATCGCCAGGGTCCGCCCCACGTACGAGGAGTCGGTGAGCGCCTTCACCACCACGTCCGCGATGTCCCGCGCGTCGATGAACGGCACCGGCACCTCGCCCGCCGGGAACACGAACTCACCGCTGTGCACCCCCTCCAGCAGCAGACCCTCACTGAAGTTCTGCATGAACCAGTCCGCCTGCACCACCGTCCACTCGGCACCCGACTCGCGCACCGCCCGCTCGGCCGGCTCCGCCTGCGCCTCACCGCGCGCCGACAGCAGCACCAGCCGCCGTACGCCGAGCTCCAGCGCCCGCCGCGCGAGGGCACCGATGCTCTCGGCGGCGCCCGGCGCACCGATGTCCCCCGGATACGCCACATACGCCGCGTCGGCGCCACGCAGCGCCTCGTCCCAGGTGGAGGAGTCGGCCCAGTCGAAGCGCACCGAGCCACCGCGCGACGCGGCCCGTACGTCGAATCCCGCCGCCTGCGCCGCCTGAGCCACCCTGCGACCCGTCCTGCCCGAGGCTCCCGTAACCAACAGCGTCTCGTTCCGCGTGTTCTCTGTCATGAAATCCAGTGAACTGCCCTGCGCGGAAAGGGAACATCGCTGAAGCTCTCGTTCCTGTAAGCGCGCGTCTACTCTGAGGTCATGGACGTACTCGCAGGCCTTCTGGAGGGTCCACGCGCGCGTGGCGCCTTCATGATCCGAGCGTGTTTCGATCCACCCTGGTGCATACGTGTCGAAGACCGCGCCCCGCTCACAGTGATGCTCATGGTCCGTGGTGACGCCTGGATCACCCCGGACAAGGGAGACGGGCTGTTCCTGCGGGCCGGCGACCTCGCCATCGCGCGCGGCCCGGACCCGTACACCTGCGCCGACGACCCTTCCACCCCGCCGCAGGCGCTGATCGGGGCGGGCGCCGAGTGCTTCTATCCCGACGGCCGTTCCCTGAACGGGATCATGGACCTCGGAGTCCGCACCTGGGGCGACCGGCTCGACGGCTCCACGGTCGTGCTGATCGGGACGTACACCATGCAGGGCGAGATCAACGGCCGGCTGCTCGACGCCCTGCCACCGCTGCTCCGCCTGACCTCCGACGAATGGGCCTGCCCGCTCACGCCGCTGCTCACCGAGGAGATCGTGCGCGACGAGCCCGGCCAGGAAGTCGTCCTCGACCGGCTGCTCGACCTGCTGGTCATCGCAGCGCTACGGGTCTGGTTCTCCCGCCCGGAAGCCGAGGCGCCCGCCTGGTACCAGGCTCTCGCGGACCCCGTGGTGGGCCGGGTGCTCAGGCTCCTCCAGGACGACCCTGCGCATCCCTGGACGGTCGCCTCGCTCGCCGCGAAGGCGGGCGTCTCCCGGGCCGCGCTCGCCCGCCGCTTCAGTGAACTCGTGGGCGAGCCCCCGATGACGTATCTCACCGGCTGGCGCCTCGCCCTCGCCGCGGACCGGCTGCGCGACACCGATGACACCATCGGCGCGATCGCCCGCCAGGTCGGCTACGGCAGCGCGTTCGCCCTGTCCAGCGCCTTCAAGCGGGTGTACGGGGTCAGCCCGCAGGAGCACCGGACCCGGGTCGGCTTGCACGCGTAGCCTGGCGTACGTGTACGCGGAGCGGCCCTCCCGGCTGACGGGCGCCGTCGTCTGGACGAACACCCCGTCCGGCACCGGCGCCGGGCCCGTCCTGCCCGACGGCTGCATGGACCTCCTGTGGAACGAGGGACGGCTGCTGGTCGCTGGGCCCGACACACACGCGCACGTCACCGAGGACACGCCGCAATCCTGGGCGGGCGTCCGCTTCTACCCCGGCACCGCGCCCACACTCCTGGGCGTGCCCGCGCACGAACTGCGCGACCGGCGCGTGGAGTTGGCCGACCTCCGGCCGCTGTCCGAGGTACGGCGCCTGGCCGCGCTCGTGAACGCGGCCGACGACCCGGCGAGCGGCCTCGAAGAGGTGGCGCTGCGGTGGGCGTCCGGCGCCGCACCCCCCGACCCGCTGCTGAGACAGGTCGTGGCCGCCCTCCGCGCGGGCCGCCCCGTCGCCGCGACCGCCGACGAACTCCGCGTCGGCGCCCGCCAGTTGCACCGCCGTTCACTGACCGCCTTCGGCTACGGCCCCAAGACCCTCGCCCGGGTCCTACGGCTGCAGCGCGCCCTCGCCCTGGCCCGCGCCGGGGTGCCCTACGCGGACACGGCGGCGCGGACCGGTTTCGCCGACCAGGCTCATCTGGCCCGGGACGTACGGGAGTTGGCGGGCATGCCGTTGGGTGAGCTACTGGCACGCACCGGGTAGCGGCGCGAACAGGCCGACGTCGTTGCCGTCCGGGTCGAGCAGGCTCGCATACCGCTGCCCCCATTCGGCATCCCACGGCTTGAGCCCGCTGTCGTACCCGGCGCCGACCATCTCCCCGTACACGGAGTCGACCTCGGCCGGGCTCTCGCACAGCAGGGCCAGCGAGATACGCCCGCCCCCGCTCGGCGGCTGCCACTCCGGCGCGAACGAGCTGATTTCCGCCTCGCTGTCGAGCATCAGACGCAGCCCGCCCGGTAGCTGGGCCTCGGCGTGCGGCTGCTTCTCGGAGCCCTCGGGGAAGGCCAATCCGAGGCGGCGGTAGAAGGCTACTGAGGCGGCCATGTCGGAGGCCACCATGCCGATCGCATCGAATCGTGGAGTCATGCGGCCACCGTAGGCAGGCAGTCGGAGCGTGGTCTTGTAGGAATCGGACACGTCCGTACCCGACACATTGCCCAGCCGTCCGCCCGCCAGTACACGGAAACAAAGGTCCGTATGCGGTGAAAGCGGGCGGATCTGTTCCGCCCCTGTGGGGGGAGACGAACGGCCTGTCGCGTGGTGGCGTACGCGACGCTGCTGACGGACTCCTACCGCCGTACCGCCTGGATCAAGGGTCGCGTGAACCGTGAGTTGCCTGCCACCCGGTACTGGAGTGGCCAGGGTTCAGGAACGGGGTGTCCGGTGCGTCGCGCCCGGATTCGGGCCAGCAGGGCGAGCGGGCGCGGATCGGGTGTGACGAGGTGCGCGTGCTCACGGTGGGCCCACACGATCCGGCCGGGGCCTGACATGCCGTCCTCGTAGGTGATCCGGACGGCGTCGCCGGGGTCGGTGATGAGCCCGTCGCAGTAGCGGCACATGTGCAGCGTCGTGGTCATGCGTGGCCACCGCCCAAGTTCTGCAGGTGGTCGCACAGGGCGTGCACGACGCGGGACAGGCGCCGGGCGAGCGCGATCCCACCGTGCAGTCCGGGACTCGGCTCCAGGCTGAGCTTCATGCGTGCCTCGCCGATGCAGGCGAGAGCGCAGTAACGGGGGATGTCGTCGTACGGCAGCCGGGCGGACGCCTGCTCGACTTCCGGCACGAGCAAGTTGATATGTCCGCGTAGTTGGAGGGTGAGCATCTCCAACTACGCGACGCAGAACTCCGCGGGCGAAGAGATCCAGCAGCAAGCCCGCGAAGCAGAGGAGTTGGACGTGCTCGCCGTCAGGGGCCTCGGCCTGATCGGGCTGAATGACTCGCTGCTGCGCGCCTGTCTGCCGCGCGAGCAGGACGGCAAGAGGCTGCGAGTCCGCGTGCTCCTGCTCGATCCCGACTCGGATGCGCTGGTGCAGCGGGCTGCGGAGATCGGGGAGTCGGCCGAGTCCCTCGCGGGCGGCGTGCACCTGGCGGAGGCGCGGCTTCGCGAGCTGCTCGCTGACGGCTGCGACATCACCGTGCACCGGTACCGGATGCTGCCCACTTGGCGGCTCATCCGCACGGACTCCGCGATGTTCGTCAGCGCCTTCGACGCCGGGTGGGAAGGCCACGAGAGCGCGACGTACAAGGTGATGGAGACGCCGCACGGTCCTCTGTTCCGGGGCTTTCGCAGGATGTTCGAGGCGCTCGTCGCAGGCGCACAGCGCACGATCTGAGAGGGGAACTGCCAGTGATCGAGGCGGAGTTGAAGGCTCGCGTGGATGCATCCGAGGCCGTCATGCGGCAGCTCGACGAGCGTGCCGAGGCCCGGGTGGATAGGTGCCTTCAGGCGGCCCCCGCCACCGGCCCCGTACTCTCCCGCACCACCAGCCGTGTGGACAGCTCCGTCCGGGTGCCTTCCGGCCGTTCGCCCGACATGATGCGGACCAGCAGGCGCAGTGCGGTCGCGGCCATCTCCGACAGGGGCTGGCGCACCGTGGTCAGCGAGGGTGCGGCCCAGTGGGCCTCGGGCAGATCGTCGAAGCCGACGACGCTCATGTCGTCGGGGACGCTCAACTTCCGTTCCGCCAGGGCCTGGTAGCAGCCGAGGGCCATCTTGTCCGAGCAGACGAAGACGGCCGTGGGCGGTTCGGGCAGGTCGAGGAGTTCCAGCATGCGGCGGTGGGCGGTGACCTCGTCGAAGCTGCCGTAACGGAGGTACTCGGGCCGGTGGCGGACCCCGGCCGCCGCGAGCGCCGAGCGGTAGCCGGCGACGCGGGCGCTGCTGCACATCTTGCGCCGGTGGCCGGCGATGACCGCGATCCGCTCGTGACCGAGGGAGAGCAGGTGCTCGGTGGCCGTCACGCCGCCCTGCCAGTTGGCGGCGCCGACCGAGACCACGCCGGGCGGCGGATCGATCACCGGGTCGATCAGGACGAACGGGATGCGGTGCTGGTCCAGCCAGGCGTACTGCGACTGGGTGAGCTCCGCCAGGTTGAACAGCACACCGGCGGAGCCACGCGCGGACAGCTTGTCCAGCCAGCCGCGCTCGGGACGCCCGCCGCGCGTCCGGGTCAGGCCGGCCGAGACGACCACCTCGAAGCCCGCGTCGTGCGCCGCCTCCTCCACGCCGTGCAGCACGGCGCCCGACCAGGAGGAGCCCAGCGAGTGCACGACGAGATCGACCAGACCCGGCGACTTCGCGGCGTCGAACCGCGGTCTGCGGACGTAGCCCAGCCGGTCGAGCGCCTCGGTGACCCGGCGGCGGGTCTCCGGCGCCACGTCCTCACGGCCGTTGACCACTTTCGACGCCGTCGGCACGGACACCCCGGCCTCGCGGGCCACGACCGCCAGCGTCGGGCCGGCATCGGTCCCGGTACGCACCATGGAAGCCCACCTCTCCGCCCCGTCCCGAGGGCCGGCGAAAGTTTCGTGTCACCACGGTCTGGCACGCAGGAGGGCGTCGACCGGTTAGAAAGCGCTTCCTACATTACGGCCGTGGGAAGTGTACGGGGAAGGGGTGGTGATCGTAGGAATTCTCGGAAGTCGAAACTTTCGAAATGTCGAACAGGCGGGACCTGTTCAGTCGACGACCGCGGTGGCCTCAACCTCCACCAGATGCTCGGGAACGTCCAGTGCCGCAACGCCGATCAGCGTGGCCGGCGCCATCGGCGTGACGCCGAGCTTTGCCGAGGCCCGGTCGATCCCCTCCAGCAGCAGGGGCATCTTGTCGGGGGTCCAGTCGACGACGTAGAGGATCAGCTTCGCCACGTCGGCGAAGGACGCGCCGGCCTCGGCCAGGGCGGTGCCGAGGTTGAGGTAGGCCCGCTCGACCTGAGCGGTGAGGTCGCCTTCGCCGACCGTGACCCCGTCGGTATCCCAGGCGACCTGCCCGGCGATGAAGACCAGCTTCGAGCCGGTCGCGATCGACACCTGCCGGTAGACCGGGATTTCCGGAAGTCCGCTGGGGTTCAGCAGTTTGATGGCCATGTTGTCAGCCTCCTTGTCGTGAGAGCCCGAGTTCTCGTGCTCTCTTGTGGTTACTCAGAAACCGTAAGAGAGTGAGAGCTGACATGGAAGAACGCACTTTTCAGTGACTGGGGAACCGTATGGGAACCAAGCAGTTCACGGGCTCACCCGAGGACGCGGACCTGAGCCGCGCGGACTCTCTGGCGCGGGAGATCTTCTCGGACGTCGCCAATAAATGGGCGCTCCTGATCATCGAGTTCATCGGTGACCGCACCCTGCGCTTCAGCGAGTTGCGGAACGAGGTCGAGGGCATCAGCCACAAGATGCTCACCCAGAACCTGCGCATGCTGGAGCGCAACGGTCTGGTCGAGCGGCGAGTGCACCCCACCGTGCCGCCACGGGTCGAGTACACGCTCACCGAGGCCGGCCAGGGCCTGCGAGCCACGATCGACGGCATGTGCGACTGGACCCGCCGGTACCTCCCGCACATCGAGGCCTCCCGCCACCGCTTCGACGGCTGAGGGCTCAGCGACCGTCCGTCAGTTCCGGCATGCCGACCGGCTTCGCGCTGCCGCGCCCCAGTTCGGCGGCCTTCTTTCCGGGACGGCACCCTGGGAACGCCCGGTCCGGAGCATGCACGAGCGACCGTTCCCCGAACGTCAACAGGTCGTAAGGCCGACCGGCCGTAACCTCAACTCGCCCTGAGCGCCCCCGAGATCGACGTGATCGCCTCCGGCCCCACTCGGCAGCACCCGCCGATCAGCCGGGCACCGGCCTCCTGCCAGCCGCGTACCTCCTCGGTCGCGAAGGTGGAGCGGCCCGCCCAGGTGCGGGCCTCGGCGTCCCAGGTCTCGCCGCTGTTGGGGTAGACGACGACCGGCTTGCCGGTGACACGGGCGGCGATCTCGATCGCGCCGTCCACGTCCTCGGGGGCGCAGCAGTTCACGCCGACCGCGATCACCTCGTCCACGTCGGCGGCCAGCGCGAACGCCTCCTCCAGCGGCTGCCCGGCGCGAGTGCGGTCGCCTGCCACGCTGTACGACAGCCAGGCCGGCATCCCCAGCCCGCGCACCGCCCGCAGCAGCGCCTCGGCCTCGTCGGCGTCCGGCACCGTCTCCAGAGCCAGGACGTCCGGCCCGACGAACGCCAGCGCCTCCAGGCGAGGCCGGTGGAAGGCCTCCAGTTCGGCCACGCTCAGGCCGTACCGGCCGCGGTACTCGGAGCCGTCCGCGAGCATCGCGCCGTACGGCCCGACCGAGGCCGCCACGTACAGCGGCCGCGTGACGCCCTTCGCGCGCGCCTCCTCCGTCGCGTTCAGGGCCAACTCGATGCTCAGGGACATGAGTTCGGCTGCCCGCTCGCGCTTGATCCCGCGCCTCGCGAAGCCCTCGAAGGTGGCCTGGTAGCTGGAGGTGATCGCGACGTTCGCACCCGCCTCGAAGTACGCGAGGTGCGCCTCGGTGATCGCCTCGGGCCGCTCCGCGAGCAGCCGCGCCGACCAGAGTTCGTCGCTCAGATCGTGCCCGGCGGACTCCAGCTGGTTGGACATGCCGCCGTCGAGCACGAGCGTCCCCGTGGCGAGTGCGTCGGCGAGGAGAGGAGCGGAGAAGGGGGCGTCGCTGGTCATGCAACGACGCTAACCGAAGCGGGGGCAAACGCCCCTGTGTGTCCAGTACATGAACAGATCGACCACGATATGGGATCGCGGGATACGATCACGCGCCTCCCCCCTTCTCCCCACGGTCCCGCGAGCGGGTACGCCCCGCCGGGCCGGCCGGCGATCTGGTCGTGGCCGTCCTCTCCTTCGCCTTCTCCTTCTGGCTGATCGCGGGCGCCGGCTACGCGGGACATGCGGCTCCGTCGCGATGGGGGCCCCCTCATGGGGGTCCCCCCCGCTCGAGCGAAGCCGAGAGTGGGGGGAGAATTCGAGAGTGGGGAGCGACCAGCCACGACGGACCCGCAGTCGCCCGTGCACCCCAACCCGCCAGCCCGGAAGGCGCCCCGCCCAACGGCCGGAGGCAACCCACGGGCCGTGACCTGGCTAACCTGCACGGGTGACCACTGACCTGACTCTGCTGCCGCGTGTCGCCTATCGCGGACAGGAGGTCACCGCGCCCCGGCTCCGCGGCCTCCTGGCGCTGCTCGCGGGCGACTTGCGCACGGGCTGCAGCATCGAGCGGCTTGTGGAAGGGCTGTGGCTGCCGGACGAGTTGCCGGAGCGGCCGGGCAAGGCGGTGCAGGTCCTGGTGTCCAGGACGCGGGCGCAGCTGGGCGCCGATGCCGTCGTCAGCACGCCTACCGGATACCGGCTCAACCTCGCGGAGGACCAGGTCGACAGCTCCGCCCTGCTGCTGCACGCCGCCGCCGGAGCGGACCGGGCCAGGGCAGGGGACCACGCGGGATCGCTGGCCGCGGCCGAGGCCGGGCTCGCGCTGTGGGAGGGCACTCCTGCCGGGGGCGGCGACACCGACGACCCAGTAGCCGTGTTACGCGCCGAGCGCGCCCCCGTCCGCGCCGCTCTCGTACGCGCGCGGGCGCTCGCGCTCGCCCGGCTCGGGCGGCACACGGAGGCGGCCGGGCCGCTGGCCGTGGCCGCCTCGGAGTATCCGCGCGACGAGGAGGTGCTCGCCGAGCTGCTGCGCGGCGAAGCGGCGACGGCGGGCCCGTCCGCCGCGCTGATGCGGTACGAGGCGTACCGGCGTGAGCTGCGCAAGACGCTCGGCACGGATCCGGGGGCTCAGCTCAAGGTCGTACAGCAGGAGTTGCTGCGGGGCGAGGCGCCCACCGTACGGCACGGCGTGCCGCACGAGCCGAACCCGCTGCTGGGAAGGGACGAGGACATTGCGGCGGTGGAGCGGCTGCGCGTCTCCCGCGCCGTCACCGTCGCCGGTCCCGGTGGCCTCGGCAAGACCCGGCTCGCGTACGCCGTCAGCCGCCGGGCCGAGCAGCGCGTGGTGTATTTCGTGCCGCTCGCCGGCGTCACCGCGGACGCGGACGTGGCCGCGGAGGTGGCCTCCGCGCTCGGCGCGGGCGAGGGGCGGCACGGCGCCATGAGCGGCCACGCCCCGGCCGACCCGGTGTCCGGCATCCTCGGCGTGCTCGGCTCCGGGCCCGCTCTGCTGGTCCTCGACAACTGCGAACAGGTCATCCGGGGCGCCGCCGGCCTCGTACAGGCCCTGGTCTCGTCCTCGAAGGACCTGCGGGTGCTCGCCACCAGCCGGGCCCCGCTGGGCCTCACCTCGGAGGCGGTGTACGCGCTGCCGGAGCTCGGTCTCGACACCTCGGTCGAGCTGTTCACGCAGCGGGCCCGGGCCGCCCGGCCCGGCGTGGAGCTGCCGCCGGACGCGGTGGCCGAGCTGTGCCGCCACCTCGACGGACTGCCGCTCGCCGTGGAGCTGGCCGCGGCGCGGGTGCGAGTCCTTTCGGTGCAGGAGATCGCCCGTCGCCTCGGCGACCGGTTCGCGCTGCTGCGCGGCGGGGTGCGGGACGTGCCGGAGCGCCACCGCACGCTGCACGCGGTCGTGGAGTGGAGCTGGAACCTCCTCGACGACGAGGCCAGGGCGGCGATGCGCACGCTGTCCGTCTTCCCCGGCGGCTTCTCGGGCGAAGCGGCGGAGCAGGTCCTCGGTGAGGATGCGCTGTTTCTGCTGGAGCAGTTGGCCGATCAGTCACTGCTCACCGTCGCCGACACCAGCGCCGGCGTGCGGTTCAGGATGCTGGAGACCGTACGCGAGTTCAGCGCGGCCCGGTGCGCGGAGGCGGGTGAGGAGGACGAGACGATCGGCCGGTTCCTCGCCTGGGCGCGGGACTTCGGGGTCGCGAACCACGACTGGCTCTTCCGCTCGGAACCGCTGATCGACTTGGAGCGGATCAGGGCCGAGCAGGACAACCTCGTGCTGGCCCTGCGGCTCGCCCTGGCCCGTACGGACGGCCCCACCACCGCCGCCCTCACCGCGGTCCTCGCCGCCCTGTGGTCCATCGGCTCCAACTACCCCCGCCTCACCTCCCTCGCCGCGGACACCGGCCCGCCGCTGTCGCACTACCACCCCGAGCCCGCATACGTCGAAGTCGCCCGCTCCGCCGCGGTGTTGTGCACGACGAGCCTGTTCATGGGCTACGGCCCGGTCGCCATACGCCAGCTCGTCACCCTCCGGCGGCTGCCCCCGGCCCCGCCGGACACGCTGCTGCGCGCCATCGGGGTGGTGCTGAGCGCGGTCCCCGAGATGCTGCCGCCCGACTACGAAGTGCTGCGCGAGCTCTGCGAGAGCGAGCAGCCACTGCTCGCCGGCATCGCGGAGTGCGTCGCCACCTACGTCTGGGAGTCGGAGCACGACATCGACCGCGCGCTCGCCTCGGCTCGGCGGATCATCGCCGCACTGGCGCCGGTCGACAACCCGTTCCTGCAGCTCATGGGTCACGCCCGGCTGAGCGAGCTGTGCTTGCAGACGGAGCAGGGCGAGGCCGCATACGGACACCTCAAGGCGGCGCTCCAGGCGCTGCCGCGGCTCGGCGACGAGCACGACCTCATCGGCATCCGCTGGGCCCTCGTCCTCGCCTGCCTGCAGCGGGGCGACCCCGACGAGGCCGAGTACTGGCTGCGGCAGGCGGAGGGCGCCGACCCCACGAAGCAGGAGGCCTACAGCATGGACCTCCTCGGGCGCGCCGAGATCGCGCTCGCCCGCGGACTGACGGAGGTGGGGCTCGGCTTGTGGCGCAGCGCCGTGCAGCCGCTGCCCGAAGCCGACTCGATCCACGGCGGCGACCCCTTCTTCGACCGGTGGGTGCTGCAGATCCTGGCGGTGGCGGTGACGGCGCACGCATACGCCGACCGTCTCGAGCTGGTCGCGGAGCCGGTCGACCGGCTGCGGCAGGGGCTGCGGACCCTGCTCTCCGGTCCGTCCGGCTCGCACATGGAGTTCCCTGTGATCGGGACGGTGCTGCACGCGCTCGGCATGGCGGGGCTCGCGTCCGGTGACGCCGGTGCCGTACGGATGATCGCGCTGGCCGAACGGCTGCGGGTGCTGCGCGATTTCCAGCCGACGATGTCGGCGGACCGCGCCCGGCAGGCGGTCGGGGCCGCCGAGGAGGCCGACAGGGCGGCGTACGCCGACGCGGTGTCGGAGTACGCCGCCCTGGGGCGGGACGAGCTGCGCGAGGCAGCCCGCGCGATCATCTCGGCTACTTCGGGTCGCGGTTGAACAGCGACGTGGACCAGCGGTAGCCGAGCACGGTCAGGCCGACGCACCAGGCGAGCGCGATCCACCAGTTGTTGCCGATCTCGGTGCCGAGCAGCAGGCCGCGCAGGGTCTCGATGGCCGGTGTGAACGGCTGGTACTCGGCGATCGGCTGGAACCAGCCCGGGATCGCGTCGATGGGGACGAAGGCGCTCGAGATGAGCGGGAGGAGGATCAGCGGCGTTGCCATGTTGCTGGCCGCCTCGGGGTTCGGGCTGGCCATGCCCATCCCGACCGCGATCCAGGTGAGCGCCAGGGTGAACAGCGCGATCAACCCGAACGCCGCCAGCCACTCCAGGGCCGTGGCGTCCGTGGACCTGAAGCCGATGGCCACGGCGATGGCACCGACGAGGACAAGGCTGGCGAGCACCTGCAGCACGCTGCCGACGACGTGCCCGACGAGCACAGAGCCGCGGTAGACCGCCATCGTGCGGAAGCGGGCGATGAGGCCCTCGGTCATGTCCATGGAGACGGAGACCGCGGCTCCGATCACGGTGCTGCCGATGGTCATGATCAGGAGGCCCGGTACGAGATAGGCGATGTAGTCGGAGCGGTCCGCGCCGCCGCCACCGATGCCCTCGCTCATCACACCTCCGAAGACGTAGACGAAGAGCAGCAGCAGCATGATCGGCGTCAGCAGCAGGTTCAGGGTCATGGACGGGTAGCGCCGGGCGTGCAGGAGGTTCCGGCGCAGCATCGTGTTCGAGTTGCGTACCGCAATGGAGAGGGCGCTGGCGCTCATCGGACAGACTCCTTGGGCTGGTTGGGGACCTTGGTTCCGCCGGTCAGGGCGAAGAACACGTCGTCGAGGTCGGGGGTGTGCACGGTCAGCTCGTCCGCCTCGACGCCGGCCGAGTCCAGCCAGTCGAGGATGGAGCGCAGCTCGCGCTGGCTGCCGTCGCTGGGGATCTGCAGCGCCAGCGCCTCGTCGTCCCTGCCGGCCTCGCGCAGGGCGACGGCGGCGGACTGGTACGCGGACGGGTCGGTGAACCGCAGCCGCACATGCCCGCCCGGGATGAGCCGCTTCAGTTCGGCGGCGCTGCCCTCGGCGGCGATCTTGCCGTTGCTCAGCACCGCGATGCGGTCGGCCAGTTCGTCGGCCTCCTCCAGGTACTGCGTGGTGAGGAAGACGGTGACGCCGTCGGAGACCAGTTCGCGGATGATCCCCCACATGTTGTGGCGGCTGCGCGGGTCGAGTCCGGTGGTCGGCTCGTCGAGGAAGATGATCCGCGGGTTGCCGACCAGGGTCATGGCGATGTCGAGACGGCGCTTCATGCCGCCGGAGTAGGTGGAGACGGGCTTCTTCGCGGCCTCCACCAGGTCGAAGCGCTCAAGGAGTTCGGCGGCGGTACGGCGGCCCTCGCTGCGGGAGAGCAGGTGCAGATCCGCCATGAGGAGCATGTTCTCCTCGCCGGTGATCAGGCCGTCAACAGCGGAGAACTGCCCGGTGACGCCGATCGCGGCACGCACGGCCTGCGGGTCGGCGGCCAGGTCGTGGCCGCCGACGTGCAGATCGCCGGCGTCGGCGGTGATCAGTGTGGAGAGGATCTTGACGGCGGTGGTCTTGCCGGCGCCGTTCGGACCGAGCAGAGAGAAGACGGTGCCGGCCGGTACCGCCAGGTCGATACCGTCGAGGACCGTCTTGTCCCCGTAGGCCTTGCGCAGCCCCTTGGCCGCGATGGCGAGTGAGTGCGATGTCGTTGTCGTCATGACGCAGAGGTTGCGGCAGGGCGCATTCAGCCCGGTTTCACGATGCTTTCAGCACCTCGAAACCGCGGCTGCGCGCCTGCTCTCCGTCAGGAGTCCGCGGAGTTCGTGCTCGGACGCGGCCTCAGCGGGGCGCGCCGTCCCACAGGTCGGTGCGGTGGGCGCCGACCAGGGCGGCGATCCGGGCGAGGACTTCCCCCACGGGCAGCGGATCGAGGCGTCGACCGTCCCGCAGACGCACCGCGACCAGATCATCGGCGGCCTCCTTGGCGCCGATCACCGCCTGGTACGGCACGAGGCGGGCCTCCCGGACACGGGCGCCCAGGCTGCCGCGTTCCGGTCCGGCGATCTCGGCCCGCAGTCCGCGCCGGGCACAAGTCCCCGCGAGCGCGACGGCGTTCGGCAACTCGGCGGCGGAGACGGGAAGGATCGCCACCTGGGTGGGCGCGAGCCAGGCCGGGAAGGCGCCACCGTGCTCCTCGATGAGATGCGCGACGACCCGCTCGACACTTCCGATGATGCTGCGGTGGACCATGACGGGCCGGTGTTTCGCACCGTCCGCGCCGATGTAGTGCAGGCCGAACCGCTCCGGCTGGTGGAAGTCGACCTGGACGGTGGACAGGGTGGACTCCCGGCCGGCGCCGTCGGTGACTTGTACGTCGATCTTCGGCCCGTAGAACGCGGCCTCGCCCTCGGCAGCCTCGTACGGCAGACCCGATCGGTCCAGGACGTCGGTCAGCAGCGCGGTCGACCGCTCCCACAACTCGGTGGCGGCGACGTACTTCCCACCGGGGCCGGGGAGGGACAGCCGGTAGCGCGCCGGGCTGATACCGAGCGCCTCATATGCCCGGCGGATCATCTCCAGGGCGGCCTCTGCTTCCTCCGCCACCTGCTCCACGGTGCAGAAGATGTGCGCGTCGTTGAGCTGGATGGCCCGTACGCGGGTCAGCCCGCCGAGTACACCGGACAGCTCGGAGCGGTACATGCCGCCCAACTCGGCCATACGCAGGGGCAGTTCGCGGTAACTGTGCGAGCGCGAGCGATAGATGACCGCGTGATGGGGACACAGGCTCGGCCGCAGCACGACCTGCTCCCCGCCCAGCTCCATCGGTGGGAACATGTCGTCGCTGTAGTGCGACCAGTGCCCCGAGATCTCGTACAACTCCCGCTTGCCGAGCACCGGCGAGTACACATGCCGATAGCCCGCCTTTCGCTCGACGGTGCGGATGTACTCCTCCAGGGCGTGCCGTACGACCGCGCCATCAGGCAGCCAGTACGGCAGCCCTGCTCCGATCAGCGGGTCGGTGTCGAACAGGCCGAGCTCACGCCCGAGTTTGCGGTGGTCGTTCATGGCGGTCTCCTCGCGGTGGGCTCCGGGCGAGTGACCGCACAAGCCGAAGCCCCGGGGCACTCGCCCCGGGGCTTCGGACTCAGACATCGGTCAGCGCGCCGGGACACTCTCCGGCGTCGTCGTCATGTGGGCGCGCTTCATGCCGGGGACGGTAGCAGGGACGCCTCGTCGTCCGCTCGAGACTTTTTCCGCTACGTCCGCTACGTCGTCGAGCGGGCCCTCTCCCTCCCACACCACTCCGAACGACTCGCCGTCCGCTGGGAAGACGCCTCGACCGGCCCGGTCAGGACGTGATCGGGTGACGGTCCAGGAACTGGGCCAGGGCATCGGCGACCGGCTGAGGCCGTTCGATGTGGAGGAGGTGGCCCACACCGTCGATGACGCGTTCCTCGATGTCGGGCACGGTCGAACGCAGGAACTCGGCGACTTCGACCCACAACCGCTGGGTGTTCCTCCCGAGCACGGACAGCACCGGTTGCCTGATCGCCGCGGCATGATCGGGGCCGAACCGCCACTCGGTCAGGGCGGGGAGTTCGACACCGAAGAAGGTGTCGGCGTCCTTGACCGTCTGCGCGACGCTGCCCGGCACGCGCGTTTCGAGCAACGTCCGGCAGCGCTCCCAGTGCATCCCGCTGACGACGGACATGAACAGCCCGAGGGCTCGTTCGGCGTCCCCGTCGGCGTACGCCTCGAACGCCGGTGCCGCTTGTGCGAAGAACCCCTCGCCGGCGGGCACCGACAACAGGGACAGCTCCAGCAGGGCGACCGTGGCGATGCGGTCGGGGTGGTCCTGGGCGAGCTGGGCGGCGACCGCCGCGCCGCTCGAGTGCCCGGCCACGTGGGCGCGGGTCACGCCAAGGCGGTCGAGCAGCGCGATGGCGTCGGTGGCGTGGTCGGCGACGGTGACCGGCCCGGAGGTGTGGGTGCTGCCGCCCCATCCCCGCTTGTGGTAGCGGATGAGCCGGCGGCGGCCGGTGAGGGCCGGCTCGGTGACGAGCGGGACGAACCCGTCGGCGAGGACCGGGCTGATGAACAGCACCGGCTCGCCGGACCCGCGGACCTCGCATTCGATCTGGATGTCGTTCACTGTGAGGGTGTTCATGGCGTCCTCCTCGACTGTCATGGCTCACCAAGAAGGCGTAAGCGAGACTGTTACCGCCGTAACCGCCTCGCCCCCGGGATCGAAGGAACGTGTTCGTGACCGATGCCACCGGCGACGGGGCCGCGCTGGAGCGGGCCAGGGACGCCGCGGCCCGCGGCGCGTGGGCGGACGCCTACGACGCCTACCTGGCGGCCCGGAATACGGGCGAGCTCGGCCCTGAGGAGCTCGCCGATTTCGCCGACGTCGCGTATGCCGCGGGGCATCTCGATGTCACGATCGAGACGTGGGAGCGGCTCCACAGCGAGCTGGCCGGGCTGGGCGAGGCCAACGGCGCGGCCGGAGCGGCCGTTCGGGTGGCCATGCACCTGCTGCTCGACACCGCCCTCATGGCACCGGTGCGGGGATGGCTCCGTCGCGCCGAACACCTCCTCGATCTCGATCTCGATCCCGCGTCGGAGACTCCCGCGCACGCATGGTTCGCGGTGGTGCGCACCTTCGAGCGTCTCCTCAGCGGCGACCTCGACGACGCTCGGGACTGGGCCGGGCGGGCGGTCGAGACCGGCACGCACACCGATCCGGCGGCAGCGGCGGTCGGGCGTGTGGCCCAGGCCCGGCTGGTGATTCTCGACGGCGACATCGAGCGGGGGCTGGAACTCCTCGACGACGCGGGCGCGGCGGCGATGTCCGGCGACCTCGACCCGCTCTCGACGGGGGTCGTCTACTGCGAGCTGGTGTGTGCGCTGCAGGGCCTGGCCCAGTACGACCTGGCCGAGCAGTGGACCGAGGCGATGGAGCGGTGGGCGCGCACGAACGCGATCGGCAGCCTGCACGGCCGGTGCCGAGTGCATCGGGCCGAGATCCTGCGCCTGCGGGGCCAGTGCGCCAACGCCGAGCAGCAGGTACTGCTCGCGTGCGACGAGCTGCGTCCCTATGTCCGGCGCGAGCTGGGCTGGCCGCTGACGGAGCTGGCCCGGATCCGGCTGCGGCGCGGGGATCTGACCGGCGCCGAAGAGGCGCTGCTCGCCGCCCATCGCCTCGGATGGGATCCCGAACCAGGACTCTCGCTCGTCCGACTCGCCGACGGCGACGCCGACACGGCGGCCGCCACGATCCGCGAGGCGCTGACCCGGCCGCTGCCGGTTCCTTCGAAGGAACTTCCCCCCACCACCGAGTTGCGCCGGGCGCCGTTGCTGGACGCGCAGGTCAAGATCGCCAGTGCCCGCCTCGACCTGGAGACGGCGCGGGCCGCGGCCCGCGAGCTCGACGACGTGGCCGTCCGCTTCGCCAGCAACGCGCTCGCCGCGTCAGCGCTGCGGGCACGGGGCGAGGTCCTCCTCGCCGAGGGCGACGCGGCCGGAGCCTCGGCGCTGTTCGCCGACGCCGTCCGCGCCTGGAGCGAGATCGGCGCGCCCTTTGAGACGGCCGAGTGCCGGCTTCGCCTCGCGGATGCCCACCACGACCTGGGCCGCACCCAGGCCGAAACGCTTGAGCGGGAGGCGGCGCGTGCCGAGCTCGAACGGATCGCCACCGCACCCGCGGACGCCCCGTCGCAGACGGCGACGACCGACCCATCGCAGTCGGCGACGACCGAGCCGAACACGTTCGTCCGGGAGGCCGATTACTGGAGGGTCGTCTTCGACGGTCGGCGCGTGACCGTCCGCGACAGCAAGGGCATGCACCACCTCGCCCGGCTGCTCGCCGCGCCCGGCCGGGAGTTCCATGTCCTCGACCTCGTCGCAGCCGACAGCGACGACCCCACCGCCACGGGGAGGCTTCTGCGCTCCGGCGACGCCGGTCCCCTCCTGGACGACCGTGCCAAGCAGATGTACCGCCGGCGGCTCGCCGAGATCGACGACGACATCGAAGAAGCCCAAGTCGCGGGCGACATGACCAGGCAGGCACAGGCCGAGTTCGAACGCGATTTCCTGATCAATGAACTCGCCCGGGCGGTCGGACTCGGCGGACGCGACCGGCGTGCCGGCGCGGCGTCCGAGCGGGCCCGGGCCGCGGTGACCCAAGCCCTGCGCAAGGCCATCGACCGCATCCGTGACGCCTGCCCACCGCTCGGCGACCATCTCGACCGCACCATCCGCACGGGAGCCTTCTGCGCGTACTTCCCCGACCCTCGCTTCCCTTCCACGTGGTTCACGTGATGCAGGGGGCCGTCGTCCTGCGACTCCCTCGCTCAACCCACCGCCACGGCGGGCCGCGTGGCCGGCGGGGAGGCTGCGGATTCCCGCCCCGCCGCTTATGATCACCGCATGCCTGAGGCCGCCGCCCCTCTCTTCCCACGGCTCGCGGACGAAGTCCGAACGATATTCCAAGTCCCGCTGGACCGCGCGGAGTTCGAGCCCCTCACGCACAACCCGAAGAACGGCGTCACCGGAGGCGTATGGCGCGTCCGCGTCGCCGACCGGTCGGCCGTGCTGAAGGTGCTGACCCGCGGGAAGCCCACGACCCCGACCTGGGCCGCCTCGGAAGATCCGCGGCACTGGAACTTCTGGCGGCGCGAGGCACATGTGTACGAGGACGGGATCGCCCGGACCTGGGAGCCGTGGGGGATCACCGCGCCCAAGCTGCTCGCCTCCGTCGAACGCCCCGACGGCGACGTGGCGTTGTGGCTCGAGGATGTGGCGGGCGAACCGGCCACGGGATGGTCCGTCGACGCCCACGCCCGGCACGCGCGGCGGCTGGGCGCGGCCCACGGCAGGGCGCTCGCGGACGGCGCGGACGGCGCGGAGGGCATGGACGGCGCGGACGGCGCGGACGGTGTGGAGGGCATGGACGGCATGGATGGCGTGGTCCTCGACCGGCCCTGGTTCAGCCGCCGCTTCCTGCGGGACTACACCGCCGCCCAGACGGTGGGCCGCGAGCTGCTCGACGACGACGTGGCGTGGCGGCAGCCGCTGGTGCGCGACCATTTCCCCGCCGGGCTCCGTGAGGAGATGGTGCGGCTGCGCCACGAACGCGAGTGGTTCCTGCGGGTCATGGAGTCGCTGCCCCGCGTCTTCAGCCACCTCGACCAGTGGCCCGCCAACCTCGTCTCGCACCACGGCCGAAGCGTGCTGTTCGACTGGGCGTTCGCGGGCGACGGCGCCCTCGGCGAGGACATCGGCAACTACATCCCCGACACGATCTTCGACGGGTTCCTGCCCGCCGCCCGGCTGCCCGAACTCGCGACCGCCGTCTACGAGGGCTACGTACGCGGCCTGCGCGACAGCGGCTGGCAGGGCGACGAACGGCTCGTCCGGCTCGGCGTGTGCGCCTCCGCGGTGAAGTACGACTGGCTCACCGCCCTGATGCTGTCCCGCGCGGGCGACGCCCAACAGCTCGACTACGGCGGCAGCCGCGCCGTGGAGGCCGAGCACCGCTACCGCGAACGCGGCATGGTGCTGGCCTTCCTGGCGGACTGGGCCCGGGAAGCCCGCGGTATCGCGACCGAACTCGGCTTCGGCCACTGAATCCTTCAGTCGCTGAACGCGGTCGCCCGTGTGACCTTCTCCCAGTCGGCGATCTCCGCACGGACCCCGTCGAGGTGGCCGACCACCGCATCCACGGCGTCGTCGCCCAGGGGAAGCCGCAGCGGAGTCTGCTCGGCGTTCAGCGCCGCGAGGATCGCAGCGGCCGCCTTCGCCGGATCACCGGGCTGGCTGCCGTCACCGGCGGCGACCATCCGCCGCGTCGGCCCCACCGTCTCGGCATACGCATCGAGTTCCGCACTCGCGCTGATGTTGCCGAACAATCCCGTACGGAAGGCACCCGGCTCGACGATCAGCACCTTGATGCCGTACGGCCGTACCTCGTCCGCCAGCGCCTCCGACATGCCCTCAAGGGCGAACTTGGTCCCGCTGTACGCGGAGAATCCGGCGAACGACATCTGTCCGCCCATGCTGCTCAGCTGCACGATCGCCCCGGAGCGGCGGTCGCGCATGTGCGGCAGCACGGCGCGGACCAGGGCGGCGGGTCCGAAGACGTGCACGTCGAAGAGGTCCCGCAGCTCGGTGTCCGTGGATTCCTCGAAGGCGCCGACATGGCTGCGGCCCGCGTTGTTGACCAGCACGTCGATCCGCCCGTGCCGTTCCACCACGTCCCGCACGGTCGTGTCGATCCGAGCCGCGTCGGTGACGTCCAGGGCCACCGCCTCCACCTGGTCGGGATGGGCCGCGACCAGATCGTCCAGTGCGGCCGGACGGCGCGCCGTCGCCACCACGACGTCACCCGCCGCGACCGCCGCCTCGGTGATCGCCCGCCCGAAGCCGCTGTTAGCCCCGGTCACCAGCCATACCTTGCTCATCTCAGGCTCCTCGCGCGTCGACTCCCTGTGCCGACAAGCCTGTCCGTGAACCCGGTCGCCCGTCCAAGACCTGTCGTGATAACCGTTGGTTATGGACGTGCACGGCAGGGATCTGAGGTACTTCGTCGCGGTCGCCGAGGAACTGCATTTCACGCGGGCCGCCGAGCGGCTGTATGTCTCGCAGCCTGCCCTGAGCAAGCAAGTCAGGTCGCTGGAGCGGCAGTTGGGAGCGCCGCTGTTCGAGCGGGACAGGCAGGGGGTACGGCTGACACCGGTGGGCGCGGCGCTGTTGCCGTACGCCCGTCGGGTCCTCGCCGACTGGGAGGAGGCCCGGGACGCGATGGAGCGGGCCAAGGCCGAGCAGGCCGCCGTCCTCGTCGTGGGCATGAGTACGAGCCCCGCGCGGGGCGGCCTGCTTCCGGCCATCCGCTCCCGGTTCACCGAAGCGCGTCCGGAAGCCACGCTGCGGCTGCGGCAGACCGGCTGGGAGGACCCGACCGCCGGGCTCGCGGACGGCTCGGTCGACGTGGCGTACGTATGGCTGCCGGTCCCCGCCCTCGACCGTTATACGTACGTCGTGGTCGCCGAGGAGCCACGCCTGGTGGCCCTGCCCCAGACGCACCCCCTCGCGGCGCGCGAGTCCGTCGACTTCGCCGATCTGCTGGACGAACCGTTCCTCGCCCTGCCGAAGAGCGCGGGCGTGCTGCGCGAGTACTGGCTGGCCCTCGACGAACGGCCCGGCGGCCCGCCGCGTATCGGAGCGGAGATCGCCAGCACGGAGGAGACGTACGAGGCACTGGTGGACGGCCGTGGCGTCTGCCTGGTCGCGGCCGGGAACGCGCCCCTGATCAGCCTGGGCGGAGTCGTCACCCGCCCGGTCCACGGCCTGTCACCCAGCAGACTCGCCCTCGCCGCCCGCGCCGACGACCACCGCCCACTGGTACTCGACTATTTGCGGGCGGCCCGGAAGGTGTCCGTCCTCGTCAGCTGACGTCTGGACGCTTGACCGTCCAGGAAGGTTCACGCAGCATGCCGCCCACCCCTTCGTCCCGTTCGCCTGCGCCTGCTCACCGGCACGATCAGCGCCGCCAGGCCTCCCAGAACCGCCGCTGCCACCCACCACGCGAGCGGTACGGAACTCCCGTCGCTCGCGTTCTCGGTAGCGGCGGACTTCGGGGCGGCGCCGGAGGGCTGGGGAGTGGCGCGGGAGGTCGCTGAGGGGCTCGGGGTGTTCTTGCCGGAGAGGACGACGTCGTTGCCGTCGCCGCCGCGGTAGCTGATCCGGTACTCGGTCTTGCCCACCTTGAGCTTGGCGCCTTCCTTCAGACCCCTGAAGGTGCCGGTGGTCTTCGACCTGCCGGTGTGGTCGATGACGGTGACCGGCTTGGAAGACGTCGCAGAGGCCGGCTCGACAACGAGCTTCCCGCCCAGCCGCAACGCGCCTTCGACCTTCAGCGCCCGGTCCTTCACGGTCAGTTGGCCGCCCGCGCCCTGCGTGTAGTCCCCGGTCACCGTGACTCCGCCGGCGACCTTCCCCGTACCCGTATTCGTCACCGTTCCGACGACCTTGCCCTTGCCGCTCAGGGACGAGCTGAGGTTCAGCGCCCCTCCGGACGCCTTGCGCACATCCAGCCGCGCGCCCGGTGAAGTGAGCCGGATCCCCTTGCTGCGCGCCAGGCTCGCCCCGTCGAGCGCGAGCGTGCCCTTTGTGACGGTCGTTGTGCCCGAGTACGTCACGCCGCCGGTCAGCGTGGTCGTGGCGGCACCCGACTGCGTGAGGGAGCCGCTGCCGCTGATCCTGGACAGGGAGAGCGGCTTGGCGGTGTTGCGGAGTACCAGCGAGCCGTTGTTGACGAGCTTGTAGAGGTCGCCCTTGGTATAGAGGCCGCCGTCGCCGCCCGACCTGCCGCTGCCAAGGCGCAGTACCGCACCCTTTTCGATGGTCGTCGAGCCGTTGTAGTGCTGGACGGCGGCGAAGGTGACGTCGTTGCCCCTCGTCCCCTTGATGACGATGTCGCCGGCGCCGGGAGCGGACAGGGTGTCGTGGAAGACGCCGCCGCCGATCGGCGCGCCGAGCGTCACGGGCCCGTTGTAGTTGAACGTGAGCAGCGAACGGGACCGGGCCGCGAGCAGGTTGATGTATACGGTCTCGGCGGTGCCCGGCATGAAGATCTCGTTCGTGGTGCCGTCGCCCCACTGGACGTTGGCGCCCTTGATGTTGGTGCCGCGCTTGTTGATGTTCTTCCGCGCGGGCGTCCAGTTCAGGGCGGGGTCGCTGAGCGAGGGGTTGGTGTCGCCACCCTGGTTCGACCAGCTGTACTGGCCGGTCAGGACGACCTTGCTCCCCGGCCGGGACTGCACGTTGATGTCGCTGCCGTACTCGCGCTGGTAGAAGTCCATGCGCTGGGTGACGGTCTGGCCCAGCGGGGTGTCGACGGTCCAGGTGCCCTGGTTGAGGATCTTGCGCACATTGGGCAGTGACGTCGCGTACTCCGGTCGTCCGGCGTTCGCCTGTGTGCCGTTGTCGATCACCCCGGAGAAGGGGTGGGTGCCTGAGATGTCCCAGGTGCCCCAGAGGAATCGCGGCTGGGTGATCAGCCCCGAGCCGCTGATGGTGCCCAGGTTGTAGGCGCTCGTCAGGGAGAGCCGCAGGGTGCCGTCGACCCGGATGTTGTCCTGGTTGAGCCGGAACGCCGGGGTGTTGTACGGGAAGTGGCCGATCAGCCCGGTGGTGCCGCCGTTGCCGTACTGCAGGGTCGCACCGCGCTCCACCGTGATCGCGGGCGGGTCCGGGTTGGTCGTGGTGACGTACGGGTGGTTGCCGCCCTGCGTCCTCACCGCTTGCCGCTGCCGTGACTTCGGCAGCGTGAAGTCGCTGTCCTTGGTCAGGATCAGCGTGCCGGAGCCGCGCACGGTGAGCGTGCCCTCGCCCCGGAACACCCCGTTGTACGTGGTCTCCCCGGTCGGCACCGTCACCACCGCGTCGCCGTCGAGCGTCACGTCGCGGCCCGCGAGTACCGCCGCGGTGACGTCGTCGGCTGCGGCGGGTGCCGCCGTCGCGCTCGGCGTGATGATCCCTGTAGCGAGCACGGCCAGTGCCGCGCCCGCTCCTGCTGCCCGCACATGGATGTTCTTGTTCACGCCTGTGGAGACGGAAGCGGTGCGGGTCCGATAACAAAAACTTGGGCCCCGCTTGGATCAGAAAGTGTCCGACTTTTTCTAAGCTCCCGACCCGTTGACCTCTTCGTAACACACCCTTACCGTTTCGGCGTTCGGAATGGCAGATACCGTTCGAAATTTCGAATGGCCCAGTGTGAGGGAACGACATGAGCCGCCTTGACGAGAGCCCCGACATCCCGAGCCGCAGACTCGTGCTGAAGGGCGCCCTCGCCGCGGGCGCGCTCACCGCCGTGCCCGGAATCGCGGAGGCCGCCACCCCGGACGCCACCGGCGCGGGCTCCTCGTACGTCAACCCGCTCGTCCGCAACCGCGCCGATCCGCACATCCACCGTCACAGCGACGGCTACTACTACTTCACGGCCACCGCTCCCGAGTACGACCGGATCATCCTGCGCCGCTCCCGCACCCTGCGCGGACTGACGAAAGCATCCGAGTCCGTCATCTGGAAGAAGCACGCCACTGGAGACATGGGCGCGCACATCTGGGCGCCGGAGATCCATCACATCGACGGCAAGTGGTACATCTACTTCGCCGCCGCGCCCGCGCACGACATCTGGGCGATCCGTATCTGGGTCCTGGAGAACGCCAGCCGCAATCCCTTCGAAGGGGAGTGGACGGAGAAGGGCCGGCTGAAGACGGCCTGGGAGACCTTCTCCCTCGACGCCACCACCTTCACCCACGGCGGCACCCGCTACCTCTCCTGGGCGCAGCACGAGCCCGGCATGGACAACAACACCGCGATCTGGCTCTCCGAGATGGCCAATCCGTGGACGCTGACGGGCCCTCAAGTCCGGCTCACCACACCGGAGTTCGACTGGGAGACCATCGGGTTCAAGGTCAACGAGGGCCCGTCGGTCATCGAGCGCAACGGCCGCGTCTTCATGTCGTACTCGGCGAGCGCCACCGACCACAACTACTGCCTCGGCCTGCTGACCGCCGACGCCGACAGCGACCTCATGGACCCGGCGAGCTGGTCCAAGTCGCCGACCCCGGTCTTCACCAGCAACGACACCACGAAGCAGTACGGCCCCGGCCACAACAGCTTCACCGTCGCCGAGGACGGCCGCACCGACGTCCTCGTCTACCACGCCCGCCAGTACAAGGAGATCGTCGGCGACCCGCTGAACGACCCCAACCGCCACACCCGCATCCAGAAACTGGGCTGGAAGCCGGACGGCACACCCGACTTCGGCATCCCCGTCGCCGACGCCCGGGTCCGCGAGCCGAAGGCGACCACCCGCTACACGATGACGGCCTTCACCAACAGCAGCGAATCCAACCTGTACGTCTACGAGTCCGCGGACGCACTGGCGTACAACCTGCTGAAAGGCCCCGCCTACACCCCGCCCACCGGCCTGATCCGCGACCCGTCGATCATCAAGCACACGGACGGGTACTACTGGATCGTCTACACCACCAACTGGACCGGAAACACCATCGGGTTCGCGCGCAGCAAGGACCGCGTCAACTGGTCCTCCGTCGCCAACCACACGCTCCCGACCCCCGGCCTGGCCCGCACCTGGGCGCCCGAGTGGTTCGTCGACGCGAACGGCAGCGTCAACGTGATCGTCTCGCTCGACACCACGAACAACCACGTCTTCCGGCCGCACCTGCTCACCGCGACCAACTCCTCGCTGCGCAACTGGTCGGTACCGAAGCCCCTTTCGGGCCTGGACGACTCCAACTACATCGACACGTTCATCGTCCGGCACGGCGGCAAGTACCACGCGATCACCAAGCAGGAGACGACCAAGTACCTGGAGTACGCGGTCGCCGACCGTCTCGCCGGGCCGTACACCTTCCTCGGCAAGGACGACTGGACGGGCTGGGGCAGCTGGCGCGAGGGCCCCGCGCTCGTACGGCTCGACGACGGCGGCTGGCGGATCTACTTCGACGGCTACGCCGAGAAGAAGTACTACTACAGCGACAGTCTCGACGGTCTCAAGACCTGGACCCCTATTCGGCAAGTGCCCCAACTGACCGGCTTCGCACGTCACTTCACTGTTCTGAGGGAGAGTGTCTAGATGCCACATGCTGGGACAAGACGTGCCGCAACACGACGTGATGGAGCAGGGCGTGCTGGGATGAGACGTCTGTACGCGATCCTCGCCGCCCTCGCTCTCGCGGTCGCCGGAGCGCTCGTGACCGCGGGCCCGGCCCAGGCGGCGCCCCAGACCATCACCAACGGCACGCAGTTCACCGACACTTCGGGCAACTCCTTGCACGCACACGGCGGCGGGGTCATCAAGGTCGGCTCGTACTACTACTGGTTCGGCGAGCACCGGAACTCCGACAACACCTTCCGGTACGTGTCGGCCTACCGCTCCACGGACCTGAAGAACTGGGAGTTCCGCAACAACGTCCTGACCGAGGCCACCGACCCGGAGCTGGCGACCGCCAACATCGAGCGGCCGAAGGTCATGTACAACGCGGCCACCGGCAAGTACGTGATGTGGATGCACAAGGAGAACGGCGTCGACTACAGCGAGGCCCGTGCCGCCGTCGCCGTCTCGGACACCGTCGACGGCGACTACACCTGGCAGGGCAGCTTCCGCCCGCTGGGCCAGCACATGTCCCGTGACATCACCGTCTTCACCGACACCGACGGCACCGGCTACATGGTGTCCGCCGCCCGCGAGAACTACGACCTGCACATCTACCGGCTGACCAGCGACTACACCGGTATCGCCGCCCTGGTCGCCGACCCCTGGCACGGCGGCCACCGCGAGGCTCCCGCCCTGTTCAAGCGCAACGGCGTCTATTTCATGCTGACTTCGGGCGCCACGGGCTGGAACCCCAACCAGCAGCAGTACGCGACCGCCACCTCGCTCGCCGGCCCATGGACGGCGATGCGGAACATCGGCGACTCGACGACGTACGGCTCGCAGACCGCGTACGTCCTTCCCGTGCAGGGCAGTTCGGGCACCTCCTATCTCTACATGGGCGACCGCTGGGGTAACTCCTTCGGCGGGACAGTCAACGACTCGCGGTACGTCTGGCTGCCGCTGGCCTTCTCGAACTCCACCACGATGTCCATGTCCTGGTATCCGGAGGTCACCATCGACACGGCCGCCGGGACGATCACCGGTCGGGGCGGCCCGTACGAGACGCTGACCGCCCGGCACAGCGGCAAGTGCGCCGACGTCCCCGACCAGTCGATCGTCGCCGGCGCCCAGATCAAGCAGTGGACCTGCAACGGCGGCGGCAACCAGCGGTTCTGGTTCAAGGACCTCGGCAACGGCCATGTCCAGCTGATGGCCCGTCACAGCTCGCTGTGCCTGCGGGAGAACGCCTCCAACGTCACCCAGGAGGCCTGCTCCACCTCGGTCACCACGCAGCAGTGGTCGGTCACCACGTCCGGCGGTTACGTCACGCTGAGGTCCCGCGCCAGCGGCGAGTGCCTCGACGTGAACGGCGCGTCGACCGCCGACTCCGCGACGATCATCACGTACGCCTGCAATGGAGCGGCCAATCAGCAGTGGGCGCGGGCCAGTTGACGCTCACGCTCAGTCCGTCCGGTGGAGGAGGGGTTCGGCCGACTCCTCCACCAGGCGGTGCAGCACCGGTACGTAGTTTCCGTCGCCACCGAGTTCGGTCAGGAGGCGCGCGGCTTCGTCGCGGAAGCGGTCCAGATCTGCTCGGTACCGCTGAAGAACGGCGGGCGCGAGAAGGACAGCTGTGAGTTCCGACCGCGCTTTCTCGGAACTTCTCGCGGCGGCGTGCAGGTCCAGGAGACGGTTCCTGGACCGCGGTGACGCGTTCTCGAGGGCACAGGCGAAGAGGTAGGTGACCGTTCCGTTCCGCAGGTCCTCATTGCGGCCGGAGAGGATGTCCTCCTGGTCGTTGAACAGCTGCCACAGGATGCCGAAGACATCGCCGAACTCACGCCACATCCGTATTCGTTCGTGTTCCGCGCCGGCCAATATCGCACCCATCGCCGTGATCATGCCGAAGGGGGCCCCGGATTTACCTCGGTACGTCGCGACCACCGAGTCCCGCGTGGCGTCGCCGGCATGTCGGCGAAGATCGCTCAGCTGGCCCTCGGTGCCGACGATTGCGCAGGTCACGAGCTCGGCTGTCAGGGCGCTGCGCACCGAGTCGGGAACCTGTTGCGACTGGATGATGTGCAGGGGGAGGGCGTTACCGCTGATGATCGACGCGAGCAGTGCCTCGTTCTCACCGATTTCCAGCGAAACGCTCGCGGCTTCCCCGTCCGCCAAATCGTCGAGATAGCACGCGGAAGTCCACCACAGCACATGGATCGCGGACAGCGGAACAGCCGGTCCGGGATCTCCCGTCTCGGCGCCATGCACCAGGAGCGGCAGCACTTGCAGGGGATACCTGAACGTCTGGTGCTGAAGCAGTCGGGTGACCGCGTCCTTGACAGCGGTCGCGGAGGGGCCGAGTCGTTCGACGCCGGCTTTCATCTCCGCGTCGATATCCGAGGAGAACTGCCGGTACAGGTCCAGATATGAGGCTGAATTCACTGTGACTTCCCTTTTGTCGTGTCGCCTGAGGTCCCGATTCGAACACTCCGAAACGTGGGCCGGCCAGGGCGCCTTCCAGTCGCGGCCGGTTTCTTTCCGGTGGTACGGAATCGAGATGCCGCCCGCCTCTAGAAAGCGCTTGCCATCGCGGGGTACGGTCCAGCGACCAGGAGAAGTCGACCTGTTGAAGGAGCCGCGTTGAGACGCACCCTGATCGCCGTGCTGGCCACGCTGACCGCTGCCACGGCTCTGTCCGCCACCCCGGCTTCGTCCGCCACCCCGGCGCAGGCGGGCGCCCGCGGCGCGGGCCTGGAGAACTGCACCGCGACGGTCTGTCACTTCGACGTCGCGCCCGGTACGTACGACGTACACGTCCGGCTGGGCGGCGACACCGCGGCGGATACCGGCATCACCGGCGAGACCCGCCGCACCCTCCTCCCCGAGACGGCCACGGCAGCGGGTGAGCGCGTGGCCCGCAGCTTCACCGTGAACGTCCGCAGCCCTGAAGGCGAACCCACCGGCCCCGACGGCACTCCCGGCCTCGACCTCGTCCTCGGCGGCTCGGCCCCCGCACTGGCCGGCATCCGCGTCACCCCGGCCCTCCCCCACGCTCGAATTCGCTCGCGCGGGGGGACCCCCATCGCCCGCCAGATCTTCCTCGTCGGCGACTCCACCTCCTGCGACCAGCCCGGCGCCCCGTACTCCGGCTGGGGCCAGCAACTGCCCCAGTACCTCCGCAAGGGCCTGTCGGTCGCCAACTACGCGGACTCCGGGGAGAGTACGGTCAGCTACCTCGCCAACCCCGCGCTCTTCGGGACCGTTCAGCCACTGATCCGCAAGGGCGACCTGGTCCTCATCCAGCTCGCCCACAACGACAAGCAGACCGACGAGGCGACGTATCGCGCGAACCTCGAAACGCTTGTCGCCGGCGTACGCGACCGGGGCGGCCGGCCAGTACTGCTCACGCCCATCGTCCGCCGCTGGTTCAACGCGGACGGCACCCTCAACAACGACACGGCGCTCCTGGTCAACGGCCTCGGCGTCGACCACCCCGCCGTCGCCCGCTCGGTGGCCGCCGCGCACGACGTACCGCTCATCGACATGACCGCCAGGACCAAGGCCCTGGTGGAGTCGCTCGGCGTGGAGGCATCCAAGGCGCTCTACCTCTACAACGAGAAGCGGGACAACACCCACACCTCCGCGCACGGCGCGACCGTCTATGCGGACCTCGTCCGCGACGAGCTGGTCGCCCAGCGCCTGGTCCCCAGGGGCCTGGTGAGGTGACCCAAGACCCTGGGGCGTCCCGACCGGAACCGGGGCGCCCCAGGTACCTCAGCGCTCCGCTCGGAGAGCAGTGATCAATACGCGGACGGGGGCTGGTCGCGCCCACGCGGCGGAGCCGTGAATTGCCACACCCCGCGCCCCTGACGGGGCGCGATACTGCACCGGAACTCATCAAGGCCGCCTAGACAGGAAGCACCAGCCATGCCCGCAGGCGTTCCCGAGGACGACCGCACCCTCAGCCCGTACACCGGCTACACGCGCGCCCACTGGGAGGTGGCGGCCGACTCCCTGCTCGCCGCCGTGGAGCCCTACGCCTCCGAGGACCGAGCCCTCTACCACCTGCCCGGCGACCGCGAGAGCTGGTCGGGCCGCCTGTCGGACGGCCTGGAGGGATACGCCCGTACGCTCCTGCTGGCGGCCTTCCGCCGCGACGAGCAGGCCCTCGCGCGCTACGCCGACGGGCTCGCCGCCGGAACCGCGGGAGTCTGGCCGCGTATCGGGGACCACAGCCAGCCCCTCGTCGAGGCCGCCTCCATCGCCCTCGCCCTGCGCCTGACCCGCCCCCTCCTGTGGGACCGCCTCGACGACGGCGTACGGCAGCGGGCGGCGGCCTGGCTCGGCGACGCACTGACCGCCGAACCCTGGCCCTGCAACTGGGAGTTGTTCCCGGTGACGGTCGGCGGCCTCCTGGCGGAGATCGGCTACGAGGCCGAGGCGTCGCGGGCGGCGATCGACCGCGGCCTCGAACGCATCGAGCAGTGGTACGTCGGCGACGGCTGGTACACCGACGGCGACGGCCGCAAGTTCGACTACTACAACGGTTGGGCGATGCACCTGTACCCGGTGCTGCACGCCTGGCTCGCGGACGACACGCGCCTGCTCGACCTGTACGGCGGCCGGCTGTCGGCCCATCTCGAGGACTACGCCCGCCTGTTCGGCACCGACGGCGCCCCCATGCACCAGGGCCGCTCACTCACGTACCGCTTCGCGACGACCGCCCCGCTGTGGCTGGGCGCTCTCACGGGGCGTACGCCACTGCCTGCGGGGGAGACGCGACGGCTGGCGTCAGGCGCGCTGAAGTACTTCCTCGACCGGGGAGCCGTCGACGACCGAGGCTTGCTGACCCTCGGCTGGCACGGTCCCAACTCGGCTGTTCTGCAAGGCTATTCGGGACCGGCGTCCCCGTACTGGGCGAGCAAGGGCTTCCTCGGTCTGCTTCTCCCCGCGGACCACGAGGTGTGGACGGCGACCGAGGAGCCCGGCCCGGTGGAGCGGCAGGACGAGGTGCGGCCGGTCGGCCCGCCCAACTGGCTGCTCCAGTCGACCAGTTCGGACGGCCTGGTCCGCCTCCACAACCACGGCAGCGAGGACGTCCGCTACGACCCGTACTACACGCGACTCGCGTACTCGACGGTTACGGCGCCTTCGGAGGCGTACGACAACAGCGTGATCGTCGACGAGGACGCGAGCCGAACGCGCATCGAGCCGTTGGGAGTCGGCGAGGGATGGGTGGCGTCGCGGCACGAGGCCGGGGCCTCTGCGCGAGTCACGAGCCTGGTCGTGGCGTCCGGCGCGGTGGAGGTACGCGCCCACCTGGTGACGGGCGCGCCTCCCGGAACCCCCGTGCGGGTCACGGGCTGGTCGACGGGGGCGGGGCGGGTCGGACAGGACGGGCAGCACGGCCAGGAGGGGCTACGGGCTGAACTCCTCCCGGCCTTCGGCCTGTCGGGCACATCCACCCTGACCGGCGTAACGGGCGAGGAACCGACGTTGTTCGTAGCCCTCGCCCGCCTCACCGCCGAGTCGGACCCCCTCCCGCTCCAGGCCCTGGTGTCCGTGGAGGTGGAGGGGGCGTATCAGGTGCGCGTCCGCTGGGCCGACGGCCCCGGGACGCGTTTTCGGTTCAGCGCTTCAGACGGGCGATCCGCAGGGTCTTCGTGGTCGGTGACGCCCCTGTGAGTGCCGTCGAGTAGGACGGCGTGACGGGCGCGTACGCCCAAGTGAGGGAGCCGTCCGCGAGGGTCGAGAGCGCGGCGGCCGTCTCCTTCCACTTGTTGCTGTCGGAAACGCGGGTCATCGGCGCGAACCCGTCGTTGTGCGCGACCAGCCCGCCGACCTCCTTGGCGCCCTTGACGACCGTGTCGGAGCCGGAGCGCTTCCCGGCCTTCGTGAGCGGCGTGACGTGAATCCCGTCGGACGCGGGCCAGGCCACCCGGAGGGTGCCGTTCGGCGCCACGGCGGTCGCCGTGCGCGTCCACTCCCGGGTGTTGTTGTAACCCGCCGACAGATAGGGGAACTCGGCGGGGAGATTCACCGTGGTGTTCGTGATGGCGAGGCCGTCGGCGGCCTTCGGCGCGGGGTTCGCCGTGGCGGTCGCGTACCACGCACCGGTCAGCACGACGGCAGCCGCGAGCGAACCCACCATGGGCTTGCGGGCCACTCGGCGCCGGCGGTGCCTTGTTGTGGGCGTTACGGATGTTGCGGGTGTCATGCCTCCGAGTCGCCGCCGGCCGGGTGGAGGTTGCCGTGCGATCGAGGTTCGGAACACTTCGGCCGGCACCGAAGTGTTCCGCTTCTAGCGTTGCGCTATGACCGACGACCGGATCTACACCCCCCATAAGGCGATCCGTGGGATCGCCGACCATCGTGTCGACCACCTGGCCGTGTCGGAGCCCCGAAGTCGGCTGACGCGGCTCGCTCGGATCTGGGCGAAGCGGCTCGGCACCCTGACCCCGGAACAGCTCGACCACTCTCCCGGCGACGGCTGGACCATCCGTCAACCGGCCTTCCACCTCACGAAATCCACGTACTGCGCCGACGCGGTGGGTGACCTCTCATGACCGCCTTCGCCGACCTCCACCACCGGAACGCGCCCCTGCTTCTGCCCAACGCCTGGGACCACGCCTCGGCGGCGGCCCTCGCCGCGCAGGGCTTCGAGGCGATCGGTACGACCAGCCTGGGAGTCGCCGCCGCGGCCGGACTGCCCGACGGCGCGGGCGCCACCCGGGACGCGACGCTGGACCTGGCCCTGCGGCTCGGGCAAGGGCCGTATCTGCTGTCCGTGGACGCCGAGGGCGGCTTCAGCGACGACCCGGACGAGGTCGCCGAGGCCGCCCGCGAACTCGCCGCCGCCGGAGCCGTCGGCATCAACCTGGAGGACGGTCTCGGGTCCGTGCGACGGCACGCCGCGAAGATCGCCGCCGTGAAGGCCGTCGTGCCGGGCCTCTTCGTGAACGCCCGCACGGACACGTACTGGCTGGGCGATGGCGACGAGCAGGAGACGTCCCGTCGCCTCCATGCCTATCAGCAGGCAGGCGCCGACGGCGTGTTCGTCCCAGGACTGACCGACGCGACACGCATCGCCGCCCTCGTGAGGACCCTCGACGTCCCCCTCAACATCCTCTACTCACCGTCCGGCCCGACCGTCACCCAGCTCGGCGACCTCGGCGTGCGCAGGGTCAGCCTCGGCTCCCTGCTGTACCGGCGGGCACTGGGCGCGGCGCTGGAGACGGCCGCCGACATCCGGGCCGGGCGCACGCCCAGCGGCAGCGCCCCCGCATACCACCAGGTGGAGGCGCTGAGCCCGCGCCGAGAGGGGTGAACCTGGTACGGTTATAGCTTTCGTGGGTACGTAGCCCTGTGGACTCCGACCGGCAAGGGACCGAGGAAAACCATGGATATGGACGTCCCCGGCGACAAGCGACTGGCCGCCGCCGTTGTGATGCACGAAGGGCGTGTCCTGCTGGTGCGGCGTAGTGAGACCGAGCGGTTTCTGCCCCGGGTGTGGGGTGTGCCCTGCGGGAAGCTCGAACCGGGGGAGAGCCCTCAGGACGGCGTTCTGAGGGAGTTGAAGGAAGAGACCGGGCTTCTCGGCGAGGTCGTCCGGAAGGTCGGCGAGTCGTCGTTCGTGAGTGAGTATCGCGGGCACGAGGTCAAGAACTGGCAGGACAACTTCCTGGTCAAGCCCCTCTCCCGGCACATCACGCTGCCCGAGCCCGACCAGGCGTACGCCTGGTTGAGCCCGGCCGAGCTGAGCAGCGTCGACATCGACGAGTACAACCTGGACATCGTGCGGCAGGCGCTCCAGCGGCCATGACCGGGGCACAGGCGCCCGTCAGCACCTGAGCAGCTCCGTCAGTGTGGCGAGTTCGCTCAGATACTCCTCCACCCTCAGTGGCACCTTCGGCACCGCGCCCGGATGCGGTCCCGCCGCCGTGAACACATCGGTGTGCCGCCGTCGCCCGCTGCCCGTCTCCAGGAAGAGCGTCACCGTCGGCTGCGCCGTCTCGGTCCACGCGCGGTGCAGGGTGTGGGCGGGGAGAGCGTAGGTGCTGCCCGCCGCGTACTGAGCCACGTGCGTCAGACGCAGCCGGGACGGGCCCGCGGGCTCAAGAAGCCAGTCGGCGGCGGTCTCGGACAGGGACTCCTGGTAGCGGTCCGCCTCGATTCCTCCGTCGGCGTCGCCCGCGATGCGCACGGGCGCGTACAACTCCATCGTCAGCTGCCCCCGTACGACATAAGAGGCAAGCGGGGAACGGTGGTTGTGGATGTCCTCCTTACCGACCGCGCCGCGGCCGGCGTGCCACAGGTGGGCGCGCAGCATGTGGTGCGGACCGCCGTCGATGAGCAGGAGCTTGTCGAAGCCGAGGACATGGCGGTACGAGAGCCGGGCGCAGCCCTCCGGATCGCCCTCGCCGGAGGCGAGTTCGGCGGTCAGTTCCAACAGCCGGTCGGGGGAGCCGAGTTCGGCGATGACGGAACGGGCCGCCAACACCCTTTCGTGCTCGGGCAGTTCGCCGTCCAGTGCCTCGGCAAGGAGTCGCCTCGCCGCCTGGACCTGCCGACCACCCATGCACGCTCCCTCCGACTCAGCCATGCGGCTGGTACATCCATACGGCAT
Source organism: Streptomyces sp. NPDC006365 (assembly GCF_042870755.1). Classification (NCBI taxonomy): domain Bacteria; kingdom Bacillati; phylum Actinomycetota; class Actinomycetes; order Kitasatosporales; family Streptomycetaceae; genus Streptomyces; species Streptomyces sp. NPDC006365. The sequence goes on from NZ_JBIAHS010000006.1 coordinate 169,781, forward strand.
GACCGCGCAGCGCCGAAAGACCTTGATAGGTCATCCACATGGGACGGCGCAGCTCACTGGTGGTGTCCTCGCGGGGCCAGGTCCATATGCCGTCCGTCTGCGCGGCCCATACGGCGGTGGCCGCGCCGTCCAGCCGCTCGCGCCACTCCGCCTCCAGGCCGTCCTCGCGCGCGATGTCGCGGGCGCCCGGAGTGAGCAGGGCGCGGACGACCCAGGAGGCGGTGAAGTGCCGTACGTTCAGGACCTCGTGGCGTGAGGGATCGTCGGAACGTGGCCTGCGGACCTCCTCGCGGAGGCTGGACAGGTCGAGACAGGAGTCGTGCGGGGCGTCCGTGCAGGCCAGCAGCCAGCGGACGCCGTCCTCGCGGGCGGCGCGCGCGCCCGCGCTCTCGCCCAGGACGCGGGCCGCACGGTCAAGGGCGACCACGGCCAGCGAGGTGTGCAGCGGGGACGGCGGGCCGTGCAGGGGCGCGAGGCGGTAGCTCCAGCAGCGGCGGTGCTGGCGGCGCGGGTCGGTGACGGCGCCGTCGACGAGGGCCTCCTGGAGCACCGGCAGTACGTCCGAGCGGGGCGCGGCACGCAGCAGGCCGCGCAGCACGGTCGTCACGACATGTGTCAACTCACGCCCGGTGCGGTCGAGTTCGAGAGTGAAGCCCGACTCGCAGCGCGCCACCTCCGCGGCCACCCGAGCCGGTTCCGCACCGGCTCTGGCCAGTGCGCCGAGCACCAGCGCGGTCACCTCGGGCCGGGCCACCGTCCCCTGCGAGCGCGCCGACCAGCCGCCGTCCGGCAGGCGCAGCCGCCACAGCGTCTCGACCAGGTCGCCCGTGCTCAACCGCCCGTCGGGGACACCGAGATCAAGCGCGATGTGCAGCCCGTACGCCGTACCGACCGGCGTCGGCCGGCCCGCGCTCTCGCCGAGCGAATGCGGCCAGCCGGTGAGCCGCCCGCACCCCGGATCGTCGACCACGCAGAGCTGCTCGGCGAGAGCGTCGTACGCCGACGAGAACAGCTGGGGGAGCGGTCCTGGCCCGGACAGCGACGCAGATCCCGCGGTGAACGGCCCGGTCCCGGCAGGCGCGCGTTCTGACCGGGCCCGCAGCAGCTCCGCCGCCAGCCAGGCCGCGAGCGCCGTACCGAGTCCGGCGACCCCTGCGATCGCATACCGTGCGGCCTGCCCGTCGATGCTGTCCGGCAGCAGGCCGAACAGCGCCTGGAACACCGCGTAACCGGCGGCCGCGCAGCCGAAGCCGCCCAGCCACCGTACGAAACGCGGTGGCCGGGGACCGTCCGGCACGGGCGGCACGGGATCCGTTCTCAACGGCCCCCGTCCCAGCTGCTGTTGAGTCAAGGCGCGCTCCCTCCCCAGGGGCGGCACATGTGGGTCATGGCGAAGCTTCCAGTCTAAGTGGTCAGTGGGACGGCTGGTGTTGGGACCGGAAGCACTCTCTCCATCGGTGACACATCGGTGATACCCGGGTGATACCCGGTGGCTTCAGGAAGGCTTCCTCTCCTGACGGGGCCAGTGCTCCAGGAGTACGTGCAGGGCGTCGAGGGCCCGTTCCCAGGACGCCTGTACGTCGCGTGGGGCGCTGAATCCGCCACTGGCCTCGAGGCTGCAGTAACCGTGGAAGGTGCTGCGCAACAGGCGTACGGCGTCCGTGAGATCGGGCTCCGAGAGCCCATAGCCGCGCAGCATTCCATATGTCACCTCGGCGGTCCGCCGCAGCACCTCGGACTCGGCGACCACGGCAGGGTCGATCCGGATCTGCGTGGCCGCGTACCGTCCGGGGTGCTCCAGCGCGTACTCACGGTAGGCGCCGGCGAACGCGACCAGCGCGTCCTTCCCGGCCCGCCCGGCCACGGCGAGCTCGATCCGCTCGGTCATCTCGCCACCCGCCAGCAACGCGAGCCGCGTGCGCAGTTCCTGCACGTTCTTGACGTGTGAGTACAAACTGGCGTCCTTCACGCCGAACTGCCGCGCCAGCGCGGTGACGGTGAGCTTCTCGAACCCGACCTCGTCGGCGAGATCGGCGGCGGCTGCCACGACACGGTCGGTCGTGAGCCCGACTCGGGCCATGGGTGGTTACCTCCGTAGGAACGCTGCCTGGTGCGTCTAGGCAAAGGCCCAATCTACATAGGGAGGAAGGTGTCGAAGTCCGTGCAGCAGCACGGCTTCCAGCGTCTGGACGCGGTGGCGGTCGTCGGTCGGCCGACCTGCGGGCGTCGGCGACGCGGGGGGGGGCGCGTGTGCGGGCACCGCGAACCAGGCGTCGAGGTCAAGTGCGGGCCGCACCACGTCGGACGCCCGTACTCGGTCCAGCAATTGGCGACAGGTTCGTCGAGCCCGGTGCGCCCCCTGCGGACGGCCGTCAGGGCTGCGAGCGCGGCGAACGCTTTCGACAGTGAGTAGGGCATGACCAGTGTGTCGCTCTGCCAGGGGCGGTTCCGTCCGGCGTCGGCCCATCCGCCGTTGAGCCGGACGACCTCGCGGCCGTCCCGCCAGACCGACAGCCCCGCCCCCGTCTCCCGGCCGTCGGCCACCAGCTCCTCGAAGACCCGGCGCACCGCCTCGAATCCGTCCTCCGCGTACCCCTCCACCCGCGCCATGTCTGTCTCCCCTCGTCCCGTGGTCCGGTGTCGAGTGCCCCCCACGCGTGCACGAAGAGGGCACTCCCCGCCTATACCCATGGGGTATAGGCGGGGAGGGGGTTGACGGTGCTTCAGCTCAGTCGACAGGTGCGTACAGCACCCCCAACTTGTCGATCTCCGCGCCCGCGCGGCCCGTGAAGCCGACGATCTGCCAGCCGGAGGGGGCCGTGTACGTCACGGTGTTCGATGTGGGCGAGCCGGCCGTCACCGTACGGGACTTGTCCGTCGCGAAGGCCGCCGAGAAGATGCGCGTCCGGCCGTCCTTCTGGCCGCTGGTGAGCTTCACCGAGGTGAGGTGCTCGTCGGCGGCCAGGGTGAGGGACGTGGCCGTGCCGCCCGTACCGCCGTGGGTGAGGGACGTACCGCCGTCGTGGGTCAGGGATACGGCGTCCAGGCGGGACGCGCCGCGCAGGGTGAGCGTGCGGGGTGCGGGCGTGGAAGGGAGGTCGTCCGCGTCGTTGAAGGCCGTGCCGTGCGGGCCGCCGAAGAAGTCGCTGGCGCGGAGCTTCGAGGGCAGGGTCCAGGAGAAGTCGACCGTGTGCGGGAAGTGGTCGGAGAGGTTGCCGCCCGCGGAGTCCAGGAACTTGGACCAGTCGTTGTTGTAGCGGGTGGCGTCCAGGTTCACCAGGTCGCTGCCGCGGTAGAGGACCTTGTCCACCACCTCGCAGTCGTTCGTCGGCGCCGTCTGGGGACAGACGAGCGCTTCGCTGCCCTGCGCGGGGGCGTTGCCGCCGCGGGCCAGGTCGACCCAGGGGTCGCTCAGGCCGTTCTCGTTCACGAGCGTGCGGATGTTGTCGCCCGCGCGCGTGTAGCGCGTGTTGGTGTCGCCCATGACGATCACCGCGTTGCCCGCCGAGTTCGCCTGGATGAAGTCGGATAGCTGGTCGATGTTGGCGCGACGGGCCGCGAGGGCGTCATCGGTCGAGTCGGCGTTCGTGTGGACGTTGTAGAGGTCGATGAAGACGCCCTCGGCGAGCCGGACCCGGGCCAGTGAAAAGCCCTTGGGGGTAAGGCAGTTGGTGCCGGTGCACTTGTTCCACTTCACCCGCTGGAAGTCCTCGAAGGCGTAGTCCGAGAGGGTGTTGAGGCCGTCGCCGAACGGGACGCCGCCGCTGGTCGCGGTGCGGTGCGGGTGGTCGTCGCCCGCGTACAGCGCCGCGTGGTAGTTGAAGTCCTCCTGCACGTTGACGATGTCGTACGCCCCGAGCCGCGGGGAGATCAGCGGGGTGTTCTTCGATGGGTTGCCGGAGCTCAGCCCCTCCGGAAGGCCCGCGACGTTGTACGTGAGGACGTTGAAAGTGCCCGACGAGGGAGCGGCGGGGGCGGCGGCCGTCGCGGATCCCGTAGTCGTGGTGGCGGCGGGAGCACTGGCCGTGGCTGTGGTGGCGAGCCCGGCCAGGGCCAGCGCGCCCGCCACGAACGTTCCGATGAGCCTTCTCATGGGGGGTGTCTCCTGGTGACGGAGGAACGGGAGAGGGAGATCAACGGTGTTCAGGGTCGAGGCCAACTCATGTGCTGTACAGGGGTAGTTGGGAGAATGCTGCGAGAACTGTGAAGCGTGGGATGAGTTGATGCGACCAAGTCACCTGCGAATCACGATGTGGTTGAGCATTGTTCATGTTTCGCGCAGAGTCTCGCACCCGCGCGGTCATACCGACAGCGCGAAGGCGAAGAAGGCACAGAAGGCAGGCCGACATGGGTCACGGGCACGGGCACGGTCACGCGCATGGACACGGGCATCACCACCACGAGCACGACCAGCAGGGCACCGATCTCCCGGCCGCCTTCGACACCTCCGTATCCGACGAGGCCCTGACCCCCGATCAGCACTCGCGCCGCTCCATGCTGCGGCGCGCGGGCCTGCTCGGTGCGGGCCTGACGGCGGCCGGAGTGCTCGGCGGCACGGCCGCCGCGCAGGTGTCCACGTCCGCGCCGGCAGCCAAGGGCCGCCGCCGGGACGGATTCCTGTGGCTGGCCGGCGACCACCACATCCACACCCAGTACAGCAACGACGGCAAGTACCGCGTCTCCGACCAGGTCCGCCAGGGCGCCCGGCACGGCCTGGACTGGATGGTCATCACCGACCACGGCAACGAGACGCACGCCAAGATCGGTGTGGAGAAGGTCAACCCGGACATCCGGGAGGCCCGCGACACGTACGAGGACACCCTCGTCTTCCAGGGCCTGGAGTGGAACATCCCGGCCGCCGAGCACGGCACCGTCTTCGTCCACCCCGGCAAGAACGAGGTCTCCGTCCTCAAGCAGTTCGAGACCGACTACGACGGCGGCGTGAAGAAGGCGACGGACTCGACGCCCGCCAACGAGGCCCTCGCCATCGCGGGCCTCAATTTCCTTGCGGAGCAGGTCCAGCGGCGCAAGGTCAAGGACATCCTGATGCTCGCGAACCACCCCGCGCGCAAGGGCATCGACTCGCCGCACGAGATCCGCGCCTGGCGCGACGCCACATCCGCGCGCCACCAGATCGCTGTCGGCATGGAGGGCGCGCCCGGCCACCAGGCCGGCGGTATCGAGAAGTCCATCGGCATGGGCCGCGCCCGCGGCATCTACGACGGCAGCCCGGGCGCCAACTCCTTCGCCGGTTACCCCCTGGAGAGCTACCGCACCTGGGGCGGCTTCGACTGGATGACCTCCACCGTCGGCGGCCTGTGGGACAGCCTCCTCGCCGAGGGCAAGCCCTGGTGGATCACCGCCAACTCAGACTCCCACAACGTCTACACGGACACCGCCAAGCGCGGCGGTCCGGACAGCGACTACGTCACCAACGGCAAGCACACCGACCCCGTCTACAGCGGCAAGATCGACCTCACCGAGGGCGACTTCTGGCCCGGCCAGTACAGCCGCACCCACGTCGGCGCCGACGGCTTCAACTACGCCGCCGTCATGGACGGCATCCGCGCCGGCCGCGTCTGGGTCGACCACGGCCAGCTCATCAGCGGCCTGGACGTACGCGTCTCCGGCGGCAGCCGCTGGGCCACGCTCGGCGGCGCGCTGCAGGTCAAGAAGGGCACGCGCGTGACGCTGACCGTGGAGGTCGCGCTCGCGAGCGGCCCCAACTGGGCCGGTTACGTCCCCGAGTTGGCCCGAGTCGACGTCATCCAGGGCGATGTCACCGGTGCGGCGAAGGACAAGGACACCTTCACCGCCCCGACCGCGAAGGTCGTCAAGTCGTACGAGGTCGGAAAGTCCACCGGCAGGGTCAAGCTCACGTACGAACTCGGCCGCGTCGACCGCCCGCTGTACGTCCGCCTGCGCGGCACCGACGGCAACCGCTCGGCAACGGGCCTGATGGGCAAGGCGGTTGACCCGGCCGGCCCGGCGATCGACGTAGTCGGCGACGCGGACCCGTGGCTCGACCTGTGGTTCTACTCCAACCCCGTGTGGGTCCTCCCGTCATGACCGCATCCCTCGTGAGCGGTGGGTTCTGGGTCGACACCGAGGCGACGACCCTGCGCGAGGCGGACCACCTGCTCCAGTCGCTGGCCGCCGAACTCGCCGTACCCGAGGGCGTGTTCGGCTGCACGCACCTGATGCGCGGCGAACGGCCACGGGTCGTGTTGTCGTTCACGCGGGCGCCGGAGGAGACGGAGCGGAGCCTGGCCCTGAAAGGGTACGAGGTGACGGCCGGCGCACCCGACGAGGTGGGCCGTGCCGTCCTCTACCCCGGGGTCTCGCAGCTGACCGGGACGCTGACGGTCGCGGAGATGGTGTCGGGTTCCGCGATCGACCGGGTCGTGGTCCTGGGGACGTCCGGCGAACCCGCGCCGGAGCAGCGGATCCTGACGCGGGATTTCGTACGTCCGCAATGGCGGGACGGGGAACTGCTCCTGACGGCGATGCCTGCCGCGGGGGGCCTCCTGGTCCCGTTCGAGGTACCGGACCCTACGCCTTGCTGCGCGGATCACTGAGGCGAGGGACGCTCCGGGGCATGGGTCGGGCGGGGCCGGCGTGGTCACTCCCCGCCCGGGGTGATCAGCCCCGTCTCGTACGCCGCGATCACCGCCTGTGCACGGTCGCGGAGTTGCAGTTTGGACAGGATGCGGGCCACATGCGTCTTCACCGTGGCCTCGCTCAGGTGGAAGCGCCTGGCCAGCTCTGCGTTGGTGTGGCCGCGCGACAGGGCCTGAAGCACCTCCAACTCGCGCGGGGTGAGCACCGACAGATCGCGGTGCAGCCCGGCATTGCGGGCGCCGCCGGTGGCGAAGCGCTCCACCAGCCGGCGGGTGATCGTCGGTGCCAGCAGCGCGTCGCCGGAGCGCACCAGACGGACGGCCGCCGCGAGTTGCTCCGGGGTGACGTCCTTGAGCAGGAAGCCGCTCGCTCCCCTCGTCAGCGCCTCGTAGACGTACTGGTCGAGGTCGTACGTGGTGAGGATGATGACGCGCGGCGGCGACGGGTCGCCGTCCAGGATCCGGCGGGTGGCCTCCAAGCCGTCCGTCCCCGGCATCCGGATGTCCATCAGGACGACGTCCGGGCGGGTACGCCCTACCGCCGCCACCGCCTCCTCGCCGTCGGACGCCTCCGCGACCACCTCGATGCCGTCCGCGGCCAGGATCATCCGGAAACCGGTACGCACCAGCGCCTGGTCGTCCACGATGACGACCCGGGGTGTCTCGGTCACGCGACCTCCACTGGGATGACCCCGCGAACCCGGTACCCCCCGCGCGGGCGCTTGCCGGCCTGGAGCGTACCGCCGTAGACCGCCAGCCGTTCGCGCAGACCGATCAGCCCCCGGCCGTTGCCCTCGGCGGGCAGCGGTACGCCGCCGGTGTCGTCGACGCCGATCCGTAGTTCGCCGGGCGCGTACTCCACCCGGACCGTGATGGCGGCCCCCGACGCGTGCTTCACAGCGTTCGTCAGGGCCTCCTGGACGACGCGGTACGCGGCCAGATCCACCCCCGGGGGCAGGGGCACGGGATCGCCCTTCGTGCTGACATCCACGGACGACCCCGTGGCGCGCACCCGGTCGACCAGTTCCTCCAGCCGGTCCAAGCCCGGCTGCGGGGCAAGATCGGCGATGACCGCCGGATCGGGCGCATCGGGCGCGTCGGCGGTCATCGTGAGCAGCCCCATCACCTGGCGCAGCTCCGTCAGCGCCGACCGCCCGGCCGCCTCGACGGCCAGCATCGCCTCCCGGGCCTGGCCGGGTGCCGTGTCCAGCACCTTGCGGGCCGCGCCCGCCTGAATGGTCATCATGCTGACGTTGTGCGTGACCACGTCGTGCAGCTCGCGCGCGATCCGGTGCCGCTCCTGGTCGACAGCCCGTCTGGTCGCCGTCGCCTGCTCCGCCTGCAGCCTGCGCACCCGCTGCTGCCAGGCGTGGAACGCGTTGGCGGCCAGGGCGATCGGCACCAGCACCAGCAGCGGGATCATGCTCCGGCTGACGTCCGGCACCAGTTTGCCCAGCATCAGCAGCACCACGGCCGCCAGCAGGCTGCCCGCCGCGGCCCGGCGGTGCGGGCTGTACATCGCGGCGCTGTACGCGGCGATCAGCACGGCAGCGAAGGTGACCGCAGTGGCATTGGGGGCGACCTCCCCGAGATGGAAGAGCGCCGTCATCCCCAGCACCGCCCACAGAACCGCCAGTGGATACCGCCGCCGCAGCGCCAGGGGCGCCACCGCCAGCACCCCCAGCCCCAGCTCCCACCACTGGACAGGGCCGAGGCTGTGCTCCACCGCGGGTCTGAACTGGGTGCCGCGCGGTACGCAGTCCAGCGTGCCGACCCCCAGGGGATCCGCAGGCGGGCAGATGGGCGGCTCGGGCGGCGGCGGTGGCTCGGGCGGCGCGGGTACATCGTCGGTTCCCTGCCAGATGGCGGCCGGCCGGTCCTGCACTTCGACGAACGACCGGTCGAGATCGGCGCTCACCACGCCCACCGCCAGTGCCATGGCCAGCAGCGCGTCCGCCGCCCACATCCAGCGCGACGGCCGGGACTTGTGCGACAGTGCCCCGGCGGGCACGGCGAACGGCAGCCACGCCGCCACGGACGAGCGCAGCCGCGCGGCCCACCGGCCCCTGTCCCTGATCACCGGTCAGCCCCTGTCCCTGTGCACCGGGTTCACCGGGCAAGTGTGTCAAGCGGCCGCCCGCTCCCGGATCCTCCGCGAGACGCAGCGCCGTCCACCCATGGCATACATCGCAGGGATGACGCGCACGGACATGGGCCGAGCACGGTACGCACCTTCCGCACCGCGGCCGACGTGCCGGTCACCGTCCCGCACCTAGCTTCGGGGACCCGAGGAGCCGAGCCCTGGAGGAGCCGTGACCGAACCCCTCATCGATGTGCGCGAGGTGCGCAAGGCGTACGACGGAGGACCGCCGGCGCTGGCCGGACTGACGCTCCAGGTGCGTACCGGGGAGGCGCTCGCCGTATTGGGCCCGTCCGGCAGCGGCAAGTCCACCCTGCTCAATCTGATCGCCGGCCTCGACCGGCCCACCGAGGGCAGCGTGAGCGTCGACGGCCTGCGCGTCGACGAGCTCAGCGAGACCGCCTCAGCGCGCTACCGGCGCTCCCGGATCGGGATGGTGTTCCAGTTCTTCAACCTGCTCGACGACCTGACGGTCACCGACAACGTGCTGCTCCCGGCGCAGCTGTCCGGGATGTCCCGCAAGGCCGCGGCCTCCCGTGCCGCCGACCTGCTCGCCTCCCTCGGCATCGACCGGCACGCCGACGCCTACCCCGGACGCCTCTCCGGCGGCGAACGGCAGCGGGTCGCCGTCGCCCGCGCGCTGATGAACCGCCCGCCGCTGCTGCTCGCCGACGAGCCGACGGGGGCGCTCGATACGGCCTCCGGAGCGGAAGTACGGGAACTGCTGCGCGAGCTGAACGCCGACGGTCAGACGATCGTGCTGGTCACGCACGACCTGACGCTGGCCGAGGAGTGCGCCACCCGGACCATCGAGCTGGTCGACGGGCGGATCGCCCGTGACGAGGCGGCGGTGGTCCGGTGAGTGCTCTCGGCAGGGTCGTGCGCTCCGGGGTGGGCCGGAAGCGCGTGCAGACGGCCGTGATGGTGCTGACGACGCTGCTGTCGGTGGCCGCGTCCGTACTGGCGCTGGGGCTGCTGGAGGCGTCGCAGAAGCCGTTTGAAAAGGCGTTCGCGCGGCAGCAAGGGGCGCATCTGACGGCGGAGTTCAAAGGGGTCTCCGAGGAGCAGGTGACCCGGACTGCCTCCGCGGCCGGAGTGTCGGCCACCGCGGGGCCGTTCCCAGTGGCCTCGCTGCGACTGGGCGCCGGGAACGGCCCGGGGTTCTTCGAGCCGCCGCCGCTGACGGTGGTGGGGCGGGCCTCGGCGGAGCCCGCGCTGGACAAGGTGAGCCTGACGGAGGGCCGCTGGGCGAAGGCGCCCGGGGAGATCGTCCTCGAGGCGGACGCCCGGAACCCGAACATGTATCTGGGTGCCGAGCTGGACGCCGACGGCACCACGCTCACCGTCGTCGGCATCGCCGAGTCGGTGGGTGAGAGCGCCGACGCCTGGGTGGTGCCGGCCCAGCTGACCGAGCTGGCCGCGCAGCCCTCGTACCAGATGCTCTACCGCTTCACGGACGCCGCCGGCCGCGGCGATATCGCGGACGGTCGCAAGGCGGTCGCCGCCGGCCTGCCGAAGGACGCCCTCGCCGGCACCCAGTCCTATCTGGACGTCAAACAGGAAGCCGAGGCGAGCACCAGCTCCTTCATCCCCTTCATCACCGCCTTCGCCCTGCTGGGTCTGGCGCTGTCGGTGCTGGTGATCAGCATCGTGGTGAGCGGTGCGGTGAGCTCCGCCACCCGGCGGATCGGCATTCTGAAGGCCTTGGGCTTCACCCCGTCGCAGGTCGGACGGGCCTATGTGGCGCAGGCGCTGATCCCGTCCGCGGTGGGCGCGGCGCTGGGCGCGGTGCTGGGCAATCTGCTCGCCGTACCGCTGATGGCTCAGGTGGCTCAGGCCTACCGGACGGGAACGCTGGCGATCCCGCTCTGGGTGAGTGTCGTGGTACCCCTCGGGGTGCTGGCGGTGGTGGCGGTGACCGCGCTCGCTCCCGCGCTGCGGGCGGCACGGCTGCGTACCGCGGCGGTGCTGAGCGTGGGCCGGTTCACCGTCTCGTCCCGGGGCCGCGGAGTGCGGCGGCTGCTCGGCCGGCTGCCGCTGCCGCGCCCGGTGACGCTGGGCCTTGCCGGCCCGCTGGCCCGGCCCTCGCGCTCGGCGACGATGGCCGGTGCGGTGGCGTTCGGGGCGCTGGCGGTGACCTTCGCGGTGGGGCTGGGCAGCTCGCTGCTGGACATCCAGCGCAAGGGGGATGCGGACCAGCCTGCTGGGGAGGTGACGGTACAGACGCTCGCGCCGCCGGAAGGGGGCCGGTCGGCCGGGCCGCCCGAGCCCGCCGACCCGGCGGCGGTGGCCGCGGCGATCGGCGACCGCCCGGAGACGGAGTCGTACTACAGCGCCGCCCGAGCCGATGTGACGGTGTCGGGCCTGAAGGGCGGCACGTCGGTGGTGACGTACTCGAGGCAGATCGCCGAAGCCTCTCAGCCGATGACCGAAGGCCGCTGGTTCGGCTTTGCCGGAGAGGCGGTGGTCCCCTCGCGGTTCCTTCAGGTGACCGGGAAGGAGATCGGGGACACCCTGACGCTCTCCGAGCAGGGACGCACGGTCCGGCTGAAGATCGTCGGTGAGGTCTTCGACCTGAGCGACGAGGGCATGACGGTGCGTACGTCCCAGGCCTCGCTGTCCGCGCTCGGACTGAAGGACATGCCGCCGGAGTTCTCCGTCTCCCTGAAGTCCGGTACGGATCCGGCGAAGTACGCCGCCGCACTCAACGCCGACCTGGAGCCGCTGGGCGCGCTCGCCGGGCTCACCGAGGAGGAGGACTCGGAGGTGCTCCTGGCGATGCAGGCGCTGATCGCGATGCTCACGCTGATGCTGGTGACCGTGGCCTGCCTCGGCGTGCTCAACACGGTGGTGCTCGACACCCGGGACAGGGTGCGTGACCTGGGGGTCTTCAAGGCCTTGGGGATGACACCACGGCAGACGATCACCCAGGTCCTCACCTCGGTGGCGGGCATCGGCGCGGTGGCGGGGGCGATCGGGGTACCGCTGGGCGTGGCGCTGCACGGCTGGGTTCTGCCGGAGATGGGCGACACGGTGAGTACGGAAATCCCGCAGGCCTTCATTGATGTGTACGGCATCGGCCTGCTGGTGCTGCTGGGGCTGGCGGGCGTCGGTATCGCGGTGGCGGGTGCCCTGCTGCCCGCGGGCTGGGCGGCGAAGACGGCGACGGGACGGGCGTTGCGGGCGGAGTAAGCGCATCGGCCCTGCGGGCGGCCGGGGCATGGGTCGGCCGGGGTACGGTCGGCCGGGGCCGAGTGGTCCCGGCCGACAGTGCTCCCCCACGAAGAACGCTACGCAGAATGCTTCCCTGCGACCCTCCAGATCGCGCCGCGCCTGTCGCCGATTCGTGCCACGAAACCGCACAATTCCCCTTGGACGTCAGGAACTTGGACGTCCCCGTCCCAACCGGGCCTCACGACGACGAGGGAACGACGCATGACAAGCGGTGCTCTCCACGTACACCACGCCACCGTCGACCAGTTACAGACCGCGGCCTCCTCGATCCTCGCGCCGCTCACCGTGACGGCGCCGGGTACCGACGCGTTCCGAGCGGACATCGATGCCGCCGCCCTGGGGCCGGGAGCCGTCGCCCGGATTCGCGGCTCCGGCCATGTCGTGTCGCGTCCGCCCCGCGCCATCACGTCCTCCGACCCCGAGCTGCTGAAGGTGACGTGGCACCGGTCGGGGGCGGCGGTGGCCACCCAAGGGCGCAACCACACCCCGGTTCACAACGGTGATCTGACGGTCTTCGACATGACGCGGCCGTACCGGCTCACCGTCTCCGAAGGATGCGACGTCCTCGCCGTCGGCGTACCGCGCACCGCACTCGGACCCCATGCCGACACCGTCACCCGCCGTACCGCGCAGCGCCTGCCGGCCGACGGCGGCAGCCAGGCGGTCCTCGCCGCCTTCCTCTCCGGCCTGGGCCGTCATCTGGATGAACTGGCAGGACCGGCCGACGGCCACCTCGGCGACGCGCTCGTCTCCCTGCTGATCGCCGCATTCGCGGACCGTGCGCCCGGGCACGTGGACATGGCCACCGACCTGGTCGACCGCATCCGCGTCTACGCACGGGCGAACATCGCGGACCCGTCCCTCTGCGTAGACTCCGTCGCCGCCGCGCACGGCATCTCGGCCCGCCACCTGCACCGTCTCTTCCGGCGCACCGGTATCTCCTTCGCCGCATGGCTGCGAAACGAACGCCTCGACCGCATCCGCCGTGATCTCCTCGACCCGGCGCACTCCGGGCGTACGGCGGCCGCGGTGGCCGCCCGCTGGGGCATCCACGACCCACGGCATCTCGGCCGCGCCCTCAAGACGCGCTACGGCCAGACGGCACGCGAACTGCGCGAAGCGGCTGGGCAAAGCCGTGTCCGATGAGGTCACGGGCTGGTTGGCCCGCACCGCTCTACCGCTGACCGGCCTGACCGCAGGCGGGTCCACTACTGATCTCCAGCCGCTGAAGAAAGTCCTCGACGGCGTGCGGATCGTGGGCTTGGGGGAGGCCACTCACGGGACCCGAGAGTTCTTCCAGCTCAAGCATCGGCTGCTGGAGTTCCTGGTGACCGAGCTGGGCTTCTCGGTCCTGGCCATGGAGGCCAGCGCATCGGCCGGCCCAGCCGTCGACGCCTATGTCCGCCAAGGCGTCGGCGATGCTGCGAGTGTGCTTGCCGGGCTGGGGTTCTGGACCTGGCGGACCCATGAGGTGCTCGAGATGATCGAGTGGATGCGTGGCTACAACCGGGGGCGGCCAGAAGGCCAGAAGGTGCGCTTCGTTGGCGTAGACCCGCAGCAGTGCGGCGGCTCTCTGGCGGTGATCGACTCTTTCCCGCACAAGGTGGCACCGGACCGTGTGGCCGGACTTCTCTCCACACTCCGTGTGCTCGAAATGGCGTATCCGGGATCGCACCCCGATCCTCAACGGCGCCTGGTGCACGATGCCGAGGAACTGCTGGAGTTCCTCCGCGAACGAGCCCCCGAAGCAGCCGACTTGCTCCGGCACGCACGGATTCTGGTGCAGGCCGCCGACCTGGTGACACGCAGCAGGCAGCACACGGACCCGGAACAGACCGTCTTCGCCGCACGCGACCGGTACATGGCCGAGGCCGTCGGGGAACTCCTCGATGATCCGTCCGCCAAAGTCGCCCTCTGGGCACACAACGGCCACATCACCAAGAGCCGTTACGGCCGCGCGGTACCGGCACTGGGGCAACACCTTCATACACGGTACGGCGAGGCCTACTACGCACTCGGCCTGCTGTTCGGCAGCGGCTCCTTCCGCGCCCGCCGGATGTGGCCCGGCCCTTGGCCCGGTCGTCCCAGTTCTCGTCCCCGAGCCGGCGCCGTCGTCACCAACCGGATCGGCCCTGCCCGCCCCGACGCCCTTGAAGCCCGGCTCGCCACCGCAAACCCCGGCAACCATCTCGTGGACCTTCGCGGCACAGCCGACGCGCCGACGGCCGTACGGGAGTGGCTCAACGGTCGGCATGCCATGCGCAGCTTCGGCGCCGTGGTGCCGCGCTGGACCTATCGCTTCAACCTGAGCCCCGTCTCCCTGGCCGAGGAGTACGACGGGCTGGCCTACGTCACGGTCTCGACAGGCTCCCAGCCTCTGCGATGACTCGACTCGTCAGCCGCGGCCGCGGCCATGCCTCCGGCAGTGCGGTGATCGGCGCTTATGCATGTGGCGCATGAGTCACAGGCAGAAAGCATTTTCCCACCGCGCCAGCGGTCATTAGTTTCAGCGGCATGACTGGTGCAGAGACCTCCGAGACACCCGGGACCTCCGATACCGTCCGCACGGGCTCGTTGTCACACGGTCGTCTTCCGATGGTGGAGGTCGTGCTGCTCGGGGTGGCCGTGCTGGGTGTCTCGGCCACCGGACCGCTCGCCGCGGCCGCGCAGGCCCCGGCGCTGGCCATCGCCTTCTGGCGGAACGCCGCGGCGAGCACCGTCCTGCTGGGCGTTCTGGCCCTCCGCACCGGGAAGCAGCGGGAGCAAGGGGAGGGCAGAGAAGGGAGAGGGCGTCGGAAGGCGACGCGACTGTCCCTGCTGTCCGGGGTGTTCCTCGCTGGGCACTTCGCGACCTGGATTCCCAGCCTCACCATGACGTCGGTGGCCGCCTCGACCGCACTGGTGTGCGCCGCGCCCTTGTGGTCCGGCCTCATCGCGCACGCGCGCGGGGCACGGCTCGGTGGTCGCGTGTGGGCCGGGATGGCGCTGGCGCTGGGCGGCGTACTCCTCATCGGGGGAGCCGACTTCCAGACCTCGTCCACCGCGCTGGCCGGTGACCTGCTCGCCCTGGCCGGGGCGTTGTGCATGGCCGCCTATCTGACGGTCGGGGAGTCCGCGCGCAGGGCAGTGGACACGGCGACGTACTCCAGGACCAGTTACGCCGCGGCGGCGGTACTCCTGCTGCTGACATGTCTTCTCTCCGGCAGTGCCCTGTTCGGCTACTCCGCCCGCACCTGGCTGCTGCTGGCCGCGCTCACGGTGTGCGGCCAGCTCGTCGGACACACGCTCTTCAACCGGTCCCTAAAGCTCCTCAACGGGCACACCGTCGCCACGATCACCCTGCTCGAAGTCCCCGGCGCCGCACTCCTGGCCACCGTCTGGCTCGGCCAGACTCCGTCACCGGCCGTCGCCGCTGGGATCGCCGTGGTCCTGCTGGGCGTCTATGTGACGATCCGCGCCCAACGCCCCCGCACCGGCCGACGCGGCGTCGGCGTACCCGGCACGACGCGGTGAGCGTACGGTGCAGGCCGCTGTAGGTCCGGTGCAGGCTGGGAGCGGGCTTGGTGGGCGGCGTCCAGCCCCGGCAGAGTGACCGTATGCCGACACCACTCCCTGCCGCGTTCGTCCCGGGCCTCGAACTCTCCCGGATCCTGTACGAGGAGGCTGTGCGGCCGCTGCTGGCCGAGGCGTACCCAACCGTGCGGTATACGGCCGCGCGGATCGGCTCGGGTTCCGAGGTGCTCGGGTTCGACACGGCGCGCTCGGCGGATCACGAGTGGGGGCCGCGGCTGAACCTGTTCCTGTCGGACGAGGACGTTGCTGAGCATGGCGAGCGTATCCACCGGCTGCTGGCGGAGCGCCTGCCCAAGGAGGTGCGCGGGTGGCCCACGCACTTCCGGCGCCGGGACGAGTACGCGCTGGACCCGGTGTCGGGCCACATGGAGCTGGTCGACGGGCCCGTCGACCACCGGGTGTCCGTGGACGGGCTCCAGCCGTGGCTCGCGGCGCAGCTCGGCGTCGACGTGCTCGCCACCGCCGAACTGACCGTGCACGACTGGCTTTCCATCCCCCAGCAGCGGCTCGTCGAAGTGACGTGGGGCGCCGTCTTCCACGACGGACTCGGCACATTGGACGCCGTACGGCGACGCCTTGCCTGGTACCCCGACCAGGTGTGGCGCCACCTCCTGGCCTGTCAGTGGCAGCGGCTGTCCCAGGAGGAGGCGTTCGTCGGCCGCTGCGCGGAGGTCGGGGACGAGCTGGGCTCCGCGGTGGTCGCCGCGCGCCTGGTACGCGACCTGATGCGGCTGTGTCTTCTCCTGTCGCGGACATACGCCCCGTACAGCAAATGGCTCGGCAGCGCCTTCGCCCGCCTGCCGGTGGCGGCCGACCTCACCCCATCGCTGCGCGGCGCGCTAGCCGCGACGGAGTACGCGGACCGGGAACGGCACCTGTGCGACGCGTACGAGAAGGTCGCCACCCTCCAGAACGCCTCCGGCCTCACCGACCCCGTCGAGCCCACCTGCCGCCGCTACCACAGCCGCCCGTTCCTGGTCCTGCACGCCGAACGCTTCGCACAAGCCCTGAGCAGGACGGTCACCGACCCGGAGCTGCGCTCCCGGCCACTGATCGGTGGGGTGGATCAGTGGGCGGACAGCACGGACTTTCTGGGCCTCGTCGGTCGTCAGGCAGCCGGGTCGAGGCCCTTCGACAGGCCGGTGCAGGCGGGCTTCGCCCCATAGCTCTGGTACTTGAGTGCGTGCTGTTCGGACTGGGATATCTGTGGGTTTGGCTCGTGACGTTGGTGATTCCCTTCGGCGGGATGAGCTCTGGGCGGTCGTGGACAACCTGCGAGAGGCCTCGGAGCAGCCCTCGTGCCCGTCCTCACCCGTTCACCCCCGTGTAGTGCCGCAGACTCCACCGCCACAACAACCGCGCCCCCACGTACGCCGCGGCGCCCAGGAACGGGGAAGCGGCGGCGAGCCAGTACGGGACGCCGGAGTCGGAGCCGTGCCCGGTCAGTACGGCTGCCGGGAAGTACGCCACGAACGCCAGCGGCAGGGCGAACGTCAGGAAGCCGCCCACCGCCTTCGGGAGGACGTTCAGGGGATAGCTGCCGAAGGTGCCCAGGAGCTCCTCCAGCCAGCGGCCCCAGTAGTCGGCGGCCGGGAAGCGGAGGGAGGCGCAGGCCACCACCGTGAACAGGGCTGCTTCCAGGAGCATTCCGCCCAGTACGCAGATGATGAGGTAGGTGATCCGCCCCGCCGTCCAGTCCAGTTCGCTGCGTGTCAGCGCGCCCACCATCAGGCCCGCCGCCACCGTCAGGTCGCCGATCGCGTTCGTGGGGAAGTACTGCAGCTGGAGCTGGCGGTAGACCGGCATGGGGCGGACGAGGTACGTGTCGATCACCCCCTCCTGGATGTGCCGGCTCAGACCGTGCACCCGGCCGAGGAAGAGCACGAACAGGCCGTGGGCCAGCATCCGGATCGCCGCGATCAGCAGGACGTCCGCACTCTCCCAGCCGCCCATCCCGGCGAACCGGGTCAGCAGCACCGTCGCGAACACGATCACCGACACCTGCCAGATCGCACCGATCGCGATCATCATCAGGAACTCGGAGCGATACTCCAGCTGCGAACGGAAGTTGAGCTTCGTGATCCGCCAGACGGTCCGCCAGGGCTTCAGCGAGAACGACGCCTTCGGCGAGGACCAGGTTTTCTGCGAGGACACGGTCAGCCTCCCTGGGAGATCACGCGCCGGGCGGCCCGCCGCCACACCAGCCGGGTGAGCAGGGCGAGGGCCACCACCCAGGCGGCTTGTATCGCCAACTGCGCCCCGGCGTCCGACAGTTGGATCCGGCCTACGTACAGTGACAGCGGCACGCTCAGCGTCGCCTGGAAGGGCAGGAAGCCGCTGAGGGTGATGAACCAGTCGGGGAAGAACCACAGGGGCGCGTACACCCCGGACAGCAGGTTCTGCGCGAAGATCAGGATCAACATCGCGGCACCGTTGCGGAGCGTGAAGAAGCACAGTTGGTCGATGGCGAGCATGATGTAGTACAGGACCCACTGGCCCAGGAGCAGGCTCACCATGAACACTCCTGCCACGGCAGCCGACTCGGGCGGCTGTACGACTCCGGCGGCCACGCAGACCGCGTAGCCGACGATGGCCCACGCGAAGCCGTAGATCTGCTCGCCCAGGGCCCGCAGGGCGTAGTAGCGCTGCGGCGGGAGCGGGCGCAGATACCAGTACACGATGGTGCCGAAGTGCATGTGCTGGAGCACCGTGTCGCGGCCCGAGTACTGGTCCAACTCCCGGACGCGCGTGGCCAGTACGGCGAGCACGGCATAGCTGACGGCCTGGTCGCGGTCGAGCCCGGCGGTGGTTCCCGTCGCCGCGTACAGGCCGCGCCACAGCGAGGCGACCAGCACCACCTGGACGGACAGCCGCAGCAGGGCGGCGGTCATACGGGGCGGGGTGTGCAGCTCGCCGAGCGGGGTGACCCGAGCAGCCCGCCAGGCGCGCAGGGCGGAGGGCATGGCCACGGGGTCAGCCTCCCTGTGTCTGAGCCGTAGCCGGTGCCTGGGCGGCCACGTCGCCGGCCGTGTCAGCGGCCAGGTCGCCCGCCTGGACGTACGCCGCCCGCATCACGTCCTCCAACTCGGCCTCGTCCAGGGCGATGTCGGTCACCTCGTACCGCTCGATGACCTGCTTCAGCGCCTGGTGCACCGTCGGCGCGGCCGGCCCGTCCGGGCCGAACACCACCTGAGGACCCTCCCGCCGTACGAGCACGACCCCCGGCCACGGCTCGACGGCGGCGTGCGCTTCGGCGAGCGTGGCCCGCACCTGCCACGTCCAGCCGAACTTCCGGCGGATCTCGTCCAGCGTGCCGTCCAGGACGAGCCGCCCGTGGTTGATCAGCACGACGCGCTCCGCGAGCCGCTCGACCTCCGTCATGTCGTGCGTGGTGAGCAGCACTGTCCTCCCGCGCTCTTCCACCTGGTACCGGAGGAACTCCCGTACCTGCTCCTTGACCACCACGTCCATGCCGATGGTCGGCTCGTCGAGGAACACCACCGGCGGATCGTGCAGCAGCGCGGCGGCAAGGTCGGAGCGCACACGCTGGCCGAGCGAGAGATGCCGTACCCGCGTGTCCCAGAACGAGGACAGATCGAGGAGCTCGTCGAACTCCCGCAGCCGCGAAAGGTGTTCGTCTGCCGGTACGTCATAGATGTCCCGCAGGATCGCGAAGGACTCCCGCACTGGCAGGTCCCACCACAGCTGGGTGCGCTGCCCGAACACCGCACCGATGTTGCGCGCGTTGCGCTCCCGCTCCTCGTACGGGACGACGCCCGCGACCCGCGCCTCACCGGCTGTGGGCGTGAGGATGCCGGTGAGCATCTTGATGGTGGTCGATTTGCCCGCGCCGTTCGGCCCGAGCAGGGCGAGCAGTTCGCCGGGCTGCACCTCGAAACTGATGTCGGTGACGGCGTGCTTGGCGGCCCGCTCCGGGTTGATGAGTGATCTGACGGCCCCCAGGAAACCGGGGCGCCGCACGGTCGTGTGGAACGTCCGGGAAAGGCTCCGGACCTCGATGCTGCCGCTCATGCAGCGGACCTCCTGGTCAGCCTGATCAGCCATACGGTTGCGACGAGACCGGCCCCCGACAACGCTGTCAGCAGCCATGGCACCGCGCGGATGCCAAAGGCCTCGATGCCCATGCCCAGCATCGGCGGCGCTGCCACTCCGCCGAGCATCGACGCGGCGATGACCCAGGCACCGGCACGCTTGGCCCGGGGGAGAGCCCGGTTCAGCCAGGGGAGGCCGGTGGGGAAGACGGGCGCAATGAACAAGCCAACACCCGCGTACGCCACCGGCGCCACACCTTTTACGAGCGAAAGCAGCAGGCACACCGTCATCCCGGCCGCGCACACCGTGAGGATGCGTTCGGGCGAGTACCGCAGCGTGACGGGGACGACGAGGAAGCGGCCGACGGTCATCATCAGCCAGTACACGGAGGTGGCGGAGGCCGCGACGGTGGCGCTGTAGCCGACGGTCTCCAGATGCGTGGGCTCCCAGCCGCCGACGCCCGCCTCGACGGCCACGTTGAGGATGTACAGGCCGACGAATCCGATGAGTACGCGGGAGAGAAGGCCGCCGGTGGCAGCAGGTTCTTCAACCGACAGTGCCGGTTCCTCGCTCCCTACACCGCCGGTGCACAGGATCAGCGCACCCGCCAGCACGGCACACGCCCCGAAGGCGTACGCGTACTCGGCCGGGCCCGTCCATGCGATGAGCACCGGGCCGAGCACGGCGCCGATGCCGAAATGGGCGTGGAGAATGTTGAGCAT
The DNA here is from genome assembly GCF_042870755.1 of Streptomyces sp. NPDC006365. Classification (NCBI taxonomy): domain Bacteria; kingdom Bacillati; phylum Actinomycetota; class Actinomycetes; order Kitasatosporales; family Streptomycetaceae; genus Streptomyces; species Streptomyces sp. NPDC006365. The sequence goes on from NZ_JBIAHS010000006.1 coordinate 190,123, forward strand.
CGCCGTCGAGCGGCTGCCGAAGCCGACCGCGAAGAGCTGGTTGAGGCCGTAGTCGATACCGCCGAAACCGAGGCCGCCGAGGAAGGCCGCGGCGAGCGCGAGCGGCCAGTTCGGGGCGAAGGCGAATCCCGCGCCGCCGACGGCCATCAAGGCGTAACTCGTACCGAGCAGCGCCCTGTTGCTGATCCGGGAGTGGATCGCGTTGAAGGCCAGTACGCCCGCGACCCCGCCCGTGAAGTGCAGGCTGAGCCCGAGTCCGGCCGCGGAGGGGGAGAGGCCGTACTCCTCGCGCAGGCCCGGGACCGCCGGGCCGTAGAGCGCCTGAAGCATGCCGATGAGGACGAAACCCACACACGACGCAACCGCGGCCGGACGGCTGAAGAGCCGTCCGGCCGCGGTCGGTATGACCGTGTTGTCAGTCACGAGTTTCCGAGAACACGAACGAGAACTCGGCGGGTGCCGCCCGCAGTTGGTACTGCGGCAGCGCGCCCGGACCACAGGACTGCGAGCCGATGCCCTGCTGGCCGTGGTCGAGGTTGACCCAGACCCTCGCGGGGGAGCCGCTGTCGGATGCAGTGCCGGGTGTCAGGTCCGTCAGGTGCTGGGCCGCGTCCAACTGCTCGTTGGTCCAGCGCCGGGCCGAGAACCAGAACTCCGGGTCGCCCTCGATCCGCAGCCGGCCGAGCTCCGCCCAACGGACATCAGCTCGGGCGCCGTTCTCCTGCGGACGGACGTACGGGGTCTGCAACTCGTCCACCGAGGCGTGCCAACGACCCAGCATCGAGGCCGACTTGGTGTCCGGGTACGCCTCGCCGGGACCGCCGCCGAACCACTTGACCTGGTCCGCCTCCGCGAGCCCGAAGCGAATGCCCAGCCGCGGCAGCGGCACCGTCCAGTCGCCCTCGGGCGCCACGGACACGGTCAGCTTCAGCCGCGTACCGTCGGACGTCCACCGGTACACCGTGCGCAGGCCCACCTCCCAGGCGGCGGGCGCCACCCGGGTCCGTACGGTCAACGCGTCGTCGCCCACCTCCACGGCGTCCAGGCGGTGTTGCATCCGGTGCAGGCCGTACTTGCGCCACAGCTGGGCCCAGCGGATGTCGTCCTGCCAGGAGGCGCCCTCGTCGTTGTCGGTCGGCGCCCGCCACACGTCGAGACGGAGGCCGGTCACGTCCACCCCGCCGATCGTCTTCAGCGCCCCGGTGCGTACGTCGAAGGACGCCGGGCCGAGGATGATCAGCCGCTCGCTCGCCGAGGGACTGTCACTCGCCGCGACAGACGGCAACGACCGTGCACTGGCCGGCAGTTGAGCCCACGCCACCTCATGGTCCTTCTTCCCCCACGCGGTGTCGTCGCCCAGCAGCGCCCGTACCGTCCACTGCGTCTCCAACCCGCGCCCGTCGCCCGACGGCGGCTCCGGCAGCTTCACCTCCGCCGACTCGCCCGGCGCCAGCGCGGGCACGGACAGGCTGCCTGCCTCGACCGTCTTGCCGTCGACCTGGTACGACCACTCGAAGGCCAGCGCCGACAGGTCGGCGAAGTCGTACGCGTTCGTGACCTGTACGGTCCCGTCCGTGCCGTCGCCCTCGATACGGACCGGCTCGATCACCTTCTTGAACTCGACGAGCCCCGGCGAGGGCTTGCGGTCCGGGAAGATCAGCCCGTCGCAGACGAAGTTCCCGTCGTGCAGCTCCTCCCCGAAGTCGCCGCCGTACGCGAAGCCGAACCGCGCGTCCTTGATGCCGTGGTCGATCCACTCCCAGATGAAACCGCCCTGGAGCCGGTCGTACGCCTCGAAGATCCGCTGGTAGTCGGCGATGCCACCGGGGCCGTTGCCCATGGCGTGCCCGTACTCGCAGAGGATGAAGGGGAGTCCGCGCCGCTTGTGCGTGCCGCCGTCGAGGTCGCGGCCGATCTGCTCGACCTCGTCATGGGCCGCGTACATGCGTGAATACATGTCCGTGTCACGGCAGTTGATGTCGCCCTCGTAGTGGATGAGGCGCGAGCCGTCCCGGCCGCGGATCCATTCGGCCATCGCGGTGAGGCCACGGCCGGTGCCGGCCTCGTTGCCGAGGGACCAGATCACGACGGACGGGTGGTTCTTGTCGCGCTCGACCATACGGGCCGCACGGTCGATCAGCGCCGGGGTCCAGCGGTCGTCGTCGACCGGATTGTCCCGCCAGGCCTGCTCGACGAAGCCGTGGGTCTCCAGGTCGCACTCGTCGATGACCCACAGGCCGTACTCGTCGCACAGGTCGAGGAAGGCCGGGTGCGGCGGGTAGTGGGAGGTGCGGACGGCGTTGATGTTGTGCCGCTTCATCAGCAGCACGTCCTCGCGCATCGTCTCCAGGTCGAGGGCACGGCCGCGCTCGGGGTGCCACTCGTGCCGGTTGACGCCCTTGAACAGGATCGGCCTGCCGTTGACCTTGATCAGGCCGTCCTCGAGCGCGACCGTGCGAAAGCCGATCCGCAGCGGAACCTGCTCGCCCTCGGTGGCCAGCACGCCGTCGTACAGATGCGGCGTTTCGGCGGTCCACGCCTTGACCGGGACCGTCACGGACTCGCCGGTCGCGACATCGATGTCCAGGGCGGGCAGGGTGACCCGGCCGTCGACATCGGAGTCGACGCGCAGGGTGCCCTCGCCGCTGACGTGGTCGTACGAAGCGTGTACGAAGAAGTCGAGCGCGCTGCCCGCCGGGCGGTGCAGCAGCGTGACGTCCCGGAAGATGCCGGGCAGCCACCACTGGTCCTGGTCCTCCAGGTACGAGCCCGCCGACCACTGGTGGACGCGGACGGCAAGGACGTTCCCCGTCGGCTTCAGCAGATGGCCGACCGCGAACTCGTGCGGCAGCCGGGAGCCCTTGAACTCGCCGATGTCGGTGCCGTTCAGCCAGACCCGGGCGCAGGACTCGACGCCGTCGAATCGCAGTACCGAGCCACCGTCCGTCAGAGCGGGCCAGTCGTCCGGCAGGTCGAAGACCCGCAGATGGTCACCGGTCGGGTTCTCGGTCGGCACGCGCGGCGGGTCGACCGGGAACGGGTACAGGTGGTTGGTATAGATGGGCGAGCCGTGGCCCTGAAGGACCCAGTGGCCGGGCACCTGCACCTCGGCCCAGTCCCCTGCCTCGTATCCCTCGGCGGCGAACGAGTCGTCCTCGGCATCGGCGGTCGCCGACAGCCTGAAGCGCCAACCCCCGTTCAGGGAAAGGGAGGCGGCGTCGGAGGACGCGTACCAGGCGCGGGGCGGCAGGGCCCCGCTCCCGGGCGAGACGTCCTCGACGTAGTCGACGGAAGAGGTGGTGCGGAAAGACATCGGTCTCCTCAGCAGAATTGACGAATTGTGACGCTGCCCCCGCGCCCCTTCAGGGGCGCGGGTCAGTGACACCATGCGGCTCCGCCGCGATGGGGGTCCCCCCGCTCGAGCGAAGTCGAGAGTGGGGGAGCGACCAGCCACGGACGGCACGCAGCCATCGCCCCACATTCCCGCGGAGCACTCGTCAGCCCTTGATGCCGGTCTGTGCGACCCCCTGCACCAGCCAGCGCTGGAGGAAGAGGAACACGAGCACCAGGGGAAGGATCGAGATGGCGGTGGCCATGAAGATCAGATGGAAGTTGACGGTCTGGTTGGTCATGTACGAGGAGAGCGCCACCTGGACCGTCCACGCCTCCTGGTCCTGGCCGATGACCAGCGGCCACAGGAAGGCGTTCCAGCCCTGGATGAAGGTGATGGTGGCGATGGCCGCGAAGAAGTTCAGCGAGTTGGGCACGACGACGCGCCAGTACGCGCCCCAGTACCCGAGTCCGTCCACGCGCGCCGCCTCCTCCAGCTCCTTGGGGAACCCCAGGAAGTACTGCCGGAACAGGAAGCACGTGAAACCACTGAAAAGCCCCGGAATGATGAGACCGCGGAAACTCGACACCCAGCCGAGCGACGAGACCAGCACGAAGCTCGGTACGAAGGTGACGGCGGCCGGCACCATCAAGGTCACCAGGACCAGGTAGAAGATCTTGTTGGCGTGCTTGTACGGGATGCGCGCCAGGCCGTACCCCGCCAGCGAACACACCAGCAGGACGCCCACGGTGTGCGCGACGCCGACGACCGTCGAGTTCCACAGGGACGTCGCGAACGGCACGGTGTTGTCGCTGAACAGCTCGCTGATGTTGCCCCACTGGATGTCGGTGGGGAAGAACTTCCAGGTGTCGCCGGTGATCTCGGCGTCCGTGGACAGGGCGTTGCGGACGATCAGATAGAAGGGGATCAGGAAGAGGAAGGCCGCGACGCCGGTGGCGATGTAGAGGCCGGTGGAGCCGATGACGCTGCCGCGCCTGATGCGTTGCGGCTTGCTCGCCGCGGGCGCGGATTTCTTGATCGGAGGCGTGGTGGTGGTCACTTGGTCTCGTCCCCCCTTCCGAAGCCCATGATCCTGCCCTGCAGCAGCGTCACCGTGCAGATCAGGATGGTGAGGATCATCGCGCCCGCGCTGCCGGCGCCGTAGTCCTGGTTCTCGCCCAGAGCGAGGTAGTACAGCTCGACGAGTGGTGGTCGGCCCCACGTCGTATTCGTGAGCAGGTTGAAGAACTCGTCGAAGGCCTGGTACGCGGCCACGAGGAGCAGCAGGATCACGGCCGTCGACGTCGCCCGCAGCTGGGGCAGCGTGATGTGCCGGAAGGTCTGCCAGCCCGGCTTGGCGCCGTCGATGGCGGCGGCCTCGTACAGCTCCGGCGGGATGTTCTGCAGTGCCGCCAGGAAGAGGATCATGTAGAAACCGGCCTGGAGCCACAGGCGCACCGTGAGGATGACCAGCCAGTACCAGGGCGGATTGGGGTCGGCCAGCCAGGCGACGTTCTCGATGCCGAACCAGCCGAGCACGGTGTTCATCAGCCCGAACCGCACGCCGCTGAAGACGGACATCTTCCAGATCAGCGAGGCGGCGACGAAGCTGACCGCCGTCGGCAGGAAGAAGACCGACCGGAAGAACGCCTTCATGAAGCGCAGCCGGTGCACCATCAGCGCCAAGCCGAGCGACAGCGCCCAGGTGATCGGCACGACGATCGCGGCGAAGACGGTGAAGGTGCCCAGCGACCTGACGAAGTCGCCGTTCGTCAGCATGTACTCGTAGTTGTCGAAGCCGACGAACTTGTCCGGCGTGACTGTGTAGCGCGCCTCGTAGAAGCTGAGCCAGGCGCTCCAGACGATGGGGACGTAGACGAAGATCAGCAGACCGACGAGGAACGGTCCGGTGAAGAGCCAGAAGTTGAACGTGGTGCCCCGCACGCCCCGCCGCGGCTTGGTCTTGGAGACCTTGGCCGGGGCGGGGCGCGTGACGTCACGCGTAGTCGTGGTCGACATGTCGTTACCTGTCCGGCGGCCTATCCGAAGAGCTTCTTGAGTTCGCGGTTGACCTTCGCGTCCGCGGTGTCGAGGGCCTTCTGCGGCTCCACGCCCTTGCGCACGACGTCGGCGATCGCCTCTTCGAAGGCGTCGATCATCGCCTGGGTCCAGGACGGGTTCTCGAACCGTCCGTACTCGTTGAAGAACTTGACGCCCTCAGCCGGCAGACCCGACTTGAGCTTGTCCGCGGACTCGGCGATCGACTTGCGCGGCGGGACGTGGAAGCCGTAGCTGAGCGCCCAGTCCTCCTGGTGCTCCTTCTGGTCGATCCACAGCCACTTGACGTACTCCTTGGCCAGGTCGACGTCCTTGCCCTTGGCGTTCACGAACATCGACCAACCGCCGTTGAAGACGGACGGCTTGGCCCCGTCCGCGGCGACGGGGTAGGGGAAGACGCCGAGGTCGTCGCCGAGCGCCTTCTGCATCGCGGGCATGGCCCACATGCCGCACCACTGGATGGCGCAGAGGCCCTGGATCAGGGCGGAGGGGTCCCAGGAGTCGGCGGGCGCGCCGGTCAACAGGTGGCCGGCCTTGAACATCGTGCGGTACTTCGACAGCGTCTCGGCCACCGCGTCCGTGTGGTACGCGATCTGGTTGTCGGCGGTGAGCTGGTCCGCGCCCGAGGACCACACCAGGGGGTATTGCGTCTGGACGATGTCGTTGCCGATGAACAGGCCCTTGACCTTGTCGGTGGTGAGCTTGGCCGCCGCCTCGACGAGCTCGTCGAGGGTCTGCGGTACGTCGACCTTCGCCTTCTCCAGCATCGACTTGCGGTAGTAGAAGAACTGCGGGTCGTCGATCATGCGGACGCCCCATATCTTCCCGTCGACGGTGTGCGACTTGAGGTCGGCGGGGTTGAAGTCGTCCTTGACCGGGTTGACGAGGTCGCTCAGGTCCGCGACCTGGCCGCTCCTGATGAGCTGGAGCTGCGGGTGGAACTCGAAGACGTCTGGCGCGTTCTTGGTGAGCAGGGCCGAGAACAGCTTGCTCTCGAAGTTGGAACCGGTGATCCACTGCGTGGCCACGCTGGCCCCGTCGAAGTCCTTCGCGTAACGCTTGATGGCCTCCTGGGTGCCGGCCTCGCCGTACGCGTGGAAGTACTGCGTCAGGGCCTTGCCCGAGGCGCCTCCCTCGGAGCGGCCGGTGTTGCCACCGCAGGCGGCCAGCCCGCCGGCGGCGGCCAGACCCATGGCGGCCCTCAGTACGTTGCGGCGATCCCAGTTGTTGCTGCTCAGTGCCGACATGCTGACGTCCTTGTCTCTAAGTGCGGCTGCGGCTCGCTTGCTCGATGAGCCAATGGCTCGAATCCAGGTGCGGTGCGGGACGTTAACCTTCGGCTAAGGCTTCGGCAAGGGGTTGGACGAAGTCTGCTCGAAGCGTTGCGTTCAGTTCGGAATTCCGAACGTGGGGTGCTGCGAGGGATGTTGTGAGGGGCGGATTCAGGGCGTGCGGAGGTGAGGGCCGCCGGGCCAGGTTGACCGGCGGCCCTCGGCCCCCGGGTTCGTCACTGCTTGGACCAGGTGCGTCGGTTGGACCTCTGACTGGCCTTCTGGGTGATCGAGGACAGGGCGCCCTCCAGCGCGAACGTCGCCGCGCCGAGGCACACCGGATCGGTGGGAATCGGGGACAGGACGATCTCGGTGGCGGCCAGTGGCCGCTTCAGCGCATGCCGGGCCACCGCCTCGCGCACCTCCTCGAGCAGGGGCTCGCCGAGGGCGGCCGCGACCCAGCTGCTGAGCACGACCACCTCGGGGTTGAGCAGGTTCACCAGATCCGCGATGCCGGCACCGAGGTAACGGGCCGTGTCCCGGACGACCTTGACCGCCACCGGATCCTGGGCGGCGACCCCACGGGCCAGGGCGTCGATGGTCGCCGTCTGGTCCTCGGGGTGGAGCAGCGGGCTGCGGGGGCTCAACTCCCGTAGGTTCAGCATGATTCCGGGGGCTCCCACATACGTCTCCACGCATCCGTGGTTGCCGCAGTGACAGAGTCGTCCGTCCAGTACGAGCGTGGTGTGTCCCCATTCGCCCGCACTGTTGCTCACACCGCGATGGAGCCCGCCGCCGAGAGCGAGCCCGGCGCCCACCCCCGTACCGAGGTTCACCACCACGGCGTCCCCGCGCCCGCGGGCCGCGCCGAACCACAGCTCGGCGACCGCGCAGGCGCGCAGCGGATTGTCGAGGTACAGGGGATACGAGATGTGCTCGGAGAGCAGATCGAGCAGGGGCACGTCGTGCCAGTCCCAGTTCGGCGCGTACTCCGAGATGCCGGTGGCGCGGTCCACCTGGCCCGGCACGCTGACCCCGACTCCGAGAACGCGCGCGCCCTCGACCCCGGCCTGCGCGACCACCGAGCCGACGGCCGCCGCGACATGCCCGACGACCTGCACCGGACGGCTCTCGCCGGGGCGCATGTCCTCGTCCGCGCGGGCCAGAACGTTCAGCGCGAGGTCGAACAGCTCGACCCGTACGTACGTCTCCGCGATGTCCACGCCGATCAACGCGCCCCCCGACGCGTTGACGGCCACGAGGCCCCGCGGGCGACCACCCGCCGAGTCCTCGAACCCGACCTCCGTGAGCATCCCGAGGTCGAGCAGCTCGCCCACCAGGGTTGCGACGGTAGCCAGACTCAGCCCGGTGGCGGCCGCCAGCTCCTGCCGGGACGTGGGCGACTCGGCGATGATCTGGCGCAGCACCTCGTAGCGGTTCGCGGTGCGTATGTCGCGGGATGTGCGCTTCACCGGGCGGCCCCCTCGATCCCTTCAGACCCATGCCGAGCCACGTCGGCCCCGACGCGGCGCAAGGCTATGGCCTGCACCGGACTTTCGACAAGGGGTTAGGAAAGGGGTTGTAGAAAGAGAGGGCTTACTTGGCGGACGCCTGGACGTCAGACGCCGAGCACTTCGCGGACGAAGGTGTTCCGGAACGTGCCCGTCGGGTCCAGCTCCTCGGTCAGCGCCGCGAACGCGTTCATCCGCGGGTAGCTCTCATGCAGCGTAGCCGGTGCCGTGGTGAACACCTTGCCCCAGTGCGGGCGCGCATCGAAGGGGGCGAGTGCTTCCTCGACGCGCCGCACCACGGGCAGCACGGCTGCCGTGTCCGGGACCCAGGTGAAATGGAACGCCACGGTGTCGCGCCCGTACGCGGGGCTCAGCCACTGGCTGTCCGCGGCGACCGTGCGAACCTCGCAGATCTGCAGGACCGGGGCGATCGTCGCGCGGATCGCGTCGAGGGCATGCAGGGCGTCGAGCGCATACGGGCGTGGGAGCAGGTACTCCGACTGGAGTTCGGCGCCGCTGCTCGGGGTGAATTCGGCGCGGAAATGCGGCAGTCGCTCATGCCAGGGGCCCGGCACGCCGAACTGCTGCGTGCAGTTCTGCGCGGGCATGCCCGGCACGGGGTGCATGGCCTCGGTGACGGGCGCGGCCCACGGGAAGTCGTGCAGCGGCTGGTCAGTGCGCTGCTTGACCCACGCCTGTACGAAGCCGGACTGCCGCCAGTCGGTGAACAGGCTCACGCTGTACGCCGATGCCGACACCGTCTCGAAGTCCAACCCAGCGAGGGGGAATTGGCCATACACCTGCTGGGCAACCTCGAAGTCCGGCTCCACGTCGAGGGTGAGCGCGGTGACCACGCCGAGCGCGCCCAGGGAGGTCACGGCACCGTCGAAGCGGGCGTCGTCGCGGCCGATCGTCAGCATCGAGCCGTCGGGGGTGACCAGTTCCACTTCGCGTACGGTCGCGGCCAGCGAGCCGTTGGTGTTCCCCGAGCCGTGCGTGCCGGTCGCCACCGAGCCCGCCACCGAGATGTGCGGCAGGGAGGCCATGTTGTGCAATGCGAGCCCGTGCTCATGGACGCGCCGGGCGAGCTGCGCGTACCGCACACCGCCGGCCACCCGCACCGTACGAGCCGCCGAGTCCACCTCGACCGACGGCGGCAGCGCGGTCAGCGAGATCAGCACACCCTCGCTGCCCGGCTCGGCGATCTCGTTGAACGAGTGTCCGCTGCCCAGCACCCGCGCTCGGGCACTCTGCGCGACGAGCGCGCGCAGCGCGTCGAGCGAGTGCGGGCGGTGCAGCTCCTTGGCGGAATAGGTGATGTTGCCCGCCCAGTTGGTCACGGGCTCTGTCATCCCTGCCATGTAGTCCCTCCCCAGGAAGCCCTCTTGTAGGTGGAAGCTACCTTGGCGGGTGGCCGGGCTTCCTCGGCGGTGTGGTGGATCAGGGGCGAGTGCCTAGGGCGACTGCGGAATCGTCATCCAGCCGCTGACGCGGCCATGTCACTTGAGGGAGTTGCTTCGAGCCGGCCCCTGCCGCTGCTGGTGCTGCTCGTTCCAGAGGTCGGCGAGCTCGCCGAATGCGCTGTCGAGGCGGCCGAGTTCCCAGAGCAGGTAGATACCGGCTCCGGCGAACGGGAGCCACTCACGCCAGTCGAAGATGAGAACCGGCATATACGGCAGGCCCCCCTCGGGCTCTGGATGGAAGTGCGCGGGAAGGCGTCCATCCAGAAGCCCGCGGAACCCTTCCGGAGCTCTCAACCGGCTTCCGGTGCGGCATACGCGAAGTCGTCACAGCCCAGTCGGTGAGCGTGCGCTAGCCGAGGCGCTGATAAAGGGCGTAGCCGGCGGGGTTGGGAGCTGCTGCCGGTGGCAGAGCGGGAGCGACTTCTGGTGAGTAGGTGTATTTGATCCCTGGCCGTGAGGTTGGTACGGCTGAATGATCTGAGTTGTGGGGGTCGGCGGGAAATCTCGGCGGTACTGCCGAGAGTGCGGTGATCCGCTGCTGCAGACGATGGCGGCGGAGGCTGTGTTCTGCTCAGACCGTTGCCGGGTGAGGGCCTGTCCTCAGCGGTGGGCGTCGCGGAACGGCCTTACGGAAACGCTGTAGCAGAACGCCTCTGAGAACCTCGAACGCCTCATGGTTTGCAAGGTAGTTGAGAGAGATTGCCGGGTGCTTCGAGCCCCCTGTTTCAGCTCTGACCCGGCGTGTCGCGCCCGCGTCACGGTGACCGGGGCCGACGCCCCTTGGACCGGTCTCGTCGTGGTGACCGGGCCGGGCGAGGGCGGTGGCCATCATGACCGACCGGATCGGGAACGTCACCCGGCAGCGTTACGAGCAGCTCTCACCCAAGTCGAGCGGCCGATCGGCTGGTGCATGAACGCCCGCCGCCACGCACGCGACTACGAACGTCTGCCCCAGCACTCCGAAGCCCACCTGAAACTGGGCACTCATCACCAAGACGAACCGACGCCTCACCCGCAAAAGACCCCGAACGAGCCGTTGGACGGGGAAGACTCTTGCCTGATCACGAGCAGCTATGTCACATGGCTGAAAGGCGTTGGACCAGTAGTAGCGATAGTGCCTCTCTGAGCAAGTGCTCCCCCGAGTCGAGCACATAAGGGATCATGAAGCATGCTCCCGGATGACTGGCAACTCACCGAAGACGTCGACGACTTCCTCGCCCAAGCCGGAGACTTCCTGCGCTCTCGGCCCGCCCTCCACAACACGCCGCTGACGGACATCGAGAAACTGCGTGCCCGCGGAGCGGACGCACACGGTGCCGAAGCCGCCGTCTTCGGCAGACTGGAGTCAGGAGGCGAAGTCCGCGCCATCTTCTATCGCACTCCGCGCGGCCGTCTGGGCCTTACACCCCTCTCTGCCAAGTGGGCCGACCACCTCGCCGCTCATCTGGCCGCGCTCGGCCACTCTCCCTCCACCGTCATCGCAGACCACGAGACCGCCACCGCTTTCGCCGAGACATGGCAGAAGCACGCGGGCGCAGCGCCGGAACCCTTCTGGCGGACTCATCTTTATCGTCTCGGCACGCTCACCCCACCGCAGCCGCGCCCAGAAGGCCAGGGTCGCATCGCGGGCGGGAAGGATCACGAGCAAGTCGTGCGCTGGTGCCGTGAGTTCTGCGTCGACGTCGGTGAGCAGCCGTCCATCGACTTGATCGACTCCGGCTTCTGGGCCGACTCGCGCTTCGGCGACAGGCACTTCACGTTCTGGGAGAACCCGGACGGCACTCCCGTCTCCATGGCGGCCACGACCTCGATCGTCGGCGGCATGATCCGGGTGGACCCTGTTTACACACCCGCCCACCTCCGGGGCCGCGGCTACGCGGGCGCCGTGACCGTCGAGGTGAGCGGTGCCGCGCTGGCCGCGGGTGCGACGGACGTCGTCCTGTTCACGGACCCGGCCAACCCCACCAGCAACGCCCTCTACCAGCGGATCGGATACCTTCACGTCGCCGACTTCGCCGGGTACAAGTTCTCCTACGGCGCACCCGAAACCGACTAACCCGGTCGGCGAGCCGCAGCGTTTCTTCTACGACCTCTCGGGCAGCGCGGAACATCGCGACGCCCAGATCCGGCACGCGCTGACCCGGCTGCTGCACTACACCCGCCGCTGCGGGGCCGCTGCGATCGCTCTCGAGGACCTCGACTTCGCGGCGGAGAGGAGCCGGGAGAAGCACGGCCGCAACAAGCGCTTCCGCCGGCTGCTCTGCCGCTTCCCCACCGCGAGACTCAAGGCCAGGCTGGTGTCGATGGCCGCTGAGCAGGACATCGCCACCGTGGCGGTCGACCCGGCATATACCAGCCGGTGGGGTGCCCAGCACTGGCAGAAACCGCTGACTATCCCACGACGTGAGATGTCCCGGCACGATGCGGCGAGCATCGCGGTCGGGCGACGCGCCCTCGGGCACCCGATCCGGCTGGGGGCACCTCCCAGCGGTAGCTGGGGGAGGACGGCACCGCCCCACCCCGACCGGAGTGATCGTGGTGGGCATCGGACCGTCCAGGCCCGACCGGAGGCCCGGCGGCGTGAGGGACCCCGCCTCCACCTGCCCGGACCGCGCACCGGATGCGCGCCGCCCGGCGGTGGAGCGAAAGCGGGCGACCAGCGTGCCCAACACCGTTCGGGGCACGCGGCTGAGCACGAGTCCTGGCAACAGGACTCACTCCCGCTCAGTCTTTAGGAATGGTCTCCCAGAGCGTGCAGCGCTTGTCGGCGTAGCGTGTGTCGGCCCACTGCCAGCCATCCGTCGCATGCTTCATGATCGCTCACGCAGGCAGCTCCTCGTAGTCGTGTGATTCAGCCACGTCCACCTCCCGCACCCCGGCCGAAGGCTCCCGTGGCCGCCGCGGGTGGAAGCTCCTTCGAGAAGTGGGGGAAAGCGCTTTCATGTCCATTGCCCTCTCGCTCGACGACCCATACCGTAGGGACCGGTTGCCATAGGCGTTCGCCCTACCCACCTCACCGAGCCGGAGGCCAGTTCCTTGCCCGAGCATTCCCCGGGGAGCTCCTCACCCCAACGTGAGGGCCCCGTCGCGCTGTTCGCCATGAGCGCCGAGAACGTGTCGCAGGTCTTTCCGGCGGAGGTGCTGGCTCGTCTGTGTGAGGCCGTAGAAATCGATCCCACCGTGGTGGTCGAGGACTTCGCCGACCCTCGCGTACGTGAGGTCCTCTCCCGGGCCGAGATCCTGATCACCGGCTGGGGCTGCCCCACTCTCGACGTGAGCGTTCTGGAGGCGGCACCGAAGCTGCGGGCCGTGCTGCACGCGGCGGGCTCGGTCAAGAGTTTCACCACCCCGGCGGTCTGGGAGCGCGGCCTGGTCGTCTCCTCCGCGGCCGGTGCCAACGCCCTGCCGGTGGCCGAGTACACGCTGGCCATGATCCTTCTCGCGGGCAAGGACCTCTTCGCGCACCGGGACCGCCTCCGAGCCGAACGCGCCTTCCCCTACGGGGAGATCGTGCCGGGCATCGGCAACTTCGGCCGGCGGACAGGCATTGTCGGAGCGTCCCGCATCGGCCGCCGCCTCATCGAACTGCTGCGCCCCTTCGACCTCGAGGTGAGCCTCGCCGACCCGTACGTCGACGAGGCCGGGGCCGCCCTGCTCGGCGTACCCCTGCTGCCGCTCGACGAGCTGCTGCGGACCAGCGACATCGTGAGCATCCACGCGCCGCAGACCCCGGAGACCCGCCATCTGATCGGCCGTCGCGAACTCGCACTGATGCCCGCCGGATCCGTCCTCATCAACACCGCGCGCGGCTCGCTCCTCGACCACGACGCCCTGATCGACGAACTGCGCACCGAGCGGATCAGCGCGATCCTCGACGTCACCGACCCGGAGCCGCTGCCCGGCGACTCGCCGCTCTTCGACCTGCCGAACGCGTTCATCACCCCGCATCTCGCCGGCTCGCAGGGCAACGAGGTGGCGCGCCTCGGTCTCACCGTCGTCGAAGAGGTGGAGCGGCTGCTCGCCGGACGCGACCTCGCGCACCGCATCGACCACGCGGAGCTGGGGCGCGCCGCATGACGATCGGCGCAAGGAGTGGTGGGCGGCGCCCGCGACGCGTCTCGTAGGGTGACGTGCACCGATACGGGGAGGTGGCCGGGCGGTGGCCAAGAAGTCGGGGCCGGAGGCGAGCAGGGACGCGTCCACGGTGAGGGACGTCGCCGCGCGGGCGGGGGTCTCCGCCTCGACGGTCTCCCGTGTCCTGGGCGGCACATACCCGGTCGCCGCGGGCACCCGGGCGCGGGTGCTCAAGGCCATGCGCGAGCTGGACTACGTGGTCAACGCGCACGCCCGCGCGCTCGGCGGTTCGACGAACAAGACCGTCGCGTTCGTCGTCGACGATGTGACCGGTCCCTTCTACGCCCATATCGCGCGCGGCGTGGAGGAACAGGCCTCCGAGGAGGGCCGGCTGTGCATGCTGTGCACCACGCACGGCGACCCGAAGCGTGTGCTCGCCGTCGTCGAGACCATGCGTGAGCAGCGGGCCGACGCCGTGATCGTGGTCGGCGGCGCCTGGGAGGACAAGGCGTACCAGGAGCGGATGACGCACTTCGCGCACGGCCTGGAGCGTGTGGGGTCGCGGCTCGTGCTGGTCGGCAGGCCGCCGCTGGGACCGGGCATACCGGCCACGGTCGTCGAGTACGACAACGAGGGCGGCGCCTTCGCCATGACCACCCACCTGCTGTCGTCGGGGCACCGGCGCATCGCCTACGTCGGGCGGATGCCGGGCCTGTCCACGAGCGGGCAGCGGATCAGCGGCTTCACCCGCGCCCATGAACTGCTCGGTCTCGTTCCCGACCCCGAGCTGATCGTGGACGGTCCGTTCACCCGGTCGGTCGGCTATCAGCTGACACGGCAACTCCTCGCAGGCGGGCGGGAGTTCACGGCGGTGTTCGCGGCCACGGACATGGTTGCGGCCGGTGTGATCCATGCCCTTCGTGAGGGCGGGCGGCGTATCCCGGATGACGTCGCCGTCGCGGGATACGACGACATTCCCGTGGCCCGGGACGTCTATCCGGCGCTCACCACCGTCAACGTCCCGCAGGAGGAGCTGGGCCGGGCCGCCGTGCGGCTGGCCCTGCACCGGGACGAACTTCCGGACAGCCAGCATCTGGTGCTGGGGACGCATGTGGTGCTGCGCGACTCGACTCGGCGCGTCCGCTAGGCCGTTGGTCACGGGACGTTCCGCACTACGAAGGGTCGGGGCGGACCATGCCGACTTGAACCCCGGCCCCGGCCCAGCCCTCGGTGACAACCGGTCTCTAGGTAAATGGGTGCCGTTTCGGCCTGCTACCGGTTCGTAATCCCGTGCATTTCCCTGGTTTGAGCGGTGGGACACTTTTTCCGTGCACGATGTCTTGCCACTTTCCATCGGGACTCATAGCTTCCGTAGAGACCGGTTTCTACAGAGCTACCGTGAGGATCCCGCATGCCCGTCACCAGAAGATCCGTCCTGGCCGGTGCCGCCGCCGGGACCGGCGCGCTCGCCCTGAGCGGCTGGTCCACGGCGGTCGCCGGCCAGGCCAGAGCCGTCGACGCCGCGGCAGCCGAGGGCGCGAGACGTCTGGACCTCGTCGACCTCGGCGACGCCGACTCCGAGGCCGCACACGACCTGCACGCCCCGGACTCGGCGGTCGTGGACGGCAACGCGGGGGACAAGGCCCGGGTAGCGCGGCCCCTCGACCCCGCCGACATCAAGGCAGGCGACCTCCGGTTCACCATGAAGGTCGACCCGGTTCACCAGAACTACCTCACCGTCAAGTTCTGGGGCGGCGACACCTCGACGTACAAGACGATCGCGTACATCAACGGCGAGCAGATCGGCTACCGCCGCTCCGGTGACTACGAGGCCCTGAACACCGGCACCAACCGCCCCCTGCCCGGACGCTTCTTCTACGCCACGACGATGCTGCCCCTGGAGCACACGCGGGGCCAGGAGACGGCCGAGATCACGCTGCGGACGTACGACAACGCATTCAGCGGCAGGGTCACCGCCGACTCCCGCGGCTACTACCGGGCGTACACGCACACCGGCGCGTATCTCGACGTGAGCGACGAACCGCAGGCCGACTACACCCCGCCCACGGACACGGTCGCGGACCTGACGGAGGCGCAGAAGCAGGACCTGGTCGACGGCTATGTGGCGAGCCAGGTGAAGCTCTTCAACGACTACTCGGCGAGGATCGACGCCTCGGCATCGGCCCGCCTGTCCATCGTCCGCTACCAGGACGAACTCCGCTTCTACGCCACCGCGTTGACTCAGGCCGCCTGGTGCCCGGCCCAGTCCGCCGTCGACAAGCAGGACGCCCTGCTGCGCGTCTTCAAGTGCGTCGACAACCACACCAAGGACTACTACGGCAACACCAAGCTGCTGGCCTGGGGCGGCCACCAGGGCGACTGGGGCGGCTACTACGGAGCACTCGGCGAGGCCCTGTACGTCGTCGAGAACCTGATCGC
The DNA here is from genome assembly GCF_042870755.1 of Streptomyces sp. NPDC006365. Classification (NCBI taxonomy): domain Bacteria; kingdom Bacillati; phylum Actinomycetota; class Actinomycetes; order Kitasatosporales; family Streptomycetaceae; genus Streptomyces; species Streptomyces sp. NPDC006365. The sequence continues at coordinate 206,270 of NZ_JBIAHS010000006.1, forward strand.
CGACAACGATGTCTACGGACGTGAGGCCTTCGAGACCTACCTCGACGAACCGTTCACCACCGGGACGAGCGAGGGCGAGACCTCCCTCAAGGACGTCGACTTCGACGGCTCACCGCTGACCCGCCGCGCCGCCTGGGGCCGCGTCCTCAAGGCCAACTTCGACTACGCCCGCTCCCGGCTGTCGTACATCTTCAACCAGGTCATGTACACCTACGAGGGCGCCTGGGAAGCGCACGAAGGACTGCGCGTCATCGGCTCGAAGTTCTACGAGGGCAAGGCTCGCAGCCACCGCATCGCGGGCGAGGCGCTCGGATGGCTGCCCTTCCTCGGCGAGGAGGTGCTGGTCGGTCCGGACGGCCAGGACCTGGACCTCTTTCACTCGCTCTTCTACCACGACCGCCAGGCGCGCTGGACCGACGACTACATCCAGTACGTCATCAAGGGCCTCGCCAAGTCCAAGCTCGACAGTGACGGCAACGTCGTACGCCGCCTCCCGCTCGGCACGCACTTCACCGGCATCACCGAGGCCGGCCACACCCGGGAGAACGGCTACGTCGCCAACTACGGGGAGTCCACGAACTACCTCCCCGAGTGGTTCCACCGAACCTGGGGCCACGAGGGCGACGAGGAGCTGAACGACCGCATCCTGGAGATAGCGCTGCGCAATCTCCACGCCCGCTCCCACGCCCGTATGACGGACCTCGACGACAATCTCAAGCGTTCCATGCGCATGGAAATGGTGATCGACGAGCGCAACACCAACTACCCGGGATTCCCCGGCTATGTGCTCCGTATCTCCGAGGGCAAGATCCTCAACTATGTCTCCCTGGCCCATCACATCGCCGAGCACCCCGACCGGTACGCGGGCGACGACTGGAAGCAGGTCCGCGCTCACGCCCGCGAGGCCGTCGGTCTCGCCCAGCAACAGCTCGCCGACCACCAGTACTTCAACACCTTCGGCGGGGTCAGGGCCAAGAACAAGTACGACCTGAAGCTCGCCGAGACCTACGCCTACCTCAAGGCACACGAGCCGACCGGCATGGTCCACCCCCACACCGACTTCGACTGCTACACCGCCGCCGAACTCGACGCGCTCGCCGTCAAGAAGAGCGAGTACGAGCGCTTCGCCTGGGTCGACGTGGACTGCATGTTCGTGTCGCTGCGCGACGGCGATCTGCACGTGTGGGGCCAACTCAACGAGCGGCAGCGGGGGTTCGCCCGCAACGGCCGGCTGCATGCCCGGTACGCCAACCGCGATCACCTCGTGCAGCTCAACTCCGACGGGCTCTTCCAGTACGAGGACTACTGGGCCCGGATGGACAACATCGACGTCGACTTCATGGAGGACCAGCAGACCGGTGACGGCGGGGCGCCGCAGGCTCTCGCCGGAGAGATCGCCCCCATCACCTACCAGCCCGGTGTCGGCACGGTCCGTCGCGAGAACTTCGAGGCCGACCACGCCTATTCGGGCTACCCGGACCTGCTGACCGCCCGCTACGGCCGCTATTTCTTCGTCTTCAACACGACGCGCAAGGTGTATGGCAACGAGCGCGCGTACGACGTACGGATCCCGTCGGGTCACTCGGGCTCCACGGTCCTCGACCTGGTCAGCGGCAAGGAGCTGGAGATACGGGACGGCAGTGTGACCGTACCGGCGAAGACCGGTGTGGTGCTGAAGTTGTCGTCGGCAGATATCCCCCAACTGCCGCCCGCTCACGTCGACTTCGTGCACACGCTGCCCGGCGACGGCGCGGTCGCCGTCACTTGGCAGACCACGGCCGGCGCCACCCACTATGAGGTCCGGCGCGCCACGCGTCGGCCCGGCCCGTACGACCTGATCGCGTCGAGGGCGACGGGCAGGAACTTCACGGACACGGAGGTTCGTACCGACGAGACGTACTACTACATGGTCACGGCCGTCAACGAGGTTGGTTCTGGTCCGGGTTCACACGCGATCCGCACCAAGCTCCCCGCCTCGGTCTCGCCCGGTCTCGCCAATTCCGGCTGGCGTGACGATGCCCTGGGCACCGCCCGCTCGGGCAGCGCGGCCGTACGCGGGTCGACCATCCGCGTGCTCGGCGCGAAGGGCGAGGGGCTCGGCGAGGGTGACGACTATCAGCTTCTGAAGCGAGACATCGAGGACGAACTCCACTTCGTCAGCCGCCCGTTGCCCGGCAGCTTCACGCTGACCGCTCGCGTCGACACCGCCCGCGGTCCGCTCACTGGCCTGATGCTCCGCGACAAGCTGGACGCCGACACCCGCCACGTCTACTTCGGCGCCGACGCGGACGGCAACCTCGTCTTCCACAACCGCACCCGCGACAGCCGCCACGACTGGCAGGACGATCTGCGCTCGCCCATCACCCGGAAACCGGAGGGCCAGAGCCTCGCCGCCACTCCCTGGCTCCGCCTGGTCCGGGACTTCGCGACGCACCGTGTGCTCGCGCAGGTCTCGGCCGATGGGTCGGTGTGGCTGACGGTCGGCTCGCTGTTCACACCGTTCCCGTACGCCGTGCATGCGGGCGTGGCGGCCACGGGTGACGCCGCTGTCGCGAAGGTCGCGGTCGATGTGCTTGCGGCCGGTGCGGTTGTTGTCTCGGTCGAGCGGGATGCCGATACAGCGGTTGTTCGCTGGAACAAGCCGGAGGATGCGGTGGCGTTCACGTTGTCCCGCTCGACGGACGGTACGGAGTGGGAGGTGCTGGAGAGGGGCACGCGCTCGTACTCGTACAAGGACGAGGGGCTGCGCCACGGGAGGCGCTACTACAAGGTTGACGCCCAACTCGTCGGCGGCGGTGTCCGGGAGATGACCGACTCCGTGGTCGTCTCTGCCGAGACCTTGGCCCAAGTCATCGCCCGCGCCCGGAAGGCGGACGCCTCCGAGTGGACGAAGAAGTCGTACGCGGCCTTTGTCGCCGAACTCGATCGCATCGAGAAGGCGACGGGGGAGGACGAGGACACCCGTATCGACCAGGTGTACGCGGCATACCAATTCCTCGTCTCCATCGAGACGTTGCTGCGGAAGTTCGAGGTCACGCCGTCGATGGTGCAGGCGTCGACCATCGCGTGGCCGGGCACGGGGACGACGGCGTCGAACGGGTGGCGGGCCTTCGACGGTGACACGGCCACGTATACGGACACGTTGGCCGCGGAGAGCTGGATCGACATAGAGGCCGGGGCCTCCGGGCCGATCACCGTGGACCGTGTCCGGCTGTATCCGCGTGTCGGTCAGCTGAGCCGTGCCAATGGGACCGTGTTCCGGGGCTCGAACGATGACGGGGGCACTTGGACGGACTTCCACACGGTCAGCGGGATCAATGCTGCCCAGTGGTACGAGTTCAAGCTGCCTGAGCGGGCCTCGTACCAGCGGATCCGCGTCTACGACGGTCACAATGGCCGCTGCAACCTGGCGGAGGTGGAGTTCTGGTACCAACTGCCGGACGAGCTCTGAGACAAGGGCCGCGGCCCACTCCTGCACGAGGGACAGTGAATTCCTCCGGCAGTGCCGTGACGGGTGACGCGGTGCCTTACCGGGGCGCGGCAGGTAAGAGGTCGGCCTACCTCATGGACAGCGAGTTCGGCGGCGCGGCGTCACCTGGCCGCCGGTGGTCGCCCGAGCGGGTCAGGCCGCGCGCAGACGGATGCCGTGGTCGCGCGGCCGCTGAGGTCCGGTCCGTGGCCGCGTGGGTCAGTTCCCGCGGAACGGCGGGTGAATACGTTTCCTTCAACGCCCGTGAAGGGCACCCCCGCGAAGCGGGATGAACGAGGAGGCGGGCGCGTGAAGGAAAGCCAGTTCGATACGTGCGTGATCGGGGCGGGACCTGCCGGGCTGGCGGTCGCCAGGGCACTGGCGGAGCGCAATCTGCCGTACACGCACCTGGAGCGGCACACCGGGCTCGGCGGTATCTGGGACATCGACAATCCCGGCAGCCCGATGTACGAGTCCGCCCATTTCATCTCCAGCAGGACCCTGTCGGGATTCGGCGGTTTCCCCATGCCCGACCACTTCGCGGACTACCCGCCCCGCCGGCAGGTCCTGTCGTACCTGCACTCCTTCGCCGAAGCCTACGGGCTGACGGACCGCATCGAGTTCGGCGTCGAGGTCGAAGACGTCGAGAAGAACGCGGACGGCACCTGGACGGTCACCCGGGCCGACGGACGGCAGAGCGTGCACGGGCGGGTGGCCGTGTGTACGGGCTCGCAGTGGCACCCCAACGTCCCCGAACTGCCCGGTGAGTTCAGCGGGGAGGTCCGGCACGTCGTCGGCTATCGCAGCGCGGAGGAACTGCAGGGCAAGCGGGTCCTGGTCGTCGGCGCGGGGAACTCCGGCTGCGACATAGCCTGCGACGCGGCCCGGACCGCGGACCACGCGGTGATCAGCATGCGGCGCGGGTACTGGTTCATCCCCAAGCACGTGTTCGGCCGGCCGGTGGACACCCTCGCCAACAGCGGTCCGCACCTGCCGATGTGGCTGGCACAGCGCGTCTTCGCCGGACTCCTGCGGATCATCAACGGCGACCCGACCCGGCTGGGGCTGCCGAAACCGGACCACAAGCTGTTCGAGACCCACCCGGCCATCAACTCGATGCTGATCCACCACCTCCAGCACGGCGACATCACCGCCAGGCCCGGGATCGCCCGCACCGAGGGCAGGACCGTGCACTTCACCGACGGCACGAGCGACGACTTCGATCTCGTCCTGCTGGCCACGGGCTACGTCCACAAGGTGCCGGTCGCGCAGCGGTACTTCGGCGACGAGCAGCATCCGGACCTCTACCTGTCGTCCTTCTCGCGCCGGCACGAGGGTCTGTTCGGCGTCGGCTTCATCGAGACCAACGCCGGTGCGTACCAGCTCTTCGACTCCCAGGCGCAGCTGATCGCCGGGTACATCCACGACGCGCGGCACCGGCTGCCCAACGCGGAGCGGTTCACCCAGAGGATCCGCTCCGACCGCCCCGATCTGTCCGGCGGGCTGAAGTTCGTCGACTCGCCCCGCCACACCGGCTACGTCGACAGCGGGGCCTTCGTGAAGTACCTGGGCAAGGTCGCGGGCGAGATGGGCTGGCGCACCGAGGGCCTGCCGCCGCGCGCACCGACCCTGCGGCCCGCGGAGGCGACGGCATGAGCGGGTTCGACTTCACCGGCAAGGTCATGCTGGTGACCGGTGGCGCGGGCGGCATCGGCAGCGCGCTGTGCCGTCGCTTCGCCTCCGGCGGCGCCCGTTGTGTCGTCGTCGACATCGACGCGGCGCGCGCCATGAGGGTGGCGGCAGACCTTCCCGGCGCCGGGCATACGGGCATCGGCTGTGACCTGACGGACCGCGCCCAGGTGGAGCGGTTGTTCGAGGTGGTCGCCGAGGACCACGGTGGCCTCGACGTCCTCGTCAACAACGTGGGCATGACGAGCGCGGAACGCTTCGACGTCCGCAGCGTCGAGAGCATCGAGCGGGAGATCACCCTCAACCTGACCTCACCGCTGGTCGCGACCCGGATCGCCATCCCCCTTCTCCTGGCCTCCCGGGACGCCCGGGTGGTCACGACCGTCTCCCTCGGCGGGATCTTCCCGCTCGGCGAGACCCCCATCTACACGGCTTCCAAGTTCGGGCTGCGGGGCGCGATGCTGGCCATCGGGCTCGACCTCAGGAGCAAGGGCATCCTGGCCGGGTCGGTACTCCCGTCGGCCACCGACACCCGGATGCTGCGGCAGGAGGCTGTGGACGGCGGCAACTCCATGCAGTTCCAGGACCCGCCGCAACAGCCGGCCGATGTCGTGGCGGCCGTGGTGAGCCTGCTGGACAGGCCCCGGCTGGAGGCCTACCCCCGGCCCGCCGAGTCCCGTCTGGTGCGGTTCGCGATGCTCATGCCGAACCTGCTGCCCCGGATCTTCCCGCTGTTCCGCAAGCGCGGTGACCGGGGCATGGCCCGCTATCTGGAGGATCTCGGCCGCCGCGGACTGGCCCGCCGGACCGATGGGCGCTGGGAGCTGGTGGAGGAAGCATGACCAAGAACGGGACGACCCGGAGCCAGACCAGTACCAACGAGTTGCTGCAGGTCGTCAACCCCGCCACCGGGGAGCCGATCACCACCCTGCCCGCCGCGAGCGCCGACGACGTCGCCAAGGCGGCCGAGCGGGCCCGGCGTGTCCACGAAGCCGGGGTGTGGTCGCGGCTGGCGCCCCGGGAGCGCGGCGCGGTGCTGCTGCGGCTGACGGACCTGATGGAACGCGACGCCGAGGTCCTTGCCCGGCTGGACAGCGAGGACGCCGGCAAGCCGATCACGGAGTGCCGTACGGGCGACGTACCGGGGGCGATCGAGTCGATCCGCTGGTTCGCCGAGGCGGCCGACAAGGTCTTCGGCCGGCTCGCGCCGGGCGGGCCCGACGGTCTCGGTCTCGTCAGCCGCGAACCGGTGGGGGTCGTCGCGGCGATCCTGCCGTGGAACTACCCGCTCGCCATGACCGCCTGGAAGGTCGGACCGGCCCTGGTGGCAGGCAACTGTCTGCTGGTCAAGCCCGCCGAGGCGACGCCGCGCTCGGCCCTGCACCTGGCCGCACTCGCCGCTGAGGCCGGCTTGCCCGACGGGGTGCTCACGGTACTGCCCGGACACGGCCGGGAGGCCGGCGCTGCCCTCGCCCGTGACCCTCTTGTGGGGGCGCTCTCCTTCACCGGGTCCACCGCGACCGGCCGCCGCATCCTCAAGGACGCCGCCGAGAGCAACTTCAAGCGCGTCTCGCTGGAGATGGGCGGCAAGAGCCCCCAGGTGCTGATGGCCGACGCGCTCTCCTACGGCGACGAGCTCGTCGACAACATGATCGAGGCCGCGTTCCTGACGATGGGGCAGAACTGCACGGCCGGTTCGCGTGTCCTGGTTCACCGCAGTATCGCCGAGGAGGTCCTGGAGCGGTTCACGGCAGCGGCGAAACGGCTCGTCATCGGGGATCCGGGCGACCCGCGCACGCAGATGGGGCCGCTCATCGACCGCACTGCTTTCGACCGGGTCGCCTCAGCCGTGGAGGCCGCGCGGTCCGGCGGAGCCCGGATCCACACCGGGGGACTGCCCCACGGGCTGCCTCCGCACGGCGCCTACTATCCACCCACCGTGATCACCGGAGCCCCCGACGGCAGCGACGTCCTCACCAAGGAGCTGTTCGGTCCGGTCGTCACCGTCCAGACCTTCACCTCCGAGGACGAGGCGGTACGCGGGGCCAACGCCTCCGAGTACGGGCTCGCCGCGTCGGTCTGGACCCGTGACCTCGACACCGCGCTGCGGCTTGCCCGCGGCATCGAAGCCGGTGTGGTCTCCGTCAACGCCTACAGCGAGGGTGACATCACCACACCGTTCGGCGGCTGGAAACAGTCCGGATTCGGGGGAGCGGAGAAGTCCACCAACGCCTTCGACCAGTGGACCCGGGAGAAGACGATCTGGATCCGCACGCGCTGACCTCGGCCTCAGCGGCGATCCGCGCGCATCCGTTCCCGCAGCCGGACCGGGGAGGCGCCGTGCCAGCGGTGCACCGCGCGGCGCAGCGCCCGTTCGTCGGAGAATCCGGCCCGGCGGGCGACGTCACGCAGTGTCAGTTCCGGGCGCAGCAGGAGCTGTTCGACGCGTTCCCGGCGTACTCCCTCGACGAGTGCCTCGTACGTCGTGCCGCAGTCGGCCAGCCGACGGCGCAGCGTCCGTTCGCTCGTCGCATGCCGCCGCGCCTGCTCAGCGAACGACGGCACCACCGGCAGGCCCTGCGCGATGGAGATCTCCAGTACCTCCAGCAGATCCTGCTGGTCACGGCGGGAGGTCATGTGCGCGTCGAGCAGCTCCAGCGTCGACGCATAGCTCACCGGATCCCGGCCGGGCATCCGGAAACGGGCCCACGCAGGGTCGAAGACCATACGGTTGGCGGGGGCGCCGAAGCGGACCGGACAGCGGAACAGGGCCTCGTACGAGCCGAGTTGGCGCGGAGGCGGAAAGCAGAACTCCACCGCCCTCGGCGAGAAGGCCGGGCCGACGGCCAGCCGGGACGTGGTGACCACGGAGGCGAACGCCTCCTCGCTCAGGAAGGAGGCAACGGCCGGGTCCATGGCGGGGTCGGGAAGATCGGCGCGCAGCACGAACGTGTCGTCCTCCTCACTCACAGCGGCCGACCACACCACCATCGCCCCGGACAGGTTCTGGTACTTCACCCCGGTCTCGATGGCGTGCCGCAGCGTGTCGTCGGCCATCAGCGCGAAGCCGAGCAGGCCCCACGCCGTCAGGTGCTGCGCAGCACCGACCTTCAGCCCCAACTGCTCGTCCCCGGTGAGCTCCAGCGCACGACGGATCGCCGCGCTGCCCTGCCGGTACGACACTCGCAGCGCGGCGGAGCGCATGACCGTCTCGTCCAGTCCCATCTGCTTCAGCAGGGGCCGCAGGTCGACGCCGCGCTCGTCGGCGACCATGACGAGATAGCGCAGGATGTTCGGCTGGATCGTCGCCGACGTGCTGCGGCTGGTCCCGGGAGCGTCTGCCGGGCCTGGGGCAAGGGACATCGCACTCACCTTCTTCTCGACGACCACCGTAGGCAGCGGACACCACCGGTCGCACCTTCTGGCCGCCGAAGTCCCCTGTACGGCCCTTGGTGTCCTGAGTCCGCCCTTCGCCGGGGGCCGACGCTCTCCGGATCCAGACGGCCCCCGCACCGCCACCAGGGCCCCGGCACCGCAGCTCCGCAGGCAGGGGCATACCGTGAGGAGTCGAGCACACGAGCCGGAAGTGCACGGGAGCGAGGAGGTCGGGATGGGCAGCCGTACCGCACTGGTCGAGGATCTGATGGAGCGGTTCCCGCATGTGCCACGGGAGGCCGTCTTCAAGGAGGACCTGCTGCGTGGGGGAGTGGCCTTCGACGACTCGGCGCTCAGCGACAATGAGGACGGCGACGTCAAGCCGAAGTCGTACTTCATCTTCTCCTTCGACCACGGGACCCTGCCCGAGCTCGGGGAGGCCGCGCTGAGGCGCCCGCCCGAGGAGATCATTCTCACCGGAGGGCCGTACGACCTGCGGCGCACCGTCGTCTCCGTACGCGTCAATCCCTCCTCGCCCTACCGCGTGGCCGCCGGCGAGGACGGAGTGCTCGGGCTCTATCTCGACGGGAAGCGGATCTCGGACGTCGGGGTGCCGCCGATGCCGGAGTACTACCGGCACACGCTCGCCAACGGGAAGTCCGTGATGGAGGTGGCCCCGACGATCCAGTGGGGCTACCTGATCTACCTCACGGTCTTCCGGGTCTGCCAGTACTTCGGCGCCAAGGAGGAGTGCCAGTACTGCGACATCAACCACAACTGGCGCCAGCACAAGGCGGCGGGGCGCCCGTACACCGGTGTGAAGGACGTCGAGGAGGTCCTTGAAGCACTGGAGATCATCGACCGGTACGACACCGCCAAGGCGTCCACCGCGTACACGCTGACCGGTGGTGCGATCACCTCGAAGGTCGCGGGCCGCGACGAGGCCGACTTCTACGGGCACTACGCCAAGGCCATCGAGGAGCGCTTCCCGGGGCGGTGGATCGGCAAGGTCGTCGCGCAGGCACTGCCGCGTGACGACGTACAGCGCTTCAAGGACTACGGCGTGCAGATCTACCACCCGAACTACGAGGTGTGGGACCGCCGTCTCTTCGAGCTGTACTGCCCCGGCAAGGAGCGCTACGTCGGCCGCGACGAGTGGCACAAGCGCATCCTCGACTCGGCGGAGATCTTCGGCGCGCGCAACGTCATCCCCAACTTCGTCGCGGGCGTGGAGATGGCCGAGCCCTTCGGCTTCACGACGGTCGACGAGGCGATCGAGTCGACGACCGAGGGCCTGCGGTTCTTCATGTCGCACGGCATCACGCCGCGGTTCACCACCTGGTGCCCCGAGCCGACGACACCGCTGGGCAAGGCCAATCCGCAGGGTGCGCCGCTGGAATACCACATCCGGCTGCTCGAGGCGTACCGCTCGACCATGGAGGACTTCGGGCTGTCCTCGCCTCCCGGATACGGCCCGCCCGGGCCGGGGAACGCGGTCTTCTCGGTGAGCTCGTTCATGGACAGTCTGCCGGCGAACGAGGAGGCGTCCGCGGTCTGAGGGACGGGTGTGAGGGAGGCTTGCGCGGGGAGGGTGCGAGGGACCTGTTCGCGCTGGTGGGAGCGAGGATTTGGCTTGATGGGGATGGGGCTTCTGCGGCACCAGAGATAACCGCATATGCAAGTGACGCTTGTCAGTTGTGCGGGCCGCGTGAAAAACTCTGGTCCCCCTTGAGATGTCCCCGCTCAACTGCCGTATTCCCCTCTTGAGTTGACTCCCCTCTTTTTCGGATGCAGGTGAAGTCCCCGCCCATGCCTGACCTGCCGACCCCTCAAGACGCCGCCGAGGCCACGCTGTTCTCGGAGTGCTGGGACGCGGTGCTGTCGTACGCCGATCTGTGCACCGCTGGTTCCCCCGGTGCCCGCCAGCTGGCCTCCGAGGCGTTCTCCCATGGCATACGTGAGGTACGCGCCACCGAGGACAGTGGCGGCAAGAGCTTCGGGCGCCGGTCGCGGACGCCCCGACTGCCCCGAATCCCGTCGTTACTGACCTCCGTACGCCAGACGGCTGCCCGCTGGGAATCGCAGGGCAAAGGGGACCGCCTCGACCCCGAGCTGCGGCTGTGGCTCAACTCCGAGAAAGCGGAACGCTATTCGGGACCGCCACTGCAACGGCCGCTCGCACTGCGCGCGCTCAGGGACATGCAGGAAGCGGACGCGGCGCTGCTCTGGCTGGCCGAGGTCGAGGCGATACCGCTGCCCGCCGTGACCGGCCGACTCGGCCTGGATCCGGAGGGCGCCTCCGAGGAACTCGCCCAGGTGCGCCGCGTGTTCCGCGACCGCTGCCACCGCAACCATCTCGACACCCCGCTCGACGCGGAGTGCCGCAGCTACGCCCGGCTCCTCGACGCGGTCACCCGCTCGCCCGGCGCCGACACCCCCGAGGACCTGTCCCGTCACCTGGCGCGCTGCGTCGAGTGCGCGGAGGCCGCCGCCTGTCTGCGGCTCGGCGGTGGCGGGGTGCCCGCGGCTCTCGCGGGTGGCGTGCTCGGCTGGGGCGGACTGGCGTATCTGGAACGTCGGCGCAGAGCCGTGGAGTCGGGGCTCAGCCGGTCGGGCGCGGACCCGGACGAGGTGGCGGCGCCGCCGGATCCCGAGGAGGCCAAGGCCCGGATCGGGCGCGCCGGGCTGCTGGTCGCGGCCGTCATCGTGTCCATGCTCGCGCTCGTGGTCTCGCTGGGGGCCTTCGACTCCGACAGTGACCCCGTCGCACAGGACGAGTCGGCGTCGGGCCGGCAGCCGGTGGGGGACCAGGTGCCCCCGGCGGACGCCCTGCCGTCCGCCACCACGTCCCCCGCTCCGGAGCCCTCGGACTCCGGGTCGGGCTCGGATGGCGACGGGAACGACGAGACCGACGAGACCGACGAGAACGACGAGAACGACGAGGACACAGACAAGGGCCAGAAGCCTCAGGGCGAGGCAACGGCCTCCCACGAACCCGACGATGATCCCGAGCCCACGAAGCCCGCCTATTGCAAGGCCAGTTACGACCTGGTCAACCAGTGGCCGGACGGCTTCCAGGCCACCGTCACCGTCACCTCCACCAAGGCCCTCGACGACTGGCGCGTCGGCTGGAGGTTCCGTGACGGCCAGCGGATCACCCAGATGTGGGACGGCAAGGCCGACCAGGACGGCTCCAGGGTGACCGCCACCGCCGCCGACTACAACAAGGTCGTACCCGCCGGCGGTAGACTCGCGGTCGGCTTCCTCGCGTCGTGGGAGGGCGAGAACTCGGCGCCGTACGACGTCACGTTGAACGGGCACGACTGCACGCAGGCGAGCTGAAGAGCCTGCTCCGGAGCGACCCAGGGCCCGCTGGGCCGGTCTGGACGGCCGCTCATGCGGCTGCGCGTCCTGGCGATGTCGTGCGCGACGGGCCGCCGGTTGACTCACAGCCATGACACGGAACAACACAGAGAGGCGGCGTACGGCCGCCGGAGGTGTGCTGGTCGCGGCCACGGTGGCCATGGGTCTGATCGCCGGGAGCTTCTACGTCTTCGCCTGCGGCGTGATGCCGGGGCTGGCCCGTAGCGACGACCGCGTCTACGTCGAGGTCATGCAGGACATCAACAAGGTCATCGAGAACCCGGTGTTCTTCCTGAGCCTCGTCGGCGCGCTGCCGCTCACGGGAATCGCCGCCTGGCAACTGCGCTCTTCCGAGAGGCTGCGCGGGTGGGTGTGGGCGGCCCTGGCCGCGTACGCCCTCGCATTCGTCTTCACCGTCATCGTGAACATCCCGCTCAACGACGACCTCGTCGGCGCCGGCGATCCGGCCAGGATCACCGATCCGGCTGCCGTGCGTGAGGAGTTCGAGGACCCATGGGTGGCCTGGAACCTCGTACGAGCGGCGCTGTCGACGCTCGCGCTGGGCTGCCTGGCCCGGGCACTCGTCCTGTACGGACGTATCGCGCGCCCGGCGCGAGCCCACTTGCCCTCGGCTGCCGACTCCGCTTGACTCCGGCCCGTCAGGACGCCAATTCAGCGGCGGAGGACACCATGGAGATCACCCGCAGAGAGCTGCTGTCCGTCCTGTCAGCCGCCGGTCTTCTGCCGGTGATCCCGATCCCCTCGTATCCGGCGAGCGCCGCCGAGGTCGTCGCAGGCAGCGCACGTCTCCTGGCCAACACCGTGGAGGTGTTCGCCGGGACCGTCGAGTCCAACGCCCGGCCGGAGACGGCCGCCAAGCTCGCCGCCATCGACACTGTCGCGCGGACGAATCTGACGTTGATGGATGCGGCGGGCGCGGGCGAGCTCTTCGCCGGTCTGGTGCTCGGCACCGACGAGGCCAACCTCAACACCGCGTTCAGGCGGCTGTACGAGATCGCCCTCGCCACCCGCGCACCGGGCGGCGTCTCCGCGGACCTGTACGAGAACACCGCCGTGCAGCGCCGGGTGATCGACGGTCTCGTCTGGCTGTACGCGCGCTACTACGGCGACCAGTCCAGGGGCTACTACGGCAACTGGTTCCACTGGGAGATCGGTCTCTCCCAGCACATCAGCAAGACCCTGGCGTTGCTCTCCGACGAGGTGGAGGAGTACCGCCCCGACCTCATCCGCACCTACGTCGCCTCGATGGACGCCTACCTCCGCAACGGCGTCGACGGGGACGTGAACCTCGACTCGCGCTTCCACACCGGTGCCAACCTCGCCGACATCACCACCAACCGGATCCTGCAGGGTGCGCTCCTCGGCGACGGCGCCCGTATCCGCAAGGCCCTCACCGACCAGCTGACGGTCTTCGTCACCATCGACCCGTACCACCTCGAACACGGTGTCACGGACGGTCATTACGCCGACGGATCCTTCATCCAGCACGCCTCCGTCGCCTACACCGGCTCCTACGGCAAGGCCCTGCTGACCCGTGTCGTCCAGACCCTCAAGATCCTCGACGGTACGGGCTTCGCGCACGGCGGGGAACTGGTGCCGACCGTGCACGGCTGGGTGAAGAACGGCTTCGCGCCGCTGATCTTCGAGGGCTGGATGATGGAGATCGTCAAGGGGAGGGCGGTCGCGCGGACGAACACCGGCTACACCGATGTCGCGGTGCTCGTCGAGGCCGTCGTCGACCTCTCCTCGCTCGCGACCGGCGCCGATGCCACCGCCCTGAAGAGCTACGTCAAGTACATCCGGTCGACCTCGCCCACCACCCTCGATCCGGCCGGCTTCGTCTCCCCGGTCGGCATCGTGCGCTACGCCGACATCATCGGCGACGCCGGTGTCCCGCCCGCGGACCTCAGCCCCGCCTCGCGCAGCGTCGCCTTCAACGCCATGGACAGGACCGTGCACCGCAGACCGGGGTACGCCTTCGCGCTCGCCCGAAGCTCCGAGAGGATCAGCAATTACGAGTACATGAACGGCGAGAACCTCATGCCCTGGTTCCAGGGCGATGGCGCGTACTACCTCTACCTCTCCGGACAGGACCAGACCCAGGCCTACGGCGTCGACTACTTCACCACGGTCTCGCCGTACGGCCTCGCCGGTGTCACCGCGCCGGTCGAGCGGCGGCAGACGATTCCCGAGCTGTACGGGAAGCCGTACTACGACAACCCCGGCCACCCACTGAACTTCACCTCGTCGTCCGAGTCGCAGAACAAGTACGTCTACTTCCCGCGCGGCACCAACCGGCACTCCGGCGGCGCCGTCCTCGGGGTGTACGGCGCGGCCGGGATGGTGCAGTCCGACGACGTCGCCTTCCGCGACAAGGCGGCGGGCATGCTGCCGGACGACTTCGTGGTGTACCGCAACGCGACGGCGACCAAGTCGTGGTTCCTCCTCGACGAAGAGATCGTGGTGCTCGCGGCCGGGGTCGGCGACAGCGCCGGGCGGGCCGTGACCACGACGGTCGACGCCCGTACCGCCGCACCGGACGATCAGGTCTCCGTCATCGGAATGCTCCGCGACGGCCGACCCTGGACCGGCACGGGCATCGGAGACCTGCACTGGCTGCGCTACGCCAATGCCACGCAGCGGGCCGCCGTCGGCTATGTCTTCCTCGACACCCCGCCGGTGAGGGTCGCCCTGGACAGGGTCACCCGCAGCCGCCGGGTGGTCCGCACCTCGAACCCGGACACCGCGGTGACCCGCAGTGTCTTCGGCGTCACGGTCGACCATGCTGCCGGAGCCCGGCCCACCCGCCTGGCCTACGCGTTGGTGCCGAACGCGGTGGAGACCGGCCTGCGTTCGTACCTGCACGGCGGGCCGCTGAAGGTCCTGGCGAACACCTCACGCCTGCAGGCCGTCATCCACACCGGCCTCGGCCTGACGGCCGCCAACAGCTTCACAACCGGCCGCCACGAGGCCCCTGGGATGCGTATGCGAATCGACGGGCCCGCCTCGGTGATCGTGCGGCGCGAACGCCGTGGCCCGACCACCGTGGCCGTGTCCGACCCGACCATGCACCGGGACACGGTCACCGTCCTGCTCCCAGGCCGGCCACTGCGAGAGGTCACGTCGGACGACGGGGTACGCGTGCGCGCGGTCCACGGCGGAACCCGGCTGGACTTCGACACCCGCCACGCGTACGGACGGAGCTTCACGGTCACGCTGCGCTCCTCCGCATGAAAAGAGCACCGCACAAAAAAGAGTTGGCATCATGCCGGCGCATCGAGCTAGGGTCTCCGTCGTTCCCCTGGCGGCCGGTTGGCCGCTGTCGTCGGCTGAGCAGGATCAGGAGGTGTGACCGATGGCTGTCGTTGAGATGGGCGCTGCCCGCATCCGGAAGTTCATCCATTCCACCTCCGTGGTCGCCGGCTGACCTCTTTCTTCTCCCACGCCACCGCGTGTGTGCCGGGGCCACCCTTGTGAAGGGTTTCCCTTGACTTCCTCTTCTTCTGCTTCTGCCTCGTCCTCTGCATCCTCATCTGCTGCTTTCTCGGCGCTGGCTCCCTACGGCTGGGACCAGGCGTGGTCGGACGAGTTCGCCCCGTACGACGCCGAGGGGCTCGTGGCCGGGCGGGTGATCCGCGTCGACCGGGGACAGTGCGACGTGATCACCGCCGACGGGGTCATGCGCGCGGACACCGCGTTCGTGACGCCGCACGATCCCCTGCGCGTCGTGTGCACCGGCGACTGGGTCGCCGTCGAACCCGCAGGCAATCCCCGCTACGTACGGACGTATCTGCCGCGCCGTGCCGCCTTCGTACGCTCCACCTCCTCCAAGCGGTCCGAGGGGCAGATCCTCGCGGCCAACGTCGACCACGCGGTCGTCGCCGTGTCGCTCGCCGCGGAGCTCGACCTCGGCCGCGTCGAACGCTTTCTCGCGCTCGCCTGGGAGTCCGGTGCGCAGCCGGTGGTCGTGCTGACCAAGGCCGACCTGGTGCCGGACGCGGTGACGCTCGGGCACCTCGTGCAGGACGTGGAGACCAGCGCGCCGGGGGTGCCGGTGCTGCCGGTCAGCGCCACGTTCGGGGACGGACTGGACGTCCTCGCGGCGGTGGTGTCCGGTGGCACGTCCGTACTGCTCGGGCAGTCCGGCACGGGCAAGTCGACGCTCGCCAACGCGCTGCTCGGCGAGGAGGTCATGGAGGTCCAGGCGACGCGTGACGTGGACGGCAAGGGCCGCCACACCACGACGACGCGCAACCTGCTCGCGCTGCCCGGCGGCGGGGTGCTCATCGACACCCCGGGGCTGCGCGGCGTCGGCCTCTGGGACGCCGGGACCGGGGTCGGCCAGGTCTTCTCGGAGATCGAGGAACTGGCCGCCGAGTGCCGCTTCCACGACTGCGCGCACAACGCGGAGCCGGGGTGCGCGGTCCTCGCCGCGGTCGAGTCGGGTGCGCTGCCGGAGCGGCGCCTCGACAGCTATCGGAAGCTGCTCCGGGAGAACCAGCGGATCGTGGCCAAGACCGATGCGCGGTTGCGGGCGGAGATCCGGCGCGAGTGGAAACGGAAGGGGGCGGAAGGGCGCGCGGCCATGGACGCGAAGAGGGGACGCCAGCGGTAGGGGGATCCACCGCGGACCGTGTTTGAGGCGGCACGGACGCGCGGGCCGCGCCCGAGGGCGCGGCCCGCGTTGTCAGCGGTCCCGTCGCGGACCGCGCCCGCTGCTCACAGTCCTCCGGTGTACTCGAAGATGTAGAGCCCGTGGTCGCGGTCGGAGGCGGCGACGTACTCCTTGCCGCCGGACTCGAAGACCTGGGCGCCCCAGAAGTTGTTGCCGCCCTCGTCGATGTAGTGACCCACCTCGACGATCTCGTCGTCGACGATCTTCGCGACGCGCAGACCGGCGGCGTAGTACGAGAAGTAGAGCAGGTCGGCCCGCTGTTCGGAGACGGCCACCTCATGGATGGAGAGGTCGCCGGATCCCGACGCGTGGGCGTCGTCGTGGGCCTCGGGAACGGCGTAGGTGTCCAGCTCGGTGAGCTTGCCTCCCTCGTTGCGGAAGAGGTGGGCGTAGCCCCAGCCGTCGAAGTACGACGAGAAGTTGAGCCGGTCGCCCTTGGTGCCGAGCGCAACCGGCAGCTGCCCGGGGCCCGTTCCGGCGAGGCAGGCCGCGTCGTCGTAGGCCTGGCCGAAGATGGCGAAGCCCTGGCCGCGCGGTGCGACGCCGAAGGTCGGGATGTCTCCCTCGACGCTCATGCCGAGCGTCTGGTCGCAGGCGTCCGTGCCGGTGCGGTTGAAGATGAGTACGGCGTCGTAGCCGCCGGCCGCGATGACGCTCGCGACCTTCTCGGTGAAGGTGCACACGCCGCGCTCGACGACGGCGACGTCCACGGCGTTCGGGTCGCCGGCCGGGACCGCCGGGTCGCCGGGGCAGGCCCGGCCCGCGAAGACCGAGTCGCCGGTGATGGTCTGCCCCTCTTCCAGGCGTGTGGTGTTGCTGCCCTGGCTCGCCGTCAGCCCGGTGCCGTCGGTGAGGTTGCGGGCGGTGAGGGCGTACGGCCCGAAGTCCTCGTCGGCGCCGACGACGTACTTGTTGTCGAGGGTGAACTCGGCCTGGTGGGCGTTGCCTTCCGGCGCGACCTCGAACCCGCTCTCCAAGGCCTCGGGGTCCAGTGCGGCGAAGTCGGTGTCGCCGAGGTAGGTGGCCTTGGTCGGGTCGGTCACGTCGAGGGTGACGTACCCGCCGTCCCAGTAGGAGGCGAGCATGATCTGCCGGCCGCCGATTTCCTTGACGACCATGTCGTGCAGGAAGATCTCGCTGAGGTTGGCGGGGGCGTCCTGGACGATCTGCGGGAACGCCTCGTCGAGGTCGTACTCGGCGATGACCTTGGCCTTCTTCGGGTTGGTGATGTCGACGATGTCGACGTCCGGGCCCTCTTCGTTGTCGACGATGACGGCGTACGCCTTGCTGCCGGCGTCCCAGGCGTAGACGCTGTGGATCTCGTTGGCGTCCTTCTTGCCCTGGCCCATGGCCGTTTTGTCGCCCACGCCCTCCGCGAGCGGGGTGGGGTGCGCCGGGTCGCTGACGTCGTAGATGTTCATGCCGCCGAAGCCGGCGGTGGCCTTGCACTTCTCGTTGTTGCTGACCAGCACGTCCCCGTTGAAGTACGGGGTGTCGATGTGCAGGGTCTGGATGCCCTCGCCCGGTGCGCTGCCCTCCTTGGCCTGGATGAAGGCGACTTCCTTGGGCGTGGAGGGCTTGCGGATGTCCACGACGTGCACGCCGTTGTACTTGCAGGTCGCGCCGCCCCAGGCGGCGAGATAGGCGTGTCCCTTGAACACTCCGACGTCGGCGATCTTCTCGGGCTCGACGTTCTTCAGTCCGAGTTTGCTGACGAGACGGACGTTGTCACTTCCGGCGGGTAGATGGCCCTCGTCACCACCGTGCTGGTGGCTGTGGTGATCGTGAGTGGCCTTGGCGTTGTCGATACCGCCGTCGTCGGCGGAGACACCGTCATGTGCGTGGGCGACACCGGTGAACGAACCGGCGACAAGGCCCGCCGCGGCGAGACAACTCGCGACGCGTACGCGGGATCTCGCTCTGCCCATGGCTCTTCCCATGGCTCTCCTTGGTCTGAGAGTGAAGAGGGCGCGGGGGGCAGCGAAGGGAACGTACTCTGTGTGCGCCTTGTGAGGAAAGGGTTGCGGAGCCGCGTTAACGTGATCTTATTTTCCAGAGACGTCCGACGGGGTGTCAGAGCCCGCTGGGGACACTGCAGTTCGCGAGGCGGCAGCCGACCATGAGGTGGCGCCGGACGAGCCGAGCGCCACGCCCACCGTGACCAGCAGGCTGCCGCCCAGCTGCGCGAGGCCGAAGGCGCCCGTGCCCACCAGGGGCGCGGTGAGGGCCGCGGCCACCGGTGCCACACCGGTGAGCAGCGCCATCCGCTGGGCCCCGATCCGCTGCACGGCGGCGAACCACAGCAGGAAGCACACCGCCGTCACCATGACCGCCTGCCAGGCGAGCGCCGCCGCCTCCACCCCGGTGGGCGTGCGCAGCCAGCCGCTGCCGTCGAGGAGAAGCCCCGCGGCGCCGGCCTCCAGCGCCGCCAGCAGGCACACGCACAGGGAGAGCAGCATCGGGCCCAGCGCCCGCACGGCGGGGCCGATCAGCAGCATCACGGTCACCTCGCCGACCAGGGCCGTCACCGACCAGAGCGCACCGGCCAGGTCCGTACGTCCAAAGCCCTGCACCACCGCCGCGCCCGCCGTCACCACCACGGCCGCGAGAACCGGGCGGGCGGCGGGCCGGCGCCGCTCCACCAGCGGGGTGAGGGCCGCGACGACCACCGGCGAGCAGGCGACCACCACCCCGGGCACCGTCGGCTCGGCGGTGCGCACGGCCTGGAGTACGGCCACGTTCATGCCGACCAGCCCGGTCGCCCCGATCACAGCAAGCCGCAGCCACAGCCGTGCCGTGAGCCGCCGCAGAGGCGACCGGTCGGTGCGCGCGGCGAGCAGACACAGCAGCAGGAACCCGGCGGCGTAACGGACGGACTGCCCACCCAGGTGCGGGAAGTCCGACATCGTGCTGCTCGCCACGAACGAGATGCCGAGCAGGGCGGTGGCCAGCCCGCCGTACAGCGCACCGAGCGCCTGTGGCCGCATCCCGGCGCGGCCGTTCAGCCGCCGAGATAGGCGTTGACGATGTCCTCGTCCGCCACCAGTTCGGATGCCGGCCCGTGGAGCTTCAGCGCTCCCGACTCCAGGACGTACGCACGGTCCGCGATCTCCAGCGCGGCCAGCGCGTTCTGCTCCACGAGCAGCACCGTGGTGCCCTGCTCGCGGATCCTGGTGATGGTTTCGAAGATGACGTCCACCAGGACGGGGGCCAGGCCCATGGACGGCTCGTCGAGCAGCAGCAGCTTCGGCTTCGCCATCAGCGCCCGCCCCACGGCGAGCATCTGCTGCTCACCGCCCGACATGGTGCCCGCTTTCTGGTTGATGCGTTCCCGCAGCCGGGGGAAGAGGTCGAGGACCATCTCCCGGTCCCCCGCGATCTCCTCCTTGTCCTTGCGCAGGAACGCGCCCATGTCGAGGTTCTCGTCCACGGTCATCCGGGGGAAGATCCGCCGGCCCTCCGGGGAGTGGGCGATGCCCCGCTTGACGACCTCGTGGTCCGCCAGCCCGTTCAACTCCTCGCCCTGGAAGGTGATCCGGCCGTGTCGCAGCGGGAGCAGGCCGGAGATGGCCCGCAGGGTGGTGGACTTGCCGGCGCCGTTGGACCCGATGAGGGTGACGATCTCGCCCGGGTGGACGGTCAGCGACAGGCCCTTCACGGCGGCGATGTTGCCGTAGTAGACGTGGATGCCGTCCAGCTCCAGCATCGGCTCGCGGGTGTCGGTCACGCCGCCCTCTGCGCTGGTGCCGCTCATGCGCTCTTGCCCCTTCCGGACTTTCCGAGGTACGCCTCGATGACCCGCTCGTCGTTCCTGATGTCGTCAGGGCCGCCCTCGGCGATCTTCTCGCCTCGGTCGAGCACCGTGATGCGGTCCGACAGCTGCATGACCACACTCATGTCGTGCTCGATGAGCAGGACCGACAGATCCTTCTCGTCCCGCAGCCGGTGCACGAAGGAAACGAACCGGGCCGATTCCTGCGGGTTCATACCGGCCGTCGGCTCGTCGAGGAGAAGGATGCTGGGCTGCAGCGCCAGTGCTCGGGCGATCTCCAGCCGCCGCTGGTCGCCGTAGGAGAGGCCGCGGGCGTACTCGCCGGCGAACTTGCCGATGCCGACGAAGTCCAGCAGTTCCCGGGCGATTTCGCGGGCCTCGCGCTCCTCGCGGCGCTGCCGTGGAGTGCGTACGACGGTGTGGAACGGCCCCGACTTCAGCCGGGAGTGCATGGCCACCTTGACGTTCTCCTCGGCCGTCATCAGGCCGAACAGACGGATGTTCTGGAAGGTACGGGCCATGCCGAGCGCGGCGATCCGGTGCGGCACCAGGTTGGTGGTGTCCTTGTCGCCGAGGAGCACCCGGCCGCTGGTGGCCCGGTACAGGCCCGTGAGCACGTTGAAGAAGGTCGTCTTGCCCGCGCCGTTGGGTCCGATGAGGCTGACCACCGACCGGTCGGGGATGGTGAAGCTCACGTCGTTGACGGCCACCAGGCCGCCGAACTTCACGGTGATGTGCTCGGCGCGCAGCTTCGGCGGGGCGTCCGCCGCGGCCTCCTGAGGCGTTTCCTGCGAGGCGGTCGTCATATCGTGTTCCCTGCCTTCTGCCCGAGCCCGTCCTCAGTGCCCTCGGTACCGGTGGCAGCCAGCGCGTCAGCGCCCACGACGTCGGCGGTCGGCGCGTCTGCCGCCGCCTCCAGTTCGGCGTCCTCGGCCTCCAGCACCTCGTCCAGCTCCGGTGCCGACTCCTCCATGTCGGCGCCCAGCGCCTCGCGTTCGGTCCGGCTGGGTTCGCGCAGCACGAGCCTGGTGCGCGCTTCGGGCAGGATGCCCTCGCGTCGGTAGATCATCATCAGTACGAGAATGCCGCCGAAGAGAAGGAAGTTGTACGAGGGGAAGTTGATGTCGGTGCCGAGGTTCTCGTTGATCGTGTTGCCCATCTGCGGCAGCCCCGTGGAGTTGATCCAGGCGAGGACGAGCGCGCCGAGGGTGACACCCCAGACGTTGCCCATGCCGCCGAGCACGACCATCGCGAGCAGCGTGATCGAGATCGAGAAATTGAACCGGTCGGGCAGCACACCGCCGACGTGCGTGGCGAAGGCGACACCGGCCAGACCGCCGGCCACCGCGCCGACGGCGTACGCGGCGAGCTTGGTGCGCATCAGCGGTACGCCCATCATGCTGGCGGCGAGCTCGTCCTCGCGGATGGCGAGCCATGCGCGGCCGAGGCGGCCCTCGCGCAGCCGCAGCGAGATGAACATGACGATGGCCGCGATCACGACGAAGATCACGAACTTGTACACCAGGTCGAACGGGCCGAGCGTGAACCCGCCGATGCTGATCGGGTCGACCGGGGTGATGCCCCGGGCGCCATTGGTGAGGTTGAAGCCGCCGATGTCGTCACCGTTGGTGAAGACCTGCGGGATGATCTCGCCGAAGCCCAGTGTCACCAGGGCGAGGTAGTCGCTCTTCAGACGCAGCGTCGGCGCACCGATGATCACGCCCCACAGGGCGCAGAAGGCGGCGCCTATCAGCAGGACGAACCAGAAGTTGACGTGCACGCCGACCGCGGACGACTGCGCGCCGCCGAGAAAATGGAGGTTGACCTGGTGGAAGTGGCCGGACATCAGCCAGCCGGCGGTGTAGCCGCCGAGCGCCCAGAAGGCGACGAAGCCCAGGTCCAGCAGGCCGGCGTAGCCGACCACGATGTTCAGGCCGAGGGCGCAGATCACCCAGACCAGGGCCTCGTTGACCGAGCTGAGCGGCAGCCAGGTCTGGAAGAACTGCTGGCCTCCCTCGGGGAGGCTCGGCACCATGTAGTAGTAGGCCAGGAACACGAGTAGGGCGGCCGCGGTGTAACCGAGCGGCCAGCGCAGGTGGTGCGGCACGGGCAGGACAGGCAGCCGGCCCGTCCTGGCGGAGGTCTTCGCGGAGGCCATGGGCTACACCTTCTCCGTGGTCGGCCGACCCAGCAGGCCCTCGGGCTTGAAGACCATGAGCAGGATGAGGATGCTGAACACGACGCTCTGGGACCACTGCTGGCCGAACCCGTAGGGCGCGCCGTCGTTGATGCCCTGGATGACGCCGATGAGGACGCCGCCGAGCACCGCGCCGGTGATGTTGCCGATACCCCCGAGGACGGCGGAGGTGAAGGCGATCAGGCCCATCTGGTAGCCCAGGTTGTACGCGGTGGTGCCCACCACCTGCTGGTACATCACGCCCGCCGTACCGGCCAGGGCGCCGCCGATCAGGAACGTGAAGGAGATGGTCCGGTTGACGTTGACGCCCATCAGCCGGGCGGCGTCCTGGTCCTGGGCGACGGCCCGCATCGCCTTGCCCTGCCTGGTGCTGGTGACGACCCAGCGGAGCAGCAGCAGGATCGGGACTGTCACGGCGATGACGAGGAGCAGGCTGTAGTCGACCTCGAAGCCGGCGAAGCCGATGGATCCCTCCGGGAAGATCGACGGCCACTGCTTGGGTGTCGAACCGTTCCACTTCAGGCCGATGAACTGCAGGACGAAGCTCATGCCGACGGCTGTGATGAGCGCGGCCAGTTTGGGGGCACGCCGCAGGCGCCGGTAGGCGAGGAACTCGATCGTGACGTTGATGCCGCCGCAGAAGACCATGGTGCCGACCAGGGTCACCAGGAACAGCACCCAGCCCAGGAGGTTGGACTGGTCCTGGCCCATCACGGTGGTCAGCAGGAATCCGCTGCACAGGGCACCGAGCATGAACAGATCGCCGTGTGCGAAGTTGATCAGCTCGATGATGCCGTAGACCAGGGTGTAGCCCAGCGCGATCAGCGCGTAGAGCATCCCCAGGTTGAATCCGTCCGCGCTCGCGGAGAAGAACTGGGACGGTGACTTGATGAGGTTGGCGCCGAGCCAGATGACGACGCCGAGGAGGATGACGTAGGTGGCGTACCGCTGGATCAGAGCCTTTCGGTCGATCGCGGTCGGAGCCACCAGGCCGGTGGCGGTTGCTGCCATGAAGTTCCTCGTGGAGTGGAGCGGGGCGTACGCGAAGGGGGCGCGAGCGACAGGGGCGTACGCGAGGGACGAGAGCCGGAGCCGTGCCGGGGACGGGTGCCGAAGCCGTGCGGGGCGGGCGCCACGGGACTCCGCGGCGCCCGCCCCGCACTCACCGGCTCAGCTGACGGGCCAGGGCTTGAGGTAGGTCTCCGTCTTGCCCTTCAGTTCGAGGACCGAAATGTCGAGGACGTTCACGTCACCGGTCTCCTTGGAGATGGTGATCTCCTTGCCCACCGCCGACTCGTCGGCCGGGATGGTGATCCCCTCACCCTCGAACACCGCGTCCCGGACGCTCTTGCGGGTGCCGTCGGACTTCTCGATCGCCGCCAGGATCACCTGCAGCGCCTCGACGCCGTAGAGCGCGTAGTTGGTGGCCGGGTCCTCGCCGTACTTCTTCTTGTAGGAGTCCAGCAGCTTCGCTGCGGTGCCGCCCTGCTCGCGCAGCACCTCCGTGGACAGGCCCGCGAAGGTGAGGTACGTGCCCTGCGCCTGGGCCAGGCCGTCGAACTCCGGGTAGCCGGTGAAGCCGTCCGGGGTGATGAGCTTGACCTTGTCGTTGTCGCCGAGGACCTTGACCTTGTCCTTGACCAGCTGGCCGCCGTTGTTGTCGAAGATGCCGCCGAGGTAGACGCAGTCCGGCTTCTTGGACTTGATGCTGGTGAACAGGGCGGCGTAGTTGGGCTGCTTGACGTCCCAGGCCTGGTTGCCGAGCACGGTGATGCCCTGCTTCTTGGCCTCGTCCTCGAAGGCCTTGGAGACGCCCTTGCCGTAGGTCTGGTTGTCGTTGAGGACGAAGCACTTCTTGACGCCGAGGTCCTTGGCGGCGAACTGCGCACCGGCCGCGCCCTGGTAGTCGTCGGTGGCGATGACGCGCGCGTAGCTCCGCTTGCCGCTCGGGGAGTACTTCTCGGGGTCACCCGGATCCCAGGACTTCGTCAGTCCGGGGTAGGTGTTCGCGTGGGACACCATCAGCATCGGACCCTTCGGGTCCGCGTTCAGCACCGGGGCGATGATCTGCGCGCACCCGGAGTTGTAGGTGCCCATGACGGCGACCTCTTTGGCGTTGGCCACATGGTCCTGCGCGTTCTTCGCACACGTCGCGTCGTCCCAGGCACCCTTGGCGGCCGTGGAGTCGTCGTAGACCTTCAGCTGGACCTTGTACTTGCCGGCCTTGCCGCCGACCTGGTCCAGGTACAGCTTCATGGCGTTGACGGTCGCCTCGGACGCGTCCTTGGAGGCGCCCTGAAGCGGCAGATCGACACCGATGACCAGGGTGTCGCCGGACGACGATTCCTCAGCGCCCCGGTGGCGCTGCCGCCACAGGCACTTGCCGCCAGGCCGGCCACAAGTGCCATCGCCACGAACTTGGCTGATTTGAACATCCCACTCCTCGGTTGCCGCAGGTACGCGGCAATCTGAGGCCTGTGTGTTACCCCTGAGGTACATGGGAGCTAACGGAAATGTTTCGTATTGACGGGTCATTCGATCGTTATCGATCGTCCATTTTCGGACGCAGGGGATTTTGAGGGTCCGGCCCCATGCCGTCCGGTGAGTGCGGCGCCTGCCCGACGTCGTGTACTACGCGCGGTGGTGGGCCGGGACGAGGCCGAGCGGCTGGTACGGGCGCGCGGCAAGGTGCTGGACGCGCTCGGCTGGATGCGCCCGGCGGGACGTCACGCACGTCTTTCCCGAACCGGCCGCCCTCGCCGAGGCCGAACCGGACGGCACCTCGGAGCCCTCGCCGCGCTCCCGCCGACGGACGCCTGCGGCTCGACACGGGCGCCGATCGCGACGACGCGCATGAGGCCCTGTCACTCCGCCAACCCCCAGCGCGGCGCCTCCTCGTTCGGCTCGACAGGTGCGATCCGCAGGTCCGGGCGGTCGCCCTTGGCGGTGATGAGGGCCGACTCGCCCTTGCTCAGGGGGATTTGGATCGTGCCGTCGCCGACGGAGTCGTATCGCAGCGGACGTCCCCGGCCGTCCCGTACGTCGATCGGGCCCGCAATGCCATGCCGTACGACACAGGGGGCGCCCGCCTCGCTGACCAGCCGGACCCAGCGGGTCACCCCGCCCTCCCGCACCGCGCTGAGCAGAAACGCGCCCTGCGTACGGAAGTTGTGGACCGTCAGGTCCGTCCACGCCGCGGGGAGCGCGGGGAAGACGCGAATGGTGCCGCCCCAGGACTGGCAGACCATGTCGTGCAGGGACTGGGCGGCCGACAGGGGGGTTTCGATGACCGGGCCGGTCTCCTTGTACATGGTGTTGGGCTGGACGAAGCGGGACATCAGCTGGCCCAGGTATGCGAGTGCGTCCTCGCCCTTGCCGAGCAGGGCCGAGATCGAGGCCGCGCCCGTGAACGTATAGCCCTGAAGTGCGCCCTCGAAGCCCACCCAGTGGGCCAACGACCTTTCGATCAGGGCCTTTTCGTCCGGCGTCCGGCCCGTCAGCTCGTACAGCGGGTACACCGCCAGCAGATGCGAGTAGTGGCGGTGCGACTTCGCGAAGGGGATGTCCGCGCCGATCATGAAGCCGTTCCCGTCGGTCGGATACGCGACCCGTCGCGCCAGTACCTCGCGCCAGCGCGGCGCCAACTCGTCGTCGATGCCGAGGAGTTCGGCCGACTCCAGCAACGTACGACAGCCCCATGTCAGCAGCATCAGGTCGTAGTTGCAGTCCCTCGAGTTGCCGCCGTACTCCGGTGAGAAGGTGGCCGGCAGATGCAGCTTGCCGTCCGCGCCCGGCTCCAGGAAGTGCAGGTAGTAGTTGATCGCCTTGCGGAGGAGGGGGAACAGGACGTCGCGGAGGACCGACTCGTCCATGGTGTGGCGGTAGCTGAGCCAGACGTTGTGCAGGGCCCAGGTCAGGTTGCCGACCTCGGGAGTCGGCGGATCCTGGCCCGGGATGCCGACACCGTAGCCGAGTACGGGGCCCGTCGCGCCGCCGTTGACCAGCGAGGCGTCGGTGGTGCGCGGGATGCCGAGGGAGTCGGCCCGGTACGCGGGCGCCATCTCGGCGGTGAGGTTGTCCCGGAACTCGCTCAACGCCCTTGTCACCGCGTCGAGTTCGAGGTGGTTGGAGCCGTGGATCAGCCAGTACTCCAGCTGCACGTTCAGGTTCCACCACGTCGCCGGCCACGGCGTGGACTCGACCCAGGGGCCGCACGTGGCCATCACGGGCGCGTCGCGCCGGGCCGCGGACGCCGTCTTGTAGAGCTGGATCCAGTAGAAACGCTGGATGCGCGCGTCGGGCAGCGAGAGGAAACCCTTCCGGTAGAAGGCCCGCCACCAGGCACGATGCGCCACCGCCAGGAGATCGTACGAGAGGAGCGAGGCGCTGCGGACGGCGGCCGTCGCCCGCCCGAGCGCCGTCGACTTCGGGTACGAGTGCGCGACATGCGCGTACAGCGTGCGCGTACGGCCCTGGGTGCGCTCCCGCCACGCGGTGACATGCTGACCGCCGGACAGCAGCGGCTGTACGGCGGTGGAGATGCCGTCGTGTTGCCCGGTCTCGGCGGGCGGGTTGGCCGCGTACCCCGCCGGCAGCGGCCGGAAAGCGGCGCGCGGGCTGATCGCCTCCGCGGGGTGGAAGACCCACTTGAAGTCGCGCTCGCCCTCGCTCGGCGTCACCTCGATGGCCAGTACGGAGAGGGAGTTGTGCACCAGGGCGCGGATCGTGAGCGTGCCCCGGTCGGTGGTGAGCGTGCCGGTCAGCTCGGCGTCGCGCAGGCCGAGGCGCCAGTCAAGGCCGGTGATCCCGCCCACCGGTTCGAGTGTGAAGTGGCCGATCGGCAGCCGCGCGAGCCCGAAGAGCGAGCCGAACTCCGGGCGGTGGTCCTGGACTTCGGAGTGCTGCACGTTGAAGCGGATGGCCTCGGTCTCCCTGCCCGGTTCGGCGTAGATGCCGGACCCCAGGAAGCCGTTGCCCAGGAACGGGCCCTCGTACCAGGTCTTCGGCATCCGCTGCCAGACCAGGTCGGCGTCGTCGAGGACGGTACGCCAGGGGTCGGAGGAGGGCGCGCCGGCTGCGCCGGAAGCCGCCGTGGCCGGTGCGGGCAGGCCACCCGCGAGCAGCGTCCCGCCGAGCGCGGAGCCGGTGGCGAGCACGGTACGTCTGGACGGGCTGGGCATGGCGCCTCCTGGCGGCTCGCACGACACAGGGACGTGACAGATTCATCGGAGCTATCCCCTAGCGCAAGTTAGAGATGACGCGGGGGCACGTCAATAAGCCGGGAGAGATCCGATGTGTTGGGGCGCTCAGTCCTTGCGCTCCCGGGCGACCCAGCCCCGCTCGTGCGCCTGCCAGCCGAGCTGGAGTCGCGTCGTCACGCCCGTCAGTTCCATGAGCCGCTTCACCCGGCGCTGTACGGTCCGCAGGCCCAGGTCCAGTTGCTTGGCGACGCTCGCGTCGGTCAGTCCGGCGAGGAGCAGGGAGAGGATCTCCAGGTCGGCGGTGTCGGGTCCGTCGGGCTCCTGCTCGGCGGGTGTGCCGGCCGTGCCGAGGCGCAGCGGGAGCGCGTCCCGCCACACCGACTCGAACAGTGCCGACAGCGAGGCGAGCAGCCCGCTCGCGTGCACCACGAGCGCGGCGGGTTCGAGGGCGCCCGACGCCAACGGCACCATGGCGATAGCCCGGTCGGCGATCTCCAGCTGGGTCGGCACCTCGTCCACGACCCGTATCCGCTCGTCGCGGCCGAGCGCCTCGGAGAGTTCGGCGATGCCGGTGGGCCGGTGCAGCACTGCGCGCTCGACGACCACTCGGTGGCGGGCGGCCTTCTCCTTCGCGTCGTTCTCCGCCCCGGTGAAGAGGGACGCGTCGGCGGTGACCAGCGCGCGCACCTCTTCGCGCGCACCGAGCCGGAGTTGCAGAAGCCGTTGCGTGACGGCCGCCGCGCCCGTCACCACCTCGACCAGATCGTGCCCGGCGGGCTCGGCGGCCTGCGCGCGGTACTCCTCGGCGAGCCGCGCCGCCGCCAGCTCCGCCTTCTCCAGCTCCTGACGCCGCTGGGTGAGCAGCGCGCCGAGGGCGACCCCGGGCGGCGCCGCGACCCAACGCCCCGGCCGCACCGAGGACTTGGCCGCGAGACCGTGCCGCTCCAGCCGACGCAGCGCCCGCTCCGTGTCGTACTCACCGAGCGTGAGCCGCCGCGCGAGGTCCGGCACGTCGGCGGCGCCCACGGACACCAGTGCCCGGTACGCCGACTCATGCGTCTCGTCCAGACCGATCGCTCCCAGCATCCGGCGACGCCCCTCCTCGATGACCGGCCGTGGCGGAAAAGTGCCACGGCGCAAACGTGCCGCCGCACATCATTCCCGTACCACCGGCCTCTCTGCCACGGTTGCGTCACCCTGCCCGGGCTGCGTCACTGTGGCACCGACTGCCGTGCGTCGTCAGGGTCACCGGGCGGTTTTTCCGGATGCACCGTTTTCATCCGGCCCGTCCAGTGGACAATTGGGGGCATGAGCCAGCAGGGGGAGACGCCCACCGGTCATGAGGACGACTGGTGGCGGCAGTTGTACGACGACTCCACCGAGGACACGGGACCGGCGGCCGCGGCCGACTCCCTCGACGACCGGTTCGCCTCGGCGGCGGGAACGGTCGGAGTTGTTCCGCGTCAGGGTCCGCCCGGCGGGGGCGCCCCCGCGAAACCGTCGGCCTCGGAGCCGCAGCCCTCGGTGCCGCAGCCCTCGGTGCCGCCGGGCGCCGACGCACTGCGGCGCAGTGGGCTTCGGCGGCAGCGGGCGCCCTGGGAGGCGCCGCCTCCTGAACCGCCGGGGCCGGCCTCCTTTCCGCCAGGGCCCAGGCCGTCTCCACCGGGTCCCAAGCCGCCGGGATTCGGTACGGAGGTGTCCGGCGGCGATACGTCCACGGAGACGCCGGGGGCAGCACCGGTCGCTTCCGCCTCCGCCGCCAGTGAGCGGGCCGATGCGCCCACGGATGCCTCGTACGGCAAAGGAGTTGAACGAGCTGATCGGGCCGAGCCTCCGGCCGGCGGCCCCGACACATTGATCGACGCCCCTGCAGGCGACCCTTCGGACACCCCGTCGTACGACCCGTCAGCAGCCTTTTCAGACACGCCGTCCGCCTTCCGGACCCCCGCCCCACCCACCGTCGGCTACGTCGGCTCCGGCCCGCCCACCTACGACCCCGAACCCACCGCCCTGCCGCCCGCGAACCCCGACGATCTCGACGACCTGGTCGCCGACACGGTGCTGGACGGGGCGCACTACGGAGCCTGCACGCTGCGGGCCGCTTCCGTGCGCGGGGACTCCGCGCGGTACCGGGGCGAGCCACGGCGGGACTCGTTGCTGACCGCGCGGTTCGGGACGGGGGAGCAGGCGCTGGTACTCGTCGCCATGGCGACCGGAGCGCGGGCCACACCCGGCGCGCATCTGGCCGCCGCCGAGGCCTGCCGGTGGATCGGGCGGGCCGTGGGCCGCAGCCATGCGCGGCTCGTCGAGGACATCAGGGCGGCCCGGCGCGGCGACCTCAAATCCGGGCTGCACCGGCTCGTCGACCGCAGCCTCGGCAAACTCCGGGCCGCCGCCGCCGAGCAGGGCATCGACCCGGAAGAGTACACGGCGAGCCTGCGCTGCCTGCTGCTTCCCGCCGACCCGGATTGCCGTACGCGCGTCTTCTTCGGCGTCGGAGAGGGCGGCCTGTTCCGGCTGCGCGACGGCGAACTTCAGGACATCGAGCCGAGGGTCGCCGAGACCACCGGCGGGGCCGTGGTCGGCTTCGGCTCGCCGCCCTCCGAGACCCCGGAGGGCGACCGGCTGACCATGGACCTTGGCATCACGACACCCCCGAGCCCGTACGAACCCGCTCCCCAACCGCCCCGCCCGCCCTTCCGCTTCCGCGCTTCCGTGGCCCGCCCCGGCGACACACTGCTGTTGTGCACGGGCGGGCTGGCCGAACCGCTGCGCGGCGAATCCGAACTCGCCCACCACCTGACGGCCCGCTGGACGGACAGCGAGCCACCGGGCATGGCGGCCTTCCTCGCCGACGTCCAGGTGAGGGTCAAGGGATACGCCGACGACCGCACGGCGGCAGCGGTCTGGGAGGCGTGACGCGTCCGTCTCATGTCCGCGTGGAGCGGCCGGAGGACGGCCGATTCCCACCGGGTTGTCCCTTCCTGTACGGGGAACCCGTGGCCGTGTCGCAGGTAGTTGACCATTCGACATGACTGGCGCGTTCCGGGCGGGGCATGCATCCCGTGTAAGTGTTCGAACAAGAGGGGGCGACTTCGACGTGCGGGCGGGGGTCATGAAGAGGCAGGCACGAGGGGGCGGTCCCGTGGTATCCGGGGCCTTCTCGGTGAAGACGACAAAGACGGTGAGGTCGGCGGAGGAATCGGCGAACGGCGCGAGGGACCGGCAGGGTGGTCAGCGGCTCAGGCGCAGGCTGCGGCGGGCCGATCTGCGGGCCGTGCCCGAAGTGCGCAGGGCACTGCGGGAGTTCCTCTCGCGCTGGGGGAAGCCCGGCGGGGCCGAGACGGCGGAACTGCTGACCAGTGAACTCGTCACCAACGCCCTCGTCCACACCGACAGCGACGCGGTGCTCACAGCCACTGTCGGGCCCCGTGGCCTCCGGGTGGAGGTGCGGGACTTCCTGGGCCGCAAGCCGAGCCTGCGGCCGTCGAACGCCGACGAGCGTACGCATCGCGACGATACGCACGGCCGAGGCCTGGTGCTCGTCGAGTCGCTCGCGGACGAGTGGGGCGTACGGGCGCACCGCGTGGGCAAGTCGGTGTGGTTCGAACTGAACGGCGGCGCGGCCTAGTTCAGGCCACGCCGCCGCAGAAAGTAAGGCCACTATGTGGGGGAAGCCTCAGGGGAGCACCAGCATCGGCATCAAGCCTCAGCCGAACTGCTGCTCCAGGTCCTTGAGCTTGCGCTCCAGGGAGTCCAGTCGCGGCAGAGCCATGGTGTCGTCCTCGGCCGTGAGGTCGACCGTGACCGGCTCGGCGCCTCTAACGGCCGCGAGGGAGGGACGGGGGGCGCGCATGGGCAGTGGTTCCGGCGTCGATATGGCGGGCTCCGCGGTCACCTGAGCGGGGGCCGCGGGCGCCTGCACGGCCTGCACCTCGACCTGCCTGCCGCCGCGCCCGATCAGTCCGCGGTGGCCGCGGGTGAGCGCCTTGATGCGGGCCCGGTCCAGCCGCTCCTGGTCGCGCCGGCGCTGCCGGTTCGTCTCCTTCTGCCGCTTGTCCTCGCGCACTTCCTCGACCGCCTCGTCCAGGCTGCGCACCCCTTCGAGGAGCATCAGCGACCAGGCGCCGTAGGTCTCACGGGGAGCGCGCAGCCAGCGGACGATCCGGATCTGCGGCAGCGGGCGGGGCACCAGGCCCTGCTCGCGCAGCGCCGCCCGGCGGGTCTGCTTGAGAGCCCGGTCGAACAGCACCGCGGCCGACAGCGACATGCCGGCGAAGAAGTGCGGGGCGCCCGCGTGGCCGGCGCCGCGAGGGGCGTGCACCCAGTTGAACCAGGCGGCAGCGGCCGCGAACGTCCACACAAGTATCCGGGAACCGAGGGCCGCGTCACCGTGGCTGGCCTCGCGTACCGCGAGCACCGAGCAGAACATCGCGGCGCCGTCCAGGCCGAACGGAACGAGGTACTGCCAGCCGCCGGAGAGATTCAGGTTCTGCTCACCGAAGCCGACCAGTCCGTGGAAGGAGAGCGCTGCGGCGACCGCGGCGCAGCAGAACAGCAGCACGTAGGAGGCGGTGCCGTAGATGGCCTCCTTGCGCCGGCGTCGCTCCTCGCTGCGTTCCCAAGAGTCGTCCGCTTCCGCTTTCTCCCCGGCGCGCTTGCCGCGCGCGAGCACCGCAACCGCCGCCAGCATGCCCAGGAGCAGTACGGCGCCCGGAAGCAGCCAGTTCAGCGATATGTCGGTCAGTCTCATCTGGGGTCCCTTGCATTGGGATAGGGCGTAACGCCCGCCATAGTGGCCCAATCCCGTCGGCCCTCAGGGGTTTTCGGCGCAAGAGGCCGCCAAGGGAGTGCAAGGGGATGCGCAGGGCGACGTTCTGCTCGAACTGCCGGTCGAGGGACAGGAGTTGAGTGCGAATAAGATTACCCGTATCGGTGGTTCCACGGATAGTTCCTGCGACAAGTGAGGAAGTTGTGAATCGCTCGTAACCTGGGGGGTTCGCTCGCGGCTCGCAGTGGCTCTCAACTTACCCTGGCGGCAGCGCACTTGCTGCGAAGGGCGCTCAACCTGCCGCTGGCGCCGCCAGCTTCTCGATGCGGACCGCCTCGCTGTTGCGGGGGCAGTTGGCGCAGGTGTCCTCGGGTTCCAGGGTGTAGAAGAAGCAGCAGCTGGCCCGGTCGCGGGTGGACAGTGAGTCGCCGCCGGGGCCGGTCAGTTGGCGGAAGGCGGGGGTGCCGACGTACGGGCGGGTCGTGCCCGGGAGCAGCCGCTCCAGCTCGGCCATCACGCGCGGCTCCTCGCCGAGTTGCCGGCCGATGTAGTGGAGGCTCTCGACCAGGTCGTCGGTCACCGTGCCCCACAGGGCACGGCCCCGGCGGCGCATCCGGGGGCCGAAGCCGCCGAGTACCGGTTCAAGATGCTCGGCGACGGCTGCCCGTACCTCTTCGCGCAGGGCCTCCTCGTCCGGTACGACGCGAGCGCCGGGCAGCGTGGCCGCCGGGTCGTTGGGCAGGCAGGCGAATCCGTCGACTCGCACCGCCATGCGGCCCAGCTCGCGCTGGTAGGAGACGTTCTCCAAGGGGAAACGGGGCACGCGGCGCAGCAGGAACCACGGCACCGTGAACAGCAGGCAGGCCGGCCAGGCGTACCGGTGGAGACCGAAGCTGGCGATGACGTCGGGGCGGGCCTGCTGTTTGTAGTCCTTGAGTACCTGTGCGTTGTCCCACGCGAGGAACGCGTCGAGGTCTTCTCCGCCTGCTGCGAGCCGGTCGACGGCTACCCAGCCGCCACCCTGCGGAGCCTCCTCCTCGGGGCCGAGTTCCGTGATGCCCAGGTAGGGATACGCCTCGGTCAGGCGGTCGTACGCCTCCGTGACGACCATGTACGGACCCCCACCCCTCACGCTCGTCTACCAGGTAAGGCTTACCTTATCCGATGTGGTCGAGGTTTGAACTGCCGCCCGCTGCGCCTATCGTGCAGACTTACGACCACATCACCCGCAATAGCCACAAGTACCGCCAACCCCGGAGGAGGCCCCGTGAACCAGGTCGGCCCGCGCAACGGCTCCGCCGGGGACACGGGGGATACGTCGGCGGAGGCCGGCCCCGCCCCGGACGTCCGCCCGAGGACGGCGGGAGCCAAGGTGCCCCCGCAGCAGGGGGCGGCGGATGCGGACCGGGAGCGTACGCGCGGTGCCGCGGGCAATCGCGTAGAGGCGGGCCCCGGGAGCGGCACGCCGCAGGGCGCTGCCGCGCACTCGGACCCCGCCCGGGGCGAGCACACCCACAGCGAGACCCCGATCCCGCAACCACGCGCGGCACGCGGGCGCCCGCAGGCCGGTGCGGCGGGCGGGCCCGCCCCGTCCACCCAACCGGCAGCCCCCCGCCCCGTCGTCCAGCGATCCTCCGTCCGAGGCCAGATCCTCGACGCCCTCCGCGTCGCCCTCGTGGGCGGAGAGCTCGCGCCCGGCGAGGTCTACTCCGCCCCCGTGCTCGGCGAGCGGTTCGGGGTCTCCGCGACTCCCGTGCGTGAAGCGATGCAGCAGCTCGCGGTCGAGGGGGCCGTGGAGGTGGTGCCGAACCGGGGGTTCCGGGTTGTCGAGCGTGGGGCGCGGGAGCTGGCCGAGCTTGCCGAGATCCGGGTGCTGCTGGAGGTGCCCGTCATGCAGCGGCTGGCCCGTAGTGTGCCCGCCGAGCGGTGGGTGGAGCTGCGTCCTCTCGCCAAGGCGACGGCGCGGGCCGCGGCCACCGGCTGCCGGGCCACCTACGTCGAGTCCGACCGTGCCTTCCACCGCGCGGTGCTCGCCCTCTCGGGCAACGAGCAGTTGGTACGGATCGCCGACGACCTGCACCGCCGCGCCCAGTGGCCGTCCGCCACCGGCCCTGCCTCCCGCCGCCGCGCTGCCCTGACCGCGAACGCCGCCGAACACACCGAGCTCCTCGAAGCGTTGATCAACAAGGACCTGGCGACGACGCAGTCCCTCGTAAGGGATCACTTCACGGGCGCGTAAGCGCTCCGCTGGGGACCGGTGATGAACCCGCGGGCCGGTGGGGGCTGGTCGCGCAGTTCCCCGCGTCCCCAAGGGGCCTGAGGCCTCCCTTGGGGCGCGGTACCGCACCTGACTTCACCAAGGCCGCCCAGCCCGGCACCGTCACGGCCCCACCCTCACGCCGTAGCCGCCGGCGGAGCCAACCGCGGTGCCAGCCATGTCGGTACGCCCCCGAGGAGCCGGAACAGCCTTGCCGCCTCGGCCCGCAGCCGGGACGCGTCCGGCTCGGTCTCGGCGTCGGCGAGGGAGGCCAGCGCGGGTGCCGTACCGACCAGGTAACCCAACTCCTCTCGGATCCGCAGCGATTCGGTGAAACCGTGCCGGGCCTCCGCCAACTCCCCTTCGCGCAGGGCGAGTCCGGCGAGATGACGCCAGGTGAAGGAGAGCAGCAGCGCATCGCCCTGGGCGGTCGCCCCGGCGTGGGCGCGACGGTACGCGGCGCGGGCCGCCTGCGGGGAGTGCGCGAGGTTCTCGGCGAGCAGCCCGCGCCGGAAGTCGAGCAGGGCCCGGCCCGGAGCGCTCGGCGCGATCAGCGCCGCCGCCCGGCCGAGCGCGGCCCGCGCCTCGTCCGCCCGGTCCCGCACCCCGAGCAGCGTGGCCGCGTACGCCAGCTGCCCGCGCTCGCAGGCCGCCGCACCCCGCTCCTCGTCACTCCGTGCCAGCGCCTCCGCCGTGCGCAGCGCGTCCTCGGCCTCCGCCCAGCCCTGCTCGGTGTAGAGGCACCGCTCGACGAGGAGCGAGGCCCGCTGCAGCGCGGCGGGAGCCGTGACGGGTTCGAGGAGTGCGGCTGCGTCGGCCCAGCAGGCACGCGAGCGCAGCCGCCATACCGCGGTCTGGAGTGGATCGTCCCCTGCAGCCGTTCCGTAACCAGACATGGCGGGATACGCCACGTTGCCCTCCCCGAGCACGCCATTGAGCTGTTGAGTGGTGGCGGCATCTCAGCACGAATGGACGCGCCTGGCCAAGGGGGTGGGTGAAAGATTTCACAAAGCTATGGGACAACGAACGGCACTTCATGCCACCTTCCACCACTCACGGCTTCTCGCGAGCGCCGTGCCCCCCCCGTGATCTCAACTCATCCGCAACGCCAGAAAGAAGTCCAGCTTGTCCTCGAGCCGTGACAGGTCGCGGCTCGTCAACTGCTCGATACGGCCCACCCGGTAACGCAACGTGTTGACGTGCAGATGCAGGCGGCTCGCGCACCGCGTCCAGGAGCCGTCGCAGTCGAGAAACGCCTCGAGCGTGGGGATCAGCTCGGCGCGATGCCGGCGGTCGTAGTCCCGTAGCGGATCAAGGAGGCGAGCCGTGAAGGCACGGCGCACGTCGTCCGGCACGAACGGCAGGAGCAGCACATGCGAGGCCAGCTCCTGATGCCCCGCCGCGCACACCCGGCCTGGACGGGCGGCGGCGACCCGGCGGGCATGCCGGGCCTCCTCCAGCGCGCCCCGCAGTCCCTCCGCCGAGTGCACGGCCGCGCTGACGCCGATCGTGAGCCGGCCGTCGTCGTTGAGGCCCGCCGACAGCGGGCCGCGGACGGCCTCCAGCAGCGCGTCGGCGAGCAGCCCCGACTCCGAGCCGTCGTGGTCCGAGGCCATGGCCGACAGGGGTACGAGCGCGATCGCCTCCTCACCCGTATGGGCCACCGCGATCCGGTCGGACGGCTCCGGCCCGGACGACACCGGATCGACGAGGATCTCCTCCAGCAGGGACTGAGCCACAGGACCGCCCTCGATCTCCCCGCCGTCCCACTCGACACGGGCCACCACGACCTGCCAGTGCGGGGCCGCGCCGAGCCCCGGCAGCAGCACGGGCGCGGCAACCCGCAGCCGCGCCGCGATCTCGGCGGGCGCCGCCCCGCTCTGCACCAGCTCCAGCACTTCCTGGGCGAGTCTGCGCCGTACCGTACGCGCCGCGTCCCGCCGGTCGCGCTCCACCGCGATCAGCTGCGTCACGCCGTGGAGCAGGTCGAGCCGCTCCTCCGGCCAGTCCCCGGCGTCCGCCTCCACCGCGAGCAGCCAGTCCGACAGCACCGTCTCCCGTACGTCGCGCGAAGCCGCCGCCCCTCTGCCGCTGCTGAGGATCGGGAACAGGGAGTACGTCGTGCCGCCCACCCACACGCGGTACGGCCCGCGTCGTCCCGTTCGCGCCGCCGCCAGGTGCTCGGCGGCCAGTTCGGCGCGCACCTCGGCGGACGGCCGGGGCCCCGAGAGGTTCGAGCCCGCGATCGCGCGCCCGGCGGGGGACAGCACCCAGGCCCGTAGATCCAGATCGGAGCCGAGCAGATCCAGGACCACGTCCGGACCGCCGCCCGCCGGGCCGGAGGTCATCATCCGGCGGTGCCGGTCCACCACGGCCGCCAGATCCCCGGCCCGCTCGCCCGAGACCTGCCGTACGACATGCTCGGTGATCGTCGCGAAGGCCACCGACTCGTCGACGGCGAACAGCGGCAGCCGGTGCCGGGCGCAGGCCAGCACCAGATCGTCGGGGATGTCGCCCAGCTCGGCCTCGCCGGCGGCCAGGGCCGTGACCCCGGCCGCCACGAGGATCCGTACGAATGGCTCGGAGTCCGCCGCTCCGCGCCGCCACGCGAGACCCGTGAGGACCAGTTCACCGCCGGAGAGATAGCGGCTGGGGTCCCGCAGATCCGTGGTCATCACCCCGCGCACGGTGCGGTCCAGCTCGTCCTCGCCGCCGAGCAGCCTGAGGCCCAGAGCGTCGGTGTCCAGCAGTGCGCGCAGCCGCATTCTCGTCGCCGCCGTTCCTTGTCTGGAAATCTCTGGTTCCCGGGGGACCGTGTCCGATGTTTCCCGAGGAGAACGATGACGTTGCAGGCGTCCCCCGTTCAGACGAATCTACAAGACGATCGCCCTGGCCAGCCGACTCCTTCATGGTTTCCGTGACTGACCCAGGTGAGGGACCCCGAGGTGTACTGATCTCAATCCCTGTGAACAGCTCCTGATCGAGCCGATCCCGTCGCCGTCCCCGGTCTGGCTCAAACGGAACGCCCCACGATACGAAGAGAGAGCCCCTCATGGACTTCCTTCGCCCCGGCAGCTGGGAGGAGGCGCTCGCCGCAAAGGCCGAGCACCCCACCGCTGTGCCGATTGCGGGCGGCACCGATGTGATGGTCGAGATCAACTTCGATCACCGCCGGCCCGAGTACCTCCTGGACCTGAACCGCATCGGCGAACTGAGCGACTGGGAGGTCGGCGAGGACAGCGTGCGACTCGGCGCCTCGGTCCCGTACACGAGCATCATGGAGAACCTGCGGGCCGAACTCCCAGGTCTCGCCCTCGCCTCCCACACGGTCGCCTCCCCGCAGATCCGCAACCGCGGAGGCGTCGGCGGCAACCTCGGCACCGCCTCCCCGGCCGGCGACGCCCACCCCGCGCTCCTCGCGGCGGGCGCCGAGGTCGAAGCCGAGTCCGTACGAGGCTCCCGCCGCATCCCGATCGACGACTTCTACACCGGTGTGAAGCGCAACGCCCTCGCCGCCGACGAACTGATCAGGGCCGTCCACATCAAGAAGGCCGACGGGCCGCAGCAGTTCTCCAAGGTCGGCACGCGGAACGCGATGGTGATCGCGGTCTGCGCCTTCGGTCTCGCCCTGCACCCGGCGTCGCGCACGGTCCGCACCGGCATCGGCTCGGCCGCGCCCACGCCCGTGCGGGCCAAGGCCGCCGAGGAGTTCCTGAACGCGGCGCTCGACGAGGGCGGCTTCTGGGACAACGGCAAGATCATCACCCCATCGGTCGCCAAGCAGTTCGCGGACCTGTGCGCCGCCGCCTGCAGCCCGATCGACGACGTCCGGGGCACCGCGAACTACCGCCGCCACGCGGTGGGCATCATGGCCCGCCGGACACTGACCTGGACCTGGGAGTCGTACCGCGGCACCGCCGCCACGGAGGGAGTCGCGTAATGCGCGTCAATTTCACGGTCAACGGCCGCCCCCAGGAAGCCGACGACGTCTGGGAGGGCGAGTCCCTGCTGTACGTGCTGAGGGAGCGCCTGGGGCTGCCGGGTTCCAAGAACGCCTGCGAGCAGGGCGAGTGCGGCTCGTGCACGGTCCGGCTCGACGGCGTACCGGTGTGTTCGTGTCTGGTCGCGGCGGGCCAGGTCGAGGGGCGCGAGGTCGTCACGGTCGAGGGGCTGGCGGAGCACGCACGGCAGCGGGCCTGCGGCGGTGATTCCCACGCAACCGATTCCCGCGCAACCGGTTCCTGCGGTACGTCCCTCGACGAGGCCAAACGGTGGGCCGCGCACGGTACCGACTCCCAGACCGGGGAGGGTGGTGAACTCTCCCCGATCCAGCAGGCGTTCATCGACGCAGGCGCCGTGCAGTGCGGCTTCTGCACCCCCGGCCTGCTGGTCGCGGCCGACGAGATGCTGGAGCGCAACCCGACTCCGACCGACGAGGACATCCGCGAGGCGCTGTCGGGCAACCTCTGCCGCTGTACCGGCTACGAGACGATCATGAACGCGGTCCGCCTTGCGGCCGCCCGGCAGGGAGAGGCGGTCTGAGCATGGCAGGCGACAACACTCCCCTCGGCACTCCCACCAAGGTCACCCAGGGCTCGCGGACCAAGGGCGGCATCGGCGAGTCCACGCTCCGCCCGGACGGCACACTCAAGGTCACCGGAGAGTTCGCCTACTCCTCCGACATGTGGCACGAGGACATGCTGTGGGGCCAGATCCTGCGCTCTCCGGTGGCACACGCGGAGATCGTGTCGATCGACACCTCCGAAGCCCTCGCGCAGGCCGGCGTGTACGCCGTCATGACGTACGACGACCTGCCGACCGACGTGCGGCACTACGGACTGGAGTTCCCGGACACCCCCGTACTGGCCCATGGCCGCGTACGCCACCACGGCGAACCCGTCGCGATCGTCGCCGCCGACCACCCGGAGACCGCACGCCGCGCCGCCGCCAAGATCAAGGTGGAATACCGCGAACTCCCGGTCATCACTGATGAGTTGACCGCGACCGCCCCCGACGCGCCGCTGATCCACGAGAACCGCGCGGATCACCACGCCGCCCACGTCACTCACCCCAACATCCTGCACCGCCAGCCGATCATCCGCGGAGACGTGGCCCAGGCCCGCCGTAGCGCCGACTTCATCGTCACGGGCGAGTACACCTTCGGCATGCAGGACCAGGCGTTCCTCGGCCCGGAGTCCGGTCTGGCGGTCCCCGCGGAGGACGGCGGCGTCGACCTCTACATCGCCACCCAGTGGCTGCACTCCGACCTCCGCCAGATCGCCCCGGTCCTCGGCCTGCCCGAGGAGAAGGTGCGGATGACTCTGTCCGGCGTCGGTGGCGCGTTCGGCGGGCGCGAGGACCTGTCGATGCAGATCCACGCCTGTCTGCTGGCGCTGCGCACGGGCAAGCCGGTGAAGATCGTCTACAACCGGTTCGAGTCCTTCTTCGGCCATGTCCACCGCCACCCCGCGAAGCTCTTCTACGAGCACGGGGCAACGAAGGACGGCAAGCTGACGCATCTGAAGGCCCGCATCGTCCTGGACGGCGGCGCGTACGCCTCGGCCTCACCCGCCGTCGTCGGCAACGCGGCCTCGCTCGGCGCGGGCCCGTACGCCATCGACCACGTCGACATCGAAGCCCTCGCCCTCTACACCAACAACCCGCCCTGCGGCGCCATGCGCGGCTTCGGCGCGGTGCAGGCGTGCTTCGCGTACGAGGCGCAGATGGACAAGCTCGCCGACAAGGTCGGCATGGACCGGGTCGAGTTCCGCCGGCTCAACGCCATGGAGCAGGACACGATCATGCCCACCGGCCAGCCCGTCGACTCACCCGCCCCGGTCGCCGAACTCCTGCGCCGCGTCAAGGCGATGCCCCTGCCGCCGGAGCGCCAATGGGCGAGCTCCGAGGGCGCGGACGTACGCCAGCTGCCGGGCGGCCTGTCCAACACCACGCACGGCGAAGGCGTCGTGCGTGGTGTCGGGTACGCGGTCGGGATCAAGAACGTCGGCTTCTCCGAGGGCTTCGACGACTACTCAACTGCCCGCGTTCGTCTGGAGGTTGTCGGCGGCGAGCCTGTCGTCACCGTCCACACGGCGATGGCGGAGGTCGGCCAGGGCGGCGTCACCGTCCATGCGCAGATCGCCCGCACCGAGCTCGGCGTCACTCAGGTGACGATCCAGCCGGCCGACACGCAGGTGGGTTCCGCGGGCTCGACTTCGGCGTCGCGTCAGACGTACGTCACTGGTGGCGCCGTCAAGAACGCCTGCGAACTGGTCCGCGAGCGGGTCCTGGAGATCGGGCGCCGCAAGTTCGGTACGTACCACCCCGCTTGGGCCACCGCCGAGCTGCTGCTGGAGGGCGGCAAGGTCGTCACCGACGGCGGTGAGGTGCTGGCCGGCCTGGCGGACGTACTCGAGGACGAGGCGGTCGAGGTCGAGGAGGAATGGCGGCACCGGCCGACCGAGCCGTTCGACCGGCATACCGGGCAGGGCTTCGGACACGTCCAGTACAGCTTTGCCGCACACCGCGCCGTGGTCGAGGTCGACACCGAACTGGGCCTGGTGAAGGTCATCGAGCTGGCCTGCGCCCAGGACGTCGGCAAGGCCCTCAACCCGCTCTCCGTCGTCGGCCAGATCCAGGGCGGCACGACGCAGGGCCTGGGCATGGCCGTCATGGAGGAGATCCTCGTCGACCCGAAGACGGCGAAGGTCCGCAACCCGTCCTTCACGGACTACCTGATCCCCACGATCCTGGACACGCCGACCATGCCCGTCGACGTGCTCGAACTCGCCGACGCCCACGCGCCGTACGGGCTCCGGGGCGTGGGCGAGGCTCCGACGCTTTCGTCGACTCCGGCCGTCCTGGCGGCGATTCGGAACGCGACGGGTCTTGAGTTGAACCGGACGCCGGTGCGGCCGGAGCACCTCACCGGCATGTAACCGCTCCGGGGCGGAGGGGAGTTTTCCTGGGGACTCCGCCCCCGACCCCCGGCGTTCGATGACGCCCGCCACTCGCCCCCGTACCCGTGAGGAGAACGAGATGCTGGACATCGCCGAAGAGCTGAACCGGTGGGTCGAGCAGGGCCGCGACTTCGCCGTGGCCACCGTGGTGGCCGTCGGCGGCAGTGCGCCCCGCCAGCCCGGCGCCGCCCTGGCGGTGGACTCCGAGGGGTCGGTGATCGGCTCGGTCTCCGGGGGCTGCGTGGAAGGCGCGGTGTACGAGCTGTGCCAACAGGCCTTGGCGGACGGGGAGTCGGTCCCGGTTCTGGAGCGCTTCGGCTACAGCGACGAGGACGCCTTCGCGGTGGGCCTGACGTGCGGCGGCGTCATCGACATCCTGGTGACGCCGGTACGCGCTTCGGCACCCGACCGGGATGTGTTCGCGGCGGCGCTGTCCGCCGCCGCCCGCGGGGAGGCGGCGGCGATCGCGCGCATCGTCTCCGGGCCGGGGGAGTTGTTGGGCCGCGCGCTGCTCGTACGGCCGGGCGAAGCAAAGTGGGGGTCCCCCCGGACGGAGTCCGGGGGAGGCTCGTACGAGGGCGGATTCGGCGCCCATCCCGAGCTGGACCGCACGGTGGTGGCCGAGGCGTGTGCCTTCCTGGACGCGGGCCGCACCGGCACCCTGGAGATAGGAGAGCAGGGCTCTCGTTGCGGAGCGCCGCTCACGGTGCTGGTCGAGTCGTCGGTGCCGCCGCCGCGGATGATCGTCTTCGGTGCGATCGACTTCGCGTCGGCGCTGGTGCGCATCGGCAAGTTTCTCGGGTACCACGTGACGGTGTGCGATGCGCGTCCCGTCTTCACGACGGCGGCCCGCTTCCCGGAGGCCGACGAGGTCGTGGTCGAGTGGCCGCACCGGTACCTGGAGCGGACGTCGGTGGACGCCCGTACGGTCCTGTGCGTCCTGACCCACGACGCCAAGTTCGACGTACCGCTGCTGCGGCTGGCGCTAGGGCTGCCGGTCGCGTACGTGGGTGCCATGGGTTCGCGCCGCACGCACCTCGACCGCAAGGTGCGGTTGCGTGAAGTGGGCGTAACAGAACTGGAGTTGGCGCGGCTCCGGTCCCCGATCGGGCTGGATCTCGGGGCCCGTACGCCCGAGGAGACGGCGCTGTCGATCGCGTCCGAGATCGTCGCGAATCGGCGTGGGGGGAGCGGGGTTTCGCTGACGGGGGCGCATACGCCGATTCATCACGACGCGACGGCTGCTGCGTCGGTGGCGGGGCGGATGGGGTCGGTGGCCTGAGGCCGGTCGTGCTGCGGACAAGAGTCGTCTGTTGCAGCCACCTTGACGGGCCGCCAGGTACGCGACGAGGCTCGTGGGAGCGCTCCCGTAAGTCCGCAAGTCCCCGGTGACCGTTGCGAACAGGAGTGAACCCATGCGACGTATCTCAACAGGCCTGGCTGCCTTACTGGTTGGCCTGGCCTCTGTGCTGAGCGCGCCGGCGGCAGGCGCGGCGGATGTGGCGAATGTTGTGACGGATGCGACGGATGCCGATCGGCACAGACCCGGCCTGTACGTCCCCGAGGCCAACCCGGCGGCGTACCGCCAGGCCTTCGAGCTGACCCGGGCAGGCCAACTCCGCGACGCGGCAGGCATCCTGACCATGGCACGCACGCCGCAGGCGGTCTGGTACGGCGACCAGACGCCGCCCCAGGTCGAGCGGCTGATCCGCGAGGTGGCGCGCGATGCGGACCAGGACGACGCCCTGCCCGTCTTCGCGCTCTACAACGTGCCCGGCCGCGACTGCTCCAACTACTCGGGCGGCGGCGCCTCCAACACGGCCGAGTACAAGGCGTGGATCGACGCGGTCGCGCGCGGGATCGGCAGCCGTGACGCGCTCGTGGTCCTCGAACCCGACTCCCTCGCCCTCGTCCCCGCCGACTGCGGCCAGGACGACGCGCAGGGCACGCTGACCGCCGCCCGCTACACCGAGGTCAACTATGCGGTGGACAAGCTGGAACCGCTGCGCGGCACGCGGGTGTACCTGGACACGGGCCACCCCGGCTGGCACACCGTCAACTCGATCGTCCCCCGCCTCCTCAAGGGCGGCATCGCCCGCTCCTCGGGCTTCTACACCAACACGTCCAACTACCAGACCGACGACGCCAACTCCTGGTACGGCAAGCTCATCTCGTCCTGCCTCGCGTACGTCGACGGAGGCGGCGACGTGGCCGACTGCCCCCACCAGGGCTGGCCACGCGCCGACGCCCGGGCCTGGCTGGAGGAGAACGTACGCGTACCACCCTCCCGTATGAAGCACTTCGTCACCGACTCCAGCCGCAACGGCCGGGGCCCGTGGACCCCGCCCCCGGGGAAGTACACGGACCCCCAGGACTGGTGCAACCCGCCCGACCGCGGCCTCGGCACCCGCCCCACCCTCCGCACGGGCGACCCGCTCCACGACGCCCGGCTGTGGATCAAGATCCCGGGCGAATCGGACGGGCTGTGCCTGCGCGGCACGGAGGGTCCGGAGGACCCGGAGCGCGGGATGGTCGACCCTGATGCGGGGGACTGGTTCCCCGAACAGGCCCTGGAACTGGTGCGGTTGGCCAATCCGCCGATTCTGGGCGGATTTTGAGGGCCCAGGAGTTCGACGAGCAGCGGGCCGGCCTGGCCGACGCGCCCGCTGCTCGGGCATCCGAGGGATTCGGCCGACTCGGAGAAGATGACCGTGGTCATCGTGCTGGTCTTCGGCGTACTGATCACCCCGACAG
Source organism: Streptomyces sp. NPDC006365 (assembly GCF_042870755.1). Lineage (NCBI taxonomy): Bacteria > Bacillati > Actinomycetota > Actinomycetes > Kitasatosporales > Streptomycetaceae > Streptomyces > Streptomyces sp. NPDC006365. The sequence continues at coordinate 250,773 of NZ_JBIAHS010000006.1, forward strand.
ACTTCGGTCAGGGCATCCGAGATGTCCTTTTGGGCCAGCTCGTGGACGGAATGTCGCAGTCGGGGCGATGAGCTCCGCACGGCCGAAGCCGACCCCCTGCGGGAGTGCCGCGGGCACTCATTCCGCGGCTCGGACCGTGCCCGCCCGGTTCGGCGGTGTGCGACAGGGTGCCAGGCAGGACCGGAACCTCCCAGGCAATCGCCACAGGATGCCCTCGGCCGGCCACAGAGACTTCCGGGAGCGGCGGGTCCCGGTGGCCTCACAATGGGTCTCGTGGCCCATGTTCCGATCGCTCGTCACCTGCTCCGCGCCAGGGATCTCGCGGACGCCCACTACTCCGAGGCACTCACCGTGGCCGACATGGCCGCGGCCGCCGCGCTGTCCCCTACCCACTTCAGCCGCCGCTTCAAGGCCGCGTTCGGCGAATCGCCGCACCAGTACCTGCTGACCCGTCGCCTGGAGCGGGCCGCCGCCCTGCTGCTTGCGACGGACTGGACGGTGGCCGCGATCGGCGTCGCCGTCGGTGTGCAGAGCATCGGTTCGTTCACGACGAGCTTCCGGAGGATGTACGGGATGACCCCGCAGGTGTACCGGGCGGCGCACCCGCCCGCCGCACGGCATGTGCGCATCCCCCGCTGTGTGGCGATGACCTACGGACGGCCACGAAACCGTACGTTTCGAGAAGACACGGCGTTGCCGACTGCCTAGCGTCGATTCCAGGCAACCGACCGAGGAGCGACCATGACGACGATCAAGATCGCCAATGCGCAGTTCTGGGTGCACGACCAGGACGAGGCTCTTGACTTCTACACCAAGAAACTCAGCTGGGAGGTGCGGGCGGACGTGGCGATGGAGACATGGGGCTTCCGGTGGCTGTGCGTCGCCCCGCCTGGCGGGGACGGTCCGGCGCTGGTGCTGATGCCGATACCGGGGCAGCCGATGCTGGACGAGGCGAGCAGCGACCAGCTGTCGGATCTGGTGGCCAAGGGTGCGGGCGGCACGCTGTTCCTGGAGACCGATGACTGCAAGGCCGCGTACGACGAACTGTCCGCGCGTGGCGTCGAGTTCAACGACCCGCCGACGGCGCAGGCGTACGGGATCGACACGTCGTTCAGGGACCCGTCGGGCAACAACATCCGGCTCACGCAGGTGCTGGAGTTCGATCCGGAACGGCACTGAACCGAATCCGCAGGGTACGTGAAGCTGATCATGCAGATGCTTGGGGATTGCACATGAGCGCCGACACGGCGATCAAGGCAGCTTCAACAACCCGTCCACCGCGCGCCCGAACATCCACCGGGCCACCCACGCCAGTGGCCGGTCGAAGGCGGTCGGCAGTCGGCGTACGCGCAGTTCCTCCTGCCACACCACCCGTGAACCTCCGTTCCCGTATGGATGCACCGCGATCTCGGCCCACCCCGTCACGAAGGTCCCACGCTTGAGCAGGCGGCACATCCCTGAGCGTCCCTCCGTCGGCGGTCGCCAGGTGACGACCTCCATCGGGTCGTCGAACGTGAGGGGGCCGATTCCCGATCGCGCCACGAAGACCGTGCCCTCCCGGGTCGGCGGCGAGGTGACGACGGTGACCCGGGTGAGCGGTACGACGTCCCCATGGCGTTCCCATGTCGTCAGCCGCCGCCAGACCTGGTCGACGGGACTCGGAGCTACGCGTTCCAGGAGGAAGAGGACCATGAGGTGATCGTAGGCAGGCTAGCCGCGCGGGTGACTCGCAGAGCCCGCGTGGGGCGGCGCCGATCAGATCGGCGTGCTACGTCGCCGTCAGCTCGGCGACCAACTCCTCCAAGGTGTTTGACCGCCAATCGAAGGTGTCGGTCCCCTTCGGAGGATCCCCGACTGGTCGCTGAACGTAGGCGGTTCGCATTCCCGCCGTCTGAGCTCCGCGGAGGTCCCAGGCGTGGGCGGCGACCATCAGCACACGCTCCGGTGGGCATCCTGCCGCGTCGATCGCGAGCCGGTAGACCTCCGGTGCGGGTTTGTGGGCCCGGGCATCCTCGGCGGACAACGCCTGGTGCCAGCGCAGCCCGGCGTATGCGTTGAGTCGGAGCAGCGTCGCGCGGCTGGCGTTGGAGAGCCCCAGTACAGGAAATCGCCGCGCGAGGCGCGTGAGTTCGGCGACGGAGTCGTTCCAGGGCTTGAGGCGCTGACTCGCGGTAGCCAGTCGCCCGATGGCCTCCGGGTCGGTGAGCCCGGCACAGTCGGCTACGCGTTGAGCTGCCTCGCGGTCGATGATCCCGGTGTTCGCGTACGCCCGGCCTTGTTCCTCGATGCGTCGCTGCTCGTGCTCGACATGCTCTTGCCACACAGTGAGCAGCTGGTCGACCGACGCATCGTCGGACGCGGGCACCGCGTCGCGAATGGCCGCTCGAAGCCCGCCTGGCTCGTCGACCATCGTTCCGAGGATGTCGAAGACGACGACCTCGATGTCACTCGCATCGGGCATTCGGTCTCCTGTTGACGGTGGACGGGTGCGGGCGCGACGGTTCCGGCTGTGCATGGGACAGCGTCTGGGTGATCTGTGACATTCCCGGATCCACCTGCCGGGGGCAGTCGCCGTTCAGCAAAGCCGTGTTCGCGACGGGACCCCCCATCGTGGGCGCGACCAGCCACCCCGAACGCGCACGCACCCACCCCCACGACCCCACCCCACCCCCTCAACCGCGGGAACCGAACCCCTCAAACGTCCAGCAAATCCCGAGCCCGGACCACTGCCCCCGTCTCGAACGACCGATTCGCCGCCAGCCCCGTGACCAGGGACCGCGCCCCGTCCGTCGCGTCCGCCGCGCGGCCCAGGGCATCCGGGGTTTCCGTCCGCTCGCCGAACAGGTCCGCCAGCATGCGGACGTCCCCTCCCCCGTGGCCGCCTTCGCCCGTCGAGACCTTCACCTCACGCGGCGGCTCCCAGAAGCGCCGCAGCAGCAGCTCGGTACGGCCCGCCTCATCGTCGGCCGCCGAGCCGTGCATGACAGGACTCGAGCCCTCCGACCCGACGGCGTCCGGGCGGGTCCACGTCGTTTCCTCCACGAGCAGCTCCAGCCGCCCCGAACTCCCGTTGAACGAAACCCGGTAGCCCTCCCAAGGGGCGTACGCCGTCAGGTGGTACGTCAGCGTCGCGCCCGAGGCGTACCGCACGAGTACCGCCATGTCGTCCTCGATCGTCACGCCGGGGCCGAAGACGTTCTGGTCGCGGTGGTACCCGTCCTCCCCCTCGGCGTCGAGATACAGCGACTGAAGCACGGGCGAATCCGCAAGGCGTACGGCGAAGGGGTCGCCGTCGGCGGCGGGGTCGCCATGAGCCCGCATATACGAACGCGCAAGTCCTCGCCGCCGCCCCGCACTCTCCCCGTAGAAGAAGAGACCGCCTTGCGCGAAGACCGTCTCGGGCGATGTGCCCAGCCACCAGTTCACCAGGTCGAAATGGTGAGTCGCCTTATGGACCATCAGGCCACCGGAGTTGGCCTTGTCGCGGTGCCACCGCCGGAAGTAGTCCGCGCCGTGCCGCAGATCGAGCAGCCACTCGAAGTGCACCGAGCCGATCTCGCCGATCTCGCCGGACCACAGGCACTGACGGACGGCTGAATGCACCGGGTTGTAGCGGTAGTTGAAGGCGACCCGTACCTCGCGGCCCGTGCGCCGCTGGGCGTCCAGGATGCGCCGGGCCCGCGAGGCGTCCGTCGTCATCGGCTTCTCGGTGACCACGTCGCAGCCCGCTTCCAGAGCCCCCACGATGTACTGATCGTGCGTGCGATCCACGCCGCACACCACGACCAGGTCGACGCGCTCATCACGAAGCATGAGCTCGAAGTCCTCGGCCGCGTACGCCGGTACGGGCGCCCGTCCGGGGTGGTCGGCGGCCAGCCACTCGTTGTGGACGGCCATGCGGTGCGCGTTGACATCGCAGAAACCCACCAGCTCGATCCGGTCTGCGTAGGGACCGGCCAGCGCCTCGGTGAAGAGCCGGGCCCGTGCGCCCAGCCCCACCACGGCACAGCGACGGCGGCGCCGTTCGGTCTCAAAACTCATAAATGTCTCCGTTCGCTGGGTGTCGATGACTCCGGCGAAGAGCCGTGGCAGTTCCGCCGGTGAAGATCCCGGACAGTTCCAGGGAAGTGGCGCACGAGGGCTTGTACGGACATCCGGACGATACCTAGGGTCGTTTTGCTCGCAAGCGCTTTCTGCCCGAGAGAGGTGACCCCACACATGCCCGGAAACAGGACAACGAGGTCCTGCGTGACGGCCGCGGTGCTGGCGCTCTGTGCGTCGCTCACCGGCTGTTCGGGATCCGGCGACTCGGCCGGCGGAGGCGAGGTCGTGCTGCGCTACACCTGGTGGGGCAACCCGGACCGGGCGGCCCGCACCGAGGAGGCCGTCGCGCTGTTCGAGGAACGGAACCCCGGCATCGACATCCAGACGTCGTTCTCGGGATACGAGCCGTACAAGCAGAAGCTGGCCACACAGGCGGCCGGTGGCGACGCCCCCGACGTGATGCAGCTCGACTACCGCATGATCGACCAGTACGCCTCCGGTGGCGTCCTCCTGGACCTCGCGCAGCAGAGGTCCGCGCTCACCACCGCCGACATCGACAAGGGCCTGCTGGCCACGGGCGTCGTTGAGGGCAAGCAGTACGCGATCCCCCAGGCGCGCGGTACCGAGACGACCGCGTACGACGCGAAGCAGTGGAAGGCCTCGGGCGTCGAGCTGCCGCGCGAGGGCTGGACCTGGAGCGACTGGGCCGACGCGATGCGCGCCCTTGCGAAGGAGACCGGCAAGCCCGGCGGCACCGACCCCGGCCAGAGCGAGGACTGCTTCGAGGTGTGGCTGCGCGGCCAGGGCAAGGACCTCTACACCAAGGACCGACAACTCGGCTTCACCGCCGACGACTTGACCGAGTGGTGGACCTTCACCGACAAGCTGCGCCGCGAGGGTGCCGTCTCGCCCGCTGAGGAGACCACCCAGCTCGACGGCACGGTCGAGAACACCCCGCTGGGCCGTGGCAAGGCCATCTCCGACATGAACTGGGACGCGCCCGCCAGCGGCTTCCTCGCTCTCGTCCCCGGGGGAGTCACCCTGGCGCCCATGCCGTCGGGTGAGGACGGGACACCCGGCCAGTACTTCAAGCCGTCGATGTTCATGGGCGTCGCCGAGGCCTCCGAACACCCCAAGCAGGCCGCCCGGTTCGTCGACTTCATGCTGAACGACATGGACGCGGCGAAGATCCTCGGCGCGACCCGCGGCATCCCCGTCAACGATACGGTCCGCGAGGCGATCGCGCCCGGGCTGAAGGACTTCGACAGGACGATCGCCGACTACCAGGCCTCCGTGGACGGTGACCTCAACGCCCCGCCCCAGGCGCCGCCTTCGGGCGACAGTGCCCTGCAGACCACCTTCATGCGCGACTACGACCAGGTGTCGTACGAGCGGATGTCGCCCCGCGAGGCAGCCGAGAACTACATCACCGAGGCGAAGGCGGAGCTGCGGTCATGACCACCACCGAGATGCCGACGGCCGTACGAACCCGGCAGACCGCCACCGGAAAGAAGCCCCCGCGACGCGGGCGCGAGGGCGCCGCCTGGGTGTTCCTCTCCCCGTGGGTCCTCGGCGCGGCCGTGCTGACGCTGCTCCCGATGGCCGTCTCGCTCTATCTCTCCTTCACCGACTACGACCTGTTCAACCCGCCGCAGTGGGTGGGCCTGCGCAACTACACGCAGATGTTCACCGAGGACCCGCGCTACTGGCGCTCGGTCGTCGCGACCCTCACGTACGTCGTGATCGCCGTGCCCCTCCAACTCGGCCTGGCCCTGGTCGTCGCGCTCGCCCTGAAGTCCATGCGGCGCGGACGCGGCTTCTACCGCTCGGCCTTCTACGCACCCTCCCTGCTCGGCGCCTCCATGTCCATCGCCCTCGTATGGAGGGCGGTCTTCAACGACGGCGGCACGGTCGACAACCTGCTCGGGACGGGTGGCTGGGTCAATCAGCCCGGCTGGGCGCTGTTGGCCATCGCACTGCTGACGGTGTGGCAGTTCGGCGCGCCGATGGTCATCTTCCTGGCCGGACTCCAGCAGATCCCGGGGGAGTTGTACGAGGCGGCAGCTGTGGACGGGGCGAGCCGGTGGCGGCAGTTCCTGTCCATCACCGTGCCCATGCTGTCCCCGGTGATCTTCTTCAACCTGGTGCTCCAGACCATCCAGGCCTTCCAGGTCTTCACCCCCGCCTTCGCCATCAGCGCGGGCAAGGGCGGCCCGGCCGACTCCACGCTCTTCTACACCCTCTACCTCTACGACCGCGGCTTCGTCGCCTCCCACATGGGCTACGCCTCCGCGATGGCCTGGATTCTGCTCCTCGTGATCGGCGCCGTCACCGCCGTACTGTTCCGGACCTCGCGCTCCTGGGTCTTCTACGCTTCCGAGGGGGACCGATGACCACCTCAACCGCCGCAACTCCCGCCGTACGCAAGCCCATTGCCTGGCGGCGCGTGGCCCTGCACGCCGGCTGCCTGGCCGCGCTCCTGGTGATGCTGTATCCGCTGGCCTGGCTGCTCGCGACCTCCGTCAAGCCAGCCGACGAGGTGATCGCCAGCCTCAACCTGTTGCCCGGCAGCCTGGAATGGTCCAACTACTCGACCGCTCTGGAGGGCGTGAACGAGGTCTCCGTGTGGCGGCTGCTCGGCAACTCCCTGTTCATCGCGGGCGGCGCCGTCATCGGGAACGTACTGAGCTGTTCCCTCGCCGCGTACGCCTTCGCACGTCTGCGCTTCCGCTTCCGCGGGCCGCTGTTCGCGTTCATGATCGCGACGATCATGCTGCCGCACCATGCCGTGCTGATACCGCAGTACATCATCTTCAACCAGCTCGGCATGGTGAACACGTACTGGCCGTTGATCCTGCCCAAGTTCCTTGCCACGGAGGCGTTTTTCGTCTTCCTCATCGTGCAGTTCATGCGGGGGTTGCCGCGTGAGCTGGAGGAGGCGGCGCGGATCGACGGCGCCGGGCCGTTCCGCAGCTTCTTCAGCGTCATCCTGCCGCTGACCAGGCCCGCGCTGATCACCACCGCGATCTTCACCTTCATCTGGACCTGGAACGACTTCTTCACCCAGCTGATCTATCTCTTCTCACCGGAGAAGTTCACGCTCACGCTGGCACTCAGGCAGTTCGTGGACGCCTCCAGCCAGTCGGCCTTCGGCCCGATGTTCGCGATGTCGGTGATCGCGCTGCTGCCGATCGTGCTGTTCTTCCTCGCGTTCCAGCGCTTCCTGGTCGAGGGCATGGCGAACTCCGGGATCAAGGGGTGAGCGCCGGGCAGGCCCGCGAGACGGGCGAGATCTTCGGACCGCGAATGACCCTGTTCGCGGATGTGCTGAGTGTGGGGGTCTGTACGGCGCTGGTGTCGCTGCCGGTCGTCACGCTGCCGACGGCCCTGTCCACGGCGTGCGCGGTGCTGCGCGGTGCGCGGGAGGACCAACCCGCCACGGCGGGACGGTACTTTGCGGTGCTGCGGCGACGGTTGCGGGCCGGGGACCTCGCGGCCGGTGCGCTGTCCGCGGCGGGCGTGCTGCTCCTGCTCGCCGACTTGGCGCTGGCCCGGGCGGGCCTGCCGGGCGCGCCGCTCTTCGCAGCCGTCGCCGCGCTCATCGGTACGTACGCCGCTGTCGTCGGCCTGCGCGCCTGCGCCCGCCCGGAGTCCCTCACCGACTGGCGCGCGGCGGTGCGCGAGGCGGCCCGGGATTCCGTACGGGATGTGGGCGGCAGCGGTCTCGTACTCCTGGCCGTGGTGGCGGCGGCGCTGTGCGCGTGGATGCTGCTGCCGTTGGCGTTTCTGGCGCCGGGGCCGTTGGCGCTGGCGCTGACGGCGATCGACGTACGGCTGTCCGGACGGGCCTGAGGGGACCCGCATCCGTCAGGAGAGGGGCAGGCCGTACTTCTCGCTGACCCGGTGGATCTCCTCCACCGGGTACGGGGTCTCCCTGCTCTCGTCAAGGAACGTGTGGTTGAAGCCCGAGACCACCGCGGCCAGCGGTGCCCAGCGGGCGATGATCGCCGCCGCCGCGTCGGGGATTCCCGTGAGGCGCTCGCCCCGGGCGGATGCGCGTACCGCCACCTGGCGCTCCTCCCGCTCGTAGTCGTACAGGTCCTTGAGCAGCCAGTTCACCAGCCAGGTCATCGTGTAGGCGCGGTCGTAGAGGCGATGCCGGTCGTAGAAATCGGCGTGGCTCTGCGACAGCTCGAAGCGAGAGGAGAGCGCGAGACCGAAGTCGGTGAAGTACAGGCGTCGGCCGTCGGTGAGGATGTTCTGGAAATGGGCGTCGAAATGGAGGAGCCCGCGCGCGTTCATGAAGGAGACGCCCGCCTCCAGTTCCCGCTCCACCAGGGAGCAGGCCGCGTTCGCGTCGTCCGTCCGCATCCGTTCGGCCAGCCAGGTGTGCAGGTCCTGCGGGATGTACTCCAGGAACAGCGCCACGCTCGCCGATGACCGGCCGAGCGCCTCGATCCGGTGGCGTATCCCCGGCCCGCCTCCCCAGTAGGCGACGGCCCGGTCCACATCCGCCAGTTCCTCGGGCAGTGACTGCGACGTGTCCGGCAGAACGCGCCAGTGGTACAGCAACGGGAAGCCCTGGTAAGCGTCCCCGAGCACCCAGTTGGTGGTCATGATGTGCACGGCGAGCTCCCGCCAGACCCCGAAGCCCGGATGGCCGATGGCACCGATGCCGTACTGACAGAAGGCGGGCAGCCCGAACAGGTTCGCCGTGGACCGGACGTTCTCCGGCAGCGACTCCAGGTCGGTGAGCGGCACCCGCTTCACGAACACCGGGCGTCCGGCGACCTCCATCAGCACCGACTTCCCGCCGATTCCGGAACCCAACGGCACGGCGGTGTCCACCAGTTCGCGCAGCTGATGATCACTGCACAGGGCGAGCGTCGTGGAGACGGCGCTGTGGGCGGCCAGCCGGGCACCGCGTGACATGTCAAGGGAATCTGGCTCCGCCACTACCGCGCCCACCCGTCTCCCGGCATGGCCGCCACTCTACGTACCTCCTTTCGGGCGACCAGATGGCCCTCTCCCTCCGTGCCGCGCTGCGCCCCTGCATGGCGTGCGCTAATTTGTCCGCGTTTGATAGTTTTTCACTATTTTCGGACTGGATTCAGGCCGGGTCTCTTCAGGCCGGGGTGAAGGGTGGACATGCCCAAGACCTTGCACGTCCCGCTCGTCGACGCCGAGCGGCGCCGCCCGTCGTCACGGGCCCGCACCGCGCGGCGCTTCGGCGGTCAGAGCGGGCTCGCCCTCGTGGCAGGTGCTTTCACGCTCGCTCAACTGACACTCGTACGCCCCGGGATGGGCCTCGGCTGGGACGAGGTGGTGTACGTCAGTCAGGTCAGCCCGCAGGCCCCGGCGGCGTTCTTCAGCGCGCCGCGCGCCCGCGGCATCTCGCTGCTGGCCGCCCCCGTCGCCTCGTGGTCGACCTCCACGGAACTGCTGCGGGTGTATCTGGCTCTGCTGTCCGGACTCGGCCTGTTCCTCGCACTGCGCGCCTGGCGGGGAATGTTCCCCATGGGCGTGCTGGCCTTGGCCGGCGGGTTGTTCGCGACGCTGTGGGTGACCCTGTTCTACGGGCCGCAGGTCATGCCCAACTACTGGGTCGCGATCGGTGCCGTGGCCCTCGTCGGATATTTCCTGCGCGCCCAGGCGAACCGTTTCGACCGGGCGGCGCTGTGGGGCGTCGGCCTGAGCGCGGCGCTGATGGCGGGGATGCGGCCCACCGACGCGGTCTGGGCCACCCTGCCGTTGCTCGCCGTGCTGGTGTGCGTGCGCCGTTGGCGGCGATGGCCACTGCTGGCGTCGCTGGTCGTGGGGCTGGCGGCCGGGGCGCTCGAGTGGGTCGTCGAGGCGTACGTCGCCTATGGCGGGCTGAGGCAACGGCTGGCCGACGCCTCCCTGGTCCAGGGCGGCCTCGGCTGGAACCTCGCCGTCGACGACCAGTTGCGCTCCCTGGTCGGCCGCACCCTGTGCCGCCCGTGCACCGCGCCGTGGCCGCACCCGGCGGTGCTGATCTGGTGGTTCGTCCTGCCCCTGCTGGCCGCCCTCGGCCTCGCGGTCGCGGTCCGGGCGGGCCGCACGGCCGTCACGCTCCTGCCCCTGACCTGCGCCGCGACGGCCGCCTTCCCTTACCTGTTCCTGATCGGATATGCGGCACCACGCTTCCTGCAGCCCGCCTACGCACTGCTGGCGCTCCCGGTCGCAGCCGCGCTCGTCCACCTGGTCACCACCCCGCGGAGCCGAACGCGGCGGAAAGTCGCCGTGACCCTGGTGGCGCTCGGTCTCGTCGGGCACCTCGCGATCCAGTACGCGGTGCTGAACCACATCGTGGACCGTACCCACGCCGCCCGCCGCGACTGGGCCCACACGGCAGCTGAGCTGCACCGGCTCGGCGTACGGCCGCCATGCCTGCTGACCGAGTACGAGGCCATCCCGATCGCCTTCTACACCGGCTGCTCCTCCGCCAACACCGACGGCAACAACGCCAACACCACCCCTCAGAAGATCGAGCGAACCGCCCGGCGGCTGCCGGTCGCCGCGCTCGTCACGCCGGGGGAACAGCCGCCCGCGTACGCCCGCACATGGCCGCACCACCGGATCGGTGAGGTGCGGATCTACGTGGCGCCCGCCGTGCCAGGGGACGGGGGCGCGGACGCATGACCGCGTCGGCAGGCATACCCTGTCTCACCTGGGGTACGCGGGAAACGCCCCCGTCCGGAACCGCAACGCACTGAGGACGAAGGCCATGATCGCCATTCCCGAGGCAGTGCTCACGGCCGCGGCGCAGGACGCCCTGCGCGATCTCAAGCGCCACCGTTACGACCCGTCGGCCCTGGACACCCTGATCGCCTCCGATGTCCTCGTGCCCTTGCCGGCCGACATCGCCGCCCATGATGCCGAGGACACGGACATGATGACGCTGCCCGTACTCGAGTACCCGCCGGGAACCCAGGCCGTCGTGGTCTTCACCTGCGAGGAACGGCTCTCGGACGCCTTCCCCGAGATCCACTGCTACCGGCAGCTGCAACTCGAGATCCTGGCAGCCAACTGGCCCACCGAAGCCGACCTCACCCTGGCCATCGACCTGGGCCACCCTGACGCGGTCACCTTCACCTCCGCGGCCGTACGCAGCGTGCTCTCCCACTGCCAGCGGTGACAGGGCGGCGTCCCGGGCCCGTACGAGAGTGACCGACGGGCGATTGTCAGTGGTGGGTGTCACGCTGATGAGACACAGGACCTGCGAAAGGGAATCGCCGTGATCACCACTGACCTCACTCCCGGCTCCCCCTGCTGGCTCGACCTCGGTGCCCCCGACGTCCCGGCCGCCGCGGCCTTCTACGGCGCGGTGCTCGGCTGGGAGTACGAATCCATGGGCGAGGGGGGCGACATGGAAGGCGGGATGTTCAAGAAGGACGGCAAGACCGTCGCCGGGCTCGGCAAGCTCAGCGAGGAAGGCGCCCGCTCGGCCTGGATGATCTACTACACCGTCACCGACGCGGACGCCACGACCCGGGCCGTTCAGAGTGCGGGCGGCACGGTGCGGGTGGAGCCCAGGGACCTGGACGACTGGGGGCGGATGGCGCAGTACAGCGATCCGCTCGGGGGCCAGTTCGCCGTCTGGCAGCCGGGGAAGCAGGCGGGCTTCGAGCTGGCGGACGAGGCGGGCTCGCTGTCCTGGACGGAGCTGTACACCAGCGACGCCGCTTCCGCGAAGGAGTTCTACGGCAGTGTCTTCGGCTGGCAGTTCGGTGACATGGAGCTGCCGGGCGGCGGGGGCTCGTATTCCCTCATCACCCCCTCCGGACTTCCCGAGGAGCGCATGTTCGGCGGCGTCATGGAGCTCAGCAAGGAGGATCTCGCGCTGGCGAGCGGGGTGCCGTACTGGCACCCCGTGTTCGCCGTGACCGACTGCGACGCCGCGGTCGCCAAGGTCACCGAGAACGGCGGCAGTGTCCAGATGGGCCCGGCGGACGCGGAGGGCGTGGGCCGCATGGCAGTCTGCCTCGACCCGTCGAACGCGGACTTCGTCGTACTCACGCCGGAGACTCCGGCGACCCCGGCGCAGGGCTGAGGCCCGCGGGGGTCCATCAGAAGCACCCGCGAACGGCCCGGGCGGTCCTGCGCACTGCCCGGACCACCGTCCGGACGACCGGACCGCCGCTCGGACGAGATGCTGTCCGTCGTCCGGTCACCGGTCGGCCATCACGCCGGGCGCCCGCGCCAGCTGCCCGTCCCCGCACGGCGTTTCCCTTTTGGCCGACCTTCACCTTGGCTTGGCGACGAGGTGCAGTTCGCGTACATCGGCAACGACGGCGACAAGACCAGCACCCCCTTCACGGGCGCACTGGCCAAGGACAAGGTGTGGACGTCGCTGCCGTTCGTCGAGAAGGGCAATGTGCACCGGCTGCCCGACGGCATCTGGATGTTCGGCGGTCCCGAGTCGATGGGGGCGTACATCGGCGCCGTCGTCGCCGCGCTGACGAAGTAACACCATGGCCGTGACCGCACCCGCACCCCCCGCCACCCGTCCGTCGGCGGCCACGTCCCGGACGGGCGCGGTCGGGCGCGGTCGGGGTGACGGCCGCCTGGTCCTGCTGGTCGCGGCCCTCGCGGGCGTGGACATCACGCAGGGCACGGCCGCGGTCGGCGCGCCCGAGGTCTGGAAGGCGCTCACCGGACGGGCCGACCCGGCGGACGCGTCCGTCGTCATCGCCTCCCGGCTGCCGAGAATGCCAGCGTGGCCGGTGCGGCGTTCGCGGGGCCGCGATCAGTTCCGTCCTCGTGTTCGGGCTGGCCGCGCGGGGAGGGTTCCAGCAGAACCGCCTCGTCCTCGTCGGCTTCGGCGTCGCCACCGGGGCGTCCGCCCTGATCAGCCTGCTCATCATCCTCACCGACCCGTTCAACGCGACGATGGCGCTCACCTGGCTGTCGGGCTCCACCTACGGGCGGACCCTGCCCGACGTGACGCCCCTCGCGGCCGTACTCGCCGTGGGCCTGCTCGTCGCATCCCTGCGGCGCACCGAGCTCGACCTCGTGTCGCTCGACGAGGACACCCCGAGGCTTCTGGGGCTCGGCCTGAGCCGGGGACGCCTCGGCTTCCTGACGCTGGCCGTCCTGCTCAGCGCCACCGCCGTGGCCGCCGCGGGGACGATCGGTTTCGTGGGACTGGTGGCACCGCACGCGGCCAGGGCCCTGGTGGGCCGGCAGCACGCCCGGGTGGTGCCGGTCGCGGTGCTGCTCGGCGCGACGCTTGTGTGTACGGCGGACTTGCTGGGCCGTACGGTCATCGCGCCGGCCCAGCTGGGCGCCGGCCTGATGACGGCGGTGATCGGTACGCCGTACTTCTTGCACCTGCTGGTGCGCAGCCGACGGTAGTGCGCGAAAGCGCTCCGCAGGGACGACGGTTCGACGCTGCGGGTCCGTCGTGGCTGGTCGCGCCCGCGCGGCGGAGCCGTATATGTCACAGCCCCGCGCCCCTCACGGGGCGCTGGTCGAGCCGTACCTCGACACAGATCCGCGCCCCTTGAGCTGACGGGGCGCGGTACAGCGCCGGATCTCGCCTACTCCGCTTAGGATCCGGACCCCATCCATGTGCCCGCGTGAGAGCAGCGGGTCGCCCTCAGCGAACAGGAGCCCTCGTGATCTCCGCCGTCGTCATGCCCGAACCCGGTGCACCGCTCGAAGTTCGCTCGTTCGCCCGGCCCGAACTGGAGCCGGGTGCGATCCTGCTGCGGACCCTGGGAAGCGAGGTGTGCGGCACGGACGCGCATTTGTGGAAGGGGCAGCTCGCGGGTGTGCCGTACCCGATCATTCCCGGCCACGTCAGTGTGGGGCGGATCAGCGCGCTGGGACCGGGCGAGGTGCCTCGGGATGTGAACGGAGCTCCGCTGCGGGTCGGGCAGACCGTGACGTTCCTCGACGTGTACGGGACCTGCGGGCGCTGCTGGTACTGCACCGTCGCCCATGCGACCACCCGTTGCCCGGAGCGGAAGGTCTACGGGGTCACCCTCTCGGCCGACGACGGACTGCTGGGCGGCTGGGGAGAGTACATCCATCTGAAACCGGGCGTCCACGTGATCCCGCTGCCCGACGAACTCGACTGGCGCGCGTTCCTCTCCGGAGGCTGCGGCATGCCTACCGCGCTGCACGCCGTGACGCTCGGCGAGATCGCCTTCGGTGACACGGTCGTGGTCCAGGGCTCAGGGCCGGTCGGCCTGTGCGCCGCCGTGCTCGCCCAGCTGCGCGGCGCCGGCAAAGTGATCGTCATCGGCGGCCCGGAGTCCCGCCTGGCCGCGGCGACACGGTTCGGCGCCGACACCGTCACGGACATCGGCACCACCACGCCCGACGAGCGGATCGCGGCAGTACAGGAAGCGACCGGAGGGCGCGGCGCGGACGTCACGATCGAGGCGACCGGCGTGCCCTCGGCGGTGCCCGAGGGCATGCGGCTCACCCGGGACGCCGGGCGGTACGTGATCGTAGGCCAGTACACCGACACCGGTGAGGCGACCTTCAACCCCCATCTCGACCTGAACCAGAAGCACTTGGACATCCGCGGCTGCTGGGGCAGCGACGTGGGGCACGTCTACCGGGCGGTCCAGGTCATGGCCCGGTACGGGCAGATCTTCCCGTGGACCGACCTCATCACCAGGGAGTACGGCCTCGCCGAGGCGCAGGCCGCGCTGGAGGACGTCGCGGCCCAGCGGGTGGTGAAGGCGCTCATCGTGCCGCGGCAGGAATGAGACTGTGAGTCACAGGCTCGCCGCGTGATCGGGGACGTAGGTCTGCAGATCGCGCGGCGGGCGCTCGTAGCCCGTCGACGCAGGCCGCTCCGGCAGCTCAAGGACCGGCGGCGGCACCTCGTGGTACGGCACGGAGTCCAGCAGGTGGGCGATCATGTTCAGCCGGGCCCGGCGCTTGTCGTCGCTCTCGACGACGTGCCAGGGCGCCTCGGAGATGTCGGTGTGCACCATCATCTCGTCCTTGGCCCGGGAGTACGCCTCCCAGCGGGTGATCGACTCCAGATCCATCGGCGAAAGCTTCCAGCGTCGCAGCGGATCCTCCAGCCGGCGCCGGAAGCGCTCCTGCTGCTCGGTGTCGCTCACCGAGAACCAGTACTTGCGCAGCAGGATCCCGTCCTCCACCAGCATCCGCTCGAAGATCGGGCACTGGCGCAGGAACAGCTGGTACTCCTCCTTGGTGCAGAAGCCCATCACATGCTCGACTCCGGCGCGGTTGTACCAGGACCGGTCGAACAGCACGATCTCCCCGGCGGCCGGCAGATGCTCGACGTACCGCTGGAAGTACCACTGGGTGCGCTGGCGCTCGGTCGGCGTCGGCAGCGCCGCGATGCGCGCGACGCGTGGGTTGAGGTGTTCGGCGACCCGCTTGATGGTGCCGCCCTTGCCCGCCGCGTCCCGGCCCTCGAAGACGACGACCAGCCGGGCGCTCTCGGCGCGCACCCACTCCTGCACTTTCACCAACTCGGTCTGCAGGCGCAGCAGTTCCTTTTCGTATGCCGCGCGCGGCACCTTCGCCGCCTTCTTGCCGGTCATGCCGCCTCCAGTGCCCGGTTGCCTACGTCAATGACCTCAACGTAATCGACGTCGTCACTGGTGCCCTGGTGCGGGGAAGAGGGTTCCGTCCGCGCTGCGGGTCAGGAGGGGGAGGCGTTCTCCCTGTGACTCGAGCCGCGACTCGACGGGGCGCCGGTCGGCTCCGAGGAACGGGCCTGCTCGGAGACGTCGAACTCCACGTCCACGACTCCCTCCACGGCTCGGATCAGCCGTGCCGCCACCGGGACCAGGGAGGTGTCCTTGATGCGTCCACTCAGCGTCACGACCCCGTCCCGTACTGCCACGCGTGCGGCTGACGTCGGCGCGGGGAAGAGGTACGACACCACTTCCCGGCGTACCTCCTCCGCGATGTCATCGTCTTCGCGCAGGAATACCTTCAGCAGGTCGGCGCGACTGACGATGCCCTGCAGCATGCCCAACTCGTCGACGACCGGGAGCCGTTTGACCTTCGCGTGTGCCATGGTCCGCGCGGCCTGGGCGAGCGTCTCGTCCGCGTGGACGGTGAGGGCCGGAGAGGTCATCAGCTCCCCGGCGGTCACCGCGCCGGCCTTCGCGAGGTCGGACAGGCGCTTCAGCTGGGTGGCCCGGTCGGGGTCGCTGTCGCGGAACTCCTCCTTGTGCAGCAGGTCGGCCTCCGAGACGACCCCGACCACCCGGCCCTCGCCCTCCAGGACGGGCACGGCGCTGACCTTCCAGTCCTGCATCATCCGCACGATCTCCTTGAAGGAGGCGCCACGGCCGATGGCGGCCACGGTGTGGGTCATCACGTCGCTGACGATGTGCGGGGTGCCGTACATGGTCTCTCCTTGGGTGGGGTCGTCGTCGCTCCGATGCGTCGGCGCGGTCACAGGAGGCTCCCGCTGCCGTACGGGGCGTACAGGTCGAGCAGCCGCGTGCGGGCCGAGCGCAGGCGGTGGGCGAGGACCTCGCCCACCCACTGGGTGACGGCATGGCCGAACGCGGGGTCGTCCTTGCACATCGAGCGGATCGCGGTGGCGTCGAACTCGTAGGCGCGCACCGGGCTGGTCGCCGTCGCGCCCAGGTGCCAGGCGTGCGGGGCGAACAGCCAGGACCAGCCGATGAGTTCGTTGTGCCGGAGGGTCTCGATGACGGCCGCGCGGCGGCCGGGCACGTGCATGTCGAGGTCGACGCTGCCGGTACGGATGATCCAGAACCGGTCGGCGCGGCCCCCCTCCTCGAAGAGGCGCGTGCCCTCGGGGAACGACACCTCCCGGGCAAAGCGCATCAGCCGCTGCCGGTGCTCGGTGGGCAGCGCCTGCAGCATGCCGGCCGTGGCGGGAGCGTTCATGACATGCCTCCAGTCAGGGGCGTACGGAACCTGCCACTTCCAGAGTGCTCCTGTGTCCTGCGGCGGGCGATGGGCCACTCGGCCCTATGGCTGGGCTGCCCGGCACCGCGTCCGGGCCCTTCGGGGTTCGGCCTGCGGGCGACGGCCTCGGGCATACGGGCCAGGGCCTCACGTGGAGCGCAGGTCCAGCATCAGATTTGCGGCGCGGCCTGCGGTCATTGCCTCCAGCCGGGTCGCGAGGGGCGGCGCAGTGCAAAAGGGACAACGGGTCGTTCTCCAACCGGACCGGGACTCATGGCCCTCACCCTCCAGCCTCATCCGGCTCAGTGTGGGTGGAAGAACGTAGGCACCGCTGCACCAGGCGAAGGACGGGCCGACCGATGAACCCCAATGACGGATTCCGCGAACTCGAGCGGCAGGAGTGCCTGCGGCTGATGGCCACGGTGCCCGTCGGCCGCATCGTCTACACGCGCCGGGCCCTGCCCGCCGTGCTGCCGGTGAACTTCGGCCTGGACGGCGACGGCACGGTCCTGCTGCGTACCTCCGCAACCTCGGAACTGGTCCGCGCGATCGACGGCGCCGTGGTCGCCTTCGAGACCGACGACGTCGACGCGGACCGGCACTCCGGCTGGAGCGTCGTCGTCACGGGCACGGCCACGGTCGTGACCGATCCAGCCGAGCACGAACGCCTGGCCCGCACCGGCCCGGACTCCTGGGTGCCCGCGCAGCGGGAGCTCTTCGTCCGTATCGAGCCCGAGCTGGTCACCGGGCGTGAGCTTGTCGGTGGACGCACTCTGTATGGAGTGGGCCTCACCCGCTGAACGTCTCGAGTGTTGTGAGCGGTTCCTTCCCATGACCGGTATGGGCCGGTCGGCCCTGTCGGGTACTCGGCGGAACGAGGGAGGGTGGGGACGTACGTACGGACCCGCATGCACCTCCGACCGAACCCGATCCGGAAGGGACTCCATGATGTCCGTCGACAACCAGCAGGCGCCGACGCCACCCCCAGCCTCCGGCCGGGTGGACCCCGATCTCGCTGCGCTCGCCGACGACGAGCTGAGGACGCTGGACGCCCACTGGCGCGCCGCGAACTACCTGTCCGTCGGCCAGATCTACCTCATGGCGAACCCCCTGCTGACCGAGCCGTTGCGCCCCGAGCACGTCAAGCCGCGCCTCCTCGGTCACTGGGGCACATCGCCCGGGCTGAACCTCGTGTACACCCACCTCAACCGTGTCATCCGGGCCCGTGACCTGGACGCTCTGTGCATCTGGGGCCCCGGTCACGGCGGCCCCGCGGTGGTCGCGGGCTCCTGGCTGGAGGGCTCGTACACCCAGACCTATCCCGACGTCACGCGGGACGCCGCCGGGATGGCGCGGCTGTTCAAGCAGTTCTCGTTCCCCGGCGGTGTCCCCAGCCACGTCGCGCCCGAGACGCCCGGCTCCATCCATGAGGGCGGCGAACTCGGCTATTCCCTCTCGCACGCCTACGGGGCCGCCCTGGACAACCCGGACCTGCTGGTCGCCTGCGTGATCGGCGACGGCGAGGCGGAGACCGGCCCGCTGGCCGCGTCCTGGCACTCCAACAAGTTCCTCGACCCCGTGCACGACGGGGCCGTCCTGCCGATCCTCCACCTCAACGGCTACAAGATCGCCAACCCGACGGTGCTCGCCCGGCTCCCGGAGTCGGAGCTCGACGAGCTGCTGCGCGGTTACGGCCACGACCCGCTCCACGTCACCGGCGACGACCCGGCCGCCGTCCACCAGGCGATGGCGCAGGCCATGGACACCGCACTGGACCGCATCGCCGAATTCCAGCACGCCGCACGCGCGGGCGGCGCGACCGAGCGCCCCCGCTGGCCGGTGATCGTGCTGCGCACCCCCAAGGGCTGGACCGGCCCGGCTCAGGTCGACGGACTGCCGGTGGAAGGCACATGGCGCTCCCACCAGGTCCCGCTGTCCGCCGTCCGCGACAACCCGGAACACCTGCGGCAGCTGGAGGCGTGGCTGCGTTCGTACCGCCCCGAGGAGCTGTTCGACGAGCAGGGCAGCCCCGTACCCGACGTCCTGGCCTGCGTCCCGGACGGCGCCCGCCGCCTGGGCACCACGCCGCACGCCAACGGCGGACTGCTGCTGCGCGAACTGCCTCTGCCCTCGCTGGAGCGCTACGCCGTCCCCGTCGACAAACCCGGCGCGACCCTGCACGAACCCACCCGCGTCCTCGGCGAGTTGCTGAAAGACGTCATGCGGAACACCGCCGACCGGCGTGACTTCCGCCTCGTCGGCCCCGACGAGACCGCCTCCAACCGCCTCCAGGCCGTGTACGCCGCCAGCGGCAAGGCGTGGCAGGCCGGCACCCTGGACGTGGACGAACACCTCGACCGGCACGGCCGGGTGATGGAGATCCTCTCCGAACACACCTGCCAGGGCTGGCTGGAGGGCTACCTCCTGACCGGCCGGCACGGACTGTTCTCCTGCTACGAGGCGTTCGTGCACATCGTCGACTCGATGGTCAACCAGCACATCAAATGGCTGCGCGTGACCCGCCGGCTGCCCTGGCGCGCCCCCATCGCCTCCCTCAACTACCTGCTGACCTCGCACGTCTGGCGCCAGGACCACAACGGTTTCTCGCACCAGGATCCCGGTTTCGTCGACCACATCATGAACAAGAGTCCCGAGGCCGTACGGGTCTATCTGCCGCCGGACGCCAACACGCTGCTGTCCGTGGCGGATCACGCGCTGCGCAGCCGCGACTACGTCAACGTGATCGTGGCCGGCAAGCAGCCCTGCTACGACTGGCTTTCGATGGACCAGGCCGTCGCGCACTGCGCGCGGGGCGCCGGGGTCTGGGAGTGGGCCGGCACCGAGAACGGCACCCGCGAGCCGGACGCGGTACTGGCCTGCGCGGGCGACGTGCCCACCCAGGAGGTGCTGGCCGCAGCCCAGCTGCTGCGTCGGCACCTGCCCGAGTTGTCGGTACGGGTCGTCAATGTCGTCGACATCGCCCGGCTGATGCCGAGCGAGGAGCACCCGCACGGCATGACCGACTTCGAGTACGACGGGCTCTTCACGCCGGACAAGCCGGTGATCTTCGCCTACCACGGCTACCCGTGGCTGATCCACCGCCTGGCCTACCGCCGTACCGGCCACAAGAACCTGCACGTGCGCGGTTACAAGGAGATCGGCACCACGACCACGCCGTTCGACATGGTGGTCCGCAACGACATGGACCGCTACCGCCTGGTCATGGACGTCATCGACCGCGTGCCCGGCCTCGCGGTACGCACCGCCGCCGTACGCCAGCGGATGCAGGACGCGCGCCAACGCCACCACGACTGGATCCGCGAGCACGGCACCGACCTGCCGGAGGTCGCCGACTGGTCGTGGGACGGCTGACCGATGCCGACAGGGCCCGGACCGGGGGCCTTTCGGCCCACCTGTCCGGGCCTTGGGGCCCCTCCGACGGGCATCGACGACGCGGCACATTGAAAGCACAACAGACGCAACCAGAGCACGGGAGAACGAGAGTCGCCCACATCCGGCGCGTCGCACCCCTCGAAAGGGATGAGCATCATGGCAGTGCACGACCACCCCCACCGGCATCTGGGATTCCGCTTCCCGTCTCTGCGCGGGACCGGGGCGGCTCACGCCACCGCCGGTGAGACGACCGCCGCCGCGACGGCGACCCGTGCGTACGTGTTCGCCGGGCTCCGCCTGCTGACCGGTTTCGTTTTCCTGTGGGCCTTCCTCGACAAGACCTTCGGCTTCGGCTACGCCACCCCGTCCGGCAAGGGCTGGATCGACGGCGGCTCGCCGACCATGGGCTTCCTCAGTGGCGTGGCCGTCGGCCCGATGGAGTCCACTTTCCACGACTGGGCCGGGGCGGCCTGGGCCGACTGGCTGTTCATGCTCGGCCTGCTCGGCATCGGCCTCGCCCTGATCGCGGGCATCGGCCTGCGGCTCGCCGCGGTCGCCGGCACCGCCATGATGGCGCTGATGTGGATCGCCGAGTGGCCGCCGGCAAAGCACCTCTCCGACGGCTCGGCGAGCATGTCCACCAACCCGTTCGCCGACTACCACCTCGTCTACGCCGTCGTCCTCATCGCGCTGGCGGCCGCGGGCGCCGGGGCCACCTGGGGGCTGGGCAAGGCGTGGGCACGGCTGCCCTTCGTCAGCCGCAACCGCTGGCTCCTCTGAGGGCCGGATGCTCCACGGACCGGGGCACCTCCGCTCGTCGGCGGAGGTGCCCCGGTCGTCTTGTGCCACCGGCGGCCGGCTCGGCATGACGTGCCCAACGGCCCGGCACAGCAGGGACGTACGGCACGCTCCGGGGACGCCGACAGGCCCTCCCGGCAGGCATGGCGGGCGACGAGTATCGGAAACGCAGAGATCCTGCGGGCAGAAGTTCCACGTGCGGAGTGAGGGAGAGACCGGCCATGACGGTAACGGTGACAGCTGGACCCCGGGTGGCAACCGAGGCATGGCGGGGCTTCGCCGGTACGCACTGGCGGGACCAGGTCGACGTACGCGACTTCATCCAGGCCAACTACACGCCGTATGAAGGCGATTCGACGTTCCTGGCCGGGCCGACCGAGCGCACGCTCGCTGTCTGGGGCAAGGTCGCGCGGCTGTTCCCGGAGGAGCGGCGCCGGGGCATCCTCGACGTGGACACGGGCCTCCCGTCCACCATCACCTCGCACCGGCCGGGCTTCATCGACCGCGACCGCGAACTGATCGTCGGCCTGCAGACGGATGCCCCGCTGCGGCGGGCGATCATGCCCAACGGCGGCCTGCGGATGGTCGAGAACGGGCTGAAGGCGTACGGCTACAAGGCCGACCCCTTCGTCAAGCGGGTCTTCAGCACCTACCGCAAGACCCACAACGACGGTGTTTTCGACGCCTACACCCCCGAGATGCGCGCCGCCCGCAAGGCCGGAATCATCACCGGGCTGCCGGATGCCTACGGCCGCGGCCGGATCATCGGCGACTACCGTCGGGTCGCGCTCTACGGCACCGACCGGCTGATCGAGGCCAAGCGGGCCGAGCTGGCCCGGCTGGACGCGCAGCCCTCCACCCCGGACGTCATCCGCGACCGCGAGGAACTGGCCGAGCAGGTAAGGGCGTTGGGAGAGCTGACCCAGATGGCGGCCTCGTACGGCTGCGACGTCTCCCGCGCCGCGGCCACCGCCCACGAGGCCGTGCAGTGGCTCTATCTCGGCTTCCTGGCGGCGGTGAAGGAGCAGAACGGTGCCGCGATGTCGCTGGGCCGCACCTCCACCTTCCTGGACGTCTACCTCCAGCGCGACCTGGAGGAGGGGACCCTCGACGAGCCCCGGGCCCAGGAGCTGATCGACGACTTCGTGATCAAGCTGCGGATCGTACGGTTCCTGCGCACTCCCGAGTACGACGCCCTGTTCTCCGGTGACCCGACCTGGGTGACGGAGTCCATCGGTGGCATCGGCACCGACGGCCGCCCGCTGGTCACCCGCACCTCCTTCCGCTTCCTGCAGACCCTCTACAACCTCGGCCCGGCACCCGAGCCCAACCTGACCGTGCTGTGGTCGCCGGGGCTGCCCTCCGGCTTCAAGGAGTTCTGCGCCCAGGTCTCCATCGACACCAGCGCGATCCAGTACGAGTCGGACGACCTGATGCGCCCGCGCACCGGCGACGACACCGCGATCGCCTGCTGCGTCTCGGCGATGGCGGTGGGCAAGCAGATGCAGTTCTTCGGTGCGCGGGTCAACCTCGCCAAGGCCCTGCTGTACGCGATCAACGGCGGCCGGGACGAGATGACCGGCGAGCAGATCGCCCCCGCGATGCCTGCCCTGACCGGCGAATACCTGGACTACGAGGAGCTGTCGGCGGCGTACGACCGCATGCTGGGCTGGCTGGCGGCCACATACGTCAACGCGCTCAACGTCATCCACTACATGCACGACAAGTACGCCTACGAGCGCATCGAGATGGCGCTGCACGACCACCCCGTGCACCGCTTCATGGCGTGCGGCATCGCCGGCCTGTCGGTGGCGGCAGACAGCCTCTCGGCCGTCAAGCACGCGCGCGTGAAGGTCATCCGGGACGCGACCGGGCTGGCCGTCGACTACCAGGTCGAGGGCGAGTACCCGGCGTACGGCAACAACGACGACCGCGCGGACGCGCCGGCCGCCAATCTGGTGCGGTCGTTCATGGCGAAGGTGCGCCGGCATCCGACGTACCGGAACGCCGAGCACACGCAGTCGGTGCTGACCATCACGTCGAATGTGGTGTACGGCAAGCACACCGGCAACACCCCCGACGGCCGGCGCGCGGGCGCCCCGTTCGCACCGGGCGCCAACCCGATGAACGGCCGGGACCGGCACGGCGTGGCCGCCTCCGCGCTGTCGGTGGCCAAGCTCCCGTACGAGCAGGCCCGCGACGGTATCTCGCTGACCACCACGATCACGCCCGAGGGGCTGGGTCACGACCCGGACGAGCGCGCCGCACACCTGGCCGGGATCCTCGACGCGTACATGGCCTCCGGCGGCTTCCACATGAACGTGAACGTCCTGGACCGGGCGACCCTCGAGGACGCCATGGAACACCCGGAGAAGTACCCGGAGCTGACGGTCCGCGTCTCCGGTTACGCGGTCAACTTCGTCCGCCTGACGCGCGAGCAGCAGCTCGACGTGATCAGCCGCACCTTCCATGGATCGCTGTGAGCACCACGATCGAGCCGGTGACGGGCCGGGTCCACTCCTGGGACCTGTCCACGGGGGTGGACGGTCCCGGGACCCGGTTCGTCCTGTTCCTCAGCGGCTGTCCGCTGCGCTGCCTGTACTGCGCGAACCCGGACACCTGGCACATGCGCGACGGCAAGCAGACGACGGTGGACGAGGTGATGGCCGAGATCGAGAAGTACCGCCCCTTCATCACCACCGCGGGCGGGGGAGTAACCCTCACCGGCGGCGAGGCCCTGCTCCAGCCCGCCTTCACAGCCGAGATCTTCCGCCGCTGCAAGGAACTCGGCCTGCACACGGCGCTCGACACCTCCGGCTTCCTCGGCGCCCGCGCCACCGACGAACTCCTCGCCGACACCGACCTGGTCCTGCTCGACATCAAGTCCTTCGACATCCGCACCTACCGCAAACTGACCGGCGGCGACCTCGTCCCCACCCTCAACTTCGCCACCCGCCTGGACCGACTCGCCGTCCCGGTCTGGATCCGCTACGTCCTGGTACCCGGCTGGACCGACGACCCGACTGCCGTCGACGGCCTCGGCACATTCCTCGCCGGCCTGTCCAACGTCGACCGCGTGGACGTCCTGCCGTTCCACAAGCTCGGCGCCCACAAGTACGACGGGCTGGGCATCCCGTTTCCGCTGCGGGACACGCCGACGCCGGACACGGAGTTGACGGAACGGGTGCGGGAGCAGTTCCGCGAGCACGGGTTGCGGGCGGTCTGAACGAGGACCGATCTCAGTCCAGGTGGGTGCGCCAGGCGTGCGCGAGAGCGTCTCGGGATGACGGGGTGCCGGGGCGAGTAGGGCCGACCGGCCCTGGTTCTTCGGTCCGGAATCGCGCAGGATCTGGGGTAGACAGGAACGTTGCCACCATGCGGGCGAACAGGCAGAGCAAGCAGAAAAAGGAGTTTCCGATGGCGGACGGCGAGCAGCCCGGACCCGACAACCCGATCCGGGTCTTCCTGCTGGACGATCATGAGGTGGTACGGCGAGGGGTGCACGACCTGCTGAACGACGAGCCGGACATCACCGTGGTCGGGGAGGCCGCCAATGTCGAGCAGGCACTGGTCCGCGTGCCCGCGCTGCGCCCCCAGGTCGCGGTGCTCGATGTGCGGCTGCCGGACGGCGACGGGGTGACCGTGTGCCGGGAGCTGCGCTCGCGGATGCCGGAGCTGGCCTGTCTGATGCTGACCTCGTTCGACGACGAGGAGGCGCTGCTGGACTCGATCATGGCGGGGGCGTCCGGGTATGTGCTGAAGCAGATCCAGGGCTCGGACCTGGTGTCGGCCGTCCGTACGGTGGCCAAGGGCCAGTCCCTGCTCGACCCCAGCGCCACCGCCAAGCTGATGGCCCGGCTGCGCCAGGGCCAGGAGCCGGAGCCCGAGCCCGACGCCCTGCCGGGACTGACCGAGCGGGAGCGGGAGATCCTGGCCCTGATCGGGGAGGGACTGACCAACCGCCAGATCGGCCAGCGGCTCTACCTCGCCGAGAAGACGGTGAAGAACCACATCTCCCGGCTGCTGGCCAAACTCGGTGTGGAGCGGCGCATCCAGGCCGCAGTCATCGCCACCCAGGCCCAGGACCGGCTGAAGCAGGAAGGCCGCTGACGGCACGCGGCGAGCTGGTGGCCTGACGTCCCCCGGCTCGCCCCGTACCCCGTACGGACCGAGCTCGATCGCATGCCCGGTCACCAGGCCGGCGCAGCGGCACGTCCACACCTGGCTCATCGGGGTACACGGGGATGCAGACCCGCTGCGCGCCGGTGGCGTGTGAGGAGGATGTCATGGCTTCGCGACAGGGACATCTGGACGAGAAGGCTGTGAGGGGGCTGGTGGCCGAGGCTGCCGCTGCTCCGTCCATGCACAACGCGCAGCCGTGGCGCTTCCGCTACCTGACCGGCGAGCGCGTCCTGATGTTGCGGGGCGACCCCGAGCGGGCCATGCCCCACTCCGATCCCGACAACCGGGCGCTGCACATCGGCTGCGGGGCGGCACTGTTCAACCTGCGCGTCGCCGCCGCGCACGCGGACCTCGTGGCTCAGAGCCGGCTGCTGCCCGAGCCCGGCGACCCGCTGGCCCTCGCCGCCGTCCAACTGTCCGATGACGCCGAAGGCGCGCGGGACCAGGACCTGGCACGACTGCACCCGGCGATCCGCCAACGGCACACCAGCCGCCATCCCTTCGCGGAGAAGGACGTCCCCGAGGACGTACGGGCCACCCTGAGGGACGCCGCCGAGCGTGAGGGTGCCGTACTGCTCTTCCCCGGACCCTGGCACGCCGAGACCGTGTTCGACCTGATCCGCGACGCCGAGAGCCGGGACACCTTGGAGCCGGACGCGAACGAGGACCTGGCCCGCTGGACCCGGCTCGGGCCGGAGGCGGACACGGCCGTCGACGGAGTCCCCGAGTACGCGTTCGGGCCTCGCAAGCGAAACGGCAGGGCCCCCGTACGGGACTTCGCCGGACGCCGACCCGTCGCGGACCGCGGAACCACCACCTTCGAGCACACCCCGCGCCTGGCCCTGCTGAGCACTCCCGGAGACGGCCCGGCCGACTGGCTGCGCGCAGGGCAGGCCCTGGAGCGCGTACTGCTGGAAGCGACCCTGGTCGACCTGGCGACGTCTCTGACCTCGCACGCGCTGGAGGACCGCGCGCTGCGGCTGCTGGCCCGCGACCCGGGGTCGGGCGCGGGCCAGGTGCAGATGGTGCTGCGGCTCGGTTACGGACCGAGGGGGCCGGCCACGCCCCGACGCCCGGTGCGGGACGTACTGGAGATCGTGTAAACGACGCGGCACTTCGGCTGGTTGGCCATGACGTTGTTCAGCGGCCCCGGCATGTTGCTCCAAGCGGCCCCGGGCCGCGGGGTTTCCGCATCTTTCCGACGTCCCGAAGCGGCTCCGGGAAACGGTCTGATGTGAGACCAGCAGAGGCATCGAGTGTGGTGATTCGCGCGCTCTGGACTGACTCGCCGAGTGCGCACCGCGCCTGTGCACAGGCCCTGACGTCCGCGTGGAGACGGCATCACGAACGCGCAGCCAGTCCGTCCAGGGTGAGGTCGAGCAGGCGTTCGGCCTGCTCTCGTTGTTCGGGCTGTGCTGAGGTGAGGGCGATGCCTGCGAGGGCGGCACCCAGGTCGGTCGGGCTGATGTCGGTACGGATCGACCCGGCGGCTGCGCATGCGTCCATCAGGGCGGTGATGGCGGCCTGGATCATGTCCTGACTGTGGCCGTAGGGATTTTGTCCCGTAGCGGCGATGGAGCGCAGGGCGTCGGCCATGCCGAGTTTGGCGGTGACGTAGTCCAGGAAGAGGCGTGTCCACGCGCGCAGGGCTTCGTACGGCGGCTTCGCCGCCAGAAGATCGGGAACAGCGTCGCACAGCTGGGCTACTTCATTGCGGTAGACCGCCTCGATCAAAGCCTCCCGGGTAGGGAAGTTGCGGTACAGGGTTGCGCTGCCCACGCCCGCTGCCTGGGCGATGCGCTCCAGGTGCGCATCCAGCCCCTCCTCGGCGAACACGCTCACCGCAGCCGTAAGGATCTTGTCCCGGTTGCGTCGCGCGTCAGCGCGCAACGGACGTTGTGCGTCTTCGGTCATCGGCGGCTGCCGTCCCCTCTCCGGTCTTCTCCAGTTGCTAAGTGGGGGCGTGTCCACTTACTCTCGGATAAGTGGTGGCGCCTCCATTTTCACTGTAGGTCATGGTCTGGCCTGTGTGCGTTCCTCTGGAAGGACTTCTGATCATGTCGGGAATCGAAGGCAAAGTGGTAGCGATCACGGGTGCCAGCAGCGGCATCGGAGCGGCGACGGCGACATACCTCGCCGCCAGAGGGGCCAAGCTCGTGCTCGGAGCCCGACGGGAAGACCGGCTGAACGCGGTGGTGGACCAGATCGCCACGCAGGGCGGCTCAGCCGTGGGAACCGTCGTCGACGTGACGCGCCGGGAAGATCTCAAGCTTCTCACGGACACGGCGATCGACCGGTTCGGCCGGCTCGATGTCCTGGTCTCCAACGCCGGCACGATGGCGGTGTCACCGTTCGACGAGCTGCGCCAGGACGACTGGGACGCGATGGTCGCGACGCACATCACCGGCCTGCTGAACGGCATCGGAGCGGCGCTGCCTGTCTTCCGGCGGCAGCATTCCGGCCAGTTCGTCAACGTGGCCTCCACCGCGGCCTACATCGTGAAAACCCCGCAGAGCGTCTACGCGGCCACCAAGACGGCGGTGAAGGTACTGACTGAGGGGCTGCGGCTGGAGTCCGGTCCCGACCTGCGCGTCACCCTCGTCTCGCCCGGATTCACCAACACTGAGGGTGTGGGTAAGGGAGCGAGCCCCGAGACAGCGGCGGCGATGGTCCGACAGCGCGACGAGATCGCTGTCCCGCCCTCCGCCATCGCATCCGCGATCGGCTACGCGATCGAGCAGCCCGCCGGCATCGACATCAGCGAGGTCGTCGTCCGGCCCACCGTGCAAGCCTGACTGCCGGCAAAAGCAACTCCGCTCGCGTGGGCGGGATCGCAAACAGCCTCTGCGGCGGCCGTCCCGCCCGCTCGGCTCGGTGGCGTACACCGAGTGCGGCAGCCGTACGGGCGGATGAATCCAACCCCCGGGCGTCGCTTCGGTCTGCTCGTCGCCCAGGACCAGGTCGAGGCGGCCCTGGACGACCTGGATGACCGCAGGCAGGACGGACGTGTGTTCGGTCAGTTCCTGGCCGGCGGCGGAGGCGAAGCCGGCCACGCGCAGGGGGTCGTCGCGGTACACGACGCGGAGCTTTGTCAGCAGTGCCACCGCATCAAGTTGAGGCTGTATCAGGTGAGGGTCCTGTGAGTGCCCGCCGAAGCCGTTGCGCGGCGAGATCGAATCCAGCCAAACTGATGTCTGAACCGTCCGTGTCGAGGGGGACTTGTGGGGGAACGGGCCGAAGTATTGTCAGGCCGGTTTTATGACCGAGGCAGACGAGGGTCTGCCTCATGAGCCCGGTCCTGGACACCGCGTTCATACCGCCGCGGGACCGGGAGGAAGTGCTCCGGCACGCGGTGTGGGAATCGATGGTGACGGTCGATATCGAGCACCGTCCTCCGGCTGAGGGCATCTCCGCCCGCGTAGGGCTCGGTGCCGTGGGGCCCATCAGGATCTGTTCGGCGCGGGCGACCGCGGTCACCCTCCGTCGCACGGAGCGGCTCGCCAGAAAGGACGAGGAGCCGGCCGTCACTCTGGGGGTGCAGATGACGGGCAGCAGCCTGGTGGTGCAGAACGGTCGCCAGTGCCTGCTGAGGCCGGGGGACTGCGCCGTCTACGAATCGATCGCTCCCTACACACTTCTCTTCGACGAGGGAGTCGACCACCGCTTCATCCGTTTCCCCCGCGCGGCACTCGCGCTCCCCGACCGGTTGCTGCGCGACATCACCGCGGTCCCCTTGGGATCCGACAACCCCATTGCGCGCCTCGCCTTCACCTACTTCTCCCAACTGGCCGTCAGCGACGAACTGCAGCACGGTGTGCACGCCGACGCCGTCGTGGAACCCAGCGTCGAACTCCTCCGTGCCGTCCTGGCGTCCCAGCACGGCAACTCCAGCCTGGCCACGGGGCCGTTGGAGGCGACACTCAGCCTGCGGATCACTCAGTACCTCCGGGCCCACCTGGCTGATCCCGATCTGTCGGCGGCACGGATCGCTGCCGCACACGGCATCTCCGTACGTCATCTCTACGCGGTGCTGTCCCGGTCGGGCATCAGCCTCGGAGACTGGATCCGCACACGCCGCCTGGCCGCATGCAGGCGAGAACTGGCCGGCCCGAACGGGCGGCTGCGGACCATCGCAGCGATTGGACGAAGGTGGGGCTTCGTGGACGCGACCCACTTCAGCAAGGTGTTCAAACAGGCGTACGGAATCTCGCCTCGCGCCTGGCG
Source organism: Streptomyces sp. NPDC006365 (assembly GCF_042870755.1). Lineage (NCBI taxonomy): Bacteria > Bacillati > Actinomycetota > Actinomycetes > Kitasatosporales > Streptomycetaceae > Streptomyces > Streptomyces sp. NPDC006365. Next base: position 280,323 of record NZ_JBIAHS010000006.1, read on the forward strand.
CGACCAGAACCACCCCCGCTCCCCCTCGTGAGGGTCTCTGCCGCGGGCTGGCTGCAACCGGGCCGTCTGGCTCCGGGAGGCCCTGGTCACGGTCGGCGCTCGCGACATGCGCCGCCGCGGGTCGCCAAGCGCGGGCTCTGAACTCATGCGGCTCGCCGCGAGCCGGAACCGGAGGCCGACCGCGTCCGGCCCGCGGTCGTCGGGACTGCCGCCGGTGTGGCCCGCCGCCGGTAGACCAGGTACGGCCGGGTCAGGTAGCCGATCGGGGCGCTCCACACATGCACGAGCCGGGTGAACGGCCAGGCCGCGAAGAGCAGGAAGGCGGTCAGGGCGTGCAGCTGGAACAGCAGCGGGGCTCCCGCGATGGCCTCCGGCTGAGGCTGGAGGACGAACAGGCCGCGGAACCATACGGAGACGGTGGAGCGGTAGTCGTAGCCGGCGCCGAAGACGTTGTGCGCGGCGGTGGCGGTGATGCCCAGCAGGACGGTGGCGGACAGCAGCGGGAAGAGGAACTTGTCGCTGCGGTCGGTACCCAGGCGGATCTGGCGGGTCAGCAGCCGACGGGCGCACAGCATGCCAAGCCCCGCGACCATGGCGACACCCGCAACTGAGCCTGCCCATACGGCAGTTGTGTGGTATGTGTGCTCGCTGATGCCGACGGCCTCGGTCCACGAGTCGGGAATGGCGAGCCCCACGACATGCCCGGCGATCACCATGAACGCGCCCAGGTGGAACAGCGGGCTGCCCCAGCGCAGCCAGCGGTGTTCGAGGAGCTGGCTGGTGCGGGAGGTCCAGCCGAACTGGTCCTGCCGGTAGCGCCAGACGTGCCCGACGGCGAACACGGCGAGGCAGATGTAGGGAACGGCGACCCACAGGAGCAGATCGGCGCCGCTCGCCGAGGCGGAGAGCGAGGTGTTCATCGGGTTCCTTCTGTACGGCTGGTCGGGGCGGTCGGCTGCACTCGGGTCGGCGGAGCGGGCATCGGCGGCACGAAGGTGCCCGGCGGGGCGAACTCCCCGTCCCCGTACGTCCCGTAGGGGTCGAGGCCGACTTCCTCGTTCGGCGGGCCCTCCGCAACGAGCTGGGCCACCGCCGCACGGTCCGCCTCGGTGGGCGGCGGCAGCAGGGTGAGCAGCGCGGCCAGGACGTGCCGGTACGGGGAGTCGGCGTCGGTCAGGGCGCGGTGGATCAGCTCAAGACCGCGCCGGTGTTGGCGCAGCGGTGCCTCACCACCACCGGGGCCCGTCAGGGCGGCGAACTCAAGGACGACCGGCAAGTGATCGGGCAGTTCGCCGCCGTCGGTGTCCCAGCCCGCCGCCCGGTAGCGCTGGTTGAGGGTGAGGAGGGCCATGCCCCGGCGACGGGTGTCGCCGTGCAGGTAGTAGGTGAGGTAGAGGCTGCTCTTGCGGCGCAGGTCGAACATCTCGACGTAGTGGCGCTCCAGGACCTCCGGTTCCTGGTCGGTGAACCAGGTGGTGAAGGCGGCCAGGTGGTCGGCGGCGGGCGAGGGCGGCAGCGCCTCGACGGTCGTGGTCAACACCGGTCGGGCGGTGGCCAGCTCGGCGTCCGGGTACTGCAGGAGCAGCGAGCACAGGCGCAGGAGCAGGGTGCGTGCCTCGGCCTCCTCGGGGGTGAGGCGGGCGGGGCGACGTACGGCCGCCCGGACGCGGGTGCGGACGATGGCGGGAATCGTGGCGGGGAGCGGGCTCACGGACGGCCTCCGGCAGGGGCTTCGGGCACACGGCGGCGCAGGGTGGGGATGCCGAGCATCACCTTGCGGTCGGACGGTTCGTCCGCGGACTCCACCGGGCAGCGGTTCTCCATCGCGGTGAGCGCGGCGGCGTCCTCTTTGTGGGCGGCGGGGACGACGTACCGGTCCTGGTACTTGGCCACGGCGAGGAGCCGGTGCAGGTCCTCTGCCTCGCGGACGGTGAGTCCGACGGCCTTCAGCGCCGCCTCGTCGCCGTCCTCACCGAGGGTGCGTTCGCGCATGTACGAGCGCAGGGCGGTGAGCTTCATCAGCACGCCGGCGACGACGTCCGTGTCTCCGGCCGTGAAGAGTTCCGCCAGGTACTCCAGCGGGATGCGCAGCCGGGTGACGGCGGCGAAGACGTGGTCGGGGTCGTCCTGGTTTCCGCCCGCCGCGTCGACGGCGTCCAGGACGGGGGAGAGCGGGGGCACGTACCAGACCATGGGCATCGTGCGGTACTCCGGGTGCAGCGGCAGCGCGACCTTGTACCGCATGACCAGGTCGTACACGGGGGAGTGGCGGGCGGCGTCCAGCCAGTTATCCGGGATGCCCGACTCGCGTGCTGCGGCGCGCACTTCGGGGTCGTGCGGGTCGAGGAAGACGCCGCGCTGGGCGTCCAGCAGGTCCTGCTCGTTCGGGGTGGCCGCCGCCTCGCCGACGCGGTCGGCGTCGTACAGCAGCAGACCCAGGTAGCGCAGTCGTCCCACGCAGGTCTCGGAGCACACCGTCGGCTGGCCGGCCTCGATGCGCGGGAAGCAGAAGGTGCACTTCTCCGCCTTGCCAGTGGCGTGGTTGACGTACACCTTCTTGTACGGGCATGCCGTCACGCACATCCGCCACCCCCGGCAACGATCCTGATCGACCAGGACGATGCCGTCCTCGACCCGCTTGTACATCGCACCCGACGGACAGGCCGACACACAGGCCGGGTTGAGGCAGTGCTCGCACAAGCGGGGGAGGTGGAAGAGGAAGGTCTGCTCGAACTCGAACTTGACCTTCTGCGCCCACTCGCCGGTCAGGTTCGGGTCGCCGCCGGCATTCTCGGGGGCGCCGCCCAGGCCGTCCTCCCAGTTGGCGCCCCAGGTGATGGACGTGGGTTTGCCGGTGAGGACGGAGCGCGGGCGGGCGACCGGTATGTCCTTGCCGGCCGGGGCGTTGACGAGGTTGTCGTAGTCGTAGGTGACCGGCTCGTAGTAGTCCTCGATGCTCGGCAGGTCGGGGTTGGAGAAGAGGGACAGGAGCCGCTTGATCCGGCCGCCGGAGCGCAGGACGAGGCGTCCGCGCTTGTCGAGCATCCAGCCGCCCTTCCACTGCTCCTGGTCCTCGTAGCGGCGGGGGTAGCCGACGCCGGGCTTGGTCTCGACGTTGTTGAACCAGGCGTACTCGACGCCGGTGCGGTTGGTCCACGTCTGCTTGCAGGTGACCGAGCAGGTGTGGCAGCCGATGCATTTGTCGAGGTTCATGACCATCGCGATCTGTGCCATCACGCGCATGTCAGTACTCCACATCCTGGGACCGCCTGCGGATGACGGTGACCTCGTCGCGCTGGTTGCCGGTCGGGCCGTAGTAGTTGAAGGCGTAGGTGAACTGGGCGTAGCCGCCCGCGAGGTGGGTGGGCTTGAGCAGGAGCCGGGTCAGGGAGTTGTGGATGCCGCCGCGCTTGCCGCTGACCTCGGTCTTCGGGACGTTCACGTTGCGGTCCTGGGCGTGGTACATGTACACGGTCCCCTCGGGCATGCGGTGGGTGACCACGGCCCGGGCGGCGACGACGCCGTTGCGGTTGTACGCCTCGATCCACTCGTTGTCCTTGACGCCGATCTTCTCGGCGTCGGCGGTGGACATCCAGATCACCGGGCCGCCGCGGGACAGATCGAGCATGTACCTGTTGTCCTGGTAGTTCGAGTGGATGGACCACTTGGAGTGCGGGGTCAGATAGCGGACCGTGACCTCTGCGCGGTCGCCGCCGAGTTCCTCGTTTCCGTAGTGCCGGGGTGTGTTCAACGGCGGCCGGTAGACCGGGAGTTGCTCACCCATCTCGCTGATCCAGTCGTGCTGGACGAAGAAGTGCTGGCGGCCGGTGAGGGTGTGCCAGGGCTTCTTGTGCTCGGTGTTGATGACGAAGGGCGAGTAGCGGCGCCCGCCGGTCTCCGAGCCCGACCACTCGTACGACGTCATCACGGCCCGGGGCTGGGTGCGGGTGTCGGCGAAGGTGATGCGCTCCGCCTCGCGCTCGGAAGCCAGTTCCACCAGGCCCTCGCTACCGGTCTGGCGCTGAAGCTCACGGAAGCCCTCGGTGGCCAGCCGTCCGTTGGTGGTGCCGGACAGGGCGAGGACGGCCTCGCACATGTCGGTGGCGGTGGCGAGGGAGGGGCGCCCGGCGGCGATTCCGTCCCGGACCGTTCCGTTGCGCCGGCGCAGCTCGTCCAGCTCCTGGTTCGGGTGGACGGTGATGCCCTTGGTGGTGGTGCCCAAGGTGTCCAGCAGGGGGCCGACCGCGCGCATCTTCTGCGCCACGGCGGCAAAGTCCCGTTCGATGACGACAAGCTTCGGCATCGTCCGCCCCGGGATCGGCTCGCACTCGCCCGTCTTCCAGTCCCGTACCACCCCGCCCGGCTGGGCGAGTTCGTCCGGGGTGTCGTGCAGCAGCGGCACCGCGAGTACGTCGGTACGGGTGCCCAGGTGCTCGGCGGCCAGGTCGCTGAACCTGTCGGCGATGGTCAGGAACGTGTCGTAGTCGGTGCGGGCCTGCCACGGAGGGGAGATGGCCGGGGTGAAGGCGTGCACGAAGGGGTGCATGTCCGTGCTGGACAGGTCGTCCTTCTCGTACCAGGTCGCGGCCGGCAGCACGACGTCGGCGAGCAGGCCGGTCGACGTCATCCGGAAGTCCACGGTGACCAGCAGGTCGAGCTTGCCCTCGGGGGCCTCGTCCCGCCACACCACGTCCTTCGGGCGGCCCTCGTGCGGTGTCTCCTCGGAGCGGACCGCGGCGTCCGTGCCCAGCAGGTGCCGCAGGAAGTACTCGTTGCCCTTGCCGGAGGAGCCCAGCAGGTTCGCCCGCCAAACGGTCAGTACGCGGGGGAAGTTGGCGGGATCGTCCGGGTCCTCGGCGGCGAACCTCAGGCTTCCGGTTTTGAGTTCGTCGACGATGTGCTCGGCGACCTCGCGCCCTTGAGCCGCCGCCTCGTCGGTCAGGTCGAGCGGGTTGCGGTTGAAGCCGGGGTGGCCGGGCGTCCAGCCCAGCCGCACGGCCTGCGCCAGGCAGTCGGCGAACGCCTTGCCCTTGAACCGCCCGTTGCCGAGCGGCGAGGCCAACTCGTCGGGCCCGAAGGCTTCGTACCGCCACTGGTCGGAGTTCAGGTACCAGTACGAGGTGCCCGCCATGTGCCGGGTGGGCCGCTGCCAGTCGAAGGCGAAGGCCAGGTGCTGCAGGCCGGTGATGGGGCGGATCTTCTCCTGGCCGACGTAGTGCGCCCAGCCGCCGCCGTTCACGCCCTGGCAGCCGGTCATCGTCACCAGCGCCAGGAACGCCCGGTAGATGGTGTCGGAGTGGAACCAGTGGTTCGTGCCGGCTCCCAGAGCGATCATCGAACGGCCCTGCGTCCGCTCCGCGTTGCGGGCGAACTCCCGGGCGATACGGGCCGCTTGCTCGGCCGGGACGGAGGTGATGGTCTCCTGCCAGGCGGGGGTGTACGGCTCCGTCGCGTCCTCGTACGACGACGGCCAGCTGCCCGGCAGCCCCGGCCGCTTCACCCCGTACTGGGCGAGCATCAGATCGAAGACGGTGGTGACGAGCCGTCCGCCGATCCTGCGGACCGGAACGCCCCGGACCATGAACGAACCGCCCTCGGTGCCGCCCTCGTCGAACCTGGGCAGCGCGATCTCGGCGGTGTCCTCGGCGCGGTCGATGAGAGTCAACTCTGGTACGACATCGCCCAGTTCAAGATTCCAGCGGCCTTGCCCGGCTTCCCCCCACCGGAAGCCGAGCGAGCCGCCGGGGACCACCGGTTCACCGGTGGCCGCGTCCAGGAGGACCGTCTTGAACTCGGCATGCTCGTCCTCATGGCCGAGATCGGCGGCGGTCAGGAACCCGTCGGGGACGAGTCCGTGGTCGTGCTCGCGCAGGGTCACCAGGAACGGCGCGTCGGTGAACTTGCGCATGTAGTCCTGGAAGTACGGCACTTCGCGGTCGACGAGGAACTCGCGCAGAATGACGTGGCCCATGGCCATCGCCAGCGCGCCGTCCGTGCCGGGGTGCGGGGCGAGCCACTCGTCGGCGTGCTTGACGTTGTCCGCGTAGTCGGGGCTGACCGCGACGACCTTGGTGCCGTTGTAGCGGGTCTCGGTGAGGAAGTGCGCGTCGGGCGTACGGGTGACCGGGATGTTGGAGCCCCACATGATCAGGTAGCCCGCGTTCCACCAGTCAGCCGCCTCGGGGACGTCCGTCTGGTCGCCGAAGACCTGCGGGGAAGCGATCGGCAGGTCGGCGTACCAGTCGTAGAAGGACAGCAGCGTGCCGCCGATCAGCGACATGAAGCGGGCGCCGGCCGCGAAGGAGGCCATCGACATGGCGGGGATGGGGGAGAAGCCGGCGACGCGGTCGGGGCCGTACTGCTTGATGGTGTGCACGTGCGCGGCGGCGACCAGCTCGCTGACCTCGTCCCAGTCGGCGCGTACGAGGCCGCCCTTGCCGCGGGCCCGTTTGTAGGCGCGGGCCTTCGCGGGGTCGCCGGTGATCTCGGCCCAGGCGGCCACCGGGTCGCCGAGGCGCTTGCGGGCCTCGCGCCACAGCTTCAGCAACGCGCCCCGCACGTACGGGTAGCGAACCCGGCTGGGCGAGTACGTGTACCAGGAGAACGACGCCCCCCGCGGGCAGCCGCGCGGCTCGTACTCGGGGCAGTCCGTGCCGATCGACGGGTAGTCGGTGGCCTGGTGCTCCCAGGTGATGATGCCGTCCTTGACGTACACCATCCAGGAACAGGAACCGGTGCAGTTCACCCCGTGCGTGGAGCGCACCACCTTGTCGTGCGCCCAGCGGTCCCGGTAGAAGCCCTCCCACTGCGGATCGCCCGTGCCGAACACGGCGCGTCCGTCGGCCGACACCTCGCGTCGGGTGAGGAGTCGCCGGGCGGCCAGCGGCCAGCCTTCACCGGCGCGCGACTCCTGGCGTCGTGCGTTCTGATCGTTCTCCATGGCCCGGAACGCTATGTGTCGCGCGCCGCCTCGCACCTGGGTCCGGCGGTCCCTGCCGGGCGACCTTCCGGCCCACTCTGAGCGGCCGTAATAGGGCCCAATGGTCCCGGTGGTGGGTCCGGTCGGCCGGGGAGCCGGTCGGGGTCGGCGTTGCATGCTGGCCTTGATCGAACCGCAGGTGCCCAACTGTCTGTACGACCGCATTCCGTGCCTGCCAGGCGGCCGATTCCCCCGTCCCTGGCTGCCGCAGGTGTAGCGCGTACGGCGCGTGGCGCCCGGTTCGGTCACGCGCCCGGCCGCCCCTTGCGGCCGGGCGCGTCATCCCTCCAAGCGTCTGGGAATGGCATGACCAGCATCGCCAGTGGGCCACCCGGGAACGGCCACGCGAGCGTGCCCCGCCCGTACCGGAGCAGGTCCAACGCGTCCGGCGTGAAGGCCCGGCATCTGCGCGCCCATGTTCTGGTCGTGGGGTGGCTGTGCCTGGCCCTGCTGGCGGTCGCGGCGCAGGAGTCGCTGCCGGTGGCCCGCTGGCAGGCGGTGCACATGTTCCTGCTCGGTGCCGTCACCACCGCCATCCTGATCTGGAGCGAGCACTTTGCCGTCGCCCTGCTGCACGCGAAGATCCCCGACGAGCGCTGGAGCACCGCCCGGCTCGCGACCGCCAACCTCGCCGTGGCCGGGCTGCTCATCGGCGTGTGGACCGCACTGCCCGTGCTGACCGCCGTCTCCGCCGCGCTCCTGGTGGCCGCGGCCACCGCGCACCTGGTGGTGCTGGTCCGCCTCGGGCGGGGCGCGCTGGGCGGGCGGCTGAAGCCGGTCGTCTCCTACTACCGGGCGGCCACAGCGGCCCTGATGGCCGGTGCCGTTCTCGGCTGGCTGCTGGCCACCGGTGGCGTCGGCGGACCCGACCGGTACGCCGGGCTGCGCCTGGCGCACATCCACGTCACGCTGCTCGGCTGGATCGGTCTGCCCGTACTGGGCACGCTGTTCATGCTGTGGCCGACGGTGCTGGGCGTACGGATGGAGGACCGCACCACGAACGTGTCCCGGTGGGTGCTGTGGTTCACCGGCAGCGGACTGCTGGTCGCGGTTGCCGCTCTGGCACTCGGCTGGCGCTGGCCGGCCGCGGCGGGCCTCGCCCTGTACGTGGAGGGAGCGGCCCTCGCCGTCAACCTCCTCGTCCGCACCGTACGCGGCAACCGCCCCGTCTGCGCCGCGGCGGCCTGGATGCTCGCCGCGGCCACCAGCTGGCTGCTGACCGCGGTGGCGGCGGATCTGGCGTGGCTGGTCACCCGGCCGCTCGCGGCGGCACAGAACGGGATCGACGCTCTGCTCCCGGTGCTGCTCATCGGCTTCGTCGCCCAGATCCTCATCGGCGCGCTCACGTACCTGCTGCCGGTCGTCCTCAGCAGCGGCCCGAAGGACCGGGCGGCGGTACGGGCGCTGCTCGAACGGGGCTGGCCGGCAAGGACGCTGGCCCTCAACACCGGTGTCGCTCTGGCGGCACTCCCGCTGCCCGGCCCGGCCGCGACGACGGGCATGCTGCTGGCCGCGCTGGCGGGGGCCTCGTTTGTCGCCCTCGCGGTGCCGGTGCTCGTACGCAGCGGCCGGGGACTGCCGTCGGAGGCACGTGCGGCCGCTGCGTCACGGCGCCCCGTGCTGTGGGGCACCGCCGCAGGGGCCGTACTGACCGTGCTGGCCGTGCTCGTGGCCAACAGCGGAGGGGACACGGGCGACCCGGCCGTCGCCTCCGCGGCGGGAGGCGGTGCCGCCACCGCGACTCGTACCGTCAACGTCACCCTGGCCGACATGCGCATACGCCCGGCTCGCATCGAGGTCGCGGCAGGCACCGCGCTGCGGCTGAAGGTCACCAACGACGACGCCCAGCGCCACGACCTCAAGGTCGAGGACGGTCCCGCCACGCCGATGCTGGCCAAGGGCGACACCCGCGTACTCGACCTCGGGGAGGTCACCGAGAACCGCGAGGCGTGGTGCACCCTGCCGGGCCACAAGGCGGCCGGGATGACCATGGACATCGTCGTCAAGGGCGGCGACACGGCGAAGGACAGCAGCGGACACGAGGGACACGCATCGGCCGCCGACAACGACGACGCCGGTCCGGACCTCGCCGCCGACTACTCCACCGGCTGGCGGCCACGCGACGCCGACCTGGCCCCCGCGCCCGGCGGGACGGTCCACAAGGTCGAACTGCACGCCGCCCATACGACAGTTGAGGTCACCCCCGGCGTGAAGCAGCAGATGTGGACCTTCGGCGGTACCGCACCAGGCCCCACCCTGCACGGCAAGGTCGGCGACGTCTTCGAGATCACCCTCGTCAACGACGACCACGGCATGGGCCACGGCATCGATTTCCACGCCGGCTCCCTCGCCCCCGACCGGCCCATGCGCACCATCCAGCCCGGCGAGCGTCTGGTCTACCGCTTCCGCGCCGAGAAGGCCGGGGCCTGGCTGTACCACTGCAGCACCGCACCGATGCTCCAGCACATCGGCAACGGCATGTACGGCGCCATCGTCATCGACCCGCCCGGCCTCGCGAGGGTGGACCACGAGTACGTACTGGTCTCCTCAGAGCTGTACCTCGGCACCCCGGGCAGTACCGCGCAGGTGACGAAGATGCGTCAGAACACCCCGGACGCCTGGGTGTTCAACGGCATGGCCAACCAGTACGCCAAGGAGCCGCTGAAGGTGAAGGCCGGTGAGCGGGCCCGCTTCTGGGTGGTCGCCGCCGGACCCGGCGACGGCATCGCCTTCCACCTCGTGGGAACCGTCTTCGACACCGTCTACAAGGAGGGCGCCTACCTGCTCAAGCCCGGTGATCCGGGCGGCGCGCAGGTGCTGGACCTGGCCCCGGCACAGGGCGGCTTCGTCGAGACGACGTTCCCCGAGGCCGGCCACTACGCCTTCGTCGACCACGACATGCGCCACGCCGAGGCGGGAGCGCATGGCATGGTGGAGGTGAGCGACTGATGGACACCGTCGGCCTGTGGTCCCTGGTGCGGTTCGCGCACGTGGCCGGCGCCGCCCTGTGGGTCGGTGGGCAGTTGGCCCTCTCCCTGGTGATCCTGCCGCTGGCCCGCCATCTGCTCGCCCCGGAGGCCAAGGACAGCTTCACCGCCGCGGCGGGCCGCCGTTTCGGGATGCTGACCGGGGCGGTGTTCCTGCCCGTGCAGCTGGCCACCGGCTGGGCCATGGCCTGGCACAAGGGCGTCACCTGGGCCTCCCTCGCCGAACCCGGCTACGGCCGCACCCTCGCCACCAAACTCGCCCTGTTCGTGGTGGTGATGCTCGCCGCGGCCGGACACGGCATCGCCCACGCCAAGGGCCGCTCCGACCTGGCCCGCGCCCTGGCGGTCGTCTCCCTCGTCGGCTCACTCGGCGTCGTCCTACTGGCCACCGCTCTCCCGGCCACATGACCCATGGCCCGGGACAAAGAAAAGAGGAGGCATCATGCGCACCGAAGCCCCGCTGGACGCAGCCACCGTGGAGTCGCTCCTGGCGTCGGCCGTGGCGGCCCCGTCGATCCACAACACACAGCCCTGGCGCTTTCGCCTGGACCCCGACCGCCAGGTGCTGGAGGTCCATTCGGCACCGGAGCGCACCCTGCCGCTCACCGACCCGATGCACCGGGCCCAGTATCTGTCCGTGGGCGCCGCGGTCTTCAACCTCCGCCTCGCCGCAGTCCACTTGGGCCGGCGTCCCGAGGTGAGGCTGCTGCCGGACCGTCACACCCCCGGCCTGCTGGCCGCCGTACGACTGACCGGTCCCCTCGGCGCGGACGACCAGCCGTCGGACCCGGGTCTCTACGAGGCCATCGCACGACGGCACACCAGCCGGATGCCCTTCACCGGCCGCCCGGTGCCCGAGCCGATCGTGGCGGAGATGGCCTCGGCCGCGCGGTCCGCCGACGCGCGCCTGCACATACCGGACATCGCCGGAACCCGGCAACTGCTGCGCCTGACCGCCGCAGCCGAGGAACGCAACCGTGCACACCCGGAACGTTCCGCCGAAACCCTCACCTGGCTCACCGCCCCCGGCTCCAATGCCTCGTACGGCATTCCCGTCACCGCCCTGGGCCCGCCCGACGCGGCCGGGCGGATGCCGATGCGGGATTTCACCAGCACACTGCCCGCCCTCCGTCTGCCCGCCCTGTGGTTCGAACGCCACGTCCAGCTGGGCCTCTTGTGGACGCTCCACGACCGGCGGGAGGACTGGCTGCGCGCCGGCCAGGCACTCCAGTACGTACTCCTCACGGCGACCGCGCGCGGACTGCGCACCTCACTCCTGCACCAGGCCATGGAATGGTCCGACCTGCGGGCCGCGACAGCCCTCCCGCGAGACAAGCGATGCCATCCGCAGGTGCTGATCCGCTTCGGTTACGGCCCGGACGGCGCCGGCACACCGCGAGGCCGCTGATGGGGGCTCAGCTGTCGTAGTCGACCGTGAGGGTGTCGGAGGCGGCGTAGGTCTGGCAGGTGAGGACGTAGCCCTCTGAGACCTCCGCCGGTTCCAGGGCGTAGTTGCGGCGCATGTCCGCTGTACCGTCGGTGACCAGGGCGCGGCACGTTCCGCAGACGCCGCCCTTGCACGCGAACGGCAGGTCGGGGCGGACCTGTTGGGCGCCGTCGAGGATGCCGCGGTGGCGTGGCGCGGCGAACGTGGTCGCCCGGCCGTCGAGGACCACGGTGACCTCGCTCGTCGGGCCCCGGCCCGGGGCGTCGTCGCGGTCGGTGGTGGGCGTGGCGGGCGGTGCGGGGGGCTCATCGTCCGCGTGGAACAGTTCCTGGTGGACACGGTCCACCGGGACGCCGAGTCCGGTGAGGAGCGCGCGGGCGTCGCGCACCATGCCGTGCGGGCCGCACAGCCACCAGTGGGCGACCTCCCGGACGTCGAGGAGAGCGTCCAGCAGTGCGGTGAGCCGCTCGGTGTCGAGACGGCCGGAGAGCAACGCGGCCTCGCGCGGCTCGCGGGACAGGACGTGGGCGAGCTGGAAACGGGCCGCGTACCGGTCCTTCAGGTCGGCGAGCTCGTCCGCGAACATCACGGTGCCGGTGCGCCGGTTGCCGTACAGGAGCGTGACGCGCGCGTCCTCGTCCGCGGCGAGGACGGACGCGGCGATGGACAGCATCGGCGTGACACCGGACCCGGCGGCGACGAGTACCTGGTGGCCGAGGCCGCCGGCACCGGTCAGATCCGGGGCGAACGCGCCGGTCGGGGCCATGACCTGCAGAGTGTCCCCGGGGCGTACGCCGTGCACGAGCCAGGAGGAGAACAGCCCGCCCGGTACCACGCGGACACCGATGCGCGGTGCCGTACCGGCCGGTGCGCAGATCGAGTACGAGCGCCGTTCGTCACGACCGTCGATCTCGCGGCGCACGGTGAGGCACTGACCCGGACGGAACGCGAACTCGGCGGCCAGGCGGTCGGGTACGTCGAAGGTGAGAGCGGCCGCGTCGGCGCACAGCGGTTCCACGGAGGACACGCGCAGGGCGTGGAAGGCCGGGCGGCGGGACCGAACGGGAGGCAGGGTCATAGCAGGTCCTTGACGTGAGGGAACGGCTCCAGACAGGCACGACAGCGCCGAAGTGCCGTGCAGGCGGTGGCGGCGAAGCGCGAGATCTCCTCGGTGTCCACCGAGGCGCAGCGCGGGCAGGGAACTTCGGTCGGTGTGGTCGACAGGGTCAGCCAGGTCCGGCCCGGTTCCGGGCCCGGCCCGCTGCGTGGCCCGGGCGGCGCGATGCCGTGCTCCGCCAGCTTGCGGCGGCCCTCTTCGGTGATCCGGTCCGTGGTCCACGGCGGATCGAGCACCGTGACCACCCGTACGTCGGTGAAGCCGGCGGCCCGCAGCCGGGCCGCCACCTCGGCACGCATCTCGGCCACGGCGGGGCAGCCCGCGTATGTCGGGGTGAGCCGTGCGACGACGGTTCCGTCGGGCGTCACGTCGACGCCGTGCAGCACCCCGAGGTCCGCGAGCGTCAGCATGGGCAGTTCGGGGTCGGGGACCTCGGCGGCGATCCGCAACGCCCGTGCCGCCGACGCCGTCACCACGACGCGTCCGGGTGTGCGCGGGCGACGCTCTGCAGCTCGGCGAGGAGGGGCGCCAGATGCGGGGTGTGCTCGCCGTCCCTGCCGGAGCCCGGGACCGAGGACACCGGCGCATCGAGCCGGGACACGTCGTCGGGCCGGTTCAGCCCGGCATCGGCCAGCACGTGGAACAGCTCCAGCCGGGTCCGAGCGGCGACGTCCACCGGCTCCACGCCCAGGCGTGCGGCGGCGCGGTCCGTCAGCAGCTCGTCCAGCCAGGGGGCGAGGGCGTCCAGCGCGGCCCGTACACGACTGGCGGACTCGTCGGTGCCGTCACCGAGCCGTACCGTCCACTCCGCCGCGTAACGGCGGTGGTAGGCCAGCTCCTTGACGCTCTTCGCGGCGATCGCGGCCAGCACGGGGTCGGGTGCGGCGGCGAGCGCCTCGCACACGGCCAGCCGCCAGACGGACAGCACCAGCAGACGGACGACGGTGAACGCGAAGTCCCCGCCCGGCAGTTCGGCGAGGCGTACGTTGCGGAAGTCCTCCGGCTCGCGGAAGTAGGCGTACGCGTCCTCGCCGCGGCCCGTGCCGTCGGCCCGGCCCGCCCTGGCGTACAGCAGACGGGCCTGGCCGAGGAGGTCGAGTCCGATGTTGGCCAGTGCCAGCTCTTCCTCCAACTCCGGGGCGCGGGTGCACCATTCGGCCAGCCGCTGCGCGGACACCAGGGCGTCGTCGCCGAGCGCTGCACAGCAGGCGGCCAGGTCTTCCGCGTCGACCCCGTCGGGCACCGCCTGGTCGACGCCGTGCAGGGGGTCGGTGAAGCCGGTGCCGAATGCCCAGCGCGCGCTGTCGCCGTCGACGTACACATCCTCGTCGGTCATGCGCTGCTCCTAAATGTTCCTGGATGTTCCCTAGATGTGGGGGACGTCGTCGGGGATGTCGTAGAAGGTGGGGTGCCGGTAGACCTTGTCGCCGCTGGGCGCGAAGAAGGGATCCTTCTCGTCGGGTGCGGAGGCGGCGATGGTGTCCGAGCGCACGGCCCAGATGCTCACGCCTTCGTTGCGCCGTGTGTAGAGGTCGCGGGCGTGCAGGAGGGCCATCTCGTCGTCGGCGGCGCGCAGGGAGCCGACGTGGACGTGGTTGAGCCCGCGCTTGCCGCGGACGAACACCTCGTACAGCGGCCAGTCGCCCTTTGTCGTCGTACTCATGCCGCCGCCCCTTCCCGCAGCCGGGCCGTCCGCTTGTCGGCGTGCGCGGCGGCGGCCCGCCGTACCCAGGCGCCCTCCTCGTGCGCGGCCCGGCGACGGGCGATCCGCTCGGCGTTGCACGGTCCGTCACCGGAGACGACCCGCTTCAGCTCGTCCCAGTCGGGGGCGGAGAAGTCGTGGTGGCCGCGCTCCTCGTTCCATCGCAGGTCCGGGTCGGGCAGGGTGACGCCCAGCTTCTCGGCCTGCGGGACGGTCATGTCGACGAAGCGCTGCCGCAGTTGGTCGTTGCTGTGCCGCTTGATCCTCCAGGCCATGGACCGTGCCGAGTTGGGGGAGTCGTCGTCGGGCGGGCCGAACATCATCAGGGACGGCCACCACCAGCGATCGACGGCGTCCTGCACCATGGCGCGCTGTTCGTCGGTGCCGCGCATCATGGTCAGCAGCAGTTCGTAGCCCTGCCGTTGGTGGAAGGACTCCTCCTTGCAGATGCGGACCATGGCACGTCCGTACGGGCCGTACGAGGTGCGGCACAGCGGGACCTGATTGCAGATGGCCGCCCCGTCCACGAACCAGCCGATCACCCCGACGTCGGCGAAGGTGCGGGTGGGGTAATTGAAGATCGAGGAGTACTTCTGACCTCCGTCGATCAGCCGCTCCGTCAGCTCCGTGCGGTCGGCGCCGAGCGTCTCGGCCGCCGAGTAGAGGTAGAGCCCGTGGCCCGCCTCGTCCTGCACCTTGGCGAAGAGGATCGCCTTGCGGCGCAGCGAGGGCGCCCGGGTGATCCACTCGCCCTCCGGCTGCATGCCGATGATCTCGGAGTGGGCGTGCTGGGCGATCTGCCGGACGAGCGTGGCCCGGTAGGCGTCGGGCATCCAGTCGCGGGGTTCGACGCGCTGGTCACGGGCGATGGTGTTCTCGAAGGCGGCCTCGGGGTCGTACGGCGGCGGGGGCGCTGCGGTGGGGGTGTTCACGATGGCGTGTCCTGTCGTGGGTCGGGGGAGGGGTCCGTTGAGGGGGAGCGGTCAGTGACCGCGGAAGACCAGGGCGCGGCGTTCCCTGTTCTGGGAGGTTCCGGAGTTCCTGTCACCATCGGTAGAACCCCTGACCGCTCTTGCGGCCCAGCTCACCGCGGGCGACCTTGTCCCGCAGCAGCCGCGGCGGCGCGAACCGCTCGCCGAGCGTCGCGTGCAGGTGCTCCGCGATGGCGAGCCGTACGTCGAGTCCGACCACGTCGGTGAGGCGCAGCGGGCCCATCGGGTGCCGGTAGCCGAGGTGCATGGCCGTGTCGATGGCCTCCGCGTCGGCGACCCCCTCCTCGACCATGCGGATCGCCTCAAGGCCGAGGGCGAGGCCGAGGCGGCTGCTGGCGAAGCCGGGCGAGTCCTTGACGACGACGTCCTGTTTGCCGAGGGCGTGCGTCCAGCGGACCGCCGCGGACCGGGTCGTTTCGGTGGTGTCGGGGGTCAGGACCAGTTCGACGAGGGCGGAGACGGGAACGGGGTTGAAGAAGTGCATCCCCAGGAACCGCCCGGGACGCCGCAGGGTCGCCGCGAGTTCGGTGACGGAAAGGGAGCTGGTGTTGCTGGCCAGCACGCATCCGTCGTGTACGACGTCCTCGGCGGCGGTGAGCAACTCGGCCTTGAGCGCCGGGTCCTCCGGGACCGCCTCGACGACCAGGTCGGTGTCGTGGGGCAGTGCGGCGATCGAGGAAACGACGGCGACCCGGTCCGGCACGTCGAGATCCGACGGCCCGGCGAGTGCGAGCGTCCCGCGCTCGGTCGCCTGCCGAAGTCCCTTGGCGATTCGCTCCAGAGCGGCGGCGCCCGCGGAGCCGTCGCGCTCCACGACGGCCACGCGCGACCCGGCGGCCGCGAAGGACTGGGCGATACCGGCGCCCATGCGGCCGCCGCCGATCACCCCCACCACGGAGGGCGGTGCTGCTGCCGAGTTCATGCCAGGCCTCCCGTCTTCTCCGTCTTCGCCGTCTTCTCCAGGAAGCGCGTCATGCGCTCCTCCTTGTCCGGGCTCTCGAAGAGCACCGCCTGAGCAAGGTCGTCGGCCACGGGATGGGCACCCGGGGCATCGGTGACGAGCTTCGTCAGCCGCAGGGCGAGGGCCGAGGAGCGGGCCATCCGGTCGAGCAGCGCGTGCGCCTCGTCGATCAGCCGGTCCGTCGGTACGACGTCCATGACGAGCCCGCAGGCGAGTGCGGCCGGCGCGTTGAGGGTGCGTCCGGCGAGCAGGACCTGCTTGGCCACCGACTCGCCCACCAGTTCGCGCAGCCGCCGGCACGCACCGGCGGCGGCGAGTATGCCGAGGCCCGGTTCGGGATTGCCGAAGACCGCGTCCGGCCCGGCGATTCTGAGGTCGCAGGCGTACGCCAACTCGGCGCCCCCGCCCAGCGCCCAGCCCGGCACCGCGGCCACGGTGGGCAGGGGCAGCCTGCGCACCCGCTCGAAGAGGCGGCTGTTGATGCCCTGGAGGGCCTCGTCGCGGCCCCGAGCGCGCAGTTCGCCGATGTCGGCACCGCCCGCGAAGACCCCGCCGTGCCCGGTGAGCAGCAGGAACTTCGGGGCTCGCTCCAACTCCTCGCACACCCCGTGCAGTTCGGCGATCATGCGGCCGTTGATGGCGTTGCGGGCGGCGGGCCGGCACAAGGTGACGACCACCCGGTCCGTGCCCTCCTCGACCGAGAGCGTCTCGTACGACTGGTTCTCGTACGGGCGTTCCGCGGGTGTCTTGTTCATACGCGCTCCACGAGCATGGCCACGCCCTGTCCCACCCCGACGCAGAGGGTCGCCAGACCTCGCCGGCCACCCTCCCGCTCCAGTCGGCCCAGCAGGGTGAGCAGGATGCGGGCGCCGGAGCAGCCCAGGGGGTGGCCGAGGGCGATGGCGCCGCCGTCGGCGTTGACGCGGTCCGGGTCGAGCTTCAGCCGGTGCACGACCGCAAGGGCCTGGGCGGCGAAGGCCTCGTTGAGTTCGACCGCGTCGAGATCCCCGGCCGTCCAGCCCGCCCGGTCGAGAGCCTTGGCGGTGGCCGGCACGGGGCCGAGCCCCATCAGGTGGGGCTCGACCCCGGCCGAGGCGGCGGTGATGACACGGGCCCGGGGAGTAAGCCCGTAGCGCTCCACCGCCGCCCCGCTCGCCACCACCAGGGCGGCAGCCCCGTCGGACAGCGGCGAGGAGTTGCCCGCGGTGACGATGCCGCCCGGGCGGAAGACGGTGCGCAGGCCGCTCAGCTTCTCCAACGTGGTGGCCGGGCGCGGCCCTTCGTCCTGGGTGACCTCACCGTCCGCCACCGGCACCGGGACGATCTCCGCCGCGAAGCGGCCCGCCGTCTGTGCGGCCACCGCCCGGCGGTGGCTGCGCAGCGCGAAGGAGTCCGCGTCCAGGCGGCTGATGCCGTCGAGGGTGGCGACCTCCTCCGCGGTCTCGCCCATCGACAAGGTCGTCGTCGCGGGGAAGCGCGGGTTGGTGAAGCGCCAGCCGAGTGAGGTGTCGTGGACGTCGCCGGGCCGGGACCAGGGTGTGCCCGGCTTGGCCATCACCCAGGGCGCACGGGTCATCGACTCGACCCCGCCGGCCACGAGCAGCTCGGCCTCGCCCGCCCGTATCGAGTGCGCGGCGGACGCGACGGCCGTGAGCCCCGAGGCGCACAGCCGATTGACCGTGTATCCGGGCACGGTGTGCGGAAGTCCGGCCAGCAGTACGGCCATCCGCGCGACGTCCCGGTTGTCCTCCCCGGCCTGGTTCGCGGCGCCGAGGATCACCTCGTCCACGGAGTCGGCCGGGATCCCGGCGCGGCGCACGGCCTCGCCGACGACGAGCGCGGCCAGGTCGTCGGGGCGCACGGAGGACAGGGCACCGCCGTAACGGCCCTGCGGGGTACGGGCACCGTCGATCAGATAGACCTCATCGGACATCGGCGTGCTCCTCGGCCGGTGCGTGACGGCGGGACTGGAGGACGGAGAAGCGGCCCGTGACGAACGCCGGGTCGGTCAGCGTCGCGTTGGCGGCCGGGTTGGCCGACGTGCCGTGGAAGTCGCTGAAGGCGGCGGACTGGTTGGGGAACACGTCGCCGGTCAGGTTCTCCGACAGGTGCGCGCCCGCCTCCAGGGCCGTCGCCCGCGCCGCCGCCAGCACGTCCCCGCCGGTCGCGTAGACGCAGGCGGTGAGCGCGCCGTGGCACCCTACGGTGTCGTGCAGCACGCGCAGGGAGTGCGCGGTGTCGTCGGTGGCGATGACGAAGGAGACCGGCCCGAACCACTCGCTCGTGTAGGTCTTCTCGTCGGCCTCGGCGTCGAGCCGGGCCACCAGCGGGGTGCGGACGACGGCGTCCGGGTGGTCGGGGTGCGACACGGCCCGCGAGGGATGCGCGGTACGGCCCAGGGCTGCCGCCTCCTCCACACGCGCGAGAACTCCGCCGTTCACGATCGCCCCGAGGGTGGCGGCGGCGCGGGCGGGGTCGCCGAGGAGGTCGTCCAGCGCGGAGCCCAGATCGGCGGCGAACTCGTCGGCGGTACGCGGCCCTTGGTCGGTGCGGAACCCGTCGCGGGGCACGAGGATGTTCTGCGGGGTGGTGCACATCTGGCCGCTGTAGAGCGACAGCGAGAACGCGAGGTTGCGCAGCAGTCCGGCGTAGTCGTCCGTGGAGTCCACTACGACGGTGTTCAGACCCGCCTTCTCCGTGTGTACGACGGCCTGGCGGGCGTTGTCCTCCAGCCAGTCGCCGAACTCACTGGAGCCGGTGAAGTCCACGATCCGTACGTCGGCGTGGGTGGCCAGGGCGGGAGCGGTGCGTTCCTCGGGGCGGGAGGAGGCCAGCAGCACCACGTCCGGGTCGAACCCGGCTTCCGCCAGCACCTCGCGGGCGATCCGCACGGTGATCGCCAGCGGCAGCACGGCCCGCCGGTGCGGCTTGACGATCACCGGGTTGCCCGTGACCAGGCTCGCGAAGAAGCCCGGATAGCCGTTCCAGGTGGGGAAGGTGTTGCAGGCGACGAGCACGGCGACGCCCCGGCCGACCGGCGTGTACGTCTTGTCCATGATCAGCGGTCCGCCCCGGCGCCGCGGCTTGCTCCAGCGCGCGGTGGCCGGATGGCGCCGCTGGGCCTCCCAGGCGTACGCCACCGCTTCGAGGCCGCGGTCCTGGGCGTGCGGGCCGCCCGCCTGGAAGGCCATCACGAAGGGCTGGCCGGTGGTGTGCTGGACGGCGTGCGCGATCTCGAAGCTCGCCGCGTTGAGGCGGGCGAGGATCTCCGCCGCCACTCCCGCCCGGACGTCGGGGCTCGCGGAACGCCATGCCGGGGCCGCGGACTTGGCCGTCGCCACGGCGGCCTCGGGCGCCAGATGCGGATAGCTGACGCCGAGGGGGAAGCCGTACGGCGACACCTCCGTGGCGGGGACGGTGCCGGTGGTGGGGTGCCCGTCGAGTGGGAAGGGGTGGTCGAGGAGGCCGCGGAAGGCGGCCTCGCCCGCCTCGGGTGCTCCGGCGCCGTACACGGAGGTGCTCGGGGCCTCCGGGTAGGGCGTCCAGTAGTCGCGGTCGACGGTGCGGGCCACCGCCTGGTCGAGCAGGTCCGCGTGGCGTGCGTAGAAGTCGGGGAGGTCGGGATGCTGGTCGGTGGACATGGAGGCTCCAGGCCGAACGTTCGGTCGGTTGGTGAGTGCAGTGCGCCCAGGTACGGGGGAGGGGGAGGGGGAAGCAGGTCGGGTCAGACGTCGGCGAGCAGGGTCGCCGGGCGTTCCACGCAGTCGGCCACGAAGCGCAGGAAGCCGCCGGCCACGCCGCCGTCACAGACCCGGTGGTCGAAGCTGAGTGACAGCTGGGTGACCTTGCGGACGGTGAGCGCGCCGTCCACCACCCAGGGTTTGTCCACGATGCGGCCGACGCCGAGGAGCGCCGCCTCCGGGTGGTTGATGATGGGGGTGGAGCCGTCGACGCCGAACACGCCGTAGTTGTTGAGGGTGAAGGTGCCCCCGGTCAGCCGGTCGGGCGGCAGACTGCCGGTCCGCGCCAGTTCGGTCAACCGGGCGAGCTCCGCGGCGAGTTGGACCGTCGTCAGCCGGTGGGCGTCGCGGACGACGGGGACGACAAGGCCGCGTTCGGTCTGGGCGGCGAAGCCCAGGTGTACCTCGTCGTGGCGCAGGATCTCCCGGCGTTCGGTGTCGACGGCCGAGTTCAGCTCGGGGTAGCGGCGCAGACCGGCGACACAGATCCGGGCGAACAGGGCCAACAGGCCGACGCGGCGGCCGGGTTCGGCGGCCTCCAGCGCCTTCTTGGCCTGGAGCAGTCCGGTCGCGTCCACGTCGACCCAGGTCGTGGCGTCGGGGATCTCGGTGCGGCTGCGCGAGAGCTTGTCCGCGACGGCTTTGCGGACGCCTCGGAGCGGGATGCGGACGGGACCGCTGGAGACGGTGTCCGGCCGGGAGACGGGCGCGGTGTCCGGCCGTGACCCAGGCGTGGGTTCCCGCCGTGACGCAGGCGTGGGCTCCGTGATGGTCCGCGCGCCGGACGGGACCTCCGCGTGCCGTGCGCCCTGGGCGACGGCCTGTTCCACGTCCCGCCGCAGGACGACCCCGGCGGGACCGGACGGCACAAGCGCGGTGAGGTCGATCCCGTGGTCCCGCGCCATCCTGCGCACGAGAGGCGAGATGACCCGGGGAGCGTGCGGCCCGATCGCCGGCGCCGTCCCGGCTACCGGTCCGGCGGGCGCCGCCGGGGCCACGGGCCCGGCGGATGCCACGGCGGCCCCCGGCATGGCGGGCGCCGTCTCGGCCACGGGTCCGGGGATCGCCGTGGCGGCGACCGGCCAGGCGGTTGCCGTCTCGGCCACGGGCCCGGCGGACGCCGCCTGGGGCACGGGCCCGTCGGTCGCCGCCGCGGCCCCCGCTCGTCTGCGGCGCCGACGCGACACCGGTTCGTGTCCAGTGCCGTAGCCGATCAGCACGTTGCCCGATCCGGCCTGCTCTTCCTCCCGGTACCGCTCTGCGGCCGACCGGGCCGACCGGGCCGACCTGGCCGACCTGGCCGACCCGGCCGGGTCGGATGGCGCCGGTCCCGCCATGGGCTCGCCCGACGGCGACGAACCGAGGGCCTCACCCATGTCGCCGTCGCCGCCCGGCCCGCTCGTCGAGCCGGGCCGGCGAGCCCCGGTACCGACTGCGGCGGGCGACGGATCGCCCGAGCCACCCGTGCCGCCGCCCCCGCCGGAGGCATTCGTGTTCGCGCCCACGGTGATCAGCGGCTCCCCCACCCCCAGCGCCGCGCCCGCCTCCGCGTGCAGCCGCAGCACCGTGCCCGCGTACGGCACCGGCACCTCGACCGCGGCCTTGGCGGTCTCCACCTCGACGACGATCTGGTCGATCGTCACGGTGTCGCCGACGGCGACCTTCCACTCGATGATCTCGGCGTCGGTGAGCCCCTCGCCGAGGTCGGGGAGCTTGAACAGCTGCTCGCGCAGCGTTGCGGTGGTCATGCGATGGCTCCCTTCGACAGGTGCCGGGTGTCGGGCTCGTCGGAGAACTGCAGTCGGTCGACGGCGTCGAGGATCCGGTCGACGCCGGGCAGGTGCGCGTGCTCCAGCTTCGGCGGCGGGTACGGGATGTCGAAGCCGGCCACCCGCAGCACGGGCGCGTCCAGCGAGTGGAAGCAGCGCTCCTGCACCCGGGCGGCGATCTCCGCGCCGACCCCGGCGAAGCCCTGCGCCTCCTGAACGACCACACAGCGCCCCGTCCTGCGCACCGACTCCGTGACGGTCTCGTCGTCGAAGGGCACCAGCGTCCGCAGGTCCACGACCTCCAGCTCGATTCCGTCCTCGGCGGCTGCCTCGGCAGCGGCCAGGGCCACCGGGACCGAGGGGCCGTAGGCGACGACGGTGGCGTCACGCCCGGCGCGCCGGATCGCCGCCCGCCCGAACGGCAGCGCCCCGCGCGTCTCCAGTTCGGTGTCCTCGCGCGACCAGTACAGCTTCTTCGGCTCCAGGAACACCACCGGGTCGGGGTCGGCCACCGCGTCACGCAGCAGCCAGTACGCGTCCTCGGCGGTGGCCGGGGTGACGACCTTGAGGCCGGGCGTGTGGGCGTAGTAGGCCTCGCTGGAGTCGCAGTGGTGCTCGACTCCGCCGATTCCGCCGGCGTAGGGGATGCGGATCACCATCGGCAGGCCGATCCGCCCGCGGGTGCGGTTGCGCAGCTTGGCGACGTGCGAGGCGATCTGCTCGAACGCCGGGTAGGCGAAGGCGTCGAACTGCATCTCCACCACGGGCCGGAAGCCGCCCATCGCCATGCCGACCGCCAGCCCGACGATGCCGGCCTCCGCGAGCGGGGTGTCGAAGCAGCGCTGCTCGCCGAAGTCGCGGGTCAGCCCGTCGGTGATGCGGAACACGCCGCCCAGCGGGCCGACGTCCTCCCCGAAGACGAGGACTCGTTCGTCCTCGCCGAGTGCGTCGCGCAGGGCGGTGTTGAGCGCCTGCGCCATCGTGACCTTGGCCATGGTCGTCAGTCCTCCTGGGCCTGGGCGGATTCGGCGAGCTCGGCCGCCAACTGGGCACGCTGCTCGCGCAGTTGCGGGGTGAGATCGGCGTATACGTGGTCGAACAGCTCCAGCGGATCCAGTACGGAGTCCGCGTTCAGGCCGGCACGCACCCGCGCCGCCAGCTCCTCGGCCTCCTCCCGCAGCGCCGCCACGTCCTCGTCGGTGAGCGCGCCGCGCGAGCGCAGATAGGTCTCCAGGCGGTCGACCGGGTCGGCGCCCCGCCACTGGTCCACCTCGTCGTCCTCCCGGTAGCGGGTGGCGTCGTCGGCGTTGGTGTGTGCGTCCATGCGGTAGGTGTGCGCCTCGACCAGGACCGGGCCGTTCCCGGCGCGGGCGTGCTCGACGGCCGCGGTCAGCACTGCCAGCACCGCGAGCAGGTCGTTGCCGTCGACCTGCTCGGCGCGCACCCCGTGGCCGATGCCCTTGTAGGCGAGGGCGGGCGCCGCGGTCTGCCGGGCCAGCGGGACGGAGATCGCGTACTTGTTGTTCTGCACGAAGAAGACGACCGGGGCGCGGAAGACGGCCGCGAAGTTCAGCGCCTCGTGGAAGTCGCCCTCGCTGGTCGCCCCGTCCCCGACGAGTGCCATCGCCACGCCGTCCTCGCCCTTGCGGCGCAGGGACTCGGCCATGCCGACGGCGTGGAGCACCTGGGTGGCAAGCGGGGTGCACTGCGGTGCGACGCGGGTGGCGGCGGGGTCGTAGCCGCAGTGCCAGTCGCCGCGCAGCAGTGTCAGCACCTCGACCGGGTCGATGCCACGGGTCACCAGGGCGACGGAGTCGCGGTAGGTCGGGAACAGCCAGTCGTCCGGGCGCAGCGCGAGCACGGCGCCGATCTGACAGGCCTCCTGGCCGCGGCTGGAGGGATAGACCGCGAGGCGGCCCTGCTTGGTGAGGGCGGTCGCCTGGGTGTCGAACCGGCGGCCCAGGACCATTCGCCGCCAGGCCTCGAGCAGGGCCTCGACCTCGGGCTCGGTGTAGTCGGCCGGCTGCTTCGCGACCGGTGTGCCGTCCTCGGCCACGAACCGTACCGGCGACAGGGACGGCAGGAGGCCCTGCACCGTCTGGCGGAGGCTCTTCACAGACATGGAGGGCACTCGCTTTCTCTGGACACTTGACAGGAGAATGGTCGCCGTCGCGGAATATGTGTTCAATAGTTCGGCGAAACAGGCGACGAACTGCCGAATCGAAGAGATCGGGAGGACAAAGTGTCCGAGGAAAGCGCCCTGCCGGGGGCAGTGACCGGACGAACTGCCGTCCCGCTCGACGACATCGACCGGCAGATCCTGAGCCGGCTGCTCGAGGACGGCCGGATCTCGGTCCGCGCCCTCGCCGAGCAGGTGCACATCTCCCGGGCCAACGCCTACACGCGCATCGGCCGGCTGGTGGCCGAGGACGTCATCACGGGCTTCACCGCGCAGCTCAACGCCCAGCGGGCGGGCCTGGGCACGAGTGCGTACGTGACGGTGATGATCGACCAGAACGCATGGCGGAACATCTCCCGCGAACTGCGCGAGATCCCGTACGTCGAGCATGTCGCCCTCGTCACGGGCGACTTCGACGTCCTGGTGCTGGTGCGCGCACCGGACAACCTGGCGCTGCGCAAGGTGGTGCTGGAGAGCATCCAGGCGGTGCCGGGTGTGCGCTCCACCCGCACCTGGCTGGTCTTCGACGAAGTGCGGGGGCGCGGCGCCAACTGGACGGACTGAGGGACCGGCGCGGTCATACGTCGATCAGCGCGGCGGTGGCGGCAGGGCTCCCCGCGGCGACCTCCGGACGGTCAGGTGCCCGGACGGGATCCGCCGCCGGTGCGCGCCGCCGGGAGCGCACCACGCGGAACCGTCCCGTGACGAAGTGGGCGTCGGCGCCCGGCAGTTCGGCGAGGGCCGAGGACGGGTCGGCGGGCAGGTCGTCGAGGTTCTCCACGAGATGCACCCCGGCGTCCAGCGCCGCCGTCTCGGCCGCCGCCAGCACCAGCGGGTCGGTGGAGTGCACCGAGGCGTGGAGCGCGCCGTGCCGCGCCACCGTACGGCCCAGGAGCGCCAGGCTGTGCGAGGTCGAGTCGGTGCCCACCAGGAAGGAGATGGGCCCGGGCCACTCGCGCGTGTAGACACGCTCGTCCGAGGCGCGCAGCCGCACCAGCAGCGGACTGCGCAGATCGGCGTACGGGTGGTCGGGATGGGCCACGGGACCGGACGCGTGCAGGACCGGGCCGCACCGCGCCGCCTCCGTCAGAGCGCCGCGTACCTCGTCCGCGGTGATCGCACCCAGCACCCTTGCCGCGCGGGCGGGATGCCCCAGCAGCCGGACCACGGCGTCACCGACGTCGGCCCCGAGGTCCCGCAGCGTCCTGTGCCCCTCGTCGGTGCTGAAGCCCCGTTCCGGTACCAGGATGTTCTGCGGCGTGGTGCGCACCGTGCCGTTGCACCGGCACGAGGAGAGGGCGAGACCCCGTACCAGGCCCCGGTAGTCGTCGGTCGAGTCCACGACGACGGTGTTCAGTCCGGTCCGGTTGGCGAACACGGC
Source organism: Streptomyces sp. NPDC006365 (assembly GCF_042870755.1). Lineage (NCBI taxonomy): Bacteria > Bacillati > Actinomycetota > Actinomycetes > Kitasatosporales > Streptomycetaceae > Streptomyces > Streptomyces sp. NPDC006365. The sequence continues at coordinate 305,577 of NZ_JBIAHS010000006.1, forward strand.
GGCCTGGTGGGCGTGTTGTTCCAGCCAGTCGGCGAACCGCGCGGAGCCCGTGAAATCGACGATGCGCACCGCCGGGTCCGTGGCCAGCCGCCGGTGCACCTGCCGCTCCGGTTCCGCCACGGCCAGGGTCACGAGGTCCGGGGAGTGACCTGCCTCCGCGAGCACCTGCCGGGCGACCCGCACCGTGATCGCCAGCGGCAGTATCGAGCGCGGGTGCGGAGCCACGACGACCGGGTTGCCGGTCACCAGGCTGGCGAACAGCCCCGGATACCCGTTCCAGAGCGGGAAGTCGGGACAGCCGACGAGCAGCGACACCCCACGGGGCACGAGTGTGCAGGTGCCCCTCAGGGCGCGCGGCGGCCCGCCCCGCTGGGCGCTTTTCCAGTGCGAGTCGACCGGCACACGTTCCGACTCGGCGAAGGCCTGGGCCACCGCCTCCAGGCCACGGTCCTGGGCACGCGGCCCGGCGGCGCGGAAGGCCGCCTGGAGGGGCTGGCCGGTCGTGTGGTGCACCGCGAGGGCCAGTTCGTGGCTGCGGGTGTTGAGCCGGCGCAGGATCTCCACGGCGAGCCCGGCGCGCTCGTACGGCCCGGCCACCCGCCAGCCGGCCGCCGCCCGCCCCGCCGCCGCGACCAGTTCCGCGGGATCGCAGCGCGGGTAGGCGATGGCCGGACCGACGCCGTACGGCGACGACTCCGTGCGCACAAGACCGAGCTCGCCGGGCTGCGGCAGGGCGAAGGTCCGTCCCAGCAGCGAGCGGAACACCTTTCCCGCGGTACGGGTCGACCTCATGCCCGCGTCGGCCGCGTCCTGGCCGGTCGCCTCGGTGAAGTGGCGCCGGCACTCACCGGCGGCGCTCGCGCGAACGATGCTCTGAAGCAGCTCGCGGTGCCGTTCGTAGGGACCGGGGCGCATGTCCGTCAGCCTCTCCAGCTCGCCGCGAGCGCGAGGAGGGCGTCGTTCTCCTCGGGCAGCCCGATCGTCACCCGGACGCCCTCGCTGAGGAACGGGCGGACCATGACCTTCCCGTCCGCGCAGTGCAGGGCGAAGTCCCCGCTGTCGCCGCCGAGCGGCAGCCAGACGAAGTTGGACTGGGAGTCGGGCACATCGTGGCCGAGCGCCCGCAACCGCTCGGTGACCCGGTCGCGTTCGGCGACCGTGCGGGCGGCCCGCCGGCCGACCTCCGCGCCTTCGCCGAGGGCGACGACGGCGGCCCGCTGGGCGAGGGCGCTGACGCTGAACGGCACCTGAGTCCGGCGCACGTGCGCGGCGATCCCGGACGGCGCGACGCAGTACCCGACGCGCAGCCCAGCCAGGCCGTACGCCTTCGAGAAGGTCCGCAGCACCGCCACGTTCGGCCGGTCGCCGAGGAGGGTCAGGCCGTCGGGGACCCGGGCGGGATCGGTGTACTCCCGGTACGCCTCGTCGACGACGATCAGCACGTCCCGCGGCACCCGGTCCGCGAAGTCGGTCAGGGCCCGCGCGCCGACCGCCGTGGAGGTCGGGTTGTTGGGGTTGCACACGAAGACCAGCCGGGTCCGGGCGGTGATCGCCGCCGCCATGGCGTCGAGGTCGAGGGCGTGCTCGCGCAGGGGCACCCGCACCGCCGTACCGCCCGCTACGGCAGTGAGGATCGGGTACGCCTCGAACGACCGCCAGCCGAAGACGACCTCGTCACCGGGTCCCACGACGGTGTGCAGCAACTGCCCGCACACCTCGGAGGAACCGGCGCCCACCGCGATCCGGTCCGGCTCGACCCCGTGGTGCGCGGCCAGGGCCTCGACGAGCGGGGCGGCGTGCAGATCGGGGTACCGCGACACACCGCCGGCGGCCTCCGCGAGGGTTGCGGCCACCCCCGGCAGCAACCCGTGCGGGGATTCGTTGCTGGCCAGCACGACGGCCCCGGGCAGTTTGCGGCCCGGTACGTAGGCGGGCAGCTGGGACAGGGACGCACGGACACGCACCATGCTGGACTCGCTTCTGCAGCGCTGGGGCCCGAGGCCTCGCCGTCGGGCACTTGACAGGCAAATCGTGAAGAGAGGACGACAAGCGCTCAACTGTTTGGGAAATTCGGCTACGAATCGCCGAAATCGAGGCAGGTGATCGGCAAACCGTCTCCCGCCGAGCCCATCGGGACCTTTGGTACGAGACGGACGGCGCGCCCTCCGCAGGGCACATGCTCGTCTCCTTGATCACGGGACGGACACAGCGGGCCATCGACGCCCCCGCCGCGGGCGAGGCGTGAGCAGACTGCTCGCCGCCCGAGCCGCGCGACGTCCGCGGCCCGCCCTGTTCCGATCGAGGGAGACCATGCACAGCACCCAGACCCGCCTCCGCCACGGAGCCCTGACGGCGTGTGCGGCGGCTCTCGTGCTGCTCGCCGCCGGCTGCTCGAAGGCGTCCGCGGAGGCGCAGGCCGGCGACTGCCGCGACGACGGCCACTGGTCGGGACGGGAACAGGCCGCATGGCTGCGGACCGCGGTGGCCTTCCGCGGGACGGCCGACGGGGCAGGCCCGTCGTACGAGGACGCTTCGGTCGTCGTCCGCGCACAGCCCAAGGGTGATGTCCGGGTGCTGTGCCAACCGCTCCGTGTACGGGTCGAGTTCTGGACCCTCTCGGCCAGGGCGACGGGGACGGAGACGGGGACGGTGACGTCGTCCGTCATGCGCTACGAACTGTCCGCGGACGGCAGCAGGACCCGTATCGTCGAGTTCCCCAGGGACCTTCCCGCCGGACAGGACGGCATCTGCACCCGCGTCCTTGTGGCGGCGTACGCGGGCGCGCCCCTGAGCGATCGGGAACTGCCATGGACGACACGGGACTTGGCCATCGCCGAGGACGTGGACGTGCGGTTCGGGACAGATCGGGTCGGCGCCCATCGGTTGCTCCCGCCGCAGGATCCCACCGCATGCACCACGCACCGGCCGACGGCCGACCCCTCACCCACCAGGTCGACGATCTGGGACATCTACCATCCGTGACGGGGTCACGGGCGGGTGACCGGCCCCAACCCATCGGCCCGCTGCGGGCTGCGCCTCACTGCGTGCCGCGCGTACCCCTGAGTTCGCGTCCGGTGACCATCTCGGACTCGATCCGTACGAACACCGGGTCCCGCAGGGGCATCCAGGACGTGGGACCGGCCTGCGACAGCCGTTCGTGCTCGGCCGGATCGGTCACCACGGTGGCCCGGCCGGTGACGACCACGCTCCAGCCGGACCGGGTCGCCGCGTCGAACTCGTCCACCTCGAAGGCGACCACGACGCCGCCGATGGCGCGTACGAGGTCCGAGTCCGTTGAGGTGCGCAGCAGGACGGAGGCGTCCGTGTCCAGGGAGAAGTTGATGGGCAGGACCGCGGGCAGAGCCTGCCGGGTGTAGACCACGCGGCCGACCGGCACCTCGGCGAGCAGGCGCAGGCTCTCATGCCGGTCGAGTGCGCGAACGGCGTCGTTCTGGAACATCCGTCCATGGTCTCCGCGGTCGCGGTGCGGGGGTAGGGCCGACCGGCCCTACTCCCTTGGCCCTCTTGTGACGCGAGGACGGCCGATCGAAGCCGTTGATTCGCGCGAGCCGCGGGGCAACGCGGTACCGGGGCCGTACGGCGGAAGTACGCAGGGACTGCCCGGTCCGGATCAGGGGACGTCTGTCCGTCGGCAGGGACTCATGGCCCATGCCTCGGGTGAGTCCTGATGCGGAGAGTGGGGACGTGACGCCGTTCCGCGGGCAAGGGGCCCGCGGAACGCGTGCGAGCCCGGTGGCGCCGTACCACCATCACGAGGAAAGGGACGGACAACATGGTCCAGCCGTCGAAGTCGAAGAGCGCCAGTTCACCGTCGGGTGTGCCGACGCCCGGTACGCCGGTGTCGCGCCGGGCGTGGCTGATGCTGGCCCTGGCCACGGTCGGTTTCGCCGTGAACTTCTGGGCGTGGGCGCTGCTCAGCCCGCTCGGCCCGCGGTTCAAGGACGGGCTCGACCTGTCGTCGTTCGAGCAGTCACTCCTCGTGGCGGTGCCGGTCGTGGTCGGCTCGCTGGGGAGGATCCCGGTGGGTGCGCTGACCGACCGGTTCGGCGGCCGGGTCATGTTCCCGATCGTGTCGGCGGCCACCATCGTGCCGGTGCTCTACCTCGGCCTGGCCGGCCACTCCTCGCTGGCTGCCCTGCTGATCGGCGGGTTCTTCCTCGGCATCGGCGGCACCGCCTTCGCCGTCGGCGTGCCGCTGGTCAACGCCTGGTTCCCGCCCGAGCGGCGGGGTCTTGCCGTAGGCGTCTTCGGCGCCGGCATGGGCGGCACCGCCATCAGCGCCCTGACCACCGTGAAGCTCGTCGACGCGGGCACCATGGCCACCCCGTTCCTGATCACCGCCGCCGTGCTGGCCGTGTACGTCGTGGCCGCCGCGCTGCTGCTGCGCGACGCCCCCGGCCGCACCGTGCCGACCGAGCCGCTGGCCCGCAGACTGGCCGCCACCGCCCGGCTGCCCATCACCTGGCAGGCGTCCGCGCTGTACGCGGTCGCGTTCGGCGGCTACGTGGCGTTCTCCGTCTACCTGCCCACCTACCTCAAGACCGGTTATGGCCTGACCCAGGCGGACGCCGCGAACCGGATGGCCGGGTTCGTGCTCCTCGCCGTGGCGATGCGCCCGATGGGCGGCTGGCTCTCCGACCGCATGGGCCCGGCACGCGTGCTCGCCGGCTCGCTCGCCGTGGTCGTGGCCGGGGCGGTCGTGCAGTCGTTCAGTCCGCCGCTGGCACCGCTGGGCACCATCGCCTTCCTGGCCATGGCCGCCGCGCTCGGCGCGGGCAGCGGGGCGACCTTCGCCCTGGTGGCCCTGCTGACCCCGGCCAACCAGGTCGGCTCCGTCACCGGCGTCGTCGGCGCCGCGGGCGGCCTGGGCGGCTTCCTGCCGCCGCTGGTCATGGGCTCGCTGTACGGGGCGTACGAGTCGTACGCGATCGGCCTCGCCCTGCTCGCGATCGTGGCCGCCGCAGCACTGGGCTTCACCCTCACCGCCGTCCGCGCGGCCGCCGAAGGCGGGGAGCGGAAGCCCCGCACGGGTCGCCGGCGCCGGCACGGCACCACCGCCGGCACCACCGCCGGCACCACCGTGTAAGGGCACACGGACGGAACAAACGGGAACCAAGGACAGGGAGAAGACCGGTGTGCGAGTACTGCGGCTGCCAGTCTCTGGCGTCGATCGACGAGCTGACCCGGGAGCACGACGAGGTCGTCCGCTTGATCAGCCACCTCCGCCCCGCTCACCGGGACGGTGACGTGGACCGGATGGCACAGGTCGCCCGCGAGATCGCGACCGTGCTCGGCCCCCACACCCAGGTGGAGGAGCACGGGCTGTTCCCCGCGATGGCCGGGGACTTCCCCGAGCAGATCGCCGCTCTGGAGGCTGAGCACCGCCGCATCGAGGCCGTCCTGGTCGAGGCCGCCGACGGCGGCACGCCCCCGGATCCGCTTTGGCCGGACCGGCTGCTGGAAGCGATGGCCATGCTGCGCGATCACATCCTCAAGGAGCAGGACGGCGTCTTCCCGGCCGCACTCGCCAATCTCAGCACCGAAGAGTGGGAAACGGTCGAGGCCGAGCGCCTGAAGGCGGGCGGCGCCCTGTCCCGGCCGACCGCCTGACCGATCGCACTCCAGCTCCGGCAGGCAGCGACACACCACGCACGCCGGAATGGCCGAGCGGAGCCGGGGTAACCGCCGCTGCACGCAGACGATCTCTACCGAGCCCCGCGTTGTTCGTGGTGTGGCTGTTGACCTTCCGGGGGACAGCGGTCATAGAGTCGTGTGCGGCCGGACCGATCACAATTCGAACGGGTGCCCGGTGTGCCCGGGGCGGAGTGGCACGGTGAGCACGGAGACCAGCGGCGAACAGGCACAGGCGGGCTTGGACGGCGATCTGGCGGAGGCGCTGGTGCGCAGCCGCCGGTTCTTCAGCCGGGCGGAGGTCTCCGATGACCTGCGCACCCTGCACCGCAAGGGCGGGCGGCAGGCGGACGAGTTCTACCGGGACCGCTGGTCGCACGACAAGGTGGTGCGCTCGACGCATGGGGTGAACTGCACGGGGTCGTGTTCGTGGAAGGTGTACGTCAAGGACGGCATCATCACGTGGGAGGCGCAGCAGACCGACTATCCGTCGGTGGGGCCGGACCGGCCCGAGTACGAGCCGCGGGGCTGCCCGCGCGGAGCCGCCTTCTCCTGGTACACGTACTCGCCGACCCGGGTGCGTTATCCGTACGTGCGGGGCGTACTGCTGCAGATGTACCGGGAGGCCAAGGCCCGCCTCGGAGACCCGGTGGAGGCCTGGGCGGACATCGTCTCCGACCCGGAGCGTGCCCGCCGCTACAAGGCGGTACGCGGCAAGGGCGGCCTGGTGCGGGCGAGCTGGGACGAAGCGGTGGAGCTGGTCGCGGCCGCGCACGTACACACCATCAAGGAGTACGGGCCGGACCGGCTGGCCGGGTTCTCGCCGATCCCGGCGATGTCGATGGTCTCGCACGCGGCCGGCGCACGGTTCTACTCGCTGCTCGGCGGCGCGATGCTGTCGTTCTACGACTGGTACGCCGACCTGCCGGTGGCCTCACCACAGATGTTCGGCGACCAGACCGACGTGCCCGAGTCGGGGGACTGGTGGGACGCCGGCTATCTGATCATGTGGGGTTCCAATCTGCCGGTGACCCGGACGCCGGACGCGCACTGGATGGCGGAGGCCCGCTACCGAGGCCAGAAGGTGGTGGCGGTCTCCCCGGATTACGCGGACAACGTGAAGTTCGCCGATGAGTGGCTGCCCGCCCAGCCGGGCACCGACGGCGCCCTCGCCATGGCCATGGGACATGTGATCCTCAAGGAATTCTTCGTCGACCGGGCCACGCCGTACTTCACCGACTACGTCAAGAAGTACACGGACCTGCCTTTCCTGGTGACCCTGGAGGAAGGCGAGGCGGGAACGTACACAGCCGGCAAGTTCCTGACCGCCGCCGATCTCGGTGGCGAGCATGCGGCGGCCGAGCACGCCGAGTTCCGCACCGTCCTGCTGGACGCGGCCACGGGCCGGCCGGTGGTCCCGAACGGAACCCTCGGCGACCGCTTCGGCGAGGCTGGCGCCGGTAAGTGGAACCTGGACCTCGGCGACACCCGGCCCCAGCTGTCCGTCGAGGGCGGTGACGAGGCGCCGGTCGCGGTCGGCCTCCCCCGCTTCGACGCGCCCGACGGCAGCGCGGGGCGGCTGCGACGCGGGGTGCCGGTGCGGCGCGTGGCCGGGCGGTTGGTGACCACGGTGTATGACCTGCTGCTCGCCCAGTACGGGGTGAAGCGGCCGGGCCTGCCGGGCAGTTGGCCGTCGTCGTACGAGGACGAGTCGGAGCCGTACACCCCGGCCTGGCAGGCGGCGATCACCGGTGTGGATGCGGGCCGGGCGGCCCGTATCGCGCGGGAGTTCGCGACCAACGCCGAGGAGTCCGGCGGTCGTTCGATGATCATCATGGGGGCGGGCACCAACCACTGGTTCCACTCCGACACCATCTACCGGGCCTTCCTGGCCCTCACTACGCTGACCGGCTGTCAGGGCGTCAACGGCGGCGGCTGGGCCCACTACGTCGGTCAGGAGAAGGTCCGCCCGATCACCGGCTACTCGGCCATCGCGACCGCCGCGGACTGGAACCGCCCCGCCCGGTTGATGATCCAGACCGCGTACTGGTATCTGCACAGCGACCAGTTCCGCTACGACCCCTTCGCGGCCGACACGCTCTCGGCGGCCGGTGCAGGGGGTCCCTTTGCCGGGAAGACCACCGCCGACGTCATCGCCCAGTCCGCACGGATGGGCTGGATGCCCTCGTATCCGACCTTCGACCGCAACCCGCTCGACCTCGCTGACGAGGCACAGGCCGCGGGCCGCCCGGCCGGCGAGCACATCGTGGACGAACTCAAGTCGGGGCGGCTGCGGTTCGCGGGCGAGGACCCGGACGCGCCGGAGAACTTCCCGCGCGTACTGACCGTATGGCGGGCCAATCTGCTGGGCTCCTCGGCCAAGGGCAACGAGTACTTCCTCAAGCACCTGCTCGGCACCGATGCGTCGGTGCGTGCCACCGAGGCACCGCCGGACGCCCGTCCGCGGGACGTCGTGTGGCGGGAGGAGGCGCCGGCCGGGAAGCTCGACCTGCTGCTGACGCTGGACTTCCGGATGACCAGCACGACCGTCTTCTCCGACGTCGTCCTGCCCGCCGCCACCTGGTACGAGAAGCACGACCTGTCCAGTACGGACATGCACCCGTTCGTGCACGCCTTCAACCCGGCGATCTCCCCGCCCTGGGAGACCCGTACCGACTGGGACGCCTTCCACACCCTGGCCAAGGAGTTCAGCCGCCAGGCCGCAGGCCACCTCGGCGTCCGGACGGACGTGATCGCCGCGCCGCTGCTCCACGACACCCCCGACGAAATGGCCAACCCGCGGGGAGAGGTGCGGGATTGGAAGGCGGGGGAGTGCGAGGCGGTCCCCGGCCGCACGATGCCGAAGCTCATCACGGTCGAGCGCGACTACGGGGCCGTGGCGGAGAAGATGGCCGCCCTCGGCCCGCTGCTGGACTCCCTCGGCGCCACCACCAAGGGCATCACCTTCAAGTTCGACCGCGAGCTGGAGTATCTGCGCCACAAGAACGGCACCGTGCGCGGGGGAGTGGCCGACGGGCGGCCCTCGATCGCCCGGGATGTGAACGCCTGCGAGGCGATCCTCGCCCTCTCCGGCACCACCAACGGCCATCTCGCCACCCAGGGCTTCCACACCCTCGAAGCCCGCACAGGCACACGACTTGCGGACCTGGCCGCCGAGCACGAGGGCAAGCAGATCACCTTCGCCGACACTCAGGCCGCTCCGGTGCCGGTCATCACCTCCCCGGAGTGGTCCGGTTCGGAGACCGGCGGGCGCCGCTACTCGCCGTTCACGGTCAACGTCGAGCGCCTCAAGCCCTGGCACACCCTCACCGGACGCCAGCACTTCTATCTCGACCACGACTGGATGACCGCGCTGGGTGAGCAACTGCCCGTCTATCGGCCCCCGTTGAGCATGGACGCGCTTTTCGACGAGCCGCGCCTCGGAGACGTCGGCGAACTCGGTGTGACGGTCCGCTACTTGACGCCGCACAACAAGTGGTCGATCCACTCCGAGTACCAGGACAACCTGTTCATGCTCTCGCTCTCCCGGGGCGGGCCGACGATCTGGATGAGCACGCAGGACGCGGCCAAGGTCGGCGTGAAGGACAACGACTGGGTCGAAGCCGTCAACCGAAACGGTGTGGTCGCCGCCCGGGCGGTCGTCTCGCACCGCATGCCGGAAGGCACCGTCTACATGCACCACGCCCAGGACCGCCTCATCGACGTGCCCCGAACGGAGACCAGCGGCCGACGCGGCGGCATCCACAACTCCCTGACCCGCCTGCTGATCAAGCCCAGTCATCTGATCGGCGGCTACGCCCAACTGTCGTACGCCTTCAATTACTTGGGCCCGACCGGCAACCAGCGCGACGAGGTCACCGTCATCCGCCGTCGCGCCAACCAGGACGTGGAGTACTGATCATGCGTGTGATGGCTCAGATGGCGATGGTGATGAACCTCGACAAGTGCATCGGCTGCCACACCTGCTCGGTCACCTGCAAACAGGCGTGGACCAACCGCACCGGCGTCGAGTACGTGTGGTTCAACAACGTCGAGACCCGCCCCGGCCAGGGCTACCCCCGCCGCTACGAGGACCAGGACACCTGGAAGGGCGGCTGGGAACTCAACAAGCGGGGGCGCCTGGCGCTGAAGGCCGGCGGCCGGTTCAAGAAGCTCATCCAGATCTTCTCCAACCCCGTCCTGCCGGCCCTCGACGACTACTACGAGCCCTGGACGTACGACTACGAGACCCTGACCAACGCCCCGCTCCAGGAGCACACCCCGGTCGCCCGCCCCAAGTCCCTGATCTCCGGCAAGGACATGAAGATCTCCTGGTCGGCGAACTGGGACGACGACCTCGGCGGATCGGCCGCGACCAGCGAGCAGGACGTTCTGCTGAACGAGGTCTCGGAGAAGATCAAGTTCGAGTTCGAGCAGACCTTCATGTTCTACCTGCCGCGCATCTGCGAGCACTGCCTCAACCCGTCCTGCGCCGCCTCCTGCCCCTCCGGCGCGATCTACAAGCGGGAGGAGGACGGCATCGTCCTGGTCGACCAGGACCGCTGCCGCGGCTGGCGGATGTGCGTGACCGGATGCCCGTACAAGAAGATCTACTTCAACCACCGCACCGGCAAGGCCGAGAAGTGCACCTTCTGCTTCCCCCGCGTCGAGGTCGGCCTGCCCACCGTCTGCTCCGAGACCTGCGTGGGCCGGCTGCGCTACATCGGCCTCGTCCTCTACGACGCCGACCGCGTCCTGGAAGCCGCTTCCACCCCGGACGAGACCGGCTTGTACGAGGCGCAGCGGAAGGTCTTCCTCGACCCGAGCGACCCGGACGTCATCGCCGCAGCCGAGCAGGCGGGCATCCCCCGGGACTGGATCGAGGCCGCCCAGCGCTCCCCGATCCACTCCCTGATCAACACCTACAAGGTGGCCCTGCCGCTGCACCCGGAGTACCGGACGATGCCCATGGTCTGGTACATCCCGCCACTCTCGCCGGTCGTCGACGCCGTACGCGACACCGGCCAGGACGCCGAGAACCACCACAACCTCTTCGCCGCCGTCGACTCCCTGCGCATCCCCGTCGACTACCTCGCCCAGCTCTTCACCGCCGGGGACCCCGCCCCGGTGGACGCGGTCCTCCACCGCCTGGCCGCCATGCGCTCGTACATGCGCGACATCAACCTCGGCCGCGAACCGAACGACACCATCCCCAAGTCCGTCGGCATGACCGGCGAGCAGATCTACGACATGTACCGGCTGCTGGCCCTGGCCAAGTACGACGAGCGCTATGTCATTCCGCCCGCCCACGCCGAACAGGCCCACAAGCTGGAGGAGCTGGCGACGGAGTGCAGCCTGGACTACGAGGGCGGCCCCGGCATGGGCGGCTCCGGCCCCTTCGGCGAGGCCTCCGGCGGCGCCGCCCCGATAGCGGTGGAGAACTTCCACGCCCTGCGCGACCGCCAGACCTCCGAGACCCCCGCCGCCCCGACCGACAAGGCCACCCGAGTCAACCTCCTCAACTGGGACGGCAAGGGCTCCCCTCCCGGCCTCTTCCCACCCGGTGCGGACGACGAGAACGGTTCCGCGTCATGAAGTCCGCCGCCGCTGACGCCCGTAACTCTCTGGCCTGGCAGGCCCAGTCCCTGCTGCTCGCTTACCCCGACGAGCAGCTCTCCGACCGCCTCACCCTGGCCCTCAAGGTCGCCGCCACCCAGCCGAAGACGGTCGCCGGCCCCCTCGTGCGCTTCGCCGAACACGCCGCCCGCACCCCCCTGCCGGAGCTGGCCGCCGACTACGTCGCCACCTTCGACCACCGCAAACGCTGCTGCCTCTTTTTGACCTACTACGCGCACGGCGACACCCGAAAGCGCGGCCTCGCCCTGCTGAGTCTGAAACAGACATACACCGATGCCGGATGGCAAGTCACCGACGACGAACTGCCCGACCACCTCGCCGTCGTCCTCGAATTCGCCGCCGCCGAGCCCGCCCTCGGATCCCGGCTGCTCACCGACCACCGCGCCGGCCTGGAACTCCTGCGCCTCGCCCTGCGCGACGCCAAGTCGCCCTGGGCACACGTCCTGGACTCCGTGTCCGCCACCCTGCCCGCCCTCGCCGGCGACGAACGCACAGCCGTCATGCGCCTCGCCGCCCAGGGCCCGCCCGAGGAACAAGTCGGCCTCGACGCGTACCCGCCCCCCACGTCATCCCCCGTGTTCCTGCCCGATCCCGTCGTAGGAGGTCCCCGATGACCGCACCCGCGCAGCCCGTCACCCTGGCGGTCGAGGCCGGCACCGGCGGCATCCTGCTGTGGGTCGTGCTGCCGTACGTGGCGCTCGCGGTGTTCGTGCTCGGCCACGTCTGGCGGTACCGCTACGACAAGTTCGGCTGGACCACGCGCTCCTCCCAGCTCTACGAGAGCCGGCTGCTGCGCATCGGCAGCCCGTTGTTCCACTTCGGCGTCCTCGTCGTGCTCCTCGGCCACATCGGCGGACTCGTCGTCCCCAAGAGCTGGACCGAGGCGGCCGGGATCAGCGAGGACATGTACCACATCGGCGCGGTCGTCCTCGGCACCATCGCCGGCGTCGCGACCCTGGGCGGCCTTGCCATCCTGATCTACCGCCGTCGCACCGTCGGCCCGGTGTTCTCGGCCACCACCCGCAACGACAAGGCCATGTACGTCTCCCTGACCGTCACCATCGTGCTCGGTCTGGCCGCCACCGTGGCCGCGAACGTCGTCGGCGGGGGATACGACTACCGCGAGACCATTTCCCCCTGGTTCCGCTCCATCTTCTACTTCCAGCCCGACCCGGACCTGATGACCGGCGCCCCGGTGCTCTTCCAACTGCACGCGATCAGCGCCCTGCTCCTGTTCGCGGCCTGGCCCTTCACCCGGCTCGTCCACATGCTCACCGCACCGCTCGGCTACCTGACCCGCCCCTACATCGTCTACCGCAGCCGCGACACCGAGCTCGGCGCGCGCGCCCCGCGCCGCGGCTGGGACCGCGTGGGGTCCTGAACAGCCGGCCTGAGACGCGAGTTACTCATCCGCCTCCGCAGGGAGGGGCACCGTCCACTCCACGACGGTGCCGGTGGGCTCGTTCGGTGTGAGCGTGAGGCTGCCGCCCAGGTCGGTGGCGCGGCGACGGAGGTTGTCGAGGCCGCTGCGGCGGGTGACGGCAGGGTCGACCCCCCGTCCGTTGTCGGACACACGCAGGCGCAGCCGACTGCCGTCCGTCTCGGCGATGACCTCGACGGCGGTGGCGTGTGCGTGCCGGGCGGCGTTAGACAGGGTCTCGCGCAGTACCGCCAGCAGGTGATCGGCGTGGCCCGCGGGTACACCGGTGTCCAGCAGGCCGGTCATGCGCAGGGCGGGGCTGAAGCCGAGGGCCTCGGCGGCCTGGTCGGTCTCGGACAGCAGCTTCGCGCGCAGTCCGGCACGCCCCTCGGAGCGGTCGCGCTCGCGCAGGGCGTAGATCGTCGTCCGCACCGTTTTGATGGTGTCGTCGAGGTCGTCGACCACACGCTGGATGCGCTCGGCCGCCTCGGGCCGGTCGGAAATCCGTCCCAGTACGGAGTTCAGCGTCAGCCCGGAGGCGAACAGCCGCTGGATCGCCAGATCGTGCAGGTCGCGCGCGATGCGGTCGCGGTCGGTCAGGACCAGGAGATGCTCGGCCTCGCGCCGGTGATCGGCGATCTCCAGGGCGAGTGCGGCCTGGTCGGCGAAGCCCCTGATCATGGTCATGGTGGCGTCGGAGAACTCCTCGCCGCCGGGCAGATTGGCGAGCTGCAGGACACCGCGGGCGTGCTCGCGCCCGCCCAGCGGGAGCAGGAACCCGGGCCCCAGTTCCACACGAGCTGCGGCGCCGGCGCTTTCCTGCGGCTCCCGGGACAGCGCTTTGCTGGTGATCTGCTCGTTGGAGCGGTACACCTTCGCGGCCAGCGTGGTGGCCGGCAGTACCAGGCCCCGCACCCTCTCGGAGCCCTCGCCGTCGGCGGCCTCGATCACCAACTCGTCACCGTCGTCGATCGGCACGGCCACCGTCACCAGATCGGCCCCTGCCAGCGACCGTACGGTGATGGCGACCTGGTGCAGCACCTGATCCGGGTCGGTACCCGACAACAGGGTGCGGGTCAGTTCGCTGCTCGCCGCCAGCCACTTCTCCCGTCGGAGCGTGTCCTCGTACAGCCGGGCGTTGTCGATGGCCACGCCGGCCGCAGCCGCCAGCGTGCGCAGCACCGCCTCGTCCTCGTCGTCGAACTGCGCTCCGCCGCGTTTGTCGGTCAGGTACAGATTGCCGAAGACCCGGTCGCGTACGCGCACAGGAGCCCCCAGGAACGTGGTCATCGGCGGATGCCCCTCAGGGAAGCCCACCGACTCGGGATGTGTGCCGAGGTCGGCAAGGCGCAGCGGCTCCGGCTCCCTGATCAGCAGCCCCAGGATGCCCTCGCCCTCGGGATAGTGACCGATCGCCTTGATGGTCTCCTCGTCCACGCCGACCGTGATGAACTGCTTGATCCGGCCTTCCTCGCCCAGCACCCCCAGCGCCCCGTACTCGGCATCCACCACGGCCACCGCGGACTCGGTGATCCGCCGCAGCACCACATCGAGGTCCAGGTCGGAGCCGATCGCCAGTACCGCGTCCAGCAACGTGTGCACCCGGTCCCGGGTCGCGCGTACCTGGGCGACCTGCGCCTGCAGGCCCTCCAGCAGCTCGTCCAGCCGCAACTGGGGTGCCGCCGGACCGCCCCTCCGCTCTTCGGCCGGACTCTCCGCCATTCCCGCTCCCTCCGGAAAAAATGCACCGCTGGCACCTTCCCAGCTTGCCGGAACGGCGCCGCCCACACGCGAACCCATGTGTTGGTGCGGCCGTCACGGCAGCTCAGATCCTATTAGTGTCCTGCTGCCCGCGGCCGGGTGTCCTCGACGCGGTGCATGATGGCTTCCGATGTCGTGTCCGATGGCTGGAGAGCAGAGAGCGTCGCGTACAGCCAGTACGTCCTGGACCAGACTGACCCCTTCCCGCACGGTTGCACCTGGGCGACCTGTGGGGCGAGCAGAGCTCCACTCCCGAAACGCAATCGGAGACGTGACTGATGGAGACCACCGGACAGCAGTTCATCGCGGGCAAGCGCCGCTCCGGCACGTCCGGCGAGCAGTACCAGGTGACCAATCCGGCCACCGGCGAGGTCCTGGCCACCGACACCCTGGCAGGACCCGAGGACGTCGACGAGGCGGTGACCGCCGCTCGCGCCGCCTTCGCCGAATGGTCGCGCACCACCCCCGCCGAACGCTCCGAGGCCATGCTGCGCTGGGCGGACCAACTCCAGGCCCGCAGCGAGGAGTTCGCCGACACGGAAAGCCGCATCGGCGGCAAGCCGATCAGGCTGGCAAGCGGCTTCGACATCCCCGGCAGCATCGACAACGTACGGTTCTTCGCCGGTGCCGCCCGCAACCTGGAAGGCCGCGCCTCGGCGGAGTACTCCGGCGACCACACCTCCACCGTCCGCCGCGAACCCATCGGGGTCATCGGCTCCATCGCCCCCTGGAACTACCCCCTCCAGATGGCCGTCTGGAAGGTGCTGCCCGCCGTCGCCGCCGGCAACACCGTGGTCCTCAAGCCGTCCGAACTCACCCCGCTCACCTCGGTGATGTTCGCCGAGGCGGCGCAGGAGGCCGGCATTCCCGACGGCGTGATCAACATCGTCACCGGCAGTGGCACCGTCGCCGGGCAGGCGCTGGTCACCCACCCCGACATCGCCATGGTCTCGTTCACCGGCTCCACCGGCGTCGGCCGCCAAGTCGCCGCGCAGGCAGCCGGGTTGGTCAAGCGCGTCCACCTCGAACTCGGCGGCAAAGCACCCTTCCTCGTCTTCGACGACGCCGACCTGGAGGCCACCGCCCGCGGCGCCGTGGCCGGTGCCCTCATCAACGCCGGCCAGGACTGCACGGCCGCCACCCGCGCCTACGTCCAACGCCCCCTGTACGAGGCGTTCGTGACCCGCGTGGCCGAGCTGATGGACGGCGTACGGCTGGGCCCGGTCGACGACCCCGCCACCGACATGGGCTCCCTGATCTCCCTCCGGCAGCGCGACAGGGTCGCCGCAATGGTGGAGAACGCGCGTGAGGCCGGAGCCACGGTCGTGCGCGGCGGGAGGATCCCTGACGGGCCGCTGGGCCAGGGCGCCTACTACGAGCCCACCCTGATCACCGACGCGTCGCAGGACTCCGCCATCGTCCAGCAGGAGATCTTCGGCCCGGTCCTCGTCTGCCTGCCCTTCGACAGCGACGACGACGCCATCCGCCTGGCCAACGACACCCCGTACGGCCTTGCCGCCTCGGCCTGGACCAGCAACGTATTCCGCGCCGGACGCGCCGGCCGAGAGATCCAGGCGGGCTGCGTCTGGATCAACGACCACATCCCGATCATCAGCGAGATGCCGCACGGCGGCTACAAGGCCTCCGGCTTCGGCAAGGACATGTCGGCGTACTCCTTCGACGAGTACACCAACGTCAAGCACGTCATGTCGGAGAACACCGGCGAGCAGCACAAGTCCTGGCACGACGTGGTCTTCACCAGCCGCTGACCCGCCACAGACGCAACGCGTCCACGCCGGCAACCCGCTGGTATACGTCGCACT
Source organism: Streptomyces sp. NPDC006365 (assembly GCF_042870755.1). NCBI lineage: Bacteria > Bacillati > Actinomycetota > Actinomycetes > Kitasatosporales > Streptomycetaceae > Streptomyces > Streptomyces sp. NPDC006365. The sequence continues at coordinate 321,870 of NZ_JBIAHS010000006.1, forward strand.
CACCCCCGGGTCCGGCCGGCGGACTCATCACCTGGTTCAACCCGGTCTTCGTAGACGCTCCCTTGATGCCGGGCGAACGGGTGCCTGCGGACGCGGTTCCACATCGATATGGTCGTGGAGTCCGTATCCCCACCCCCCGCCAAGCCAGACCCACCGTGTTTCTCCACCGACGTTGAGGAGTGGGATGTTCGCCAAAGTGCTTGTGGCCAACCGCGGCGAGATCGCGATCCGGGCCTTCCGGGCAGCATTCGAGCTGGGCATCTCCACAGTGGCGGTGTTCCCGCACGAGGATCGCAACTCGCTGCACCGGGCCAAGGCCGACGAGTCGTACCTGATCGGGGAACGCGGGCACCCGGTGCGGGCGTACCTGTCGGTCGACGAGGTGATCAGGGCCGCGCGCAAAGCCGGTGCGGACGCGGTCTACCCCGGCTACGGCTTCCTGTCGGAGAACCCCGACCTGGCCGCCGCCTGCGCGGACGCGGGCATCACGTTCATCGGTCCGCCCGCGCATGTGCTGCACCTGACGGGCAACAAGTCCCGTGCGATCGCGGCGGCCCGCGAGGCCGGGGTCCCGGTCCTGTCGTCGTCGCCGCCGTCCACGGACGTCGAGGCCCTGCTGACCGCGGCCGCCGACGTCGGGTTCCCGCTGTTCGTCAAGGCCGTCGCCGGCGGCGGCGGACGCGGCATGCGGCGGGTCGCCGAGCCCGGAGAGCTGCGCGACGCCATCGAGGCGGCCATGCGGGAGGCTAAGTCCGCCTTCGGGGACGACACCGTGTTCCTGGAGCAGGCCGTGGTGAACCCGCGCCACATCGAGGTGCAGATCCTCGCCGACGGCGTCGGCAACGTCGTCCATCTCTACGAGCGGGACTGCTCGGTGCAGCGCCGACACCAGAAAGTCGTCGAGATCGCCCCGGCTCCGAACCTGGACCCGCGGCTGCGGGAGCGGATCTGCGCCGACGCCGTCGCCTTCGCCCGCCACATCGGCTACGTGAACGCGGGCACGGTCGAGTTCCTGGTCGACGAGCGCGGCAACCACGTGTTCATCGAGATGAACCCCCGGATCCAGGTGGAGCACACGGTGACCGAGCAGGTCACCGACCGGGACCTGGTGATGGCGCAGCTGCGGATCGCGTCCGGCGTCACACTGCCCGAACTCCGCCTCACCCAGGACGACATCGTGCTGTCCGGCGCTGCCCTGCAATGCCGCATCACCACCGAGGACCCCGGCAACGGATTCCGGCCCGACACCGGAACCATCTCCGCGTACCGGTCCCCGGGAGGCCCCGGCGTGCGGCTCGACGGCGGCACCGTCCACACAGGTGCCCAGGTCAGCGCCCACTTCGACTCCATGCTGGTCAAACTGACCTGCTACGGCCACGACTTCCCCAACGCCGCCCGCCGGGCCCGGCGCGCCATCGCCGAGTTCCGTATCCGCGGCGTCTCCACGAACCTGCCCTTCCTGGCCGCCGTCCTCGACGACCCGGACTTCCAGGCCGGGCACGTCACCACCAGCTTCATCGACGAACGCCCCCAGCTGCTGCGGGCCCGGCCCCCGGCCGACCGCGGCAGCCGCATCCTGCACCACCTTGCCGAGACCACCGTCAACAAGCCGCACGGGCCGCGGCCCGCCGTCGTCGAACCCGCCGAAAAGCTCCCCTCCACCAACCTCTCCGATCCACCGCCCCAGGGCTCCCGGCAGCGCCTCGCCGCGCTCGGCCCCGAAGCGTTCGCCGCCGAACTGCGCCGGCACAGCGCGGTCGCAGTCACCGACACCACGTTCCGCGACGCCCACCAGTCGCTGCTGGCGACCCGGGTGCGGACCCGCGACCTGCTCGCCGTGGCGCCGCACGTCGCGCGCACGGCACCACAGTTGCTCAGCCTGGAGTGCTGGGGCGGCGCGACCTACGACGTCGCCCTGCGGTTCCTGGCGGAGGACCCGTGGGAACGGCTCGCGCTGCTGCGCGAGGCGGTGCCGAACATCTGCACGCAGATGCTGCTGCGCGGCCGCAACACCGTCGGCTACACGCCCTACCCGACGGAGGTGACCGACGCGTTCGTCGCCGAGGCCGCCGCGACCGGAATGGACATCTTCCGCATCTTCGACGCGCTCAACGACATCGCACAGATGCGCCCGGCCATCGACGCCGTACGGGCGACCGGGACCGCGGTGGCCGAGGTGGCCCTGTGCTACACCGGCGACCTGTCCGATCCGGCCGAGCAGCTCTACACCCTCGACTACTACCTGCGGCTGGCCGAGCAGATCGTCGAGGCCGGTGCACACGTCCTGGCGATCAAGGACATGGCCGGGCTGCTGCGCCCACCGGCGGCCAGGAAGCTGGTCACCGCGTTGCGGGAACGCTTCGACCTGCCGGTGCACCTGCACACCCATGACACGGCGGGCGGGCAGCTGGCCACCCTGATCGCGGCGATCGACGCCGGAGTGGACGCCGTCGACGCGGCCGTCGCGTCGATGGCGGGCACGACGAGCCAGCCCTCGCTGTCCGCCCTGGTCGCGGCCACCAACCACACCGACCGGGCCACCGGCCTGTCTCTGCAGGCAGTCGGCGACCTCGAGCCCTACTGGGAGGCCGTACGCAAGGTCTACCGGCCGTTCGAGTCCGGGCCGGCCTCGCCCACGGGCCGCGTCTACCACCACGAGATCCCCGGCGGGCAACTGTCCAACCTGCGCCAGCAGGCCATCGCGCTCGGACTCGGGGACCGCTTCGAGCTGATCGAGGACTGCTACGCCGCCGCCGACCGGATGCTGGGCCGGCTGGTGAAGGTCACCCCTTCCTCCAAGGTCGTGGGTGATCTCGCGCTCCACCTGGTCGGTGCAGGAGTCGAGGCGAGCGCCTTCGAGTCCGACCCCGCCAAGTTCGACCTGCCGGACTCGGTGATCGGATTTCTGCGCGGCGAACTCGGCGATCCGCCCGGAGGCTGGCCGGAACCCTTCAGGACCCGCGCCCTCGAAGGCCGGCCCGCGCAGGCGCAGCCGCCGCAGCTTTCCGACGACGACCGGAGCGGGCTGCGCGACGCGCGACGGACCACGCTGAACCGGCTGCTGTTCCCCGGCCCGACCAAGGCGTACGACACACACCGTGAGGCCTATGGCGACACCTCGGTGCTCTCGACCAAGGACTTCTTCTACGGCCTCGAACCCGACACCGAGCACACCGTCACCCTGGAACAGGGCGTGACGCTGCTGATCGAACTGGAGGCGATCTCCGAGGCCGACGAGCGCGGCTACCGGAGCGTGCTGGCCAGCCTGAACGGGCAGCTTCGGCCGGTGTCGGTGCGCGACACCTCGATCGCCACCGACGTCAAGGTCGCCGAGAAGGCCGATCGCGGCGACGACCGCCAGGTCGCCGCGCCCTTCGCCGGTGTAGTCACCCTGCAGGTGGAGGAAGGGGCGTCCGTCGAGACCGGGCAGACCGTCGCCACCATCGAGGCCATGAAGATGGAGGCCGCCATCACCGCCCAACGCGACGGCACGGTCGCCCGGCTGGCGATCGGCTCCATCCAGCAGGTCGAGGGCGGCGACCTCCTGCTCGAGATCCGCTGAGGTCTCGCGTCACACGCCGGGCCTTCAGGAAGCCCGTCCATGCAGAAAGCCGGTAGGCATGCGCTGGAACTAGACCTTCACCGTCGCGGACACCTGATTGCGGTCGATCGATCACCTCGGGCCCGTCAAGTCGGCGGCCGAGTAGGCACGTACTGTCTTACGAGTCCCTTACGCGGCCGCATCAGGTGACGTGACGCGCCTACGTTCGCAGGCATGTCAACCATCCGAAGCACCGCCCTCGTCACCGCCGCCCCTCTCCTTCTCGCCGCGGCGGGCATCGCGCATCCACACGGGCTGTCCAGGTCGACGGCCGCCGACTGGGCCCACTTGCACATCGCACTGCTGCCGGTCTTTCCACTGCTCACGATCGGTCTCCTGGTCCCGCTGTGGCATCGGCCCCGACTCGACCTCGCGGGCGTCGCCACAGTGGTGGCGTGGGTGGGGGCCTTCGTCTACGCGGCCTTCTACACCGGTCTCGACGCGGTCGCCGGCATCGCGGCCGGAACCGCGGTCGAGCACGCGGCCGGCACAGCGGCCCTCGGGCCGGTCAAACGCCCGCTCTACGACACGGGCGAGGCACTCGGGCAAGCCGGTGCCTACGCCCTCATCGCAGCCGTCGTGGCCACGGCCGTCGCGCTGCTCCCAAGGCACGGCGCCCGTATCCTTCCCGGCACGATCGTGCTCCTCGTGGCCGGCTGGTCCTTCGTCGACAGCCACATCTTCTGGCCACGCGGCGTGTGGACGATGCTCGGCCTCGCCCTGGGCTTCGCGCTGCTCGCCTGGGGGGCTGGGAGGAGCGCTTCCAGTACTCGAGTGTCGCTGAAGTAACCGCTGTGCGGCCGGACTCGGCCTGGCCGCACAGCGATGCACCGGAATCGTCGTCGGTGATCTTCTTCCCGACCCAGGGCAGCGGGTTGTACTTGCCTTGGGTGCGGGTCGCGACGATGTCCGGAGACAGAGCCTTCTGACCGTCAACCGTCACCGTGCTGTATTCATCCAGGGTGGTGTTCGACTCGGTCCCGGAGAGCAGACAGGTGCCGACCCCGCCCAGTGCGACCGCGACGACGGCACCGCCGACCGCACCGACGAGGAACCTGCTGCGCTGCATCACGTACGTACTCCTGAAGTCCAGCTGTCCGGGGAGGGCGGTCGCTCCACTGTCGCCCGCGGGCACGGGCGCGCCCCCACCTCGGCCGAACGGTCACAATGCCATGTCCCGGAGCCGGGCTCCTCGGCCGTTCGGCCGATCCCCGGGGTCGGCGGCCTCGCCTACGGTGACCGCATGAAATCCGTTTCAGCCCAGGGCTGTGCCCGCGGCTTCGGCTTCGGCGCGCTGCTCGGGTTGTGTGTCCTCGACTTCGCCGCGGTGAGTTCCGAGGGGCCCGACGTCTGGCCGACCGCCGTCGTGATCGCCGTCGGCCTCTTCGCCCTCCTGTGGCCGGCCGGCCTGCGGCCCGCATGGCTCACCCCTCAGGTCCGCACCACGGTGCCCGCCGTCGTTTCCCTGGCCGGCACGGTCGGGATCTCGCTGGCCGGCGAGCAGCGCGTTTTCGGTCCCGGCGAGATCACGATCATGCTGTGCCTGCTGTTCATCGCCGTACGGCACTGCCCGCCACGCTGGGCCGTGGTGTGCGGCACGCTCGACGCGGTCGCCGGGCTCGCCCTGCCCGTCGGTTATTCCCCCTCGCTGCAGGACGAGGACACACTGGGATACCTGGTGATCGGACTGCTCCTGATCGGCCTGGTCGGCCTGCTCGCGGGCTATCTGCGCTCGCTGGACTTCCGGCGGACGGTCGCGGTGGCCGAGACCCGCCGTGACGAGCGCGTGGCCATCGCCGCCGACCTGCATGACTTCGTCGCCCACCATGTCACCGGGATCCTTGTGCAGACGCAGATGGCGCGCATGATGGCTGACTCCCGGACCTCCCAGACCTCCCGGACCTCCCGGAGCGACGACCTCGACCCGGTCCTGGCCGGTATCGAACGCGCCGCCACCGAGGCCCTGGCCTCCATGCGCCGCACGGTGGGCGTGCTGCGCGACACCGGTCCTGAGGAGATCGCCCACCGGCCGGTGGGCGATCTCGCGGGCATCTCCGGCCTGATCGAGGGGTTCGCGAGCCCGGTCCAGAAGGTCACGCTCGACCGAGACCCGTCCGTCCGCGACGACCTCCTGCACGAGGTGCAGGCGGCCGCCTTCCGGGTCGTCCAGGAGGCCCTGACGAACATACGACGCCATGCGGCCGACGCCACGGAGGTCAGCGTCGGCCTGTGGTGCGAGGACCACCGCCTGATGGCCGCGGTCGCGGACGACGGCCGCGGCGGCACCCAGCTCCCGGCCGCCGCACGCGGTGGCGGCTTCGGCCTCGTCGGCCTGACGGAACGCGTCACCGCCCTGGGCGGCACGCTGTGGGCCGGGCCCCGGGCCGGCTACGGCTGGGAGGTCCGGGCGGCCTTCCCAGTCCGAAAGTCCATCTGAGCGGATGCCCTTGGTGCTTCGTCACGAGTGGGCCGAGGCCGTACGGCGACTGTGGATGGACCGGTTCATCGACTACCTGGCCACCAAGGAGGGCATGGCGGAGGCGTTGAAGGCCGTCGTCGCCTCCGGCGCCGATCCGTTCGCCGAGAGTCTCGACCGGCTCAGCACGGCCATCAGCACAGTGCTGGACGCCGGGGCCAAGGCGGGCGTCCTGCGCTCGGACGTCGATCCTCTCGACGTCGGGTTCGCCCTCGGCGGCATCCTCCTGATCACCAGTGACAAAGAACAACGCGACCGCGCGGGCCGCATGCTCGATCTGCTCCTCGACGGACTTCGGTACCGCGCCGGCTGAACTGGAGACCTCATGCGACTGGGCGTACACATCACCCGCTTCGACCACCCCGACGGCCCGGCAGCTCTGGGCCCCGAACTGGCCGCGACGGGCGCGGCGGCGGAGGCGGCCGGCATCAGCCGACTCTCCGTCATGGACCACTACTTCCAGATGATGGAGGCATAAGGGCTCGAAGCGACGGAGCCCATGCTGGAGGGCTACACCACCCTCGGCCATCTCGCCGCCCACACCTCCACGACCCGACTGGGTCTGCTGGTCACGGGGGTGACATACCGTCATCCCGGCCTGCTGGCCAAGATCGTCGCCACGCTCGACGTACTCTCCGGCGGCCGGGCCTTCCTCGGTGCCGGCGCCGTCTGGTACGAGCGAGAGCACAAGGGCCTGGGTGTGCCGTTCCCGCCGGTCGCCGAGCGCTTCGAGCGGCCGGAGGAGACCCTGCGCATCTGCCGGCAGATGTGGGACCCGGGGAACAACGGCCCCTTCGAGGGCGAGCACTACCAGCTGGCCGAGACGCTGTGCATACCGGCGCCGCTGAGCAGCCCGCAGCCGGAGATCATGATCGGCGGCAGTGGGGAGAAGAAGACCCTGCGGCTCGTCGCCCAGTACGCGGACGCCTGCAACCTCTTCGCCTCCGACACCGACGAACTCGCGTACAAACTGGGGGTGTTGCGCGGTCACTGCGAGGCCGTCGGCCGCGATTACGCCGCCATTCACAAGACCGTCCTCTACATGGATCCCAGCGGAAACCTCGAGGGCCTCCCCGCGGCCATGGCCGAATACGCCAAGCACGGTGTCGACGAGGCCATCGTCGCGCCGCCGGTCGCCGCCCCGGCTCAGTGGATCGAGCACCATGCCGCACCGGCGGCACGGGCGCTGGCCGAGCTGGGCTGACGGGCCCTTCACCGGCTCAGATTCTCCGGCTCAGATTCTCCGGCTCGGTTTCCCGGGCTCAGGTTCTCGAACAGGACCATCCCGGCCGCGGTGTTCGACGCGGGCACGTGGTACGTCTCGTGCACGCGTCGGATCCGGGGTCCCAGCGCGCCGCGCATGATCAGCCACATGATCAACTCGATGCCCTCGGAGCCGGCCTCGCGGATGTACTCCTCGCGCGTCAGCGCGGCCAGCTTCTCCGGGTCGTGCTCGATCGCGTCGAGGTACATCCGGTCGAAGTCCTGGTTGATCAACCCCGCGCGGGCGCCCGCGAGTTGATGCGACATGCCGCCGGTGCCGAAGACGGCGACCCTGAGGTCCTCGGGGAAGGAGCGGATCGCCTCGCCGAGCGCGTGGCCGAGGGCCAGGCAGCGTGCGGCGGTGGGTTGCGGGTACTGGATGACGTTCACCAGGAGGGGCACCACCGCGCACGGCCAGCGTTCGCCGGGGTCGGGGCAGTACACCGACAGTGGAACGGTCAGACCGTGGTCGACGTCCAGTTCCTGATAGACCGTCAAATCGAAAGAGGCGTCGATCAGGCTCTCGACGAGATGGTCGGAGAACTCGGGGTTGCCGATGACCGACGGCACGGGGCGGCTGCCCCACCCCTCGTCGGCCACTCGGTACGACTCGGCCGTCCCGAGCGCGAAGGTCGGGGTGACGCTCATGTCGAGGGCGTTGGCATGGTCGTTGTAGATGACGACCGCGATGTCGGGGGTGTGCTCGGCCATCCACTCCCGCGCCGGCCCGTACCCGTCGAACAGCGGCTTCCAGTACGGGTCCTGGGTCTTCCCGTGGTCCATGGCCGCACCGATCGACGGCACATGCGAGGTGGCCAGACCCCAGATCACCTCAGCCAAAGTTCCGCCCTCCCGCTTTGAGCGCCTCCGCGAACTCCTCGGTGGTCATGCCGGTGAAGACCCCACCGAGGTACTGCATGGACTTCTGGTCGACCATGGCGAGCTTGAAGACATAGAAGATGGAGCCGCCCAGCTCCATCATCCGGTTCCAGTCCCGCCGCAGGACGGCGTCCCGTTGTTCGGCCGTGAGCCCGTACGCGTCGCAGTACGCGGCTTGGTCGGCCTTGAACTTCTCCCGGCTCCCGGCGTCCTTGAGGGACCCGCAGAGCCGGTTCAGCGCTCGGCCGCGGCGGCTCTCGGCGGCGTCGAAGACGTACGTGCCGGGGACCTGGGGTGTGCTGCTGGACATACCGTTCCTCTCCTCTCCTGTGCGGGCGCCGTCAGTGCAGGAGTCCGCCGCCGTCGCAGACGAACGTCTGGCCGGTGACCAACTCCGCGTCCGGTGAGGCGAGATACGAGACGAGCCCCGCGAAATGCTCCGGGGTGACGAACTCCTTGATCGCCTGCTGGCGCATGGTCGCGGCGAACACCTCGTCGCCGGAGTGCGCCCGGGTGCCCGGCGTGGCCACCTGCGCGGGCGCCACCGCGTTGACCGTGATCCGGTGCTCGCCCAGTTCGCGCGCCATCACCCGGGTCATGCCGATGAGCGCGCCCTTGCTGGCGACGTACGCGATCTGGCCCGGCGACCCCGTGAAGAAGGTGCGGGACGCGACATTGACCACCCGTCCGCGGTACGGGCTCTTGCTCAGCCAGGGCACGCACGCCTGGACCATCAACAGCGGGCCGACGGCGTTGACGTCGAAGAATCGGTGCAGTTCCCGCGGGGTTGTCTCGAGCAGTGGTGCGCGGCCGGAGAGCAGGCCGGCGTTGTTCACCAGTACGTCGATGCCGCCGTACGCCTCGGTGATCTCGCCCACGGCCCGGCGGGTCGCGGCCGGGTCGCTGATGTCGCAGTGCCACGGCCGCACGCCGGCAGCCTCGCCGCTGCCGTCCGGGTCCGGTTCGGCGATGTCGAGTGCGGCGACCGTGAATCCGTCCCTCGCCAGCCGGCGGGCGATGGCCTGCCCGAGGCCGCCCGCGGCGCCCGTCACCACGGCGACCCGTCGGACGTCCCCGCTGTCCTGGCCGGTCAAGGCGCTTTCTCCTGCGGATGGGTGGCGAGCGCCTCGACGGTGATGTCCATCCACTTCCACATCGGCAGAGAGGCGAGCGCGTCATGCAGCTCCGCCGGGTCGGCGGCCTCGTACAGGCCGATCGTGGCGTTGCGGCCCGGAACTCGCCACAGCCGCTTGAGGATGCCCGCCTCCCTGAGCTGCATGGCGCGTTCGCGCTCGCCCTTGCGCAGGGACTCGCGTACGTCGTCGGGGGTGTCCGGGGGAAGGAGGTTCTCGGTGCGCACGAGGAATTCCATGGGGCGTCCCATCTCGGGTCAGGCTGCCGCGATGTCCAGCAACAGTTCGGCCAGTCGGCCGGGGGCGGTGACCATGGCCTCGTGACCGGTCGCGATCTCGTGGACCGGCCAGCCGCGGGCCGCGGCCCGTTCGGCGTGCGGGGTGAACACCCGCATCCAGTCGGTGCATTCGATGAAGACGCCGGGGACCTGGTCGGCCTTGCCGGTCAGCCGGAGCGGCTCGGTGTAGGTCAGCCACGGGTGTGGGGTCAGCCGGGGGGCGAGCCAGTCCAGGTCCGACTGTTCCTCGACGCCGAGCACGCTCAGCGAGCGCACCGGGACGAGCCAGCCGAAGCCGGGCCCGGCCACGGACTCCCGGTAGTGTCCGGCGATGCGCTCGGGAAGCAGGTCGATCGCCGCGTCCCCGTCGTCGCCCACGAAGGCATCGAGGTGAACGCGCTTGGCCAGCCGGTCGGGGATGCGGTCCGCGACCCCGGTGATGACCTGGCCCGCGTAACTGTGCCCGACGAGTACGACGTCCCGGGCGTCGTGGGCCTCGATCAGTGCCACGACGTCCTCGATGTGCGTGCTGAGCCCGACCTGCGGGCTGAGCAGATGGGCGCGGTCGCTCACCCCGGTCAGCGTGGGGGAGTGCACTTCGTGCCCGGCCGCACGCAGCAGCGGTGTGACGTGCTGCCACACCCACCCGCCGTGCCAGGCGCCGTGGAGGAGTACGAAGACGTGGCGGCCGCTCATACGGACGCCCTGCTGCGAGGGATGCGGGCGCCCTGCTGTTGCTCTTCCTGTTCACGCTGCTCGCGGGCCAGCATCTTCGCCACCGCGCGGCGTCCGCGGAGGGCGGCCAGGTCGGACTTGATGCTGGACTCGGCATTGCCGCCCGGGTCGGTGGCGTACATGACCTCCTGCGCCTCCAGGGCGTCGACGTCCTCCTGCATCACGGCGAGCTGCTGCTCATGCTGGAACTTCGTGAGTTCCTGGTCGTCGATGAGGTAGTCGCGGCCCAGTGCGTAGAAGTCGTGCGTCTCGTTGCCGCGTCCCGGTGTCAGCCCGTACAGCACCTTCATGTGGAAGCCCTCCGGCTCCTCGGTACCGGTGGCCGCGACGCGGATGTTGAGGACGAAGATGCCTGGCGGGTAGAAGTCGCCGTCCTGCCAGCGGTCCACCGGAGAGGTCAGCCCGCACGATTTCTCGTAGAACGGAGGGGCCTCGATGCCGACCATGCGGCGGCTGAAGCTGACCCGGTCCCCGTCCACGGTGACGTCGATGGGGGTGGCGGCGACGGCGGCGTTGCCGATGCTCGTCGGGTGCAGGAACGTCTCGTGGGTGAGGTCGAGCAGATTCTCCAGGAGCAGCATGTGCCGTGCCTTCAACGGGACCACACCGTGTACGTGCGTCCAGTCCGGGTCGGTGAGCCACGAGGTGTCGGGCAGCAGGCTCTCGTCGGCAAGGTCCGGGTCACCGGGCCAGATCCAGATCGCGCCCTCCCGCTCGACCAGCGGGAACCGGCGCAGCGCCGCCTTGGGCCGGTCGGCCTGCTCGGCGACCCCGACGCATACGCCCTGTCCGTCGAAGCGGTAGCCGTGGTAGTCGCACTGTAGGGTGCCGTCGCCGTCCAAGTGGCCCAAGGACAAGGGGTACTTGCGGTGGGGGCAGCGGTCCTCGACGGCGGTGACGGTCTGGTCGGGGAGGCGGTAGAAGCAGACCGGGATGTCCGTGATCCAGCGCTGCTTGAGTGTCCGGCCGATCTCGTCGGACCAGGCTCCCAGGTACCAGCCGTTGCGCACGTGCTGTGTCAGTGTCATGGCGGTCCTTCCTTGGGCAGAACACCGAGTGACGGTGTGTCAGAGTCGTGGGGTCATAGGTCCAGCACGAGGCGGCCGCCCCGCGCGCGGGAGACGCAGATCAGCATCGTGTCGTTCGCGGCCCGCTCGTCCTCGGTGAGCAGTGAGTCGCGGTGATCGACCTCGCCGTCCAGGACGGGGGTCTCGCACGAGCCGCAGATGCCCTCCTCGCAGGAGGACAGGACCGGGACGCCCGCCTGTTCCACCGCCGCGAGGACCGACAGCTCCGCCGGCACGGTCAGCGTCACCCCGGACGCCCGCAGCTCCACCTCGATGGGCTGCTCGGCCGCACCTTCGGCGGTCCCCGGTACGGCCGCCGCGGCGAACCGCTCGACGTTCAGGGACCCGGACGGCCGGCCCGCGCAGTACGCCTCGACCGCGTCGATGAGCCCCGCCGGGCCGCAGCAGTACACCAGGGCGGTCGGGTCGGGACCGCCGAGGAAGCCGGCGAGGTCGAGCAGTCCGTACCGGTCCTGCGGCCGTACGGACACCCGCTCGCCGTAGCCCTCCAGTTCCGGCAGGAAGGCCATGGAACCGTGGGTCCGGCCGCCGTAGAGCAGGGACCACTCGGCCCCCGCGGCCTCTGCCTCGGCGATCATCGGGAGCAGGGGGGTGATGCCGATGCCTCCGGCGACGAACAGGTACCGGGCCGCGGGCCGCAGGGGGAAGTTGTTGCGCGGGCCGCGCACCTGGAGTTCGTCGCCCTCGCGGACATGGTCGTGGATCCACTGCGAGCCGCCGCGCCCGTCGGGCTCCCGCAGCACCGCGACACGCCAGCGGTCCGAGTGCCCTGCCGTGTCCACCGGGCCGCACAGCGAGTACTGCCGGGTGACGCCCGTGGGCAGCACGACGTCGATGTGCGCTCCCGGCCGCCAGGGCGGCAGGGAGGCGGCCTCGCCTCCGCCTTCGCCTTCGCTGGAGCCAGGTGCGAGCTCCAGCGATACGACACCCTCCGCCACCGTCTGCCGGGACAGCACGGTGACGGTGCCCTCGAACTCGGCTCCGCGCCTTTCGGAAGCACCGACGGGGCGCGTGTCCGGGGCGGCGGCTGAAGGGCTCGTCACGTTCGTCATCTCCTCGGTACGGTCGGCGGGCGTCGCTCCGGCCGCGGTGGGCGGCGGCACGATCGACGCTAGCGACCAGGGAATGCCCAGGTCATCGCTCGAATGACCGGACCGGGGGCGGCGCAAGGTCGTGGCACGGACTACGTCATCCGTCGCGCTGGGCCGGCGCCCCATCGCCCCGGTCGGGGCCGCGGTGCCTGGTCGAGGTGGATCCGCACCTGGCGGTCGTCGTCGTTCCAGAGAGCTTCCACCACGGCATGCAGCCGCCGGACGTCGATGCGCCACATCGGTGAGCCGTAGCGGTCGTCACGCGTGATGCCGCCCTGCGGTACGGCGTCGGCCAACAGGCCCCGGCGATCGGACGTACGGACCGCTTCGCCTGCCTCGTCCGCGAACTCCACGTAGAGGGATGTGTCGCGGAAGGGCACCCAGATGTGCGTGGCCCCACGGTCACTCGTCCCGCTTCGCGCCGTCATGCCAGTACAGCCGTCGGACGGGGTGGAGGTGTCGAGGGTCATCGGGGCTCCTTGGGGTCGAGTGAGGAATCGACGGATCAATGAGGAATCGAGTGAGAGGGCGGGACCGAATGAGGTCGACTCCGTCGCCGAGACCGCCGTTCAGTACGTCTCGCGCTCGGCCGTCACGATCGGTCGCCCGCGGCGGAGTCCTGGGCGGTCTTCCTGGCCCAGGCGATCTCGAGCTTGCCGGTCGGGGTGCGCGGCAGGGTCTCCGTCAGGACGACGGAGCGCGGCACCTTGTAGCCGGCGAGGCTGCGCCGTACCCAGTCGCGCAGTTCATCGACGGTGGCGGTCGCGCCCGGCGGGACCGCCACGACGGCCGCCACCCGTTCTCCCCAGGTCTCGTCGGGGATGCCCACGACGACGCAGTCGGTCACCGCGGGGTGCGTCAGCAGGACGTTCTCCACCTCCTGGGGGTGTACCTTCTCGCCGCCGGTGTTGATCACGCCCGAGCCGCGGCCGAGGAACCGGATCGCGCCGTCGGCCTCGATCCGGGCGAGATCGCCGGGGATCGCGTACCGGACCCCTTCGATGGTGCGGAACGTCGTCGCGCTCTTCTCCGTGTCCTTGTAGTAGCCGAGCGGCATGGGGCCGCAGTAGGCGAGATGCCCGGCCTCGTCACTGCCCGGTTCGACGAAGCGGTCGTCGGTGCCGATCACCCGCGTCGCGGGCACGGGGAAGAAGCGCGCGGGCAGATCTCGTACGGACGAGGTCATCGCGAAGGCGAACGGGCCCCCTTCGCTCGACGCGATGGCGTCGATGACCGTGACCTCGGCGCGTTCGTGCAGGGCCTGCTTGAGCGGATCGCTGAGAGCGGTGCCGGAGCTGAGGATTCCGCGTACGGAGGTCAAGTCATGCGGCGTTCCGGCCTGTTCCGCGCGGACGAGTTCGTCGACGAGCGGCCGGCATACGGCGTTGCCGGCAACGATGACCGTGTCGACCCGCTGCTCGGCGATCGTGTGCCAGACGTGCTCCGGATCGAGACCGCCTGGCCGCGCGGTGACCGCCCGGCCGCCCACCATCAGCGCGCCCATGGTGTTGAACAGCCCGGTGGCGTGCATCAGCGGCACCACGGGCATGGTCGTCGGGGCGCGGCCCTCGCGGTGTGCCTCGACCGCGATGGCCACGACCTCGTCGAGGGTCGCGGGGAGTTCTTTGACACCGAGCGGGTGGAAGATCGGGACCACGAGGGAGTGCAGCAGATCGCTCTGCCGCCATACGACGCCCTTCGGCTTGCCCGTGGTCCCGCCGGTGTACATGAAGAGGCGGTCCGATCCGGGGCGCTGCTGCGGCTCGCGCGGTGCGTGCGCCGCCAGCAGGTCCTCCAGTTCGGGTACGGCCGGTCCGGTCGGGCCGTCGGCATGTGTCTCACCTGCCCTGACCAGCAGTTTCAGCGTGGGCACATGCTGCGCCGCATGCGTGACCCGGTCGGCCAGGGTGCCGCTGAAGACGAGTGCCGCCGCGTCGGCGTCGGTGAGGAGTTCGGAGAGTTCCTCGCCGGTGTAGCGGTAGTTGGCGTTCACCGGCACGGCACCGAGCTTGAAGGCGGCGAAGACCGTCTCCAGGTAGGCGGCGCCGTTGTAGAGGTAACAGGCCACGGTGTCGCCCTCGCGTACCCCGGCCACCTCCAGCGCGGTGGCCATCCGTGACGCGCGCTCGTCGAACTCCCGGTAGGTGGTCTCACGACCGGGTTCCGCGACGGCGACGGCATCGGGCAGCGCACGGGAGACCGCCTCCCAGATCGTGCCGATGGACACGTCCATTTCCTCAGACCTCCTTGTCTTCGGGGGCTTCGGGGCTCGGACAGACCGCGTGGCCGGACACGCCTCATGTGCGGCCCCGTGGTCCCGGAGCGCGGGGGTCCGGTGGATCCACGGGGCGCCCTCCTCAAGGTAGGCAGGTGTCGTCCGCCGCGGGAACGCGAGCAATGACGCGACCGGCTCGGCGCTTCGACCGGGCGGTGAACAGGTCGAATGACGTAGGCCCGGTCCGAATTCGCCGGGCTACGATGCTTGGGCCGACCGCGACTCGCCTCGGTCCGCTCGCCAGCCCGCCCCTTCGTCGATGTGTCGACATGGTGCAGTGTGCAATGGCCTTCGCAATGGTCTTCGGGGCGGGTTCGTCGCTCGTCGATGATGACGATGGTGAGGAGATGGATCGGTCATGCCAGGTACGCCGCTCGTGGGCTGGGACGACATCGCGGCCGTCGCGCCCGACGGCCTCGCGGTAGTGGACTGCGTGGGCCGGTTCGTACGGCTGAACCCGGCCGCGGTCGCGTTGTGCGGCGCGGGGGAGGAGGCCGAGCTGCTCGGTGCGCCGGCTCCCTTCGCGCTCGCGGAGGGTGATGGCGCCTGCTGGGTGGGCCTGCTGGAGGAGCAGCCGGAGGGCCACTCGGACGAGCCGTCGGAGGAGCGGTCGGACGCGCAGGTGGCCCACTGGGTGTCCGCATCCGGAGCCCGGCACGAGTTCGCCTACCGGGCCCGTACGCTGGCGTCCGACCCGAAGTTCACCGTCGTGTCGTTCCGCGATGTGACCGATGAATCGCACCGGCAGCGCAGGCTCGTGGCGATCGCCCGTACGTCGATCGCGCTGGCCACGGAGGGTTCGCTCGGCTCGACCCTGGACGCCGTGGCCCAGCAGATCGTGCAGGCCGACGGACTGGCCGGCGCCCAGATCCTCACCCTGGACAGCTCGGGCCGGGAACTGCGGCTGATGGGCTCCGCGGGGCTGCGGCACTGGGATGTGTTCCTCGACCGGCTGCTGGAGTGCCGCGACCGGGGCGCTCGGCTGTGCATGCTCGACAGCCTCAAGGAACGTAAGCCCATCGTCGTCCCCCACCGGTGGGCCCAGATCCGTGAGGACCCGGCCTGGGAGCCGCTGCACGCCTACCTCGGCGAGCTGAACTGGGACTCGTTCGTCAGCGTTCCGCTGATGGCGCGCGGCCGTCCCGGGGGCGTACTGAACGCGTACTTCGCACCCGGGCAGGAGATCGGCAGCCGCACGCTGGAGTTCCTCGGCGCCATGGCGGAACAGGCCGCCCTCGCCGTCGACTACGCCACACTGCTGCAGAGCGAACGCGAAGGGGCACGCCGGAACGAGCGCCAGCGGCTCGCCCGGGATCTGCACGACTCGATCGTTCAGCAGGTGTTCTCCATCGGGATGCAGGCCAACGCGGCCGGGGTGCTGGGCACCCGCGGCGGGCCGGTTCCCGAGGAGGCCGTCCAGCAGTTCGCGGCCGAGGTCGGAGCACTCTCCCGGACGGTGCTCGCCGACCTGCGGGCGATGGTGCACGAGCTGCGTCCGCCCTCTTCCGCCCGGCTCGGACTGGAGGACGCGGTGAGCGCGCTCGTCAAGAGCACCGAGAACCGTACGGGCCTCCGCATCCGCCTCATCTGCGATCAGGAACTGGACGTGATCGAACCGGAACCGGCCGAGGACATGTACCGGATCATCGCGGAAGCCATCCACAACGTGGTCAAGCACGCGGAGGCCACCACTGTCACCATCCGCCTCGGCGTCCGCGACCACACACTGACCGCGAGCGTACGAGACGACGGGCGCGGGATTGCGGCGTCCGCCGGGCGAGGGAGCGCCCCGGAGGGGAAGGCCGGCCGGACGGCCCGCCATCACGGCTACGGACTGACGACCATGCGGGAAAGGGCTGAACGATGGGGCGGCACCATGAGGATCAGATCCGGAGCGAAGAGCGGCACGACCGTGCGCGTCGTGATTCCCCTCCCCGTGCGGGTGCCGGAGTCGCCCCCCACGGACCCGGAGAGGTCCCGGAGCGCCCAGTCGGCGGTCCCGCTCCCGGAGGAGGCGAAGCCCGCCCGATCCGGGTCCTGATCGTCGACGACCACGCCGTCGTACGCCGCGGAATCCGCGCGTACCTCGAGGTCCTGGACGACATGGAGGTGGCCGCGGAGGCCGCCGACGGGCAGGAGGCGCTCGCCCGGCTGGACGCGATGGCCGCGCACCGGGAACTTCCGGACGTGGTGCTCATCGACCTGCTCATGCCGAGGATGGACGGGGCGACGACGATCGGAGTGATCAAGAACCGTCATCCCGAGGTGCGGGTCGTCGTGCTCACCAGCTTCGGCGAGATGGAACGCGTCCACGCCGCGCTCGCGCAGGGCGCCGCCGGCTATCTGCTCAAGGACGCCGAAGCGAGCGAGGTGGTCGCCGCGATCCGCGCGGCGGCCCGGGGTCAGGTCTTCCTCGACCCCGAGGTGGCCAGGGGGCTCACCCAGGAGATCGTCTCCCCGCCGACCGGTCTCGCCGCGCTCACCGGCCGGGAACGCGACGTCCTCGTCCTGGTCGCCGAGGGCCGGTCGAACCAGCAGATCGCCGACGAGCTGGTGATCAGCGAACGCACCGCCCGCACCCACGTGAGCAACGTCCTGCGCAAACTCCGGCTCACATCACGGACGCAGGCCGCGCTGTTCGCGGTACGGCAGGGACTGGTGCCGCCGCGGGCCTGAGTGGCGAACGACGTTCACGCCCGGGAGGAATCGCCCCCCGAGTCGTCGACGTGCTCTCGTAGCCACTGCTCGGTGTTGCTGACCAGTGGATCGTTGCCCAGAGACATGTGATGTCTCTCCCTGGATAAACAGTGCAATCAAGCAATAAAACGGTCAATTCCCTTGGTCTTGCAGGCGTATTCATCGCTTCACACCCGTTGACAGTAGCGGGTGGCGTGCCTGACGTTCGTGCGTATGTCGCAATCGATCAGCAGGCGCAGGTTATTGACCGGCACCACGGCCGTCGTGGCGGCCACGGCGGCCACCGACGTGTTAGCAGCCGGGGGTGCCCTGGCCGCTCCGAGGACCTACAAACCCACCTGGGACTCAGTGAACCGACACCCCGCTGCCCCCGAGTGGTTCCGGGACGCCAAGTTCGGCATCTACTTCCACTGGGGCGCGTTCAGCGTGCCCGCGTACGACAGTGAGTGGTACCCGCGCAACATGTACGAGGACGGCAGCAAGGCTAACCGGCACCACGTCGCCACGTACGGCAGCCCGTCCGTGTGGCCTTACCACAACTTCGTCAACGGAGCGGACGACCTGGCGGGCAACCACAAGGAGTTCGCGCCGGAACTCAAGTCGGACGGCGGCGCCTTCGACCCCGACGAGTGGGCCCAGCTGTTCGTCGACGCCGGCGCGAAGTACGCCGGGCCGGTCGCCGAGCACCACGACGGCTACTCGATGTGGGACAGCCAGGTCAACGAGTGGAACTCCGTGGACAAGGGCCCGCGGCTGAACCTGCTGAAGCTGTTCACCGACGCCATCCGCGCCAGGAACCTGAAGCTGCTGGTGGCGATGCACCACGCGTACAACTTCACCGGCTTCTTCGAGTACGCGCCGGCGCAGTCGGACCCGAGCCTGAAGAAGTTCTACGGGCAGCTCAGTCCGGAGCAGGAGAACCAGCTCTGGTACGACAAGCTCAAGGAGGTCGTCGACCGGGCCAGGCCGGACATCCTGTGGCAGGACTTCAACCTGACCGAGGTCGACGAGCAGCAGCGGCTGAACTTCCTGGCGTACTACTACAACCAGGCCGACAAGTGGGGCAAGGAAGTCGTCGCCACCTACAAGGACGGCTTCAACAACCACGGCCAGGTCTTCGACTACGAGCGGGGCGGCCCGGCCGACCTCACCGCGCCCTACTGGCTGACCGACGACAGCATCTCCAGCTCCAGCTGGTGCTATACCGAGGGCATCGGCTACTACACGCTCCCGCAGGTGCTGCACTCGTTCATCGACCGGGTCAGCAAGAACGGCAACATGCTGCTCAACATCGCCCCGAAGGCCGACGGCACCATCCCGCAGGGCCAGCGCGACCTCCTGCTCGGCATCGGCGACTACCTCAGGCGCTTCGGCGAGTCGATCTACAGCACCCGGGCCTGGACCGCGTACGGCGAGGGCCCGACGAAGATGGGCGGTGGCTCCTTCACCAGGCCCACGGCCGGCACCGCACAGGACATACGGTTCACCCGAGACAAGGCGGGCACCGTCCTGTACGCCACGGTCCTGGGCTGGCCAGGGAGTTCGCTGACGGTCGCCACGCTCAGCTCCGACCGGATCGATCTGGACGCGTTGTCCTCGGTGAAGCTGCTCGGCTCGACGGCCGGCGAGTACATCGACCTCGCCACCCCGGCCCAGGACGCGACCGGGCTACAGGTGACCCTTCCGTCGACGGCGCCGTTCGACGCCCCCGCGTACGTCCTGAAGCTCCGCTTCTCCGGCCGGATTCCCGTACTTCAGCCCCTCACCGGCGCTCTGCTCTTCAAGGACGCCGACTACCGCGGCGACAGCGCCGTACTCGCCCTCGGCAGCTACACCGCCGAACAGCTGACCCTCGCCGGAATGCCGCCGCGCACCCTCTCCTCACTCAAGCTGGCTCCGGAGTACCGGATCGTCGGCTACTCCGGCGACGACTTCACCGGTACGTCCTGGACCTTCACCGCGGACAGCACCGGCATCCGGAAGAAGATCACCTCGCTGAAAGTCATCCTCGACCCGTCGGCCTGGTTCCGGATCACCAACGTCACCAATGGCCTGGCCCTGGACAGCGGCGGCGACGTCTCCGGCGGCTCCGACCTCAAGCAGCGGACCTGGGACGGTGGGGCCGACCTGCAGTGGCACGCGGTCGACCTCGGCAACGGCTACTGCAAGCTGGAGAACCGCACCAACGGCATGGTCGCCGACGGATGGGGTGCCACCGGCAACGGCGCCACCGTCAGACAACAGGACTGGAACGGCCACACCGACCAGCAGTGGCTGCTCACCCACCGCGGCGACGGCAGGTACTCCATCGCCAACCGCACCACGGGACTCGTCCTGGACAGCGGCGGCAACGTCTCCTCCGGTTCCGCCGCCAAGCAGTGGACGTGGGACACCAGCACCAACCTGCTGTGGACGTTCACCGCCGTCTGAACCATGGACCCGTCCTGAAGAGGCCGCCTGTCCTGCCGACCGCGACGGATGTCCCGGACCGACCGGGACATCCGTCGCCGTCAGGTGCCGTCATCGGAAGGATCCTTGAGCCCGGGAGCGTTCCTACGCTCAGGGAGTCGGCGTACCGGCTCCCAGCGCAGGAGGTCATCATGACGCACACCGGACGAGTGTCCGTTCAGGCGTCTGCTTCTCAGCCGTGAGCCTCTCCGGCAGGGGACCCTCAGACGTGCGGTACCGCGGCGACGCGGGCGAAGTCCGCGCTGATGTCTCCGGCGGTCTGCAGCAGCAGCGGCAGATGGGTCTCGACGAGCCGCTCGACCGACGTCTCGGCTGCGTGAGCGTTGACATTGAGTGCCGCGATGACCTGTCCGGAGCCGTCCCGCAGCGGGGCCGCGACCGAGCGGATGCCGGGCGCCAGCTGTGCGTCGGTCAGTGCCCAGCCGCGGGCCCGCACCTCGCGCAGGACCGTCTCGCGTTCCTCCGGGTCGGGTTGCCAGCAAGGCGTCAGTCCCGAGCGCGACGGCTGCGCGAGCACCTTCTCCAGTTCGCCGGCCGGCAAGGACGCGAGGAGCACTTTGCCCAGGGAGGTCGGCAGCGCCGGGAAACGCGTGCCGATCTGCACCGACAGGGTTACGAGCTTCGGGACGGACACCCGCGCCACGTAGACGATGTCCGATCCGTCGAGCTGGGCCACGGAGCACGACTCGTCGGTCCGCTCCACCAGCCGCTCCATGTGGGGCCGCGCGATGTCCCACAGGCCCATGGAGCGCACGTACGCGACCCCGAGTTCGAGCACTCTCGGGGTCAGCGCGAACCCCGCCGCGTCCGAGCGGACGTAGCCGAGTTCCTCGAGGGTCAGGAGGATGCGGCGGGCTGTCGGCCTGGCGAGTCCGGTGGCGCCGGCGACCTGGGACAGCGACATGGCCGGCTGTCCGGGCCGGAACGCGGCGATGACCTCCAGGCCCCGGGCCAGCGCCTCGATGAAGTCCGGTCCTGCTCCCTGACGTGGCACGTGGCTCCTCGGCTGCGGTCCGCTTGCGCTTCCCGCTCAGACTAGCGGGTGTCCGCGATGCGGACAGGGCCGGTTTCCGGAGCTTCTGCTGGAGGAGGGATGGACAAACCCAGGCAACCGCAGTGACGCTGACCGCAGTTCGTCCGTCATCCGAATATCCGTCCGCTGACAAATCAACCTCCCCGATCCCCGATGCCTGATCCCTTGGAGAGCCGCATGTCCGAGAAACTCGAAACAGACCCGGAGGAGACCCGGACGGAAGCCGTCCGCACCGGACTGCTCATCGACGGCAAGACCGTCGAGACCGACGAGTGGACGGCCGTCCACGACCCCGCCGCCCCCGACCGGATCGTCGGCCATGCCGCCGCGGCGACCCCCGACCAGGCCCGCGCGGCGGTGGCGGCAGCGGACGCGGCGTTCCCCGGCTGGGCCGCGATGCCCGCCCGCCGGCGAGCGGAGATCATCGGCGAGGCGCTCACCCTGCTCGAGGACAGCGCGGCCGAGCGAGCGGCCCTGATGACGCGCGAGAACGGCAAGATCTCCTTCGAGAGCCAGATCGAGATGGGAGTCTTCGTCGCCCGCACCCGGGCGGCGATCGACCTGGTCGACAACCTCGACCAGGTACGGCGCCTCGACGGCCCGCCGCTGACCTCGCACATCCACCGGCTCCCCATGGGCGTCGTCACCGTCATCGTGCCGTTCAACTGGCCGATCGCGATCCTGGCAGCGAGTCTGCCGTACGCGCTGCTCGCCGGGAACACGGCCGTGGTCAAGCCCCCGCCCACCGTGCCGCTGTCCATGGTGCGCACCCTGGAACTGTTCGCCGCCGGACTCCCCGCCGGCGTACTCAACGTCGT
The DNA here is from genome assembly GCF_042870755.1 of Streptomyces sp. NPDC006365. Classification (NCBI taxonomy): domain Bacteria; kingdom Bacillati; phylum Actinomycetota; class Actinomycetes; order Kitasatosporales; family Streptomycetaceae; genus Streptomyces; species Streptomyces sp. NPDC006365. The sequence continues at coordinate 343,706 of NZ_JBIAHS010000006.1, forward strand.
GACCGGCAGCAACGACGCGGTCTCCCCGCTGCTCACCGACCCCCGCGTCCGGAAGATCGTTTTCACCGGCAGCACGGCCGCGGGCAAGAACATCATGGCCGCCGCCGCGCAGAACCTCGCCTCGGTGACCCTCGAACTCGGCGGCAACGACCCCGCGATCGTCATGGACGACGCCGTACTCGACGAGGAGCACCTGGGACGGCTCGTCACGGGCGCGTTCCTGACGAGCGGCCAGGTCTGCATGGCCGTCAAGCGGGTGTACGTCCACCGCTCCCGTTACGGCGAACTCGTCGACGAACTCACCTCCGCCCTCGACACCCAGCGCGTGGGCCCGGGCACCGACCCCGCCTCGACCATGGGCCCGCTCAACAGCGCCGCCCAGCGCGACAAGGTGAACGCCATGCTGGCCGAGGCGGCCCGCGCGGGAGCCGAGATCCGCGAACTGGGCACCCTGGCCCCCGCCGCCGCCTCCTCAGGCGGACACTTCCTGCGACCCGCTCTCGTCCTCGATCCCGACCCCGGCCTGAGGATCGTCACCGAGGAGCAGTTCGGCCCCGCCCTGCCGATCCTGCCCTTCGACGACGTCGACTCCGTGCTGGACCAGGTCAACAACGACTGGTCGGGCCTTTGCTCCTCGGTCTGGAGCGCCGATCCCGCCCGCGCGGCGGCCCTCGCGGAGCGGTTGCGCACCGGCACCACCTGGATCAACCACGCCAACGCCGTCGCCTGCGACGACCGAGCCCCCTTCGGCGGCTTCCGCCAGAGCGGCATCGGACGCGAGATGGGCCCGGACGGCCTGCTCTCGTTCACGGAACCGCACACCATCACAACGCAGGGATAGAAGCAGGTACGTACGGACCGCAAGGACAGAAGCAAATACGGCTGGACCCCGCCCGCGTCCCCGGGGCGGGGTCCAGCCGTGTTCCGGCCCTGCTTCCTCCACGTCAGGCGAGGGGCACGGACACCACGTCGTAGGTGGTGTTCTCATCCCGGTCCGGCATGTTGAAGCGAGAGTTGGAGGCGCATGTCCTGACGCTCCCGGCAAAAGGACCTGCCGTCAGCCCATCAAACCCGCCGCGACCGTCGCCCCGAGCTCCCAGCACGCCTCGATGTCGGCCTTGCCCGGCTCGCCGGTGACGGTCACCGGCTCGGCCGCGCGGCGCCAGCCGAGGCCCGTCGTGATCGACTCGATCCCGCGCAGGGCGCCTGTCACGTCGCTTCCGCCGTGCACGTAGAAGCCGAAGGGGCGGCCCCGTGTCGCGTCCAGGCAGGGGTAGTACACCTGGTCGAAGAAATGCTTCAGGGCGCCGGACATGTAGCCGAGGTTCGCCGGAGTGCCGAGCAGATAGCCGTCCGCGGCCAGTACGTCCGACGCCGTCGCGGACAGCGCGGCGAGCCGTACGACCCGTACCCCCTCGATCTCAGGGTCCGTCGCGCCGGACACGACGGCTTCGAACATCGCCTGGCAGTTGGGCGAAGGCGTGTGATGCACGATCAGCAAGGTAGCCACGTCCCGAACCGTAACGCCGGCCGGGCGGCGTTGTCGGCCGCGCCCGGGGATGCGACGATGCCCGGCACTGCACACCGCAACGGGAGGGCGTGTCTTGGCCGACGGGGATCAGGGGCAGCGGGCGGCGGCGGTCTTCGACGTGCTCGGGCCCGTGTACGAGGAGGCGTTCGCCCATTCCGAGGCGCACTTGGCGTCGCTGGAGTGGCTGCTCGGGAGGCTCACGCCCGGCAGCCGGGTGCTGGATGTCGGCAGCGGAACGGGGCGTCCCACTGCCTCGACGCTTGCCGCGGCGGGCCACGACGTACTGGGGATCGACGTCTCCCCCGTGATGGTGGAACTCGCCACCCGGCAGGTGCCCGACGCCACGTTCCGCCGCGCCGACATCGCTGAAGTCCCCCTCGGGGACGGCTCGTTCGACGCGGTCTGCGTGTACTTCTCGCTGCTGCAGATGTCCCGCGAGCAGCAGTCGGACCTGATACGGCGACTGGCGCGGGGCCTGCGGCCGGGAGGCAGTCTGCTGCTCGCCACGGTGCCTGCCGACGTGGAGGACGTCGAGGTCGTGTTCATGGGTCAGCACGTCCGTGCGACGAGCTTCGCCACCGAGGACCTCGTCGCCCTTGTGAACAGGGCAGGTCTCGAGGTGGAGTCCGAGCACCACACGATGTTCACCCCGGCCCACCCCGGTGCCGTCGCCGAGCCCCACGTCTTCCTGTACTGCCGACAGGAGCCGACCGCCTGACCTTACCGAGGGGCACCCCGGCTCAGCCCTCCAGCGGCTCTGCCAGTCGTCCCAGCAGTCCCGCGACGAGGGCCGTCTGTGCGGGCACAGTGTCGGGGTAGATGTACTCGCCCTGAGCATGGGCCCCGTCCCCGACCGCACCCATGCCGCACAGCACCGGGAACCCGAGCGCGGCAACGAAGTTGGCGTCGCTCGCACCGCCGACCGCCGCGTCGGGCAAACCGTCGCGGCCCTGCTCGCGGGCAACCTCGCGAGCGAGGTCGAGCAGAGGGGCGGAGGCGGTGTTGAGGGTCATCGGCGGCCGGTTCCAGGCGTGTTCGATGTCGATGCGCACGCGGGGGTCGCTGACCTTGATGGCGTCGAACTCGGCGTCCACGCGGTCCTGTTCGGCCCCGCTGCCGACCCGGATGTCGATGGTGGCGGTGGCCTGGCATCCGCCGGGTGCATGCACATACCGCCTACTCCGGTCGCCGCGCGGCTGGTCCCTGCGGTCCCGCATGAGCGATCTCCTTGCTGACTTGGCTGACGGACGGGAGCGGAACTCGTCCGCTCCCGCCCGGGTGAGCGGGGTCAGACCGTCCCGGTTCCGGCGGCCGTTACGGCGTCGCGCCAGTCCGCGCCGCTCGCGACGGCCTGCCGCCGGGCCCGGACGGCCTTGGGCGGCATGCCGACCGCGAGGGCGCCGGTGAGCCGCTCGCCGGTGCGGTAGGCAGCGATGAACCGTCGCTCGGCCAACTCCCCGTCCACGACGGTGACTTCGTCCTGGCCCCGCAGGTATCCGTACGCCTGGATCTTCATGTCGTACTGGTCGGACCAGAAGTACGGCACCGGCGCGAACGGCTTGCGAGCCTGAGGCGCGGCAAGCAGATTGCGGGCGGCGGCCATGCCCTGCTCGGCGGCGTTCGTACGGTGCTCGATTCGCATCGACGTCCCGAACAGCGGGTTGTACCAGCGGGCGACGTCACCGGCCGCGTACACGCCCCCGGCGGCTGCGCAGTACTTGTCGCAGAGGACCCCGTCGCCGACCCCCAGACCGCTGTCCGCGAGCCACTCGGTGTTGGGCTGTGAGCCGATGGCGACCAGGATCTCGTCGGCCTCGACCACCTCGCCGTCCCCGAGCCGCACGCCCACCTCGGTCACCTCGGTCACGGTGACCCCGGTACGCAGCTCGACGCCCCGGTCGAGATGAGCGCGTGAGAGCAACTGGCCGATCTCGGTGCCGACCGCGTGGGCCAGCGGGACGGGGGCGGGTTCGAGCAGGGTCACCTCGGCGCCGAGGTCCCGGGCGACGGCCGCGGCCTCGGCGCCGAGGAACCCGGCGCCCACCACGACCAGACGACTGCGCGGCTTCAGCCGGTCGCGCAGGGCGAGGGCGTCGTCCAGGGTGCGCAGCACATGCGCGCCTTCGCCGGGCAGACGCCGGGGCCGTACGCCGGTGGCCACGATCAGCCCGTCGTACGGCACCCGCGACCCGTCGGCCAGGCCCACCGTGCGGTCCGCCACGTCCAGCCCGGTCGCCGCAAGGCCCAGCCGCAGATCGAGACGCAGCGCGCCGAGATCGTCGTACGGACGCAGCGGCAGCCGCCCGGCCGTCCACTCACCCGAGAGGATCTGCTTGGACAGGGGAGGACGGTCGTACGGAGGATGCGGTTCGTCACCGATGAGGGTGAGCGTGCCGTCGTAACCCTCCCGGCGCAGGGTCTCGGCCGCCGCGAGCCCGGCGGCCGAGGCACCGACGACCACGATCCGCTTCATCGCCACGTCCAATTCCACACGCATGGTTGTCACCTCGGGTCTTTCTCGGTTCTGTGGGGGGATGGGAGGGCGGCTCCGCCGCGATGGGGGTCTCCCCGCTCAGGGGGCTCCCCCCGCTCGAGCGAAGCCGAGAGTGGGAGAGAAGCCGAGAGTGGGAGAGAAGCCGAGAGTCGGGGAGCGACCAGCCACGATGAACAGCAGCTTCGAACTGCATCTCCAGCGGGGTGCTCACGCCCCGGAGACCGCCGCCGGCTCCGCGGCCCCTTCGTCCAGCGCGGCAGCCGGGACCGCGGCGGCCCTCTGACGAGGGATGAAGGAGGCGAAGAAGAAGGCGAGGAGAGCCGCACCGGCACCAAGTGCCATGACCACCTTGAAGCCGTTCTCGGAGGGCAGGGGGAAGCCGCCGAAGTCGGTGGTCATCTGCGCCAGGATGACGCCGGCGAGGGCACTGGCGAACGACGTGCCCATGGACCGCATCAAGGTGTTGAGGCTGTTGGCCGCGGCCGTCTCGGACGCGGGAACCGCACCCATGATCAGGGCGGGCATGGCGCCGTAGGCGAAGCCGACGCCGCCGCCGATGACGCAGGCGACCAGCACGATGTGCCAGACCTCGGACATCAGCACCACGCTCAGGCTGTAGCCGGCGGCCACGATCACCGCGCCCGTCATCAGCGTGATCTTCGGGCCCTTCGCCTTGGTGATGCGCGCGGACACGGCGGACATCACCATCATGACCAGGCCCTGCGGGGCCAGGATCAGACCGACGGCCAGCATGGACTTGCCGAGGCCGTAGCCGGTGGCGCCGGGCAGTTGCAGGACCTGCGGCAGGACGAGCGACATGGCGAACATCGAGAAACCGAGCGCCACCGAGGCGAGGTTGGTGAACAGAACCTGACGGCGGGCGGAGGTGCGCAGATCGACCAACGGCTGCGCGGTGCGCAGCTCATACCGGCCCCACATCAGGAAGACGACGATCGAGGTGCCGAACAGGCCGAGGGTGGTGCCGCCGGCCCAGCCCCAGTCGCCGCCCTTGGAGATGGCCAGCAGCAGGGACACCAGCGCGGCGGACAGTCCGAGTGCACCGACCAGGTCGAAGCTGCCGCCGGTGCGGACCTTCGACTCCGGCACGATCAGCAGGACGAGCGCCAGGGCCACGACACCGAGGACGGCAGAGGTCCAGAACAGCGTGTGCCAGTCGTAGTTGTCGGCGATGAACGCGGCCGAGGGCAGGCCAAGTGCGCCTCCGACGCCGAGCGAGGCGCTCATCAGCGCCGTGGAGCCGGCGAGCCGCTCGGCGGGCAGTACGTCGCGCATGACACTGATGCCGAGCGGGATGACGGCCGCCGCCAGGCCCTGCAGGGTCCGGCCCACGATCATCGGGACGATCGAGTCGCTCAGAGCGCAGACGACCGAACCTGAAATCAGCAGCACGATGCTGACCAGCAGCATGCGGCGCTTGCCGTACATGTCACCGAGGCGGCCGACGACCGGAGTCGCGACAGCGGCGGCCAGCAGGGTGGCGGTGACGGCCCACGCGGTGTTCGACGCCGAGGTGTCCAGGTACTTCGGCAGCTCGGGAACGATCGGAATGACCAGGGTCTGCATCAGTGCGACCACGATGCCGGCGAAGGCCAGGACCGCGACCACGGCGTTCGACCTCGGTGGGGAGGAGGACCCGGCCTTGGCGTCTGGGACAAGGGCGTCGGACATGGAGAGCCTCCGTCTGGGAGCGGGATTGCTTGACTTACGCAACCTTAGGCAGGTTACTTGAGTTAAGCAAGCTCTCTCTCGGTGGGATGGCCATCAGCGCTGCCGTGTCTGCCTCCGGTGCTCGGGTTCCTCGCGCGGTGCGCGCGGATCGGCGCCGTGCACCGGGACCGGCGCCCTGCAGGGAGAGTAGTGCCGGGAAACCAGCTCTGACCTCAGTGAATGGAGCGTTTTCCGCGCACAAAGATGCGTCAGTACGTCGTTGACCGGCGATCCGCGGCAGGGCCAGGGTGGTGGAGCCATATCGGATTCCGATCACCGTTTCCGGTCACCGAACTGCTCGCAGGAGGCCGTGATGCTCCAGACAGACACCCGTGAACACGCCGAGGTCGCGGAAGACCACGAGACCGGCACCGCAGCCACGGCCGCGCCCGCTGTGCCAGACGCACCGGTGGCCGGCGACGAGCTGTTCTTCCAGCGCTGCCTCTGGTGCGGCACCCCGGCCTACCGCCGCTCGTTCTGCCGTGCCTGCGGGTCCATGGCCTTCCAACGGGAACGCAGCGCGGGCGACGGGGTCGTCGTTCGCCGCCACGGCCATGTCCCGCACAACACGTGGTTCGTCGCGATGAACGAGGGCTTCAACCTGCTCTGCCAGGCCACCGGCACGGCTCCGGTCACGGTCGGGTCGAGGGTGAGCGTCGTACGGGTCGTCGCCCCTCTCGGGCAGGGACTCCCCGTCGTCGAACCCACCCGCCCGAGGCCGGCTTCGGACCGCTGGTGGTGACGGGGAACCGCTCGCACGCGGCCACCTCGCGTACACCGGACGAACTGAGAGGAGGGTGCGTGGGCACCCGGCACAATGCGCCCGACGGACGGATCGGCGCTCATGAGGGAGAGGGGCGCGGCGCACTGGAGGGTCTGCGCATCGCCGACTTCTCCCGGGTTCTCGCGGGGCCCTACGCCACCATGCTCCTCGCCGACCTCGGCGCCGACGTGGTGAAGGTCGAACGGCCGGGCATCGGGGACGACACACGGGCCTGGCACCCCCCGGCGGACCACGACGGCACGTCGACCTACTTCCTGAGCGTCAACCGGAACAAGAGGTCCGTCACCCTGGACCTCACGACCGACACCGGCCTCGAACAGGCCCGTGCCCTGGTCGCCGAGTCCGACGTGCTGGTGGAGAACTTCCGTCCCGGCACGATGGAACGACTGGGGCTCGGCCAGCGCGAACTCCGCGGCCGGCACCCGGAGTTGATCTACTGCTCGATCAGCGGTTTCGGCAGTGGTGCGGGCGCGGGGATCCCCGGATACGACCTGCTCGTGCAGGCCGTGGGTGGTCTGATGAGCGTGACCGGGGAAGCGGCCGGAGAGCCGGTGAAGGCGGGCGTGGCCCTGGTCGATGTGATCACTGGCCTGCACGCCTCGCTCGGCATCCTCGCGGCCCTCCGACACCGGGACGCCACCGGGGAGGGGCAGCACGTGGAGGTCAACCTGCTCAGTTCGCTGCTGTCGGCCATGGTCAACCAGGCGTCAGCATTCGCCGTCGCCGGTGTGGTTCCCGGGCGTATGGGCAATGCTCACCCGAGCATCGCCCCGTACGAGACCTTCCCGGCCGCCGATCGTCCGATCGCCATCGCGGTGGGCAACGACCGGCAGTTCGCCACGCTCGCCGACCTCGTCGGGGATCCCGGTCTCGCTCTCGACGACCGCTTCCGCACCAATGCCGACCGGGTCGCACACCGCACCGAACTGCGCAGCATCCTGACGCAGCGGCTGGGCGCCGCCGGCGCGGACCACTGGTCGGCCGTCCTGCTGGCCGCGGGGGTGCCCGCCGGACCGGTCAACACCCTTGACGAGGCGTTCGACTTCGCCCAGAAGCTCGGCCTTCCCGGCCTCGTCGACGTCCCTGCCGCATCCGCCGACGGAGCAAGCGGCAGGCCCTCTCGCCAGGTCGCGAGCCCCATCGCGTTGAGCGGCACGCCCGCGCAGTACCGCCTGCCGCCGCCGGGCCTGGGCCAGCACACCGCTGAGATCCTCCACCGCTCTTCCGACCAGGCCTCCGCACCAGACGAAGCGGCCGGCTGACCGTTTCCCGGCGCAGGCCGCACGACCGAACCGATCACCACAACCCCAGGAGCACACGATGAGTGGCGCCAAGCCGATGAAGGACCCCCTCGACCTGCTCGACCTTGCCTCCACCCTCACCGACGAGGAGCGCGAGATCCAGGCCACCGTCGCCAAGTTCCTCGCCGACCGGGTACGCCCGCACATCGGCGAGTGGTTCGAGAACGCGCACTTCGCCCGCGAACTCGCTCCGGAACTAGGTAAGTTGGGCGTGCTGGGCATGCACCTCGAAGGGTACGGCTGCGCCGGGACGAACGCGGTCAGCTACGGACTGGCCTGCCTGGAGCTGGAGGCGGCGGACTCTGGCTTCCGCAGCTTCGTCTCCGTGCAGGGCTCGCTGTCGATGTTCTCCATCTGGAAGTGGGGCTCGGAGGAACAGAAGCAGGAGTGGCTGCCCCGGCTCGCCGCCGGTGAGGCGATCGGCTGCTTCGGCCTGACCGAACCCGACTTCGGCAGCAACCCCTCCGGCATGCGCACCAGGGCCGTACGTGACGGCGACTACTGGGTTCTCAACGGCTCCAAGATGTGGATCACCAACGGCGGCATCGCCGATGTCGCCACCGTCTGGGCGCAGACCGAGGACGGCGTCCGCGGCTTCCTCGTCCCCCGCGGAACGCCCGGCTTCACGACCCAGGACATCAAGCAGAAGATGTCGCTGCGCGCGTCCATCACCTCGGAGCTGTACTTCGACAACGTACGGCTGCCCGACTCGGCGCGGCTCCCGCTCGCGGAGGGCCTGCGAGGACCGCTGTCCTGCTTGAACGAGGCCCGCTTCGGCATCCTGTTCGGCGCGGTCGGCGCCGCCCGGGACTCGCTCCAGGCGGCCATCGAGTACGCGGACTCCCGGGTGCAGTTCGACAAGCCGATCAGCGCCTTCCAGCTCACCCAGAAGAAGTTCGCCGACATGAGCGTGTCCGTCGGCAATGCCGCACTGCTCGCGATCCACCTGGGCCGGCTCAAGGACCAGCACCGCATCCGCCCCGAGCAGATCAGCGTCGGCAAGCTCAACAACGTCCGCGAAGCGATCGCCATCGCCCGCGAGTGCCGCACCATCCTCGGCGCCAACGGTATTTCCCTGGAGTACTCACCGCTGCGCCACGCCAACAACCTGGAGTCCGTCCTGACCTACGAGGGCACCGGCGAGATGCACACCCTGGTCGTCGGGCAGGCGATCACCGGGCAGGCGGCGTTCCGCTGACCGCTGGAGGCCGGGCATCGAAGGCTGAAGGAAGACGCCCGTGAACATCGCCGTACTCGTCGAGCAGGTCCCGGACACCGGCGCGGAACGCACCCTGTCCCAGACCGACCACCTCCTCGACCGCGAGGACGCCGATGGCAGCACCACCGACACGCCCCGCCTCCTTCAGCTGAGGGCACGTGCGGCCCCTCGATGACGTCAACTGGCGTTCGCAGTGACGAAGCAGCAGGCCCTGAGCATTGCCTGACGGCGCTCAGGGCCTGTGCGCACGGGGCGTGTGCACAGGGACGCGCAAGGCAGATGCCGACCGCGCCGGCTTCCACCACGCCTGGCCTCCCTGCGGCACACGCGGCGGCCGACGCGGCGACCCACGACCGCGACGGCAGCGCCCTGTCGTGGACGTACGGTGCTGGACGCGCGACACCACGTCGTTGCGGGCCCTCAGGCCGCCTGGTAGCTGAAGAACCCCTGCCCCGACTTACGGCCCATCAGACCCGACTCGACCATGCGGCGCAGCAACGGGGGAGGGGCGTACAGCGGTTCCCGGTACTCCTCGTACAGCGCCTCTCCTATCGCCGCCACGGTGTCGAGGCCGATCAGATCGGCGAGCCGCAGCGGGCCCATGGGGTGAGCGCAACCGGCGGTCATCGCGGTGTCGATGTCCTCCGCCGTCGCCGTGCCGGAGCTGACCATCCGCACCGCTGCCAACAGGTAGGGAACCAGCAGGGAGTTCACCACGAAGCCCGCCCGGTCCTGCGTGACGATCGTCTTCTTGCCCAGGAGCTCGCCGACAAAGGCACGCACGCGCAGCTCCGTGGCCTTCGAGGTATGCAACGAAGGGATCACCTCGACCAGCGGCATGACAGGGACAGGGTTGAAGAAGTGCAGGCCGACCACTGCCTCCGGCCGTCCGGTCACGGCCGCGAGCCGGGCGATGGGGATCGAGGAGGTGTTGCTGGCCAGTACGGTGGCCGGGTCGGTGACCACCTCGTCCAGCTGCCGGAACAGCGCCGTCTTGGCCTGCTCGTCCTCTACCGCGGCCTCGATGACCAGGTGCGCCCCGGCCAGGCGGGAGAGGTCCGCAGTGACCGAAACCCCGGCCAGGGCATGGGCGCGGTCTTCCGAGGTGATGGCGCCGCGCTTCTCCGCCTTGAGCAGCGAGTCCGCCACGCCCGCCAGGCCGGCACGTGCTCTGTCCTCGGTCACGTCGCACAACGTGACGTGCAGCCCGGCCCGGGCGCAGACCTCGGTGATGCCCCGGCCCATCTGCCCGGCGCCGACGACGCCCACGTGCTTGATCGATGTCATGTGTTCCTCCGTGTGTCCCTCCGCCCGGGGCGGTCGGCCGACACCGCCGGACTCTGCGGTGCCATGGTGAGCCTAGGTGGGGTACAACCCCTCTGACCTGCTCGGACAGTGCGTTTTCCGCGCACAAACATGCGTCGGGTTCGTCTTCGACCGGCCGGGCCGCACGAGCCCACGCCGATGACGACCGGGCCGGGTCCGCGGCCGGGGAGGCGAGCGCGAGGAGGAGGCCGGGTACATCAGGGGACGGTGCGCCCGGACGGGCCCGACGGCGCTCCCGGCGAGCGGGTCGTGGCAGCGTGAAGCAGGCCGCGGATCGTGGAATTCGCCCGTGGCCGCACGCCCACCGGGTCACCGTGGCATCAGCCGACGGCGGTCGTGGCGGCAGCCGCCTCCCTCAGTCGGCGGATCACGCCGCGGACCGCGGGCGAGGTTTCGCCCCTGCGGTACGCGCCCACCAGTCGGGTGGTCAGCGGTACGTCCGCCAGTGGGCGGTAGGCGACACCCGGTATCTGTACGCGGCGAAGTGAGTCCGGGACCAGTGCCACGGCGAGACCGCCGCCCACCAGAGTGAGAGCGGCGATGAAGTCCCGTACGGGAGGCGCGCACTGCGGGCTGAAGCCCCCCTGCTCGGCCACCTCCAAGATCTGGTCACGGCAGCCGTACTCCTCGTCGAAGTGCGGGGCCACGAACTGCTCGTGGCGCAACTTCGCCGCCGGCACCGCCTCGTACGCCGCCAAAGGGGCGCCGTCCGGCAGCGCCAGCACGACCTTCTCGGTGAGCAGGCAGGTGGCCGTGACGCCGGCCGGGTACTCCGGCCGCCAGCGCAGGAAACCGATGTCGATGTCCCCGCAGGCCAGGGCCTCCAGTTGGGCCGGTGTCTCCAACTCCCGTACCTGCACAGTGAGGTGGGTGTCGAGGGCAGCGCACCGGGTGAGAACCTCGGTCAGCACACCGGAGAAGGCGGCGGAGGCCACGTAGGCGATCTCGGCGTGTCCGAGCTCCCCGCGACCGGCGCGCCGGCCGACCGCCTCCGCCCGGGAGGCCTGAGCGAGCGTCAGCCGTGCCTCTTCGAGGAACAGCCGGCCGGCGCTGGTGAGCGCCGGGCGGGTGCGGCGTCCGCGGTCGATCAGTCGGACCCCCAGGTGCGTCTCCAGCGCCCTGACCTGGGCGCTGAGTGCCGAAGGAGCCAGATGCAGCCGGTCCGCCGCGCGTGCGAAGTGCAGTTCCTCGGCGACGGTGACGAACGTTTCCAGCCAGCGCAGTTCCACCGGCTCCTCCGTCCTGCTGGGCGTGCCGGCTGTGTGCACAGCCGGTGGGATGGACACCCCGCGGCGGTGTCGGGGCAGAACAGGACCGTCGCGGGGTGAGTACGGGTCGTCAGGGGATGACGACGTAGTTGCTGAATCCGCCGTCGCGGTCTGCCAGGCCTGAGATCGCCTCGTTGACCCTGGACAGCGGGAAGGGCTTGGCCTGCAGGTAGGACAGGTCGAGGGTGCCCGTGGCCACCATGTCGGCGAGTTCCTGCCCCTGCGCGGTGGTGAACCAGTTGGAGCCGATCAGCTGGACCTGCTCGTCCATGAGCCACTTCACGTCCACGGGCAGCCGGTCGGCCACGCCGCCGACGTTGACCACCTTGCCGCCCCTGCGCACGCCCTGCATGGAGTCGAGCATCGTCTCCACCGGGGCCTTGGCACCCAGGGCACTGATCACGTAGTCCGCGCCCTCCCCGCCGGTGAGGGACTTCGCCCACTCACCGGTGGAGCCGTCGCCCAGCCGGAAGACCTCGACGCGCTCCGGGGCCAGTTCCTTGACACGCTTGAGGAGTTCCTCGTTGCGGCCGGTGCCGAGGATCCGGGAGGCGCCGGAGGCCAGCGCGAGCACGGTCGACGCCACACCGAGGGTTCCGGTGACCCCGTCGATGAGCGCGACCTGACCGGGGCCGGCGGCGGCGTTCTTGAGTGCCCCGTAGGCCGTGCCGATGTAGCCCAGCTTGCCGGCCTGCTCGAACGTCATGTGGTCCGGGATGTTGACGATCGAGTACTGCGGAGCTGTCATGTACTCCGCGAAACCGCCGTAGGGGTATAGGTCGAAGATCCGCTGGCCGTCACGGGAGGTGCTGAAGTAGCCATTCAGGGTGAAGTAGCGGCACCGGCTGAGTTCACCGCCCCGGCACACCTGGCAACTGCCGCAGGAACGAAGGGGGTTGACGTATACCCGGTCACCGGGCTTGGTGTGCAGCACCGCCTCGCCGACCTGCTCGACCACGCCCGCGGCGTCCAGGCCGAAGATCGCGGGGAACTTCGGCAACGGTTGGTGCGGGAACCAGGTCGGCCAGTTGTTGATCACGTTGGCCATGTTCGGCACGATCCCGCACGCCTTGACCCGCACCAGCACGTCGGTCGGCCGCGGGGTGGGCACGTCGATCGTGTCCACGGACATCGGCTCACCGAGCGCGTGCAGTCGTGCAGCGAGCATTTTCGCCATTGAAATACTCCTTGAAGCTGCTCCGTTCCGACGATCGGGGACGGAGAAATCTTTTTCGGCGACCGAGGCGGCGGACCTGCGGCCCGGTAATCACGTCTCAGCTATTGATGGCCTTGTGGGTATTGACGGGCCTTGCGGCGCCGAGTTCTACGAATTCGGGAAGGGGTTGGGGTAATTGTCCTCGAGGTCGATGCCCAGCAGCCCCATGATGCGGACGCCGGAGTTGTACCAGGCGATGGACAACGACAGCTCGACCATCTGCTTGTCCGTCAGATGATCGGCGGCGGCACGCCACGTCTCCTCGGAGACGTCCACCAGGAGCGTGGACTCCTTGGCGAGGTGCATCACCGCCTTCTCCGTTCCGTCGAACAGGTCCGACGACTCGAAGTCGGCCACCGCCGCGAGCTGTTCCTCGGTGAGCCCGGCCTTGAGCCCGTGCGACTGATGGTGCGCGACCTCGTACGCCGACCGGGTCGCGTACCCCACGGTCAGGATCGCCAGTTCCCGCAGCTTGGGGCTGAGGTCGGCGGCCCGCAGCGAGTTGGCGTAGGTCAGGAAGGCATCCAGCTGGGTCGGCGCGTTGGTCAGGGCGAGGAAGATGTTCGCCGTCGGCACCTTGCGCTCGGCTTCCAGCCGGTCGTACAGGGGCTTCTGCGACTCGTCCGCGTCCTCGCGGTGCAGATAGGGGACTCGTGCCATGGTGACTCCTGGAAGTACGGACGGTCAGTGCGCGGATTGTTCGAGCAGGAAGCGCTCGAGCGACATCGGCTTCGGCGGCTCGGCCGGCGCGATCTGCGGTACGCCGACGAAGGGCGACGCCTCGAAATACCACTTCTCCAGGGCAGGGAGGCCCCAGCGGGCGTTGGTGCTCAGCGATCCCGCGTCCCAGCGCACCGGCTCGATCTCGGTGTCGATCGTCTGGTAGTGGCTGTTGAAGACCTCCACCCGGTGCCCGTCGGGGTCGCGGAGATAGGCGAAGAGCATCCCGCCCGGCCCGTGACGTCCGGGGCCCCGCTCCACGCCGTCGCCGTAGCCTTGGATGCCCGCCCAGTCGCAGGCGGTGAAGATGTCGTGGCTCTCCGAGACTGTGTAGGCGAAGTGGTGCAGGGCGGGCCCGGTGTTCTCGATGATCGCCAGGTCGAGGCAGGTGCCCTTGCGGTACATGAACGCGCCCAGCAGCTTGTCCCCGTGCTCCAGGTACTCCGAGTTGCGGAAGCCGAGCTCGCCGTAGAACGCGCACAGCTCGTAGGTGTCGGGTGCGAAGGTCTGGTAGTGGTCCAGCCGCTGCGCGTGGGCACCCTTGTAGAGCTCGAAGTTGATGTGCAGCCTCGGCCGGGTCTCCATGTGCGCGCACAGTTCGAGCGGCGTGCCGATCGGGTCGCTGACGTGCAGGGTGCGGCCCTGGTACGGGACGTCGACCCACTCGGCGGGCAGGCCCCGCTCACGGAACCAGGCGTACGCGAGATCGAGGTCTTCGTCGAAGAACACCCGGAAGCCGATCCTCCTGCACATCCCCGCTCCCTCTTCGTCCAGCTCGAGGACGAGGCTGTGATGGCAGGCTTCGGCCAGGCCACGCAGGTAGCAGGTGCGCTCGTCCTCGTCGCTCACGACGAGCCCCAGCACGTTCACGTAGAAGTTCCGGCTCTCGGCCAGATCCGCGACTGTGAGACGTACGTGGCTGGAGCGGGTGATGTTGAAACTCGGGCGCAGATTGACGGGTGGCAGCATGCTGGTCTCCGTGCTCGGATCGGCTCTGTATTTCGATGACTGTGATACGTAGTATCTCGAGGCCCTTTTACGGCTTGGTGCTGGAGGACCCGGATCCGTCGAATGAGAAGGCGGACCATCCGCTGAATTCCGCGGATTCACCGAGGGACTCCTCGATACGCAGAACCTCGTTCCACTTGGCCATGCGCTCGGAGCGGGTGAACGAGCCAACCTTCAGCTGGCCCGCGTCCCAGCCGACGCTGAGATGGGCGATGGTGATGTCCTCGGTCTCCCCGGAACGCGCCGAGACGATCGTGCCGAAGCCGGCTTCCTTTCCGGCCCGCAGGGCCTGGAACGCCTCCGTGACCGTACCGGCCTGGTTCGGCTTGATGAGGACGGCGTTCGCCGCTCCGCCGGTGGCCGCCGCCTCCACCCGCTTGGCGTTCGTGACCAGGTAGTCGTCGCCGATCACCTGGCAGCGGTGGCCATGGCGCCGGGTGAACTCCAGCATGCCCTCGTGGTCGTCCTCGCCCACCGGGTCCTCGATGGACAGGATCGGATACTCCTCGATCCAGCTGCCCAGCATGTCGATCAGTGCAGCGGTGTCCAGCGTGCGGTCGTCCAACGCCAGCCTGTACTGCCCGCCGCCGCCGAACTGCGAGGCCGCGACGTCCAGTGAGATGGCGACCTGGGTCGAGGGAGCGAAGCCCGCGCTCTCGATCGCCCGGGTCAGCGTCTCCAGAGCCTCCTCGTTCGAGTCGAACGCAGGCCAGAAGCCGCCTTCGTCGGCGACGCCCTGAGCCTTGCCCGCCTTCCGCATCAGACTGCCGGCAGCCCGGTAGATCTCCGCCGTCCAGTCCAGGGCCTCGGAGAAGCTCCGCGCCGCGGGGCAGACCACCATGAAGTCCTGAACGTCGACGCGACGGTCTGCGTGGGCGCCGCCGCCGAAGATCTGGATCTCCGGCAGCGGTATGCGGACCGGCCGTCCGCCCGCCAGGTGCTGCCACAGCGGTACGTCCGCCGACGCCGCGGCGGCATGCAGGACGGCCATGGACGTGGCCACGATCGCGTTGCCGCCGAGACGGCTGCGGTCGGGGGTTCCGTCGAGGTCCACCAGAAGCCGGTCGACGGCTTCCTGATCGGTCGCGTCGCGGTCCAGGAGGGCGGGCGCGATCTCGTGGTTCACCGAGCCCACCGCGCGCTGGACGTCGAGGCCGCCGAAGCGGCTGCCGCCGTCACGCAGGTCGAGCGCCTCGCCCTGGCCCGTCGAGGCCCCCGCCGGTGCGATGGCCCGCCCGCTCGAGCCGTCCGCGAGATGGGTCTCGACCTCGACGGTCGGCCGACCGCGTGAGTCCCACACCCTGCGGCCGTAGAGCTTGGCGATCCGCGCGTCTGTCATGGCGGTGCAACCTTTCGGAGTTCGGACGATCACGGTGATGAACCGGGGGTCCCCTGCCCTGTGCCCGTGGCCCGTCTCGAGGGACGGACGTTCCCGGAAGCACCCGGATCGGTGCGGCGGCGCTGGACGCGAGCGAAGCGTGACAGGCCGACGAGGAAAGACGAGGAAAGACGAGGAAAGACGAGGAAAGACGAGGAATACGACAGGTGCGACGGGCGATGACGAGGACTGCTCACCCACCGATTCCCCTGAGTGCTAACGATAGCGCAATCGTCCGAAGCGTCGGCGGCTCTGTCAAGGGGCAGGTGGCACTTCGGATTGGCTGATTCGCCGCCTTCTCTTGTCCTCTTGGCCTGTCTGAATGCTAATGCTATCGTTCGCATCGCCCGCCCCCGGCAGGACTCCGGCGGATCCGCGCTCTTCCTGGATCGGACGGACAGCACAGGCGAGTGCGGGTCCGCCGGGCCGGACCGCGGACGAAAGGAAAGCGAGACCGATATGGCACCAGAGCCCTCTGTGGCGCCGATGACCCTCACCACCGTTGTGGCCAGCACTCGTCCCGGACGTGTGGGCAGATCCGTCGCGGACTGGTTCACCGCCCGGGCCGCGGAGTACGACGAGTTCGTGTCGCACACGGTCGACCTGCACGAACTCGCTCTCCCGTTCCTCGACGAGCCGCATCCGCCCGCTCTGAGGCAGTACACGAAGAGCCACACCCGCGCATGGAGCCGGATCGTCGACGCGTCGGACGCGTTCGTCTTCGTCACACCGGAGTACAACGGCAGCTTTCCGGCACCCCTGAAGAACGCGTGGGACTACCTCGTCGTGGAGTGGCAGCACAAACCGGCCGCGTTCATCAGCTACGGAGGCGTCTCGGCGGGCACCCGTGCGGTGCAGATGTCCAAGCAGGTCGTGGCGAACCTCAGGATGCTGCCGATCGGTCCGACGGTGAGCATCCCGTTCGTCAACGAACTCGTTGAGGACGGCGATTTCCGGTCCGGCAAGCTACACGAGGCCGCCGCGGAGCAGATGCTCGGCGAACTCGCGCGCACCGCCCGGGTCATGCGCCGGCTGCGCAGCGGCTCGTACTGACCTGGCGCCGAAAAACACGAAGGCGCCCGGAGCCCATCGCTCCGGGCGCCTTCGTGTCTGTGGACGAGGCCGCCCTGGCTCAGCCGGACCTGGACGGAGCCCTTCCGTCTGGGGGTGCCGTGCTGCCGCGCAGGATGAGCGATCCGGGGGAGACCGACGTGTACGGGCCGTCGTTGCCCGGCTTGGTCTTGAGCCGGCGCATCAGCCACAGCGCGCAGCCGGTGGCCATCTCCTGGATCGGCAGCCCGATCGTGGTGAGTCCGGGACCCCACCAGGAAAACCCCGGCTCATCCCCGAAGCCGACCACGGACAGTTCCCCTGGCACCTTCACGCCCTGCTTGGCCAACTCCTCCAGGACCCCCAGGGTGAGCTGGATCGATCCCAGTACGAGCGCGGTGGGCGCGCCCGGGCCCTTCAGCAGCCGGCGCACCGTCTGGCTGCCGTGGTCCACGGACGCCGGGGGTCCCAGCTCCGTGTACCCGGCATCGTCCGGCAGGCCGCCTTCGCTCAGGGCGCTGCGGAAGCCGCGCAGCCGCTCCGCGCCCGTGGGCAGCTCCGTGGGGCCGCCCACGTACGCGATGCGGGTGTGGCCCTGAGCCACCAGGTGGGCGGTGCCCTGGCGCAGCGCCTCATGGTCGTCCACGCCGAACCACTGGGAGCCGAGCGCCGGGTGGCGGCGCAGCAGTTGCAGGTGCGGCACCGTGCGCAGGAGTTTGACGGAGTCGCCGTGCGGGCGCGCGGTGGGCACGATGATGACGCCCGCCACGCGGTTCGCGGACAGCTCCCGCAGATGGCGCAGCTCCACCATCCGGTCGTCGTCGGTCTCGGAGAGCATCAGCTGGAAGCCCTCGGCCTCCATGTTCTTGGACATTTCGTGCGCGATGGTCGAGTAGAAGCTGTTGCGGATGTCCGGGATCACCAGCCCGACCACGTTGCTCGACGCTCCTCGCATCATCCGCGCCGCGCGGTTGCCGACGTACCCCATCTCGGAAGCGGCCTTGCGGACCCGGAACTTGGTCTCCTCGCTGATACGGGGATCGTCGGCGAGTGCCCGGCCGACCGTCGAGACGGAGACCCCCAGGCGTTCGGCGATGTCCCTGGTCGTGATCACGTAAGGGGCCCCCTCGAGTGACTGGTCCCGTGCCGTTACTTTCCGTATGCCAACGATAGCATTTCCGTCGCGCTCTGTGGTCGGAAAGGCGGCGTCGCGGGGTTGGTCATTACCTTTATGCTAACGTTAGCACTGCTGGATGGGCCGTGCAGCCGCCCGCGGCTGCCTAGTTGCGGAGGTTTCCGTGCGGATTGTCAGGTATGCCGTCGGCGGCGTGCGTCACTACGGAGAATTCCAAGCCGGTGATGCCAGGATCGCGAGACTCGAGGGTGATCCCTTCACAGGTCTGTCTCCTACGGGGCATGTCGACGAAGTCGGCGACGTAGCCATTCTCCCGCCGCTCGAGCGGCCCCGTATCTTCGGGTTCGCCTACAACTACGCCTCGCACATCGACGAGACCGACCGCGAGGTTCCGGAAGTTCCCGTGTGCTTCATGAAGCCGAGTACCGCGGTGATAGGGCCGGATGACGCCATCATCTATCCGGCAGATGGTGAACTAGTCCATTTCGAAGGCGAGTTGGTCGTCGTCATCGGAAAGGAAGCCCGCCATGTGAAGCCTTCCGAGGCCCACGAGTACATCCTCGGCTATACGTGCGGCAATGACGTCAGCGACCGCATCGTCCAGCGCAAGGAAAGCAAATTCGGAACCCTGCTGATCGGCAAGGGGCAGGACACTTTCGCTCCCCTCGGACCGGTCATCGCGACTGAGCTCGACCCGTCCGCGCTGGCGCTGACGACCCGTGTGAACGGCACCGTCCTGCAGTCGGCGAGCACGGCCGACCTGCTGCTCGCCGTTCCCGACATCGTCAGCTACCTCAGCCGCTACCTGACGCTGCTGCCCGGAGACGTGATCATGACCGGTACGCCTGCCGGTGTCGGGCCGATCGGCCCCGGAGACGAGGTCGAGGTGGAGATCGAGGGCATCGGCGTCCTGCGCAACCCGGTCGTGGCCGAGAGCCCCTGAGTCCGGACGTTCACCGGGCGACACCCCACAGGGCCTGCCCACCGCCGAGCGGTGGGCAGGCCCTGTGGGGTGTCGGCGGCGTGCCCCGGTTCTGCGTTCTGCCGGTGGAATGCCACCGTGCTGCACCGGGCCGGGGCCCGGTGCAGCACGGTGGCAGATGCCTGGTTGGCAGACCGATCCGCTAGCGGACCGCGTTGTTGAACTGCGAGGTGCGGACGAAGGCCAGGGCGACGACGCCTGCCAGCGGCAGGACCGTGACCTGCAGCAACCCGGCCTGGCTCCAGCCGAAGGACTCCACCAGGGCGGCGAAGAGCAAGCCCGAGAACGCCGCCGGTCCGTAGTAGCTGGTCACGAAGAGACCGGAGGCACGGCCGATCTGCCCGGGACGGACAGCCCGCTGCATCGCGCTGTTGGTGTTGGGATAGATGACGCCCAGGCCGAAGGCGCCCATGACGAAGGCGAACACGCACTGTATGCCGACTCCGGCCTGCGTCTCGTAGATGCACACGCTGATGGTGGAGACGGCCAGCAGGCTCAGGATCAGCAGGTTGCGCTGGTTGACGCGGTCACCGAGCCAGCCGCCGAGAACGGCCAGCATGCCGCCGAAACCGAGGAAGCTCATGGCCAGTGCGGCCTGCCCGGCGCTGTAGTGCAGCGAGGTGATGAGGAAGGTCGGGTAGAGGCCGAGGAACCCGTAGATGGCCACACCGCTGATGACCGCGTGGACGGCCAGTGCGATGGAGTTGCGGTTGTAGGCGGAGGCCGGCATGTACTCGTAGGTCCTGGTCGAGACGACCTTCTCGACGGAGTGCTCGGTCAGGCCGGTTTTCACGAGGAACAGGGAGACGGCGGCGATCAGCAGCCCGGCCGCGCCGAACAGGTAGAAGGGCGAGTGCCAGGTGCCGTGCAGGTTCATGAGGTGGACGCCGATGAGCGGGGCGATGAACACGCCGACGGAGTAGCCCATGCCGATGACGCCGAAGGCGAGGCCGCGCCGGTGGGTGAAGAAGGCGCCCATCGCCGCGAAGATGGCGGCCGACTGCATGCCCTCCCCGAAGCCGGAGACGACCCGGTACGCCGTCATGTCGGCGAAACCGGTCGCCAGCGGCGTGGCCATCGTGCCCAGGGAGTAGATCACGATGCTGACCAGCAGTACGGTCTTGCGGCGGAAGCGGTCCAGGAGATAGCCCGCTGGGAGGCCGGCGAGGGCCATGCCGAGGGTGAAGTTCGTCGCCAGCAGCCCGCCCTGCTCCAGCGAGAACCCGTACTCCTCACGGATGCTGGGCAGCAGGGGCGGGAAGACCTGACGGTCCATCGCGTTGACCATGTACGAGAGGACCACCAGCAGGAAACCCACACCGATCATGCGGCGGGAAATGGGCGGCCGGTTGCTTTTCTGTGTTTCGTCGGCGGGCACCGCATTGGTTTCGACTTGCGCTGCGTGAGTCATAGCGGCTCCTGAGGAGGAATGGACCGCGGCGGGCCGCGGCGGATCCATCGCCCGTACGGGGCCGTACGGGCGATGGACAAGCGGTGAGCGAGCTGGACACGGACTCGATTCGGCGACGGCGATACTGTCGCCGACTGGCGGAATGAGGGCGACGGGCTGCCGCGCGGTCGGACACCGCATGCGGAATTCAGCCGTATGTCGCCCGTCGGGGACGTCCGTGGCTATGGCGTCTTCGACAGCCGGACCCCGTGCGGGCACTTATCGGTCACACGGGCGGCGCTGGCAGAAACCATGAAGGGGAAATCTCTGGCGCGTCAAGACGCGGGCACCGTATTTCTTCGTCGTTCCTCGTTTTCCCGTGGTGACCGGGTTCCTCGGCTCCGAACGGACCCTCCCGCGGACGGGCCGGAGATCGGGTGTGCGCTGCACTCTTGACGTGTCGAAGACCGTGAGTGCTATCGTTAGCACCACGTGGCTGTGACAAAGTGATTCGACGTGCCCCCGCATCTCGTGACCCGTTCCCTGGGGCGTACCGCGGCGCCCGCACCGACCACAAGTCGGTGAGTGCCCGCGACACCCCGACCTGAGCCCAGCGACCCCCTCCACTCCACCCATGGCGGCCGACGGCACGCACGGACAAGCCGACGGCCGCCCTTCCGGGTGGCGATCAGACCCGCTCATCGGATGGGACCGGGCGCGATGCCCGGCCGTCCGCTGCGGCCGCAGATTCTGCGAGGACGACTGTGATGAAACCACCGAGCCGCCCGGCAACCGTACTGCTCACGGACTACGCCTGGCCCGACGACTCCGTCGAGCGATCGGTCATCGAGAAGGCGGGCCACACCCTGGTGACCGGCCCGGCAGATCCTGCCTCCGCCGAGGCGATCGAGGAGCTGGTGACCGAGCACCGACCCGCCGGGATCCTGACTTGCTGGGCCCCCGTTTCAGCCACCGCGATCGGCACCTCGCCGGATCTTCGGATCGTGGCCAGGCTCGGGGTCGGCCTCGACAACATCGCCGTGGACACCGCCACCGAGCGCGGTGTGTGGGTCACCAACGTGCCGGACTACTGCGTCGAGGAGGTCTCCGACCACGCCGTCGGCATGGTGCTGGCGTGGACGCGGGGCCTGGCCGTGTCCGACCGGGAGGTCCGCGCGGGCCGTTGGAACCCCGCCGGCGCCCGGCTGCGCCGACTGTCGACGCTGACCTGCGGCGTCGTCGGATACGGGCGCATCGGCCGCGCCACCGTCCGCAAGCTCGGCGCGTTCGGCTGCCGGATCCTGGCCCACGACCCGTACCCGCCGAAGGACGCCCCCGGTGTGGAGGTGGTGGACCTGGAGGAGCTGCTGCGCCGAAGCGACGTGGTGATCCTCCACCTGCCGCTCACGCCCGGCACGCGCCATGTCATCGGCGCCGAGCAGTTGGCGTTGATGCCACCGGGCGGCCTACTGGTCAACGTCAGCCGGGGCGGCCTTGTGGACACCGACGCGGTCGTCAAGGCGCTGGCCGGCGGGCAGCTGGACGGAGCCGCCTTCGACGTGCTGGAGACCGAACCGCACGTCCCCGCCGCGCTGCTGGAGCAGCCGGGGACTCTCCTCACCCCGCACATCGCCTTCTCCTCCGACGCCTCGGTCACGGAACTGCGCCGCCGCGCTGCCGAGGAGGTCGTACGGATCCTGGCGGGCGAGGCACCGGCTCACGCCTGCAACCGCCCCCTCGGTCTGACCACGGGATCGGGTGACCGGCCGTGAACTCGATCTCCGCGCAGGTGAACCCGGGCCCCGTGCCCGACACAGCGCTGGCCGACTTCCTGACCGCCCACAAGCTCGCCGGGCCCGGCGAAGCCGCGCGCTGGACGCCCCTGGCCGGCGGAGTCTCGTCCGACCTGTGGCGGGTGGACCTGCCGGGACGCTCCCTCTGCGTCAAGCGCGCCCTGGCCAAACTGAAGGTCGCCGCCGACTGGCAGGCACCGGTGTCGCGCAATGCCTACGAATGGGCGTGGATGCGGTTCGCGTCCCGGCACCGCCCGGACAGCGTGCCCGAGCTGCTGGCCCACGACCCCGAAGCCGGCCTCTTCGCGATGGCGTTCCTGCCCCCCGAGCACTACCCGATGTGGAAGGCCCGACTGCTGCGCGGCGAGGTGCGAGTGGCGACCGCGGCGGCCGTCGGAGAGCTGCTCGGTACCCTGCACGCGGCGAGCGCGGGTGACGCAGCCTTCGCCGCGGAGTTCGCCACCGACGACAACTTCCACGCCCTGCGCATCGAGCCGTACCTGCTGGCCACCGCTGCCGCGCACCCCGGTCTGAGCGACATGCTCCAAGACCTCGCCGAACGCACGGCCACGACGCACCTGGCCCTGGTGCACGGTGACGTCAGCCCGAAGAACATCCTCGTCGGCCCATCGGGGCCCGTGCTGCTGGACGCCGAGTGCGCCTGGTACGGAGACCCGGCCTTCGACCTCGCCTTCTGCGTCAACCATCTGCTCCTCAAGAGCCTGGTGGTGCCCGCGCGCCGAGCCGATCTCCTGCGCTCCGCCCGCGTGCTGGCCGAGGAGTACGTCCGGTGCGTCGACTGGGAGCCCCGGCCGGCGCTGGAGGCGCGGGCCGCGTCGCTGCTGCCGGCGCTGCTGCTCGCGCGCGTGGACGGCAAGTCCCCGGTGGAGTACCTCACGGACGACCGGCACCGGTTGTTCGTACGCACGGTGGCATCGGCCCTGCTGCGGGCGCCCGCCCTCACGACGGCGGACCTCCTGGACGCCTGGGCGACCGCGCTCGATGCGCCGACCGAGTCCGGCAGCGCCAGGGCCGGCTGACCCGACCGACTCGACGGATCCGGCAGACCTGGCGGATTTCGACGGACCTGACCGAGGAGAGAGGCACGCATGCGCAGAGTCGTCACCGGCCATGACGAGAACGGCAGGTCGGTCGTCGTCAGCGACGGCCCCGTCCCACGCAGCCGGGAGTTCACCAGTCTGCCGGGCTGGGTGTCCCGCCTGCCGTGGGCCACCGAACCCGGCGAGCGGGTCAGTCGGACCGGGGAGGACCCCACGGCGAAGGTCACCAGCCTGCTTCCGGCGCCCGGCGGCACGCGATTCATCGTTCTGACCTTCCCGCCGGAGACCGCGATGGCCGACCCGGCGTTCGACCCCGTCGCCTTCGACCGCGAGCAGCGGGCCGACTCGCCCGGCATCGCGGACCTCATGGAGCCCGACGGCATGCACACGACGTCGACCGTGGACTACGGCATTGTGCTGCAGGGCGAGATCGTCCTCGAACTCGACGACGGCCGGTGCACCCACCTCTCGGCAGGGGACATCGTGATCCAGAACGGCACCCGCCACGGCTGGCGCAACCGCAGCGACCAACCGGTCACGATGGCCTTTGTCCTCGTCGGCGCGGAACGCGACGGCTGACAGGGCTGGAGTGGACGTCAGGCGCCACTTCCTGCCGGGGAGGTCAGAGACCAACGGGAAGTGGACGCCCTGGGGTGGACGCCCTGTGGTGGACGGGCATCGATGAACGTCCCACGCCAGTCAGCCCGTTGACCGTGGTGCGTCCGGGCCGGCGAGCGTCTCCTTGGCGTATTGGAGGAAGGCGCGGGCGCGGTGCGTGGGCGCGACGTGTGCCGCATGCGCGATCACGAGCTCGACTTCGTCCAGTGGGTCGCTGATGGGCACTGACGCCAGGGGGAGTCCTTCGATGCTGGTACTGGTCGGCCAGGACTGGATCAACGTGGCGAAGCCGAGCCCGCGGGCCACCATGCTGCGAACCGCCTCGATGCTCGAGGTCCGGTACCGGATGTTCGGCCGTGCTCCGGCGAGGGAGAACCAGTGGTCGGCGTTCTGCTGGGCGGGCGGCTCGGCGTAGATGATCAGTGGCTCGTCCGCCAGTTCGGCGAGTGAGACCGACTTGCGCACCGCCATCGAGTGGCCGACAGGCAGGATTACGTACGGGCGGCTGGCGCGGAGCGTCGTACAGGAAAGGCCGCCCTCATCACCGAACGCGTACAGCAAAGTCACGTCGCACGAGCCCTGGAGCAGGGCTTGTCGCATTTCGTCCTGCTGACCCTCAATCAGTTCCAGGTTGACCGCCGGGTGAAGTCGGGTGAACCCGTCCACCAGAAGCGGGATCAGAAAAGGTGTCAGGGCCGAATAGCAGCCGATCGTCAGTCGGCCGGCCAGTCGGCCTTCCTCGGCCTGGGCGCTGGCCGTGATCTCCTCGGCATCGGCCAACATGGCCTGGGCGCGTCCGAGGATCCGGCTGCCGGCCTCGGTGAGAGTGACACCCTTCGCCCGGCGTCGTATCACCAACTGGACGCCGAGACGGCGCTCCAGGTCGGCGATCGCCGTGGAGATGCTCGCCTGGGAGGCATGGCACCGAACCGCCGCCGCGCTCATCGAGCCCGTGTCCGCCACCGCGACGAAGTATTCCAATTGACGGAGGGAAAAATTGGCTGCCATTTCTCTCCTGCTGCTATGGGAACCATCGATAAGCCTTATAGGAAATTTCTGGTTTTCCTGGCTGTAACTCGGGTGTCATCCTAAGCCTTAGTCATCAGGTGTTGAAAAGGGCTCGATAAAACGAGCAGGCCCCCGCACGTTCAGCTAGGAGACCCTTCATGACCACGCTTCTTGACCCCACTCAATCCCAGGACCGAGCAGCCGGCGACAGCATGCTCGACCGCGTCCGTGCTCTCCTTCCCGGGATCGCGGCCCGCTCCGCCGAGGGCGAGAACGCCCAGGCCGTACCGGCGGAGATCGTCGCCGCACTGCGCGAGGCCGGAGTGTTCCGGATGGCCCTGCCGCGGGCGTGGGGCGGCGAGCAGCTCGGGCTGCTGGAGGGTGCCCGGGTGGTGCGGGAGATCGCCCGAGCGGACGGATCGACCGGCTGGACCGTCCAGGCCGCTTCGATGGCGTGGTTCTTCGTACGATCGCTGCCACGGGAGACGCTCGAGAAGGAGGTCTTCGGGGGCGGTGCCGACCTGATGCTCCGTGGAGCGGTGGCTCCGAAGGGGCTGGCGACGCCGGTGGAGGGCGGTTACCGGATCAGTGGCCGCTGGCCGCTGGCGAGCGGCCCGTTCACCCCGGATTGGATGCTCGGAGGTTTTCTGGTCGAAGGCGCGCCTCCGCTGCCGGACGGCCGCCCGGACATGCGGGTCGCGATGTTCCGGCCGGAGCAGGTCACGTTCCTCGACACCTGGGACGCGGTCGGCCTGCGTGCCACGCAGAGCACCGACTTCACGATGGACGACGTCTTCGTGCCCGAGCACCACACGGGGCCGATGTTCGGCGACAACCACATCCCGGCGCCTCTGTTCCACCTGCCCTATTCACCCACCGGGGCCTCGCACGACGCGGTCATTCTCGGCGCCCTTGACGGTGCACTCGATGATCTGGCCGAACTCGCCGCCACCAAGCGGCCGGCGTTCAGCCCGAGGGCCCTGCTCGGTGAGGACCCGGTGTTCCAGGAGAAGTTCGCCGAGCTGCAGCTGCGAGCCGCGGCCCTGGGGGCCTTGTCGGAGCAGACCGGACGCATCGTCATGGACCGTGCCCTCGCGGGAGAGGCACCCACCCCGGCCGAGTGGTTCGGCTACAAGGGCGGCACCCAGCACATCCACCATGAAGGCATCCGGATACTCAACGAGATCATGACCCTCTCGGGCAGTGCGGGCCTCTACAGCACCAGTCCCCTGCAGCGCCGCTGGCGCGATGTCCGCTGCGTCTCCCAGCACGTGGTCGGCAACACCGGCGCGATGCGGCAGTTCGGCGCGGTTCTGTCGGGCCGGGACTGACGCCTGGCAGCGGCCACACCCCCTGGGAAGCCCTGGTGATCGCGTGGCGCGTGGTCGTGAACCGCCAGGGCCGACCTGCCCCGGCCCGTACGGCTCCACGTGCGGAGGTCCCGCCAGAATCCCTCTCCGCATCTCGGAGGAAGCCAATGCAGACGCCACTGATCCTCGTCCCGCGCAGCCGCGCGATCCGCGCCGCTGCGCGGCCGCACCTCACACGCCGACACCGGAAGGGTGGCTCCCGATGAGCCCGCTCGACGCGACACCGACCAACCCTGCACTGCTGCGCCAGGCTTTCGGCTGCTTCCCATCCGGGGTGACCGCTGTGTGCGCACTCGACGCCGGCACCCCGGTGGGCATGGCCGCGAGCACGTTCACCCCCGTCTCCCTGTCACCTGCCCTGATATCGGTCTGTGTGCAGGACACCTCCACGACATGGCCCAAGTTGCGCCGGCGGGGCCGTGTGGGCGTGAGCGTGCTCGCCGAGGGACAGGACACGATCTGCCGGACGTTGGCCGGCAAGGAGGGCGACCGGTTCGCGGGAGTCGACTGGGACGCCGACGAGGACGGCGGCGTGTACATCCACGGTGCCAGTCTCTGGCTGAACTGTTCACTGCACGCCGAACTTCCCGGAGGCGACCACACGATCGTGCTCCTCGAAATCCACGGTCTGAAGGCCGAACCCGATCGAGAACCCCTGGTGTTCCATAACAGCCGGTTCCGACGCCTGGCCATCTCATAGAGCTCGTAACACGATCTTGTTGAGGTGCCCTGGTTGGGCGTGACTGGTCTGGCGATTCGGCCGTTCGTGATGCTGTGAGTACTCGGCCGTGGATCGTGGACGACGACTTGTGGGCGCTTATCGAACCGCTGCTGCCGCGCTGGCCCGAGCGGTCGTCGGGTCCGCGGCCGGTGGTAGATCGGCTCTGTCTGCAGGGCATCCTCTGCGTTCTCTACAACGACATAGCCTGGCAACTCCTGCCGCTGGAGCTGGGGTTCGGCTCCGGACAGACCTGCTGGCGCCGCCTGGAGCGGTGGCAGCAGCCAGGGATCTTCGATCAGTTGCACCGCGTCCTGCTGCCGAGCTGAACGCGGCGGGCGAACTCGACTGGTCGCGGGCCGGTGTGGACGGCTCCCATGTCCGCACGAAAAGGGGGTGCCGACACCGGCCCGTCGGCCGGTCGACCGGCGCAAGACGGGCAGCAAACACCACTTGATCTGCGGCGGACGCGGCACCCCACCTGTTACTCAATGCTCGGATGCGCCATTGAGGACTCACTGGGTGACCGAGTGTCAGCAGCGCGCCCGTCGCCCTCTGTCTGCCGGCCGCGGCCGGCGGCGTCGAGGTCCGCATACGTATCGGCGATGGTGCGCAGCAGGCTTGCGTAGTGGGTGATGGGCTGCCCGAGCTGCGTCGATCACGCGGCGGATGGCCTCGCCTCAGGATACTTCGCCGACGCCGGTGCGGCCTTCGCTGTCGGTGATGATGACGGTGCGGGTGAAGAACGGGCCGTGGGCGCCGCTGAGGTTGAGCAGTATGCTGTCGCGGCTGGCGACGGGTATCGCTTCGATGCGCGCGACGGTGGGTGTCTTCGCGTTCATGACGGCCGATTGATCTTCTCGATCAATGCGGCGAGTTCCTCGCGCTCCTCGATGGTCAGGTCGGTCAGCGGCGGTCTGACCCGCCCGCCGTCGCGCCCGACGGCGGTGAGGCCGGCTTTGACGATGGAGACCGCGTAGCCTCGGGCGCGGTTGCGGATATCGACGTAGGGGATGATGAAGTCGTTGATCATCCCGTAGACGGAGTCCTTGTCCTGGGCTCGGACCGCCCCGAAGAACCGCAGGGCGAAATGGGGGACGAAGTTGTAGATCGCCGAGGAGTAGGTGTTCACGCCCAGCTGCAGCAGGGGCAATGCGAAGGTCTCGGCTGTCGGCAGGCCGCCGATGTAGATGAGGCGGTCGCCGACCTTGGCGTACGTGCGGGTCATGCGCTCGATGTCGCCGACGCCGTCCTTCAGGCCGATGAGGTTGGGGTTGCGCTCCGCCAGTTCGGCGACTGTGTCGTCCTCCAGCACCGCGTTGGCCCGGCTGTAGACGATGACTCCGAGGTCGGTCACCTGGCAGACAGCGCTGATGTGCGCGATGAGCCCGGCCTGGCTGGCCTCGGTGAGGTAGGGCGGCATCAGCAGGATGCCGGCCGCGCCGGCGTGCTGCGCGGCGCTGGCTTGAGCGGTCGCCTGGGCGGTGCCGCCGGTGGCCGGGGCGATGACCGGCACGCGGGATCCGACCTCGTGGACGGCGCTGCGCACGACCTCGTCGATCTCCTGCGAGGTGAGCGAGAAGCCCTCGCCGGTGCCGCCGGCGGCGAACAGCCCGGCGACGTCGAAGTCGGCTTGCCATGCGAGATGGTCGCGATACCTGATCTCGTCGAAGGCGCCCTGGTCATCGAAGTGCGTCACCGGGAAGGAGAGCAGGCCGGTGGTCAATTGCCGGGCGAGTTCAGCAGGGAGAGTCAGCGTCACGCCGCCACGGTAGGAGCGGCCTTGATGCCTGTCCAAGAGTGTTTACGCATTGTGCGATGCCGCTTCGGTATCAGTCTCCTCGCCGGCGCGGGGCGAAACCACCGGCCCGCTCGGGTGCTCCCGCGGGGCCAGGTCCTCAAGCGCGGCCAGCACCTGCGCGAGGGCGGGATTGCGTGAATGCCGCGGCCACAGCAGATGCAGCTCCACCGGTCGCGGCACATGCGTGGCCAGCGGGATGAACGCGACATGGGGAATGCGCAGCAAGGTGGCGGAGGCGGGCACGAAGGCGACTCCCCGCCCGGCGGAGACCAGCCACAGCATGGTGAGGATCTGGCTCACGCTGTGCACGACCCGTTCCTGGGCCAGCGGGACCATGCTGACCATCAGGTCGTAGAAGTACCGCGCCTTGCGCTGCGAGTGGACGATCAGCGGTTCGCCGGTCAGGTCGTCGGCGCGAGCGGGCCGGTCCAGGCGGGCCAGCCGGTGCCCGGCGGTCACCGCCAGCACCAGCGCCTCCTGCTGGATCAGGCGCGATTCGAAGAGTTCGGAGTCGAACGGCGGGCGGGCGAGCCCGAGGTCGATGTCCTCGCCGGTGAGGGCGTCGATCTGCTCGCGCGTCACCATCTCGAACAGCTCGATGCGGACCTCCGGCAGGCTCTGCTCCAGCCGGTTGAGGATGCGGCCGAGCGTGCCGAAGGTCGACGCGGCGGTGAAGCCGAGCCGCACCACGCCACGGGAACCCGAGTGGATGCGGCGGGCCAGGTCCGGGGCGGCCTCGGCGATCGCCAGAATGCGCCTGGCCTCCACCAGGAACGCCTCACCGGCCGGCGTGAGAGCCACATGCTGCTTGTCCCGCTCGAGGAGCTGCACGTCAACGGCCGCTTCGAGCTTCTGGATCTGACGGCTCAGCGGCGGCTGGGTCATGCGCAGCCGTGCCGCCGCCCGGCCGAAGTGAAGTTCCTCGGCAACAGCGACGAATCCCCGCAACTGCCCCAAGGTATACGTCATGCAAGAAAGGTATCAGCCCATGCGCTAACGGAGTTGGACAGGCATGACGGGCGGTCATAGGCTGCGCGGCACCGCGGACCGAGATCTGTATCACATCTCCACCCAACTCGCTTGAGGGAGACGCTCATGCACACCAGGCTTCGGTTTCACCGCCGCATAGCCGCGGTCGCTGTGTTCGCCGCCGTGATCGCGCTGCCCGGCTGCGGTGGCAACGTCGGGGATGAGGGATCCAAGGACGAAGCCTCGTTCCCAGGTAGGGCCCTCACCCTGCTCGTCGGGCAGGACCCCGGCGGCAGCACCGACCTCACCGCCCGCGCGGCCGCCGAACCTGCCGGCGCCGACCTCGAAGAGACCATCACGGTGGTCAACAAGCCCGGCGCCAACGGCGCCGTCGCCGCCAAGGAACTGGCCGGCGCCAAGGCCGACGGCCACACCATCATGCTCTTCGTGGGCTCGCTGGCCTACATCACGCCCTTGGCCGTATCCGCCGACGAAGCCGTCGACATCAACAACTACGAAGTCATCACCGGCCTGTCCCAGGACGACTACGTCCTGGTCGCCGGCCCCAAGTCCGGTTTCAAGACGGTCAAGGACATCGCCGACGCCGGCCGCTCGATCAAGTACGGTACGACCGGCGTCGGCACGGGCAGCCACCTCAGCCAGGCGCTGCTGTTCTCCCAGGCGAAGGTGAAGGCGACCGCCGTGCCGTTCGACGGCGGAGCCCCCGCACTCACCGCCGTCCTGGGCGGTCAGGTCGACGTCGCCTCGATCCAGCTCGGTGAGGCCCAGGCCCAGATCAAGGCCGGGAAGATCACCCCTCTCGTCACCTTCGCGGAGAAGCGGCCCACGTACATGGCCGACATCCCCACCGCGGTCGAGGCCGGCTACGACGTCCCGGTGCAGCAGTCGCGTGCCGTCGTCGCCCCGAAGGGCACTCCCCGGGAGGTTGTCGACCGGCTGCGGACGGCGTTCCGCAAGGCTTTCGAGGACAAGAAGTACCAGGACTTCAACACTCAGCGGCTGCTCACACCCAACGAGGTCGAGGGCGCCGAACTGCTCAAGCAGTGGACCGGTTCGCTGGAGAAATACCGTGCCCTCGCCGACGAGTACCAGATCGACATGAGCGGAAACTGAGGAGCATGTCCACCGAGAACCCGTCGACCGCCGACGAACCCTCCGACGACACCCGGCCGCCGGCAGCGGGCACGGTGACCAACCTCGTCACGGCCACAGTCGTCGTGGTTCTCGGTGGCGCGGCGCTCGCCGGGGCATTGAACCTGGGCATTGGCAGCCCCTCGAAACCCGGGCCCGGCACCTGGCCGGCCCTGGTGAGCGCAACACTGATCATTCTCGGCGTGCTCCTGGCCGCCGCTGCCCGACGCATGGACGACGCCGAGCAGTTCACCCGCACCAGCTTCCTGGTGATCGTGGCGGTCGGGACCATGGTGGCCTACGTAGCGGTCATCGGCGTGATCGGCTTCGAGATCCCCACAGCCCTCCTGGCCTTCTTCTGGCTACGGATCCTGGGCCGGGAGAGCTGGCGTACCTCCATCGTCGTCAGCCTCGGCGCCACCTGCGCGTTCTACGCCCTGTTCGTCGGCGCGCTGAAGGTCACCATCCCGCACCTGTTCTGACCGCACATCACCACACGTTTGGGAGGATCGTTGGAGGTGTCCCCCATGCTCGACGGCTTTGCCGTCGTCCTCGAGCCGACCAACCTGTTGTACTGCCTTGTCGGTGTCGTCATCGGCATGCTGGTTGGTGTCCTGCCCGGTCTGGGACCAGCCGCCACCATAGCCATTCTGCTTCCGATCACCCTGGGCCTCGAAGCCGTCACCGCGATCATCATGGTGGCAGGCATCTTCTACGGAGCCCAGTACGGCGGCACCATCACCTCCGTACTGCTGCGCCTACCCGGTGAAGCATCCTCCGTCGTCACGGTCTTCGACGGCCACGCCCTCGCCCGCCAAGGCAAGGCCGGCACCGCCCTGGGCATCGCCGCCATCGGCTCCTTCGTCGGCGGCACCCTCGCCATCATCGCCCTCAGCGTGGTCGCCCCCATGGTCGCCGAATTCGCCCTGGACTTCGGCCCACCCGAATACACGATGCTGGCGCTGCTCGGCATCCTGCTGGTAGCCACCGTCTCCAACGGCGGCATACTCAAAGCCCTCATCGCCGCCGCCCTCGGCCTGCTGCTCGCCACCGTCGGCCGAGACGGCTTCACCAGCGCCGAACGGTTCACCTTCGACAGCCTGTCACTCGCAGACGGTCTGGACTTCGTCCCCATCGCCATGGGTCTCTTCGGCCTGGGTGAGATCCTCTACACCCTGGAAGAACGCCATCGCGCGGCCCACGCCCCCACCAAGGTCGCCAACGTCTGGCCCAGCCGCTCCGATCTGCGCCAGTCCTCCGGAGCGATCGGCAGAGGCGGTGTCATCGGCTTCGTCCTCGGCATTCTCCCCGGCGGCGGAGCGGTCCTCGCCTCACTCGCCGCCTATGCCCTGGAAAAACGCCGATCACGCACCCCGGAGCGCTTCGGCCGCGGCGCCGTCGAAGGTGTCGCCGCACCCGAGACCGCCAACAACGCCGCCGCCACATCCTCGTTCATCCCGCTGCTGTCCCTCGGCATACCCGCCAACGCCACCATGGCGGTCATCTTCGGCGCCCTCCTGATCCAGGGCATCACCCCCGGCCCCCAGCTCGTCACCGAGCACCCCGAGCTGTTCTGGGGCGTGGTGAACTCGATGTACATCGGGAACATCCTTCTGCTCATCATGAGCATCCCGCTCGTAGGACTGTTCGTACGCATCCTGCGCATACGCCCGACCATCCTCGCCCCCATCACCGTCCTCATCACTCTCATCGGCGCCTACACCGTCAACAACAGCGTCTTCGACATCGGACTCGTGGTCTTCTTCGGCGTCCTCGGATACCTCATGAAGAAACTCGGATTCGACCCCGGCCCACTCGTCCTCGCCTTCGTCCTCGGATCACTCCTGGAAAGCTCACTCCGCCGCTCACTGCTGCTCTTCGAAGGCAGCCCAGGAGGCTTCCTCACCCGCCCGATCTCGGGAACGCTGTTCGCGCTCTTCCTCGCCGTCGCGCTGGTGCCGACCGCCCGGGCGATCTGGCGCAACCGCAGAAGCGACCCCCAACGCAGCAAGGAACCGGTATGACCGTCCTCGTCGGCTACCTGCCCACCCCCGAAGGGAACGCCGCGTTCACGGCCGCCCTGGACGAAGCGGCACGACGACGCGAGGCCCTCGTCGTCCTGAGCAGCCCCCGGGACGGCGCCCTCGTCAGCACCGAACTGCCCTCGCCAGATGACACCGAAACGCTCCAAGCCCAGGCACAACAGGCAGGCGTATCCATGGACCTCCGAACGACCCCACACCGCGGCGAACTCCCCGACCTGCTCATCGAAACCGCCGAAGAAATCAACGCCTCGGTCATCGTCATCGGGCTGCGCAGACGCACCGCCATCGGGAAACTCTTCCTCGGCAGTACCGCCCAGCAGATTCTGCTGGGAGCCGAACGCCCTGTACTGGCAGTGAAAGCCCGCCGCTAGAGGGCGTCTGAAAAGCCTGTCAACGGGCTGATCTTGCGAGGCGGCGCACGAGGAGCATGGCCATGGAGAGGTAGATGGCGTTCTCCGAGCAGACGCGCAGGTACTCGTAGTCCTTCGACAGGCGGCGTTCGCCGGCCGCGTTCAGTTCGGCGAGCAGGATGCGGTGCGGTTGGTCGAAGACACCGGCCTGCTGCCACCGCTCCAGGCGCCGCCAGCACGTCTGTCCGGAGCCGAACCCGAGCTCCAGCGGCAGCAGTTGCCAAGCTATGTCGTTGTGAAGGACGTACAGGATGCCCTGCAGACACAGCCGGTCGTCCACCGGTCGCGGCCCCGACGCCCGCTCCGGCCAGGGCGTCAGCAGCGGCCCGATCAGCGCCCACAAGTCGTCATCCACGATCCACGGCCGGGTACTCACACCCTCCCGAACGGCCGAACCGTCACATCGGTCACGCCCGACCAGGACACCTCAACAAGATCGTGTTACGAGCTCATAGGCAGGTGCAGGCACTGACGCCACCGAGTGGTTTGAGGGGCGATTGCCTGCCCCTGGCCTCGGCGTTTCGGCTGGGATGAGGCCGGACGTGGGGCGGAAACCCGAAAGTGCCTTCTGAGCTTGGTCCCGGGGCGTAGCCGGGAGCAGCCTTGGTGAGGTTGGCCTCGCAGCCGTCACCGGCCTCGCCCGGTTGTCACCGGCGGGTCCGTCGTGGAGGATCAACGGCGTTCGAGGCGCACTGGTTGCTGTGCGCGGTGAGGGCGCGAGGGGGCGGCGATTTTTTCCGTAGTCGTCAATGTGCTGGTCGGTCTGGTGACCAGTCTCATCGGTGGTGGGTTCGTCTGGCTCTGGGAGCGCGGCAAGCGTGCCCGCGTGCTGCGGCGCAAGGCGGACTTCTTCGGTCTTGTTCCTGGCGAGACCTGTTTCATCGTCATCGGCAACAAGCACAACGCGCGAGGGGTCGCGACGCACAAGGAGATCCGCGCCATGATCGAGGTGGCGACCCTGGCCGGTCAGCTCGGCTGCGACGTCGCCACCGAGTCCAGCGACGATTTCCGTGGCAGCAACGACGACCGCACGGAGTTCTGTATCGGCGGTCCGCTCGGCGAGGCCAACCTCCGTGCGGGCGGCCACCTTGCGGCTCATCTGCCCGGTGTCCGCATCCTGCCGTACGGTCAGAGTCCCGAGTCGGTTGCGTTCGTCGTCGGCGGCCGGCGCTACCTCTTTCGGAAGAACGAGGTGGAGTACGCACTGGTGGCCAAGTTCACGCCGCCACAGGCGACTCGCCCGGTCGTGCTGGTCTGCGGCCAGAGCTCCCTGGCGAACCAAGCCGCGATCCACTTCCTCAAAAGGAACCACCGTCAAGTGGCCGATGCCCTCGACTCGATCGATCGCTTCTGCGTCCTCATCAAGGTCGCGAACATCGGTACCTACGGCTTCCAGGGCGCGAGCCTCGAACGAGACATGACTGGTTCCGCGTTCACCGCATCCTGACGTCAGGGGCGTGCCAGGCCCGCCCCCGGCTCAGGGCGGGGCGATGCCTCGCCCAGTTCAAGTGCGGCCGCCGCCGCCCAGGTCACACGTGCGGACAGGCGATTGCGTTCGTTGGCCATCCCTCCGTAAGCAGTTTCCCGGTCGACGGGACACCGCTCGATTCGTTCGGCCGTCGTCGAGACGGCGTCTTTGTCGGTGTCCCTGGTGACGGGCACGATCAGTTGATCGGCATCCCTACCCGGGCTCGCGCAGCAACTGCCAGCCCGCTGTTTGTGCTTGCCAGCGATGGCACACCTCGGATACTGGTCTCGACCCCGATCAGAGCGAGCCTCGCCGAGCGGGAAGGCATGATGACCGGCCTGGCTCGGCCTGGGCATCTTCGGTCCGAACAGCAGCATTTACGTCCGCCGCCGTGATCGACGATCCGGCGCAGCCGCTCATCTCGACCCTCAGTAGCGACTGGTTGGACGCTGGGGGCCCGTCGCCCGTCGGCTCGGCAGCCCATCCGCGCTAGCGGGCGAGGGCGTGTGCGTGGGCCTCGTCGAGCAGTTCCCGCAGCGTTGAGGTGGTTGGTGCGATGGCGGTGGCGAGCAGTGCCGGGCCGCCTGCCAGCGGTGCGAGGACGGCGCACCCGTCCTTGGTGCCTTCGCCGAGCAGTACGGGGTCTTGTCGGTGGTCGAGGCGTGGGTCCACGACCAGGAGCTGGCCCACGGCGCGGTGCCCGTGCAGGACGGCCGGGCCGTCCCAGCCGGGTTGTGGGGCTCCGTACGCATTGTGTTGGTCGAGTAGCGGTCGCCCGGCGCGGTGGACCAGGATCCGGCTGACGAGGTGGCCTGGTTCCTCGTCGGCCCGGCCCAGGAGTGGCTCTTCTCGCAGTACGAACCGTGAGGTGGCGGCGAGTTCGACGGTGTACGTCTGCCGCAGGTTGCTGCCGGCGGCGCTGATGAGGGGCTGCGGCAGCCAGCGCAGACGGGCGTGTTCTCCGGCCGTGAGGCGCACGTCGTAGGTGGCCGCGTCGGTGGTGGGGCCGCGCAGGGCGAGCGTGGCGGCGGCCGTGGTGACCTCCAGCTCGGCCCGGTCCTCGGCGGTGATGTCGAGGATGAGCCGGTCGCCACCGAGGGGGGGCGCTCATTGCGCCGATGATCCCCACCGTGGCGGCGTTGCCGTGGGTGCGCATGCGCCGCAGGGGGAAGGGGCCGTCGCTGCGCAACTGCGGGAGGGTGGTGACGCGTCCGTTGTGCGCCGCGCGGATCCGGGCCGTGGCACGTACGCCGTGGAAGTGTCCGGCGGGCTCCTGGCCGCCGGTTGGGGGAAGCCCGACAACCGCGGTGGCCACTCCACAGCCGGGCCCGCAGTCGGACGGCAAGCCGCCCCGGGTGGCCTTCGTCGCCGCTGTGAGTCCCGTGCGGCCCGGTGTCACGATCGGGATGTGGAGCCTGATCGTCCGCAAACTCGGACCTGACTGGCTGCTCTGGCCGGCCAACCGTCTCTGGGCGGCGATCCTGTGGCGCCTGGTCAGGCGCAATCACCACGCCGACTTCGAGATCCTGCGCTGGATGCGCCCGGTGACCAAGGACCTCTGGTCAGCGGCGGACGGGCCCACCGTACGCGCGTACCGGCGCTTCTACCGGCGCAATCTCCCCCCGGTCATGGAGGAGTCCGCCGAAGAACCGCCTCCAAGAAGCGTCGGGAATCCGACGACGTGCGGAGCGCTGGATGACGAAGCGGACCCTGGATATCCGACATGACCGGCTACAACAGACTGCGGTGGCACCTGCGAGAGGACCGTCAGGGGAATGAGACACGCTCATAAGCAACGACTTCGGTGCGGTCGGCGATGGGTGAGCCGCACAGCGCGGTGAACGGATCGGTGTCGGCGAGTCGAGCTGCAAGTGGTCAGGCGAGCTGTTGTGGCTGTCGGCACCAGCTCGGGGAGCGCATCAGTGGCCGAGTCTTCTGGAAGGCGATGCGTCAGCGCATGCCTGCCGCATCGAGCAGGGCGGCCACAGTGGGCGCGATGAGCCCGGTCAGATTGTCGGCTCCGATTCCCGCACGGGCGCTGGCGCCGTCGAAGACCAGGATGAGCTGACGGGCCAGCAGGTCGGGATCGCTCGCCCCACCCTGTTCGGCCTCGGAACGGAAGAACGCCGTCAGGTTCGCCTTGACCTGGTGGGCCACCCGGCTCGCAGGGTGACTCTGATCCTTGAGCTCGATCTGAACAGCCAGATACCGACAGCCTCGGAACTCGGGGACACCCGCCTGCGACTCCATCCGCTCGAAGACGTGCAGGATGCGCTCGCGGGGTGACCGGCCATCGTCCGCCGCGGGCAGGAGGGTCGCCACGAAGGCAGAGGTACGCTCCTTCAGACTCACTGCCAGCAGTTCGTCCTTGCTCTCGAACAGCTGGTACATGGAGCGCTTGGACACCCCCGCTGCCTTGCACAGCGCCTCGACGCCGATGCCGACACCGTCTCGGTAGGTGAGCGTGGCCGCCGCCTCCAGCAGCCGCTCTCTGGTACTTGGCTTTACTCCGGTGGTCATACTGCGAGGTTAGCTCGATGCGGACGAAATGAAAACCGACCGGTTTCAGGGTGTGCCGTGGCGGTTTCCGGCGCCGCGCACAGGTGAGCGGACCCCTGAAGTCCGCACAGAACCGAGCGATGGCCCCGTCCTGAGTGATGTCGGGGATGCCTTCCGCTACGCCGGGGCAGCGGCCTTCTCCGGCTCCGTCTCGACCGGGATGCGGCGGTGCGGTCCCTTGCGGTCGTACCACCCCAGCGCGCCGAAGCCGAACAGCGCGGCCGCCGCGAGGCCGACGGTCATCATCGCTCAGCCTCGGGTCGGACCCGCGTCGCCCTGGGTGCCGTAGGAGGGGATCGAGCGTATGTAACCGGTGATCTGCCGCAGCGACTCGAAGTCCCCCAGGAAGCGGTAGAAGCAGTCTCGCGCCGTTCGGTGAGCCGGTCGACCTGTAGCGGGGAAGCCGAGCGCCCGTTATGAGTGTTCAGCGCCAGTACGCAGGTCTTTTAGACCTCTGTGACCGGGTACCCGACGGCATGCGGAACGACAGCGAGGAGGAAACGATGAGCACGGTGAAGGAAGCGGTGGACGTCGAGGTCCCCGTGCACACGGCCTACAACCAGTGGACGCAGTTCGAGGAGTTCCCGAAATTCATGGAGGGCGTCGAGGAGGTGCGGCAGCTCGACGAACGGCACAACCACTGGACCACCAAGATCGGCGGGGTGCGGCGCGAGTTCGACACCGAGATCGTCGACCAGATGCCGGACGACCGGATCACCTGGCGGGCCATCGGTGGCGAGACCCGGCAGCGGGGATCGGTCAGGTTCGAACGGCTGGACGACACCCACACCCGGGTGGAGCTCACGATGGACGTCGAGCCTTCCGGTATGGCAGAGAAGGGCGCGGACATGCTCGGCGTGATCGACCGCCGGGTCAAGGGTGATCTGTACCGCTTCAAGGACTACATCGAACAGCGCGGGGGAGAGACGGGCGCCTGGCGGGGACGCGTGCGGCCCGAGGATTCTGGTTCGGCCTGACAAGCCGAGACGTGAAGGGCTGGGCGGACCCGTCGCCGAGGCGTGACCGGGTGGTTCGGGATACGGAGAATCGAGTGCCGCCCTTGCCGTCCACACACACGCCTCATGCCGGCACCGAATCCGGCATGACCGGCGGCGCGCTGTACGCACTCCCGCCCGATCCGTCATTCGTCGTGCCTTCAGCACCTGTCACCTTTGGGGCGCGTGGCAGCGACGTGACGGTGCAGCGCGCCCTCGTTCACCCTGCCGACGTCGACTGAGCAGTCAATCGTCGATCACGTGTGGAGCCGTCATGGAACCGCATGATGCTGCCTCAGGCCCTGATGCCGCCCGCGTGGCCCTGATCACCGGATCCGACTCCGGTATCGGCCGCGCGACCGCGGTCAGGCTGGCCGAGTCCGGCATGGACATCGGTGTCACCTGGCATCGCGATCGGGAAGGGGCACGGCAGACGGCGGACGAGGTACGCCGGACCGGGCGCCGTGCCGAGATCTTGCAGCTGGACCTCACTGGGCTTCCGGAGGCCGCGGACGTCATCGACCGGCTGGCCGAGCGGCTCGGCAGGATCGACGTGCTGGTCAACAACTCGGGGATCGGCACCATGACGCCCTTCCTCGACCTGGATCTCAGCACCGTGCGCCAGGTCCTCGATGTGGATCTGGTGGGGCCTTTCCTGTGTGCTCAGCGCGCCGTCCGTCACATGATCGCCCAGGGTGACGGCGGTCGGATCATCAACGTGACCAGTGTCCATGAGCATCAGCCACGCGTGGGCGCGGCGCCGTACTGCGCGGCCAAGGGCGGCCTCGGGCTGCTCACCCAGGTGATGGCGCTGGAACTGGCCGAGCACGGGATCACGGTCAACTCCGTCGCTCCCGGAGAGATCGCCACCCCGATGACCGGCCAGGAGAACACTGACGTCACCGCCGAACGGCGGCCCGGTGTGCCACTGGGCCGCCCAGGCGATGCCCGTGAGGTTGCGGCCGTGATCGCCTTCCTCGCAGGGGAGGGTGCGTCGTATGTCACGGGCGCCTCTTGGGCGGTGGACGGAGGGATGCTGCGGATGGGCCCGCAGGCCGGCAGCCATCTCCCCGACGACGGCTGGCGGCGCCTTTGAGCGGGCGCAGGAAGCCTTACACGATTAGGGCCGGGACGTGATCCGTATCGGGGCTGGCCTATCGCGAGTACGCCGTGGCCAACCCGCACCTCTACGCGATCCTCTTCTCCGACCGCAGTGCCCAGGGCCCGTCCGACGTGGACGGGCCGCGTGAGGTCGTCGAGACATACCGGCCCCTCGTCGACGCCGTGCGCCGCGGACAGCGGGCCGGGCAGTTGGGTTCCGCGTCCGACCCCGAGGTCATCGCGCTGTCGGTCCGGGGAACAGCCCACGGCCTGGTCTCCCTGGTGCTGTCCGGGAACGAGCCCCCGGAGCTCGCGGTCGCCGACTGCTACGAGCGGGTCCTGCGGGCGTTGGTGACGGGGTGGCGGGGCAGTGAGGAGTCGGCTGCGGGGCTAGCGGCCCCATAGGGGTGGTCTCCAGGGGGCGGCGGAGTGGCCGGGTGACCTGCCGCTGACGGCGCGGTCGGCGTGAGGACCGATTGCGGCGCGCTTCGAAGGCGGGTGGAGCGGGGGTGGTCCGCGACTCGGGCCCGCAACTCGGGCTTGCATGTGGAAACCGATCAGTTTACAGTGGTGAAACTGATCGGTTTCTCGTCGTGCAGGCGGGCGAGTTCCGGACCCGAGTCACAAGGAGCACGGATGACTGCCGCGCGCGACGCCGAGGGGCAACTGCCGAGTCCCAGGCTTCCGGCGAAGCTGGCCGCCCACCCGTCGGTACAGGCCGTACTGGCCCGACGCAGGGCCGGTGACGCGGTGCGCCCACCGAAGGTGATCGACGCGGCCTGGCTGCGCGAGCTGTGCCTGGCGGCCGGTGCGGACGACGCGGCCGCGGTCAGCCTGGACCACCCCGACCTGGCCGGCGAGCGCGAGTACGCGCGGTCCGCGCTGCCCGGCACCCGCACCCTGATCGCGATGGCGGTCCGGATGAACCGCGACAACTGCCGCTCCCCGGCCCGCAGCGTGGCCAACCAGGAGTTCCATCAGGCCGACGAACAGGCCAACCATGCCGCGCGCAGCGTCACTCAGGCGCTCCAGGACGCCGGCTACCGCGCGCTCAATCCGTCCGTCGGCTTCCCGCAGGAGATGGACCGCTTCCCCAGTGAGCGGATCTGGGTGGTGGCGCACAAGACGGTCGCGGTGGCCGCCGGGCTCGGTGTGATGGGCCTGCACCGCAACGTCATCCACCCGAAGTTCGGCAGCTTCGTCCTGCTGGTCACCGTCCTGGTGGACGCGGAGGTGAGCGAGTACGGGCAGGCGCTGGACTACAACCCCTGTATCGACTGCAAGTTGTGCGTCGCCGCCTGCCCGGTCGGCGCCATCGCCAAGGACGGAGCCTTCGACGCGCTGGCCTGCACCACGCACAACTACCGCGAGTTCATGAGCGGGTTCACCGACTGGGCGCAGACCGTGGCCGACAGCGAGGACGCCGCCGACTACCGCTCCCGGGTCACCGATTCCGAGAGCGCCTCCATGTGGCA
Source organism: Streptomyces sp. NPDC006365 (assembly GCF_042870755.1). Classification (NCBI taxonomy): domain Bacteria; kingdom Bacillati; phylum Actinomycetota; class Actinomycetes; order Kitasatosporales; family Streptomycetaceae; genus Streptomyces; species Streptomyces sp. NPDC006365. The sequence goes on from NZ_JBIAHS010000006.1 coordinate 384,779, forward strand.
GAGCCTGAGCTCACCGCCCGGCTACAAGTCCGGCTACTGCCTTGCCGTCTGCCCCGCCGGCGAGGACGTCCTCGGCCCGTACCTGGACGACCGCAAGTCGTTCATGGACACCGTGCTGCGCCCGCTCCAGGACAAGAAGGAAACGCTCTACGTCCTGCCGGGCTCACACGCGCAGGAGTACGCCCAGCGCCGTTTCCCCCACAAGCCCGTCAAGGAAGTCACCGGCGGCTGGCAGCCCCCGGCGAAGCGTTCCGCGTCCACCGAGCGAGGGCAACGTACGTCATGAGTGGCATTCACCCCTTCCGTGTCCTGCGCGCCATACCTCTGTGGTTGGCCAACGGCGTCATCACGGGCGTACTCGCGCTGCTGTTCGCCATGTTCTACGTCGGCGCCAACATCGATCCGGTCGATCACATGACCAAGCTGCCCGTCGGCCTGGTCAACGCCGACAAGGGAGCCGCCGGGGGCAAGCAGGTCAACCTGGGGGCTCGGATCACCGAGTCGATCAAGGAGTCCAACGCGAGCGGGGATGAGGTCGACTGGCAGGTGATGGGCGAGAAAGCAACGGAACGGAAGGCCACAATCCTCGGGCTCCAGCCCGAGGTGCAAGTCAATCAGAGCCAGTCCTTCCGCTTGAAGATGACGTACAAACTGGCACATACGGCAGCCATGAGCAGTACGGCGAAGGGGTACCCGAGCACCCAGTGCAACTCCGGCATGTGCGTGAAGTTCATGCCGTAGATCGTCCCGACCAGCGTCGGAGCGAACAAGATCGCCGCCCACGACGAGATTTTCTTGATCTCCTCGTTCTGTTCGAAACCCGCCTCCGCCAACGCCCGCATCTCCGCGTTCTGTTGCTGCGTGACCAGCGTCGCGTTCACCGTGAGGATGTCGGTGAGGGCCTGACGGAAACCGTCGACGCGTTCGCTGGTGTGGGTGACGTGGTCCGCCACGTCCCGCAGGTAGCGCTGGAGTTCCTCGTCCGTGCCGTACTTCGCGAAGCCCGCCATCAGGCCGTGCAGCATGCCGACCAGGGGGCGGGTGGCGCGCTGGAACTCGACCATTTCGCGGGACAGTTCGTAGATACGGCGGGAGACCTCGGGGTCGCCGCGGAAGACCTCGGTCTCGATCTCGTCGATGTCGTTCTGGACGCCCGAGACGACCGGTGCGTAGCCGTCGACCACCGCGTCCAGGATCGCGTACAGGACTGCCTCGGGGCCCAGCTTCAGCAGCTCCGGGCTCTCCTCCATACGGCGGCGTACGGCCGAGAGGTCGGGTGCCGCACCGTGCCGGACGGTGATCAGGAAGTCGGGGCCCACGAACACATGCAGCTCGCCGAAGTCGACCTCCTCGGGCGCGTCGAGGTAGCGGGCGGCGCGCAGGACCACGAAGAGGGTCTCGCCGTAGCGTTCCAGCTTGGGACGCTGATGGGCCTCCATCGCGTCCTCGACGGCAAGCGGATGGAGGTCGAACTCGTCGGCCAGCGACAGGATTTCGGCCTCCGTCGGACGGGCCAGTCCTATCCACGCCATACCGTCCTGCTGCTTGCGCAGCTCACGGAAGGTCTCGGCGAGCGACTCGGGCGTGGAGACACGTACGCCGTCGCGATAGAGCGCTGCCTGGACGATGCTGCGCGATTCCGCCTCAGTCGTGGGCGAGGGAGCCGGACGGGGGTTCGGCGGCTCCGCGGACGGTGGCTCCGACGGGGTCATGCCGCGTCGCCACACCGACTTGCGGATGCTCTTCGCGGCGGGTAGGGGGCGGGCTCGGCGCTCCGGCATCGCGACTGCCTCCCGGGTCGAGTCGAATAGCTGTCTCTCTTGTCCCTGCTTACTCCACAGCCTGGCTCATCCCCGAGTCCGGCCTGCCCCCGAGTCTGACTGATGCCAGGGAGTTCCGAGTCGAAGCGCCCGGGCATGCGGACAGAACCTGTCCCCATGCCTCGCTAATCTGCGGAGCATGACGAAGACCTCGACCGCCCCCGTGCTGAGCGCCCGAGCCCTGAACAGGGCGATTCTCGACCGGCAACTGCTCCTGCGCCGGGCAGCCCTGTCCGCGACGGAGGCCATCGAGCACCTCGTCGGCCTCCAGGCACAGAACGTCAAGCCCCCGTACTACGCGCTCGCCGCCCGCCTCGAGGGCTTCGATCCCGAGGAGCTCTCGGCGGCGATGGGCGCCCGTGCGGTCGTACGCATCGTGACCATGCGCTCGACCATCCATACGCACACCGCCGACGACTGCCTCATACTGCGGCCGCTGGTGCAGGCCGCGCGCGAGCGGGAACTGCACGGCTTCCGCAAAGGGCTCGTCGGCGTCGACCTGGACCGGCTCGCCGCGATCAGCCGGGAGCTCGTCGAGGCCGAGCCGCGCACCATGAAGCAGTTGCGTGAGGCGTTGCTCGCCGAGTGGCCCGACGCCGACCCGCTCGCCCTCTCCGTCGCGGCCCGCTGCCGACTGCCCCTCGTCCAGGTGACCCCACGCGGCATGTGGGGCAGAAGCGGCCAGGTCGCGCTCACCACCGCCGAGCACTGGCTGGGCCGTCCCGCCGCACCCGTCCCCCCGCCCGACGACACCGTGCTGCGCTATCTCGCCGCCTTCGGCCCTGCCTCCGTCAAGGACATGCAGACCTGGGCCGGCCTCACCCGGCTCCGCGACGCCTTCGAACGGCTACGGCCCCGGCTGCTCACCTTCCGCGACGAGAACGGCGTCGAACTCTTCGACCTCCCGGACGCGCCCCGCCCGGACCCCGGCACCCCGGCCCCACCTCGCCTCCTGCCCGAGTTCGACAACCTGCTTCTCTCACACGCCGACCGCTCCCGAGTGGTCCCCGCCGCGTACAAGGGGCGCAGCTGGCAAGGAAATCAGGCCTACCGCACCCTCCTTGTCGACGGGTTCCTCAGGGGCGTGTGGCAGCTTGAGGAGTCACGTGAGGGCGCCGTGCTCACGGTCCAGCCGTTCGACCCCCTCACCCGGCGCGAGCGTGACGACGTGGTCGCGGAAGCGGAGCGGATGCTGTCGGTCCTGAGTTCGGCAGCCTCGTACGACATCCGGTTCGGCACCGTCGTACGCGCCTGAGAGCACAGGCAGAACCGCTACGGACAGAGCCTCAGTCCGCGCGTCCCGTCGCCGCCACCGTCACGCCCAGCCCGATCATCGCGAAGCCGCCCGCGCCGCCGATCACCGACAGGCGACGGTCCGAGCGCGCGAACCAAGTACGGGCCGCAGCCGCGGTGAGGCCCCACAGGGTGTCGGTGATCAGGCCTATGGATATCGGGACAAGACCCAACAGGAGCATTTGCAACGGCAGTTGACCGGCCGAGTGGTCCACGAACTGGGGGAGTACTGCGGCGAAGAAGACGATGCCCTTGGGGTTCGTGACGCCTACGAGGACCCCGTCCAGCACCGTCCGCAGATCGCCACGGGCCGCAACCACCGCCCCTGACGGCTCGGCACCGATCGCCGAGGCTTTCAAGTCCTTGCGGTGGCGGAACGCCTGGACGCCGAGAAACACCAGATACGCGGCGCCCGCAAGTTTCAGCGCCATGAAGGCGACGACCGACCGCTCGACCAGCGAGCCGACACCTATGGCCACCGCCACGACCAGGAGGTACGAGCCGAAGACGTTCCCGAACGCCGTCGCCACCGCCGTGCGCCTGCCGTGGGCCAGCGCGCGGCCGATCACGAAGAGCACGCTGGGGCCCGGGATCACGATCACGAGCAGTGACATGGCCGCGAAGGCCAGGAAACGATCCATGGACACCATGCCCATCACCTCCATCGAGCCACATTGAAACAGGCGGCGCCGACAACCTGCCGAGGCCTGTGGACAGTCCCGGCCTGTGGACAGTGAAGGCCTGTGGACAGTGCAGAGATATGGACCGTCCAGGCACGTGGATGGGGCGATACGTGGATAGGGGGCGTTGCGACCCGCTCGTGGCGGCCCGCAACGCCCCCTGGCGTTACCTGAGCGGGTTGGTGCTCAGGAGTTGATCTGCGACGTGACCATCGAGGAGAAGGTCGTCAGTCGGGTGTAGACGCCGGGGACTCCCGCGTCGGCGCAGCCGTCGCCCCACGAGGTGATGCCCGCGAGCCTGCCGCCGATCACGAACGGACCGCCGCTGTCGCCCTGGCAGGTGTCGACGCCGCCCTGCGTGTAGCCCGCGCACACCATGTCGCTGGCGACGAAGCGCGAGCCGTACGCGGAAGAGCACGAGGAGTTCGAGACGGTCGGGACCGTCGCGGTGCGCAGCTGGTTGGAGGAGGAGCCGCCCGAGCGGGTGGTGCCCCATCCGAGGATGCGGGCGGTGGCGCCGGCCGCGTAGACGCCGGTGTCGGAGGAGGAGACGTAGCCGATCGGGGAGTACGGCATCGACGTCGACAGGGTGAGCACGGCGACGTCGTCGCCCCGTGTGACGGATCTGTAGTCGGGGTGGATCCATATTCTGCTGACTCTGGCCACGGTGCCGTTCGTGCCGTTGCGGTAGGTGCGGCCGCCGACCACTCTGATGCTGCTCGTGGTCTCGCCGACCAGACAGTGGGCGGCTGTGACGACCTTGTTCGCCCGCACGAGTGTGCCGCCGCAGAACTGGCTCTGGGAGGAGTCGGTGATCTGCATGACGTACGGGTACGCGGACGCCGTGGTCGTCGTGCCGCCGACGATGGGGTTGGGAGCGGCGCTTGCGGTGGTCGCGCCGAGCAGTCCGGTTGTTGCGGCTGCGGCCACCGCCGCGGTGACGGCGATGGCCTTCTTGGCAAGGGTGAGCCCGAACATGAGTCTCCTCAGGAGTGCCGGTGGGGGGTTGCACTGTGGGGGGAGCGGTGTGGGGGGTGCGACGGCCTGCGGGCGTGGGTCCCACGCTAGAAGCGGACCTCTCGTTTCCCCAATTAGGGAACTCCCTGCGGGAGTTGACGAGGGTAAACCCTCGATCACCCGTCGCCCGACCGCGCTTGCAAGGTCCGTACGACCCCTCGGTCATCCACCGCTCGCCCCGCGCTCACAAGGTCCGTACGACCCCTCGGTCATCCACCGCTCGCCCTGCGCTCACAAGGTCCGTACGACCCCTCGGTCATCCACCGCTCGCCCTGCGCTCACAAGGTCCCTACGACCCTCGGCCACCCACCGCTCGACCCCGCTCAAAAGGTCCCTACGACCCCTCGGCCACCCCTTGCACGCCCCGCGCGTGCAAGCGCCGTTCGACGGCCGCGGTCACCCACCGGACGACCCCGATTCACCCCGTCCGCTGCTGCCCCGCCGCCAGCCGCACGATGTCGACCCGCGACCTTATCCCCAGCTTCCGGTAGACCCTCGTCAGTGTCGCCTCGACCGTCTTCACGCTGATGAACAGCCGTGCCGCGATCTCCCGGTTGGTGGCCCCTTCGAGTACCAGCGCGGCGACCTGACGCTCCGTCGAGGCGAGCCGGTCGAGCTCCACGGGAGCGGACCGGCCGCCGGCCGGCGGCACGGCGCCGACAACGGAACCCACCGAACCCGCCGCGCCCAAAGCGCCTGGGGAACCCATCGAACCCACCGCCCCCGTGGCGCCGACAACAGCCGCCTCCACCTGCCGCAGCCACGGCACAGCCCGGCACCGCCGCAACAACCGCGTCGCCTCGTCGTACGCACCCCGCGCCGACCGTCCCGACAGCCCCGATCCACCAGCCCGCTCCGCCCGCAGCCGCCCCAACTCCAGTGCCACGCGCGCCTCTTCGAGCCCGTACCCCAGCTTCGCCAACTGCTCCTGTGCCGACGTCAACTGCCGTACGGCCGCCTCGTGTTCGCCGTGCGCGGCCTTCAACAGCGCCTCGGCGCGGTCCAGTACGGCCAGAACGCTCGCCCGCCCGAGCCGCTGAGCGTGCTCGCGCGTGGTGTCGATGACGTCCTGCGCCTCCGCGAGCTCGCCGATCCGGATCAGAGCCTCGGCGAGGTCACCGTGCCAACGGCCGCGTGCGGGATCGAAGATGCCGAGCCCTTGCTCCAACTCCCTTGCTCGGCGCAGAGATTGCACCGTCCCTGCGGCATTCCCGGCCACGAGCTGGGCGTGTCCGAGCGCGCCCAGCGCGCGTGAGAGGTAGATCAGGTCGCCGTCCTCCTCGGCGCGGCTGACCGCGTCGCCGGCCAGGGCGAGGGCTCGGTCCACGTCACCGCCGGCGGCCTCGGCGAGCGAGGTGAACATGTTGCCCGCCGCTTCGCCGATCCCCGTGTCCCGCCCGAGCGCGAGGCTCTCGTGGGCGAGGTCGAGGGCCCTGCCGCAGTGTCCGGCGCGCAGTTCGGTCTCGGCGAGGCCGCGCAGGAAGTGCACCTCGGCCTCGACCATGCCGCGCTTGCGGACCTCGACGAGGAGCCCGGTGATCGTCGCACGGGCCTCGGTGAGCTGGTCGCTCATGATCTGCCAGCGGAAGCGGGTGGCGCCCGCGCCGTTGTGATCGCAGGCCACCTGCGGGTCCTGCGGCTCCGTCAGCGCCCGTTCCAGGGTCGCCGGGGCGTCGGGATGCCCCATCAGGGTCTCCATCTGGGCCTGGAACGACAGGGCCATCAGCTCGGTGCGCCGGTCGGCGGCCGTGGCGGCGAGCCGCGCGGCGTGCGCGGCCTCCTCACGGCCCTTCGTCATCTCGCCCTCGACGAGCAGGGCCCGCCAGGCGAGTTGGTAGCGGACCAGCGCGAGGAGCCGTGGGTCGTCGCCCGCGTCGGCGAGGGCCTGCGGGAAGACGGACTCGACCTCGGCCATCGCCTGCCCCGCCGCGTCGATGACGACCATCCAGGCGCGTACCCGGATCGCCGCGTCGGTCGCCCGGTCCAGTACGTCGCGGGCCACCTCCCGTGCGAGGTCGATGTCACCGGAGGTCAGCGCGTCCTCGGCGGACCTCAACCGGCGCTCGTCCGCGCCCGGTTGGGCGTCGTGCGGGGTGTGCCGGGCGGCGAGCAGGCCGAGTTGGGCCGCGACCGAGGGCGCGCCGCGGTCCCGGGCGAGGGTCGCGGCCTCGGCGAGCCGCGTGGCGACCTGCTCGTCCGTGCCGGTCGTGGCCAGGGCCAGATGGCGGGCCCGCTCGATCGGGTCGGAGGCCGCCGTGGACAGCGCGGTATGGGCGGCCCGCCGCTCCTGGGGCGTCGCCTGCGCGTAGAGCGCGGCCGAGACGAGTGGATTCGCGAACCGTACGGTTCCTTCCTGGCCGTCCGGACCGCCTGTCGCCACCAGCCCGAGGGAGGCCGCGAGCGCCGTTTCCGACTCCGCGTCGGCGCGGCCCGCGGCGTGCAGCAGCGCGAGCGTGGGGCGCGCCCCGGCACTTGCGACGAGCAGCGTGCGCCGGGCCTCGGCGGACAGCAGATCGAGGCGGCTGAGGACCAGGGCGCGCAGCGAGGTCGGCACCGGAAGCGGCTCGCCGGGGCGGGGCGGCGTCGGGCTCTCGGCCAGGGCACGGCCGAGTTCGAGCGCGAACAGCGGGTTGCCGCCGCTGGTGTGGTGGATGTCCCGGACGGTCGAGCGGCGCAGACCGGTGTAACCGCGGGCGGCGAGGAGTTCGGAGACTTGGGAGTGGGTGAGCGGGGTCAGGCGCAGGGCGAGCGACTCCGGAGGATACGCGCGTAGATACGGAACGTGTTCTTGCTCCTTCGGCTCCGTGCGTGTACGCACCGCGCCGAGCATCCGCACCGGCATCCTGCCGAGGCGACGTGCCGCGAAACCGAGCAGCTCGGCGCTGGGCGCGTCCAGCCACTGAAGGTCGTCCGCGATGAGGAGAACGGGGCCCCTGGCCGCCAGCGCGCGCAGCACCGAGAGCACCGCGAGGCGCAGCGCCAGGCCGTCCCGGTGCAGGGACGATTCGCCGCGGCCGGTGAGCGCCGCCTCGAGCGCGGCACGCTGCGGGAAGGGCAGCGCGTCCGCCACCTCGTCGGCGACAAGGCCGAGCAGATCGACGAGGGCAAGGAAGGGGAGGTGGGATTCCGACTCGGTGGCCGAGCAGCGCAACACGGTCCGGGCCGATTCGGCGTATTCCGCGTCCAGCGCGCGCAGCATGGTCGATTTCCCGATTCCGGGCGGACCGTGCAAGAGGACGCTGCCCCCTCCGGAGAGCTGGTCACGCGCCCGCCCCAGCAGCTCGTCCCGGCCGATGACCTGGTCGGAACGGGGTCTGACAGGCTCCTCGGCATCCCGTCGCACGCGCACCGCCCCTCTCATGTCGTGTCCGTTTCAATATTAAGCAAAGACCCCCTGAATTTCGGAGGGGTGCACCGTGAGGGAAATAACAGGGTCAGGGGTTGTGCTCAGGTTTTGGTATACGGGATTTCAGGGTGCCCGAGCATGAATGGAGCCCCACTTCAGGCCCTGCTTCAGGGCAGCAGTCCCGCCCGTCGAGCCGCCACCACCGCCTCCAGCCGCGTATGCGCCCCCAACTTCCGCATCGCCGACCGCAGATAGGTCTTCACCGTCTCGGGCCGCAGTCCCAGCCGCTCCGCAGCGACCGAGTTCGTCGCACCGCCCGCCACACAGACGAGGACGTCCAGCTCACGGGGAGCGAGCCGCACACCACCGGCCGCCGGGCCCGGAACCGGAGCCGCCAAGGTGTCGCAGACGGCGAGGAGTTCGGCCCGCAGCTTCGGGTCCGCGACCCGCGGGGCCAGCGCCCGCAACGCCCCGTGCGCCTCACGGACCTGCTCCCAGGCCGTCCCTGCCCGATGTTCCCGTGCCGCCGCCAGCAGACCCTGCGCCTCGTCCCGTACGACCAGCGACTGCTCCACGTCCCGCGCCGCCTCCACCGCCGCGCCCAGCGTGCGGTCGCCCAGCGGCTGGGCCGTACGCAGAGCGCCGTACAACACTCCGCGCACCCGGCGGCGTACGACAACCGGCACCGCGAGGACGGACCGCAGCCCCTCCGCCGCGACCGCGGCGTCGTACTCATGGCTGATCTGCCGCGATGAGGAGTAGTCGGTCACGGCACAGGGCCGGGCCAGGGCCACGGCCTTGCCGCCGAGCCCGTTGCCCGACGTCACCGCGAGCGCGCTGAGCGCCGTTGTCCTCGTACCGTTCAGTTCGCAGATACGCGTCTGCCCGCGATCCGGCTCGACCAGGCCGCCGAAGGCGACCGGCAGCCCCGTCGCGCGCCGCAGTCGTATCAGGGCGCCCCGCATCTCCACCGCTCCGGTCACATCCGGCACCATCTGCCCGTCCCTTCCGCCGCAGCGCCCCCCCGTTCGGGGGTGGTGAGATCCACGTCACGACTACACGATGTCATTGAGCCGCCCAGCTATGTGGCCGTGTTCGAGGAGGACCACGGATGACGACGCCGACGGAGCGCTTCCGCAGCGCGCGGGACTTTCTGCTGAAGCACCGCGAGGACTATGCCACGGCATACGAGGGCTTCACCTGGCCCCGGCCGGAGTTCTTCAACTGGGCACTCGACTGGTTCGACGTCATCGCACGCGGCAACGACCGGACGGCCCTGCACATCGTCGAGGAGGACGGCGAGCGCGTCGAGCTGTCCTTCGCAGCCCTGTCCGAACGCTCCGCCCGCGCCGCCAACTGGCTACGCGACCAGGGCGTACGCCCCGAGGACCGCGTCCTCGTCATGCTCGGCAACCAGGCAGAGCTGTGGGAGACGGCCCTCGCCGCGATGAAGCTGCGCGCCGTCGTCATCCCCGCGACACCGCTGCTCGGCCCCGCGGATCTGCGCGACCGCGTCGAGCGCGGGCTCGTACGGCATGTGATCGTGCGGGCCGAGGACACCGCCAAGTTCGACGACGTACCCGGCCGCTACACCCGCATCACGGTCGGCGGTGAGCGGGACGGCTGGCGGTCGTACGAGGACGCGTACGCCGCTCCAGCCAACTTCGAGCCCGACGGCGCCACCAGCCCCGACGACCCCCTGATGCTGTACTTCACCTCGGGCACGACCGCGCGCCCCAAGCTCGTCGAGCACACCCATGTGTCGTACCCCATCGGTCACTTGGCGACCATGTACTGGATCGGCCTCAAGCCCGGTGACGTCCATCTGAACATCTCCTCGCCCGGCTGGGCCAAGCACGCCTGGTCCAACCTTTTCGCCCCCTGGAACGCCGAGGCGACCGTCTTCATCCACAACTACACGCGCTTCGACGCGGCCCGCCTGATGGCGGAGATGGACCGCGCGGGCGTGACGACCTTCTGCGCCCCGCCCACTGTGTGGCGCATGCTCATCCAGGCCGACCTGACCCAGCTGCGGACCCCGCCGCGCGAGGTCGTCGCCGCCGGGGAGCCGCTGAATCCCGAGGTCATCGAGCAGGTGCGGCGGGCGTGGGGCGTGACGATCCGGGACGGTTTCGGGCAGACCGAGACGGCCGTGCAGGTGTCCAACAGCCCCGGGCAGCCGCTGAAGACCGGCTCCATGGGGCGGCCCGGTCCAGGCTTCCGCGTCGAACTGCTCGACCCGGTGTCGGGGGCACCGGGTGCGAACGAGGGCGAGATCGCGCTCGACCTGTCCCAGAAGCCCGTGGGCCTGATGACCGGCTACCACGGCGACCCCGACCGCACGGCGGAGGCGATGGCGGGCGGCTACTACCGGACGGGCGACATCGGTTCGCGGGACGCGGACGGTTACATCACGTATGTCGGGCGCAGTGACGACGTCTTCAAGGCCAGCGACTACAAGATCAGCCCCTTCGAGCTGGAGAGCGCGCTCCTGGAGCACGAGGCCGTCGCCGAGGCGGCCGTCGTCCCCGCCCCCGACGAACTGCGGCTCGCCGTCCCGAAGGCGTACGTCGTGCTGGCGGAGGGGTGGGAGCCGGGCCCCGACACGGCGAAGGTCCTCTTCGAGCACGCGCGGACCACACTCGCCCCGTACAAGCGCATCCGCCGACTGGAGTTCGGCGACCTCCCCAAGACCGTGTCCGGCAAGATCCGCCGGATCGAGCTGCGTGAGGCGACGGCGGCGGGGTCGGACGCCGAGTACCGCGAGGAGGACTTCCGGTGACCGAGCTGTCCTATGCGCATGGAACCAGTACGACACCCCTGCTCGGCGACACCATCGGGTCCCGTCTCGACCGGGCGATCGCCGAGTATCCCGAGCGGGACGCGCTCGTGGATGTGCCCTCCGGACGGCGTTGGACGTACGAGGAGTTCGGCGCCGCGGTCGACGAGGTGGCGCGTGGGCTGCTCGCCAAGGGAGTCGCGAAGGGCGACCGGGTCGGCATCTGGGCGGTCAACTGTCCCGAATGGGTGCTCATTCAGTACGCGACCGCCCGCATCGGCGCGATCATGGTGAACATCAACCCCGCTTACCGCGCCCATGAGTTGGAGTACGTGCTGAAGCAGGCCGGCATCTCGCTCCTGGCCGCCTCACTCGCGCACAAGGGCAGTGACTACCGGGCGCTGGTCGACCAAGTGCGCGGAAAGTGCCCGCAGTTGCGCGAGACGGTGTACATCGGCGACGAGAGCTGGGACGAGCTGGTGGCCGGCGCGGCGTCGGTCCCGTACGAGCGACTGGCCGCACTCGAAGCCGAGTTGAGCTGTGACGACCCGGTCAACATCCAGTACACCTCGGGCACCACCGGCTTCCCGAAGGGAGCCACGCTCTCGCACCACAACATCCTCAACAACGGCTACTGGGTGGGCCGGACCGTCGGCTACACCGAGCAGGACCGGGTGTGTGTGCCGGTGCCCTTCTACCACTGCTTCGGCATGGTGATGGGGAATCTGGCCGCCATGTCCCACGGGGCGTGCGTCGTCATCCCGGCGCCGTCCTTCGATCCCGCGGCGACGCTGAAGGCCGTCGAGAGCGAGCGCTGTACGTCGCTGTACGGCGTCCCGACGATGTTCATCGCCGAGCTGAACCTCCCGGACTTCGCGACGTACGACCTCTCCTCCCTGCGTACCGGGATCATGGCCGGCTCGCCCTGCCCCGTGGAGGTCATGAAACGGGTCGTGTCCGAGATGCACATGGCCGAGGTCTCCATCTGCTACGGCATGACCGAGACCTCGCCCGTCTCACTCCAGACCCGCCGCGACGACGACCTGGAACACCGCACCGGCACGGTCGGCCGCGTACTGCCGCACATCGAGGTCAAGGTCGTCGACCCGGCGAGCGGGGTGACGCTGCCGCGCGGCTCCGCCGGTGAACTGCGCACCCGCGGCTACAGCGTGATGCTCGGTTACTGGAACGAGCCCGAGAAGACAGCCGAAGCCGTCGACTCCGGGCGCTGGATGCATACCGGGGATCTGGCCGTGATGCTCGACGACGGATACGTACAGATCGTCGGCCGGATCAAGGACATGATCATCCGGGGCGGCGAGAACATCTACCCGCGCGAGATCGAGGAGTTCCTGTACGCGCACCCGAAGATCGCGGACGTCCAGGTGGTGGGCGTACCCGATGAGCGCTACGGCGAGGAGGTGCTCGCCTGCGTCATCCCGCGCGACCGCGCCGACCCGCTGACCCTGGAGGAACTACGGGCTTTCTGCGCGGGGCAGTTGGCGCACTACAAGGTGCCCAGCAGGCTGCGGATCCTGGAGTCCTTTCCGATGACAGTGTCGGGGAAGGTGCGGAAGGTGGAGTTGAGGGAGCAGTTCGCGGACTAGACGGCCACAACGCCCCGGGCCACCTGCGAGAGGTGCCCGGGGCGTGCGTGTGCCGCGGTGGTCCTCGTAGTCCGAGTTATCCGAACATGCCGGGCTGGTAGTCGCCTGCGGGTGTCTGGAGCATGACGTTCCCGCGGTTGAAGGCGTTGATGATGGCGATGACGCACACCAGGTCGGCGAGCTGGTCCTCGTCGTAGTACTTGGCGGCGTTCGCCCAGGCCTCGTCCGTGACACCACCGGCCGCGTCCGCGATGCGGGTGCCCTGCTCCGCCAGCTCAAGAGCCGCGCGCTCGGCTTCGGTGAACACGGTGGCCTCCCGCCAGGCCGCGACCAGGTTGAGGCGCGTCCAGGTTTCCCCGGCGTGTATGGCCTCCTTGCTGTGCATGTCGGTGCAGAAGCCGCAGCCGTTGATCTGACTGGCGCGAAGCTTCACCAGCTCCTGCGTCGAGAGCGGCAGCGTCGAGTCCGCGAGCGCCTTGCCCGCCGCGACGATGTGCTTGAAGGCCTTGGCTGCTTGCGGGCGGGCCATGATGTCCAAGCGAGCTTCCACGATGAGCTCCTCCGTCGTTGTTGGTGGCTTCACCTCTACGACGGGACGGCGCGGCGAGATGTGACATCCGCGAATGTGACCTGCGTCTCTCGGCCTCTCCAGCCGGAGGTTCCGCGCATACACACCCGGGGCCAACGGTCGAGGCCGTGTTCGGCTTCCGCGGCGCGGATCTTCCGTAGGCCCGGGGTGAGTTCGGGGCCGGTCAGGATGCGGAAGCCGAGGCGCTCGTAATACGGCGCGTTCCAGGGGACCTCGGCGAAGGTGGTCAGGGTGAGAGCTGTCAGGCCCTCGTCACGTGCGCGCTCGGCGGCGTACGCGATGAGGCCCCGGCCTACGCCCCGGCGCCCCGCGTCCGGATGGACGGTGACCTGCTCGACATGAAACGCGCCGTCCACAGGCTCACCGATCAGATACGCCACGACGCGCCCGGTGACATCGTCCTCGGCGACCCAGGCATGCCCCGCCTGCCGGAAACGCTCCAGTTGCTCGAGCGAGGGCGGCTCGTCATCGGCGATCTCCGGCATACCGAGGGGGCGGAAGAGTTCGCCGGCGGCGCGCTCGATGTCCTGGAGGAGCGGGAGGTCGGCGGAGGCGGCGGGTCTGATGGGCATGGGCCAAGTATGCGAACTTTGCAGCTGGGTCCCGCATGAATAAATCAGCTCGTCTGGTGGAGCTCGAGGACGAGGCCGTTCAGGCCGATCGGGGGCCTGGGGCGGAGCCCCAGCGGGGCCCAGGTGCAGAGCCCCTGGTCACGCACCCGCGGCGACCAGCTCGTCCGCCGAGCTGTTGACCGGCTGAGGCGTCCCCGTGAGGTCCAGCACGAACAGGGGGACTCCGAGAGAGTCGGCGACGGAGCGGGCGTCATCCGCGTACCCGGCCAGGGAGAAGTAGACGCAGCCCGTCGACTCCGTCATCGCCGTCAGCCACAGACACTCCACGTCACGCAGCGAGGCCGGCCGCAGCGTCGGGTCGACCTGCGCGAGAACGCCGCGCGCGGCCAGCCCGATGCCGGCGGGCGGACGCTGGTCCGCCCGCCGGATGTCCTGGTAGCCGAGCCAGCGGAGGTACAGGGCGGCGGCGGTCACGGCGTCCCGGGCCGTACGTATCGTCACCGGGTTGAAGGGGGGCCGGGGCGTAGGAGCCGCACGGGGGAGTGGGATGCGGGGGCGACGCGAGCCGGGGCGACGGGGCGCCGGGAGTTCGCTGCCTTGGTCGGCGTCCGCGTCGGAGCCGCTGCCGGAGGCCGTGGCCTCCGGCTCGCCGACCGTACCCGTACCCACGCCCGAGTCGTTGTCCCGCTCCCCGTCTGCCTCCTCCGTCAACGCGTCCCCCGGCCCCGACCGCTCCTGAGCCAACGGCACCCGCAGCACCGTCCCGCAGGGGCACCCCAGTTCGGGCCGCGGCCACTGGTCCTGCCGGCCACAGGCTGTGCACCGGACCGTGATCCAGTCGTCGTCCCAGGTGTGATGCGTGAGGGATTCCGGGACCGCGTCCCGGTCGAGCTCGGGCGTGACAGGCGCACCGCACACACAGGGGTACGACGGCGCCGCATAGACATGCTCGCGCCGACAGGCCGGACACCGTACCGGCACGCTCTCGGCCATGACCACTCCAGAAACGTCACATCCACAAACGCCCCAGCGGGACACCCCCATCGTCCTCCAACCGGTAGAGCCACGGCAGGGAGTTGGAACAACGGGCACCCGGTGCACCACACCGACGCGTAAACGATCTACTCGTACGCGATCACCCCGATCGCCGACTCCGGGTGGCGCGGAGCGTCACGGAGGCGGGTTTCGCGGTGGCGATGCCGGTCACGATGACATCCGTGGGCAGTTGCGTGGCCCACCGCACCGAACCGTCCCGGGCGTCGACCTCCCGTATCCGCAGGCGCCCTTCCCCGGGGCCGCACCGCGCCACCTCGACGACGGTGGCCTGCCCGACCCGTGCGCCCGCCAGTACGCAGCCGCTGTCGTACCAGCGGCGCTTCCACAACCGCCCGCCGTCCGACAGGCGGTATCCGGCCTCGTCGGCGGGGGACAGGACGACGAGCGTGCCGCCCGCGACACCGATCCGGGTCACGGCCTCGGGCCCGGGCGGCTTCCGGACCGTCAGCGAACGCGACCAGGTGGTGCGCCCGTTCGCCAGGTCGAGCACGACCAACTGGTCGCACCCTTCCGTTGGTTTCGGTCCGGTGCCGTAGACGATCGCCCCAAGCTTTCCACCATCACCCGGCGTCCCCGACATCGCACAGGGCACCAGCCCCGGCGCCGGCGGTTTCACGGTCCACCGCGCCTTTCCGGTGTCCGAGTCGAAGGCCCGTACGTCCTTCTCATTGGCGCGCACCAGAACGTCCTCGGTGAGCCAGGCACCGATGAGCTTCCTGGATTCGCCGCGCAGGTTGCTTCCCTCACCGGCACCGCGGGCTTCCCGGGACGCTGCGACCACGCCGTGCCCCAGCCGTAGTCCATCGGTTTCCGTGGTGCGAGCAGGGAGACGTCGGGCCAGGCGGAGTGGTTCCTGCCGGATGGGCGCCGTGTCTTGACGGCCCTTGGGGCCACGCCTACATTACTTCCAGATAGTAGAAGTCATTTTCCGCAATACGGAATTCTGCGAAGGGTTCCGGCAGGAAGGTGAAGCTCTCCGCGGGGCGCGACGGGAGCCGGAAACCGACGGCCGAAGCAGGAGTACGCAATGGCTCGAATGACCGCTGCCCGCGCGGCAGTTGAGATCCTCAAACTGGAAGGCGTCACCGACGCGTTCGGTGTGCCGGGCGCGGCGATCAACCCCTTGTACGCCGCCCTCAAGGCCTCCGGCGGAATCGACCACACCCTCGCGCGCCATGTCGAGGGCGCCTCGCACATGGCCGAGGGGTACACCCGTACCCGGCCCGGAAAGATCGGCGTCTGCATCGGTACCTCCGGCCCCGCAGGCACAGACATGATCACCGGCCTGTATTCCGCGACCGGTGACTCCGTCCCGATCCTGTGCATCACGGGTCAGGCGCCAACTGCCGTGATCCACAAGGAGGACTTCCAGGCCGTCGACATCGCCTCGATCGCCAAGCCGGTCACCAAGATGGCGGTCACCGTGCTGGAGGCGGCGCAGGTCCCCGGCGTCTTCCAGCAGGCCTTTCACCTGATGCGCTCCGGTCGCCCCGGGCCCGTACTCATCGACCTGCCCGTCGACGTCCAGCTCACCGAGATCGAGTTCGACCCCGAGACGTACGAGCCGCTGCCGGTCTACAAGCCGTGCGCGAGCCGCCCGCAGATCGAGAAGGCGCTTCGGATGCTGAACGCGTCCGAGCGCCCGCTGATCGTCGCCGGTGGCGGCGTCATCAACGCCGACGCCTCCGAAGTCCTCCTGGAGTTCGCAGAGTTGACGGGCATTCCGGTCGTACCCACGCTCATGGGCTGGGGTGTCCTCCCCGACGACCATGAGCTCAACGCCGGCATGGTCGGCCTCCAGACCTCGCACCGCTACGGCAACGCGACCTTCCTGGAGTCCGACTTCGTCCTCGGCATCGGCAATCGCTGGGCCAACCGGCACACCGGCAAACTGGACGTCTACACGGCCGGCCGGACGTTCGTGCACGTCGACATCGAGCCGACGCAACTCGGGAGGATCTTCGCGCCCGACTTCGGGATCGCCTCCGACGCGAAGGCGGCGCTTGAGCTCTTTGCCGAGGCGGCACGGGAGTTGAAGGCGGAGGGTGCCCTGCCGGACCGGTCCGCGTGGGCCCGGGCGGCGCAGGAGAAGAAGGCCCGGCTCCAGCGGCGTACGCACTTCGACGACATCCCGATCAAGCCGCAGCGCGTGTACGAGGAGATGAACAAGGTCTTCGGACCCGAGACCCGGTACGTGTCCACGATCGGCCTCTCGCAGATCGCCGGCGCCCAGATGCTGCACGTCTACCGGCCGCGCCACTGGATCAACTGCGGCCAGGCGGGCCCGCTGGGCTGGACCGTCCCGGCCGCCCTGGGCGTGGCGAAGGCCGACCCCGAGACGTCCGTGGTCGCCCTCTCCGGCGACTACGACTTCCAGTTCATGATCGAGGAGCTGGCCGTCGGTGCCCAGCACCGGATCCCGTACGTGCACGTCCTGGTGAACAATGCTTACCTCGGTCTGATACGCCAGGCGCAGCGCGCGTTCGACATCGACTTCCAGGTCAACCTCGAGTTCGAGAACCTCAACTCCCCGGAGCTGGGCGTCTACGGCGTCGACCACATCAAGGTCGCCGAGGGCCTGGGCTGCAAGGCGCTCCGTGTCACGGACCCCGGCGAACTGGGCGCCGCCTTCGAACACGCGCTGAAGCTGGCCGCCGAGCACCGGGTGCCGGTCGTGGTCGAGGCGATCCTGGAACGCGTCACCAACATCGCGATGTCCACGACGAACGACATCAGTGCGGTGGTGGAGTTCGAGGAGGTCGCCAAGGAGGCGTGGCACGCGCCTACGTCGATCAGGACGCTGAAGACCTGAGTCCCTGCATGACCTGTATGAGGCCCGCCGCCCCCGTGCCGGCGGGCCTCATGTGCTGAGGATGTGCCCACAGGCAGGGTGAGTTGAAGCCCCTGGCACGGGTTCAGAGGTTCTCTTGAGGCTTCCGTAGGCGGCGTACGCATGCTGGCGTACCGGCGGGACACAGCGAGCGCCGGGCACGGAACCGTCCGTGTCCGGCGTTCACTGTGGGTCCGGATGGCGCCGGCGCCCGGGCGCGACAGGACAGATGTCAAGCGGCGGGGCCACCCGGAGTCATCGGGGTGTCATACCCGCGCGCCGGAGAGGCGCTCGACCGCGCGCAGCAGCGCGGAGTGGTCCAGGCCGCCGTCGCCCTGCGTGCGCAGTGAGGCGACGATTTGGGCGACCACGGCGCCTGCGGGCAGGGCCGCGCCGACGTTGCGGGCGGCGTCCGTCACGATGCCCATGTCCTTGTGGTGCAGGTCGATACGGAAGCCGGGCTTGAAGTCGCGGTTCAGGAAGTTGTCCTTCTTGCGGGTCAGCACGGTGGAGCCCGCGAGGCCGCCGTTCAGGACGTCGAGGGCCGCCTTCAGGTCGACACCCGACTTCTCCAGGAACACAACGGCTTCGGCGCAGGCCTGGATGTTCACGGCGACGATCAGCTGGTTCGCGGCCTTCACGGTCTGGCCGGAGCCGTGCGGCCCGCACAGCACGATGGTCCTGCCCAGCGCCTCGAAGAGAGGCTTCGCCTCGTCGAAGTCGGCCTGCTCACCGCCGGCCATGATGGACAGCACGGCCTCCACGGCGCCCGCCTCGCCACCGGAGACCGGGGCGTCGAGCACACGGATGCCCCGCGCTGCCGCGGCCTTGGCCAGGTCGACGGAGGTCTGCGGGGTGATGGACGACATGTCGACCAGCAGGGCGCCGGACCGCGCGTTCTCCAGGATGCCGTCAGGGCCGTACGCGATGGCCTCGACCTGCGGCGACGCGGGCACCATCGTGATCACGACGTCCGCGTCCCGCACGGCTTCGGCGATGGATCCGGCCGCGGTGCCTCCGGCGGCGGCCAGGCGGTCGAGCTTCTCCTGCTCCAGGGTGTAGCCGGTGACGTCGTAACCCGCCTTGATCAGGTTCTCGGACATGGGGGAGCCCATGATGCCGAGGCCGATCCAGGCCACCGCAGGGCGGGTTGGGTGGGAGGAATCTGCGAGTTTGCCGGTCATGAGCGTGCCTCTCCAACTGCTGTGCTACGTCTGTGGGGTGGCCGTTCGGCGCGCGGCGCGCGCCTCGCGTGGCAGCCAGTCGAAGGCCTGGGCGCTCGGCCGGTCGCCCGGCTTGTACTCCAGGCCGACCCAGCCCTCGTAACCCGCCTTGCCCAGCTGGTCCAGCAGTTCCTCCAGCGGGAGCGCGCCCGTGCCGGGGGCCCCGCGGCCGGGGTTGTCGGCGATCTGGACGTGGCCGGTCTTCGTGGCGTACCGCTCGATCAGCGAGGGCAGGTCCTCGCCGTTCATGGACAGGTGGTAGAGGTCCATGAGGAAGCGCGCGTTGCCCAGCCCCGTCGCCTCGTTCACCTTGTCGACGATCCCGACCGCGGCCGGGGCCGACACCAGTGGATACAGCGGCGACTCGGGCCGGTTCAACGCCTCGATCAGCAGGCTCGCGCCGATGCGGTCGGCGGCGCGGGCCGCGAACTGAAGGTTCTCCAGCGCGAGCGCGTCCTGCTCGGCCGGGTCCACGCCCTCGACGCGGTTGCCGTACAGGGCGTTGAGCGCCTTGCAGCCGAGGGACCGGGCGAAGTCGGCCGCCACATCGACGTTCGCGCGGAACTTCTGCGACTCCTCGCCCGGAATCGACAGCGCTCCCCGGTCGGGGCCCGGCAGTTGCCCGGCGTAGAAGTTCAGCCCCGTCAACTGGACGCTCGCGTCATCGATCGCCTTCTTCAGGGCGTCGAGTTCGGACCGCTCGGGGGTAGGGGAGTCGACCCAGGGCCACCACAGCTCGACCGCGGTGAAGCCCGCCGCGGCGGCTGCCGCGGGGCGCTCCAGGAGCGGGAGTTCCGTGAAGAGAATCGACAGGTTGACGTTGAAGCGCTGCGCTGCGGCTGTGCCCCGTTCAGAACCTGGCATCGGGTCGGCGCCCCCTTCCTAGATATTCCGTATTACGGAATTTATTTTCTGCTCAATGGAAGGCTGCCTGGGGTCGGGGAGCCCTGTCAAGAGCGGCCCCAGAAAAACGCCCCCCGCGCGGGCTGCGCGGAGGGCATGGCTGGGGAGGGGGCTCAGAGCGCGTCCACAGCGCTCACCTTCCAGCCCTCGGAGGTGCGGTCGAGCGTCATCAGCACCCGGTTCAGATCCACGCGCGGTCCCGAGACCTGGGTGCTCCTGGTCACCTGGTTGACGAAGAGCAGCACGACCGCCTTGTCCGGTGAGGCCGATACGACCGAGGCCGCGGGAGTGCCGCCGGCTGTGGGTTCCGCGACGGTTGCCTTCACCACCCCCTCGTACTTCCTGGCCGTCGGTCCGACCACCGTCTTCGTGGTCTTCCGGTACTTGTCGCGGAAGTCTCCGGTGAGACGGGCGCGCGCCGCGGCGAAGTCACGGTCCAGGCGCCGGTAGTCGTACGACAGCACGACGGGCGCAGCCTTCCGCGCGGCCGTGAGCGCCTGCCCCCGTGCCTGCTCGGCCCGCCGCCCCTCCCGGTACTGCCATCCGAGCACGGCGACCGCGACCAGGCCCGCCATGAGCAGGACGGACAGGATCGCGGTGAACAGCCTCCCGCGGATTCGCCGCGCTCCGGCACCGGTACCGGAGCCGGTCTCGCCCTCGTCCTCGCTCTCGTCCTCGCTCTCGGCATCGGCCTCGGCATCGACCTCGGGCGGATCCTCCTCGAAGGACTCCGGTGACGGCTCTGGCGGGTCGTCCCAGCCGTCCGGAACCTCGATGACCACAGTGGGCCCGGACTCCTGTCCCTCCGGCCGCCGCGGTGTCCTGTCGGCGGCCGCTTCCACCGGGGCCGGGGCCCCGGGATCGCCGGTGACGCGCTTCGCGCCCTGGGCCGCTGTGCCCTGGGTCGCTGTGCGCTTGGCCGCCGCGCGGGCGGCCGCCGTCAGGGTGCGGCGGGCGGGCGAGACGGCACCACGCGCTCGGGAGGTCGGGTTCGCCACGGTCTTACTCCTTACTGGTCGGACGGCACGGGCCTGGTCGCACGGCACTCGACTGGTCGTACGGCACTGGTTGTACGCGGGCGGAGCCCGGTCAGCCGACGAACTCCACGTCGGAGGTCAGCCAGCGGCCGTCCTTGAGGACGAGGTCGAGTTGCAGCCTGTAGGTGCGCGCCTCTCCGTCGGGCACGGCCGTGTTGGTCACCTTGCTGTCGGCGACCACCAGGACACGAGCCGAGCGCTCGTCGGACCGGACGATGCCCGCATCGAGGACCCGGCCCTCGGACACCGACTTGTTCCGGGCGACCAGCGCCGTCAACTCCTCGGTCTGCGCGGCGAACTGCTCCTTGAAGTCGCCGGTGGCGCCCTTCAGTACGTTCCCGCTGTCCCGGTCGTAGTGCCGGTAGTCGAGGGAGGTGAAGTTCAGCGCCGACTGACGGGCCGCCGCGAGGACGTCCTGGCGCCGCTGCTCCGCCTCGTGTCGCTCGAACAACTGGACGCTCAGCCAGATGGTCAGCGTGGTCGTCACGGCAGTCGCCACGGCGAGTCCCGCCGCCAGGGCCCTGTGCCGCCGGGTGGACGGCAGAGGTGCCGCGCGACGCCCGGCGAACGTCAGGGCGCTCAGCTTCTGCAGCTTCCCGGTCATGCCATCGGTCCCACGAGCAGCCATTGCCAGGATTCCTTTCCGAACACGGTCTGCTGTCCGCCCGTCGAGCCGATCTCGACGGGTGTTCCGTCCGGGCCGGTCGCGGTGCCGGTCTCCGGGTCGTACGGCGCGACGTACGCCGCCCGGCCGGCACCGCCGGAACCGGAACCGGTCGACGCACCGGGCGCGTTCTGTGCGCCACGCACCGAGGTGTCCCCGCCGCGCGGAGCCGTGCAGCGCGCGTCGGTGTTCGCCGGGCGCGTGCTCGTGTCCGCGGGATCGCGCCGCCGCGTCCCGTATCCCTGGGTGCACGGCGGCGGGTCCTCGGCGTTCACTACCAGCCCGAAGTGGGTGGTGCCGTCGCCGGGGATGACGGTGTAACTGCCGGCGACCACCACCGGGAAGGTGACCAGGGCCTGCTCCACGCCGGGCAGCCGCGCCACCGTGACCTGACCCCCGCTGATCAGATTGGCCAGCAGGACCCGAAGATCCGGACCGGTGGACCTGAGCAGCGAGTTGACCTCCTGCCCGGCCGGTGCCGCGTTGCCGATCAGCCTGCGCAGGTCCCCGTCGCTCGACTTCAACTCCGCGGTGAGCGCCGCCAGATCGCGGGAGAACGACTTGATGGACGAGCCCTGGTCGGCCTGCGTCTTGAGGACCTTCCGTGAGTCCTCGATCAGCGAGACCGTCTGCGGGAGCGAGTCGGACGCCGACTCCACGAGCGCGTTGCCCGAGTCCACCAGCCGGCTCAGCCGCGGTCCGGTGCCGGCGAAGGCCTTGCCCAACTCGTCGACGGTGACCCGCAGATCGTCCTTGCCGACCGAGGTGACCAGCCGGTCCAGACTGAGGACCATGTCCGTGGTGGGCAGCGGAACCCGCGTGCGGTCGCGCGGGATCGTGCTGCCGTCGAGCAGATACGGGCCGCCTGCGTCGCGCGGCTGCAGATCGACGTACTGTTCACCCACCGCTGAACGGTTCGCCACCACGGCCAGCGTGTCCGCCGGGATGCGCGGCCCGTCGCCCTCGATGTCGAGAGACACCGAGACGCCCTCGGAGCCGGCGAGCCGCAGCGCGCCGACCCGCCCCACCGGCACCCCGCGATACGTGACCTCGGCACCGGGGAAGATGCCCCCGGAATCGGCGAAGTCGGCCCGCACGGTGTAACCGCGGTCGAGGAGTTCGTCCACCAGGCCCGTGTACTCGGCGCCGACGTACGACACCCCGACGGCGGTGACGGTGGCGAAGGCGAGCAGCTGAGCCTTGACCGTACGTGTGATCACGGCTGTATCCCCTTCAGCATGAGCTCCGCGAGCGCGAGGTCGATCCCGGGAGGCAGGCCACCCGCGTTGTCGAGGGCGGCGTAACTGCTTGTGCACACCGGTGGGCACAGAGGGCCGCCGCCCGAGGGCGCCGAAGGCTTGTCAGGCGTGTCCGGCAGGTTCGGCGTGCTCGGCAGCGCCGTGGGTGTCGGCAGGTCCGGCACGTCCGGTACGTCCGGGACTTCGGGCAGATCCGGGACCTCGGGTGCGTCGTCCTGACCGTCGTCCTCCCCGCCCCCCTCTCCGGGCTCGTCGGTGAGGTTGCCGTAGATGCCTGACAGATCGAGGTCGGCGGTGATCTTGAGGTTGACGTAGTCGCCCTTGACGGCGTCCACCGCGTTGCGCGGAAACGGGTAAGTGGTCAGCAGCTCAAGGGAATTGGGCAGATCGTCGCCCGCCTTGTCGAGCTGTTGCAGGATCGGCCTCAGCTGCTTCAGGTTCGCGACCGTGTCGTCCCGCGAGGCGTTGACCACCTTGGTGCCGGTCTTGCCGAGCTTCGACAGCGCGGTGAGCATCTTCGTCAGATCACGTCGCTGGTCGGCGAGAACCTTCAGCGCGGGCGGCATCGTGTCGACGGCCCGGGCAATGGTCTTCTTCTCCTTCCCGAGCCGTTTCGCCAGCCGGTCGATGCCCTTGAGCGCGCGCACGATGTCCTTGCGCTGCTTGTCGAGGCCGCCGAGGAACGTGTTCAGCTCCTTGAGCAGGGACTTGACCCGGTTCTCCCGGCCCGCCAGAGCCTTGTTGAGCTCCACGGTGATCGTCTTGAGCTGGGCCACCCCGCCGCCGTTGAGGAGCGCGGACAGGGCCGACAGCACCTCTTCGATCTCCGGGTTCCGACCGCTGCGGGACAGCGGGATCCGGTCGCCGTCGCCGAGCCGGCCCACGGGGTCGGTGTCCGGCGGGGCGGACAGCGCCACGTACTTCTCGCCGAGCATGCTGGTCTGCCGCAGCTCGGCGACCGCGTTGCCGGGCAGCTTCACCGAGTCGGCGACGCGCAGCCGTACCCGCGCGTGCCAGCCGGCCAGTTCGACCTTCTCGACTGCGCCCACGGTGACGTTGTTGACCTTGACCGCCGACTGCGGCACCAGGTCGAGTACGTCCCTGAACTCGACCGTGACGTGGTAGGCGTGGCCGTCCGCGGCGGCACCGCCGGGCAGCTGGACGTCGTACCAGCCGTTGAACTCGCAGCCGGACAGCAGCACCGAACCGACCGCCGCCCAGGCGACCGCCCCTCCCTTGCGCAGCATGCTCATGCGTTCGCCCCCAGAATTCCGCCGAGGGTCCGGTCGACCGTGCCCGTGCTCGGCACCGCCGGGGCCCGCGGCACCTCGGGCAGCGACTTGAACAGCTTCTCCAGATCCCGGCAGTCCGGGTTCTTGCCGCCCTCGTCCCCGGTCGTCTTCAGCAATGAGCACAGCACCGCGGCCGGGTCTTGCGGATGGTCCGGGTTGTTGCGGGTGTCGAGGGTGCCGGCGGACGCGTTGTAGGCGTTCTGGAGATTGGACAGACCGGTCGGCGAGACCTCCAACAGCTCCTCCAGCGCGGCCCGTTGGGTGACGAGGACTTTGGTGACCTTGCTGAGGCCCGTCACGTTCGAGGTCAGCGACTTCTTGTTCTTCTTCACGAACTCGGAGATGTCACCGAGCGCCGTCCCCAGATGCTTCAGCGCCGCCGCGAGGTCCTTGCGCTCGCCGGCGAGCTGCTTGGCGACGTTGGCGAGGCTGGTGTTGAACGACCGCACGCTCGTGTCGTCGGCCGCCAGCGCGGCCGTGAACACCTGCAAGTTGCGTACGGTCCCGAACAGGTCCCCCCGTCCGTCGGACAGGGTCGTGACCGCCTGCGAAAGGTCCTCGACCGTCTGGTTCAGGTTCGTGCCCTGCCCGTCGAGGTTGTCCGCGCTCACTCCCAACAGCCGTGACAGTGAGCCGTCCTTGTTCGCGCCCTTCGGGCCGAGCGCCTCCGACGTGGTGTGCAAACTGTCGAAGATCCGGTCCAGTTCGACCGGTACGGCCGTACGCGCCTCGGGGATCACGTCGCCGTCCCGCAGCACCGGGCCCTTCCGGTACACCGGCAGCAGCTGCAGGTAACGGTCGCTGACCACCGAGGAGTTGATGATCGCGGCCTTGGCCCCGGCCGGCACCTTGCGCCCCTCCTCGTACTCCAGCTCCACCCGCACCCGCTCGCCCTCCGGCGTGATCTTCTTGACCTCGCCGATCCGGACGCCGAGGACACGCACGTCCGAGCCGGGGTAGATGCCGACGGTGCGCGGGAAGTACGCGGTGACGCGCACGGGCTCCGAGCGCGGCCACAGCACGACGGCCAGCGTGGCGACGACTGCCAGGGCGGTGACCAGGGCCAGGCGGCGAGCCACAGGTGAACTTCCCCTCACCAGTGGTGACTTCATCGCGAGCCTCCCGTCCGCGGTACCACCGGAGCGGCGACCATGTTCTGGATGTAGCTGTCGAACCAGCGGCCGTTACCGAGGGTGTTGGAGAAGACCCGCACATAGGGCGCGAGCAGCCTGACGCTCCGGTCGAGACTCGACTGGTTGCGTTCGAGCATCTTCACGAAGGTGTTGAGGCCCTTGAGTGCGGGTCCGATCTCCTTCCGGTTGTCCTCGACCAGGCCGGAGAGCTCGATACCGAGCGCGGCGGAGCTCTTGAGAAGGTTGTGGATCGCCGTGCGCCTCTTGTTGATCTCCTTGAACAGCTTGTCGCCGTCCTTGACCAGAGCGGAGAAGTCCTCGGAACGCTCGGCCAGCACCCCGGTGACCCCGTTCGCGTGGTCGAGGAGTTCGCGCAGCGCCTTGTCGCGCGAGGCCACCGTCTTCGAGATCCTCGACAACCCCTTGATGGACGCCCGCACCTCGGCGGGCGAGTCCTGGAAGGTGGTGGAGATGGTGTCCAGCGCCTTCGCGAGCCGCTCCGTGTCGACCTCCTCGGTCGTGGTGGTCAGATCGCTGAAGGCCTGCACGACGTCGTACGCCGCCACCGTCCGCCCCAGCGGGATCTCGTTGCCGGGCTTCAGCTGTCCCGGCCCCTTCGGATGCAGCGCGAGATACTTGGCGCCGAGGATCGTCTTGACGCGGATGGACGCACCGGTCGCCGTGCCGAAGGCCGGGTCGCCCTTGACCTTGAAGGTGACCTTGACGTGATCGCCGTCCAGGTCGACCTCCTCGACCTTGCCGACCTTGACCCCGGCGATCCGCACCTCGTCGCCCGCCTTGAGCCCGCCCGCTTCCGAGAAGGCCGCGCTGTACGTCCGGCCGCCGCCGATCAGCGGGAGACTGTCGGCGTTGAACGCGGCGAAGGTCAGCAGCGCGAGGGCGGTGAGGCCGGCGGCGCCGATGACGACGGGGTTCCGGTCCCGGAAGGGGATCAGTCGAGGCAGCAGCCGTATCCGTGGCAGTCTCGGCCGCAGGAACCTCAGCAGCTTCGGTGGTTCGATGCGCACCTTCACCAGCGGTTCCGGGCGGGGCACGCGGGTCCTGCGCGAGGAGAAGCGCTTCGTCATCCGCCACACCTCGCCCTCGCCACATGCAGCTCGGGAGTGAGCACCTGCTTCGTCTTCGGCAGTACGATCCGGCCGTCGAAATCGCAGAGGTAGAAGTTGAACCACGAGCCGTAGGACGCCGTCCCCGTCAGCTCGTTGAGCTTGTTCGGCAGCCTCTTCAGCACGCCCTCCACGGTCTTCTCGTTCTTGTTGAGCGTTCCGGTGAGATCGGTCAGCTCGGCGATGTCGTCCTTGAGCGGCGGGCGCGCGTCCTCCAGCAGTCCCGAGGTGGCCGCGGCCAGGTCGCCGATGCTCACCAGCGAGTCGCCGATGGGCTTGCGGTCGGCGGACAGTCCGGAGATCACCCGCCGCAGCTGCTTGAGCAGTCCCGAGAAGCGGGCGCCGCGCCGGTCGAGCGTCTTGAGCACGGTGTTGAGGTTGTCGATCACGGAACCGATCAGCTGGTCGCGGTCCGCGAGCGTGGTCGTGAGCGAAGCCGTGTGTGCGAGCAGGCTGTTGACGGTGCCGCCCTCGCCCTGAAGCGTCTTGATGATCTCGGTGGCGAGCTGGTTGACGTCCTTGGGGCTGAGCGCGGCGAACAGCGGCTTGAAGCCGTTCAGCAGAGCGTTGAGATCCAGGGCGGGCCGGGTACGCGACAGCGGAATCGTGCCGCCGGGCCGCAGCCGTGTCCCGTCGCCCGCGCCCTCGGTCAGCGCGATGTACCGCTGTCCGACCAGGTTCCGGTAGCGGACGACCGCGCCGGTGCTGCGCAGCAGCGGACGGTCCGCACCGACCGTGAAGCTCACCTCTGCCCGCGTACGGTCCTTGATCCGGATGCCCTCGACCTCGCCGACCCGCACCCCGGCCACCCGTATGTCGTCGCCCTCCTCCAGGCCCGTGACGTCGCTGAACACCGCGCGGTACGTGTGCTCGGGGGTGAACGAGATGTTGACGATCGTGGCGGCGAGCAGGGCCGTCGCCAGGATCGTCACCACCGCGAACAGGCTGAACTTGAAGAGCGGCGCGGCGGCCTGCCGAGCTCCCGTCGTCTTCGTGCGTCCTGTGCTCATGCGACGCTCACCGCCGTTCCGCGGGCCATCGGGCCGAACAGCAGGGTCGCGACCGGCGGTACCTCGTCGGCGGGCACGCCCATGGCGGGCGCCACGAGGGAGCCGACCGCGCGCTGTTCGGCCTCGGTGGCGGACACATCGACGCCGCCGGGCAGACTGCTGCCCGAACTCCCCTTGGCCGTACCGTCGTTGAGCTTGGTATCGGGTGCGGGCACGCTGGGGCCCGGGAGACCTCGGCAGTTGGGCCCGGACCGCTCGCCGTAGCGCGGCTCCTCACCCGGTGCGTACGCGGGCCTCTGCCGGACGACTTCGAGGGTGATGCGCATCTTGCCGCCCCGGAACGCCTCCTCCGCGGCCTCTTCCTGCCGGACCAGGCCGTCGAGGAGGCAGGGGTACTCGGGCGAATAGCGGGCGAAGAGATCAAGCGTGGGGCGGGAGACCCGGCCGAGGGTGATCAGCCGGTCGCCGTTGTCGTCGAGGAACTCGTCCGCGGTGCCCGCGACGCCGGTGGTCGCGGTGAGCGCGGCGGCCAGTTGGTCCCGCTTCTCGACGAGGGTGCGGCTGGTGGTGACGGTGTTGCGCAGGATCTTCATCAGGTCGGGCGCCGCGTCCCCGTACACCTCGGCGACGTCGGCGAACCGCGCGATGTCCTCCTTCAGGGACGGCATGTGCGGGTTGAGGCGGCGCAGATAGTCCTCGACGCGGACGAGGTTGTCGCCGATCCGGTCCCCGCGCCCCTCCAACGCGGTGGAGAACGCCGAGAGCGTGGCGTTGAGCTTGCCGGGCTGCACGGTCCGCAGCAACGGCAGCAGATCGTTCAGCAGTTGCTGCAACTCGATACCGACTTTCGTACGGTCCTGGGTGATGACGTCCCCGGCGCGGATGGGCCGGGCGGACGCGCCCCGGGGTGCCACGAGATCGACGTACTTCTCGCCGAACAGCGTCTTGGGCAGCAGCCGCGCGTGCACGTCGGCGGGGATGTGCGCGACGTGCTCCGGCTTGAGCGCGATGTCCAGCGTGGCCTTCTCACCGTCGGCTCGCACCGCGCGCACCTCGCCCACCAGCAGCCCGCGCAGCTTGACGTCGGCGCGCGGATCGAGCTGGTTGCCGAGGCTGTCGGCCTCCAACGTGACGCGCACGACCGGGGTGAACGCCTGCTGGTAGACGGCCACGGCGAGCGACAGCAGCAGCGCGAGCACAGCGATGAACACAAGGCCGTACAACCGCAGTCTCATTACTTTGGCGACTCTCATGGCGCTCACCCCGCGATCCGTACGGTCGTGTTGGCGCCCCAGATCGCGAGGCTCAGGAAGAAGTCCAGGACGTTGATGGCGACGATCGACGTCCGCACGGCACGGCCCACCGCGACGCCGACGCCCGCCGGCCCGCCGCTCGCGTAGTAGCCGTAGTAGCAGTGCACCAAGATGATCAGGACGGCGAAGACGATCACCTTGCCGAACGACCAGAACACGTCGACCGGCGGCAGATACTGCTGGAAGTAGTGGTCGTACGTGCCCGCCGACTGCCCGTAGTAGCCGGTGGTGATGGTGCGGGCGGCGAAGTACGAGGACAGCAGCCCGACCACGTACAGCGGGATCACGGCTACGAACCCGGCGATCATCCGCGTCGTCACCAGGAACGGCAAGGACGGAACGCCCATGACCTCCAGGGCGTCGGTCTCCTCACTGATCCGCATCGCGCCGAGCTGGGCGGTGAACCCCGCCCCCACGGTGGCGGACAACGCCAGACCGGCGACGAGCGGGGCGATCTCGCGGGTGTTGAAGTACGCCGACAGGAACGCCACGAAGTTGGAGGTGCCGAGCTGGTTGAGCGCCGCGTACCCCTGGAGACCGACCTCCGTGCCGGTGAAGAACGACAGGAAGGCGATGACGCCGACCGTGCCGCCGACCACGGCGAGCGCGCCGCGGCCGAAGCTCACCTCGGCCAGCAGCCGCAGGATCTCCTTCTTGTACCGCCGCAGGGTACGGCCCGTCCATGCCAACGAGCGGCCGTAGAAGACGAGTTGGGTGCCCAGCTCTTCGAGGGAGCGGAGCGGGCGGTCGAGAGGGCGCATGAGCCGCGTAGGACGCATCGACTAGCCCCTCTGCGGAACGATTTGGAAGTACACGGCGGTCATCACGAAGTTCGTCACGAACAGCAACATGAAGGTGATCACCACCGACTGGTTCACCGCGTCGCCCACGCCCTTCGGACCGCCCTTCGCGGTCAGTCCCTTGTACGAGGCGACGATCCCGGCGATCGCTCCGAAGACGAGGGCCTTGATCTCGGCCGCCCAGAGATCGGAGAGCTGGGCGAGGGTGGTGAAGGAGGCGAGATACGCGCCCGGTGTGCCGTTCTGCAGGATGACGTTGAAGAAGTAGCCGCCCGCGACGCCGACGACCGACACCAGCCCGTTGAGCAGTACGGCCACCACCATCGAGGCCAGCACCCGGGGTACGACCAGCCGGTGGATCGGGTCGATGCCCAACACCTGCATCGCGTCGATCTCCTCGCGGATCTTCCGCGCCCCGAGGTCCGCACAGATCGCCGTGCCGCCCGCACCCGCGATCAGCAGCGCTGTGACGATCGGCGAGGCCTCGCGCAGCACGGCGAGCACCGAGGCGGCCCCGGAGAAGGACTGGGCGCCCAACTGCCGCGTCAGGCTGCCGATCTGCAAGGCGATGACCGCGCCGAAGGGGATCGAGACGAGGGCCGTCGGCAGGATGGTCACGCTTGCGACGAACCAGGCCTGCTGGATGAACTCCCTTGCCTGGAAAGGGCGCCGGGGCATGGTCCGGACGACATCCAGGGCCATCGCGAACAGATTGCCGGACTGCCTGAGCGCTCCGGTCGGCGACAGGCTCATGCGTCGGCCACCTGCTTCCGGTGCGGGCCGGTGTGAAGGTCCGGGTGAAGGCCGGCCTCGCGCCGGGCGATCGCCTGCCAGCGGGGTGGGCGGGTGATGCCTGGGCCCGGCAGCAGGCGGGGAGTCATGACCTGACTGCCGGGTGTCTTGGTGCCCTCGCCCTTTTCGCCGTCGCCTTCGCCTTCGCCTTCGTCTCCGCGGAGCTGGGCGAGTTCCTGCTCGACCTGGGCGGCGTCCTTCTCCTCCGCCATGCCGATCGGCCCTTGCATCCGGCCGTTCAGGAACTGCCGTACGACGGGCTCGTCGCTGGTCAGCAGCTTCTCGCGAGGCCCGAACATGACCAGCTCGCGGCGGAACAACAGTCCGATGTTGTCCGGGACCTGGCGGGCCGAGGCGATGTCGTGCGTGACGATCAGGAAGGTCGCGTCGATCTGGGCGTTGAGGTCGACGATGAGCTGGTTGAGGTAGGCCACGCGGACGGGGTCGAGGCCCGAGTCGGGTTCGTCGAAGAGGATGATCTCGGGGTCGAGGACCAGGGCCCGCGCCAGCCCGGCCCGTTTGCGCATTCCGCCGGATATCTCGCCGGGCAACTTCTCCTCGGCGCCGATCAGGCCGACCATGTCCATCTTCTCGAGGACGATCCGCCGGATCTCGCTCTCCGGCTTACGGGTGTGCTCGCGCAGCGGAAAGGCGATGTTGTCGTACAGGCTCATCGACCCGAACAGCGCGCCGTCCTGGAACAGCACGCCGAACAGCTTCCGCACCTCGTACAGATCGTGCTCACGGAGCTTGGTGATGTCCCGGCCGGCTATCCGCACCGACCCCCGCTCCGGCTTCAACAGCCCCACGAGTGTCTTGAGGAACACCGATTTGCCCGTCCCCGAGGGCCCGAGCATGACGGAGACCTCTCCGGCGGGCAGCGTCAGTGACACGTCCTGCCAGATGACCTGGTGCCCGAAGGACTTGGTCAGCCCTTCCACACAGATCTCGACACCCATCCGTTCCGCCCTTCAGCCGTGGAGCAGCTCCGACATCTGCTCTACGGGGAGGGGCAGGGCGTCCGTCGCGACGGAGGCGGATTTTTTTCGAGCGGGTTTCGGGGGCGCTGCGGGCGCTGGGCGCTCCGCTGGAAGTGCTGTTCGAAGGCGCGGGTCCGTCGTGGCTGGTCGTGCGGTTCCCCGCCCCTGAAGGGGCGTGGAACCACACCGGACTTCGGCAAGTCCGCCTAGGGGAGCAGGCTCGGAGTGGGTGCGTCGATCGGGGGCTGGGGCGACGGTACGTCGGCGGAGTCCGGCTTCGTGGACACGGAGGACTCGACCGGTACGGCCGCGTCACGGGGTGTGCCCGGCAGCTCAGGCTCGGCGGAGACATCCGGAAGGCCGGACACGCCCGGTATCTCGGGTACCTGCGGAACATCCGGCGCCGACAGCTCGGGCAGCGCCGACAGCGAGACCTCTGGCAGGGGCGGCACGGACAGGGGGAGGACCGATCGGTCGTCGGCCGACGGTGATGCCCCGGGCTCGGGAACCGCCGTGACGTCCGTGGCCTCTCGTGGGTCAGGCGCGCCGTCCCGGCCGGAGCCGTCGGGCCGGAGCGTTTCGGCGGGCCCCGACACGGTGGGCCGCGGAGCCGACCCGTCCCCGTCACCGTCATACGCGTACGGCAGCACGAACCCCGCCACCGCAAGGGTCGCTGCCGTCGAGGCGGCCGCCACGGCCTGCGTCCTGCCTCCCCCGCGCGGTTGCCCCCGCCCGATCAGGAACAGCGCGAGCCCCAGCGTCGCCGCCAGTGAGTTGCGCAGCGTCCGCCGGGCCCGGGCCAGCAGCGACTCAACGGTCCGGTAGCTGAGCCCCATCTGTACGGCGACCTCACCGACGTCCAGGTCCTCGGACTTCAGCCGCAGCGCCTCCGCCTGGCGTGCGGGCAGCTCGCCGCTGCGGACGGCCAGCCACATGGCCTCGGCCCGGTCGCACACCGCCTCCTCGACGGGCACCGGTCCGGGTGCGATCAGGGTCGGGCTCGTGCGGACCTCGGCCTCGCGGTTGACCTGCCGGTAGCGGTCCACGCACAGCCGCATCGTCACCGTCGTCAGCCAGGCCGCGAGTCGCTCGTCGTCCAGGTCGGGGCGTTCCGCTGCGCGCAGCATCGCCTCGTGAACGGCGTCCTCGGCGTCCTCCAGGCTCATCGACCTGCGCCGGGCCACTTTGAGCAGGTGCTCGCGGTGGCTCCACATGCGCTGCCAACGGTCGTCGGCCGCCGTCGTCTGTGCAGGCATGGTCTCCGCAGGCATGTCCGTCGCCATGAGGGCCCCTTCGCGCTCATCCACCGGCCTCGTGCTCGTACCGTCCGGCGGGGTGGGGCGACATTACCGTCCGGTAGTCGGGCTTGTGGAGGGGGATGCGTGGTGCCTCCGGCGGTTACCGCCGAAGGCCGGTCGTGGAGATCTGAAGGAACCCCATGTGCCACGTGTGTGGCTCCGCACTTCGGGGAAGACGAACGGCCATGGCTGGTCACGGGAGTTGGGGGCGGACGATGATCGGATCCCGGGCAGTGCCCACGGATGGTCTCTCCCCCGTGTACGACGAGACGGGAGCCGCGTCCGCGCGTTTTCTTCTCTGGCTGGCCGAAGAGAGCGGCGGCGTCGTCGGCCGGCGCGTGGCCAGCGACGCATACGCACACCATGAGCGGTGCAGCCTGGAACTGGTCGAGGGCATCGTCGAACGCCTTGCCGCACTCGGCTGGATCGCCGTGCACAACGATTCCGGTGCCGTGCCACCGCTGGTCAGCCCGACCGCCACCGGGCTCGCGGAGGCCCGGGCCTGGGATGAGGCGTACACCGACCGGGACAGTCGGCGCCGGTACGCCAAGGCGGCCCTGTTCGCCTGGTGGGACAGGGTGGGCCAGCACCAGAGCGGCGGGCAGAATGCAGAGGGCTTCCTCTGGACGCGGGAGGCCTTCTACTGCGGCCGGCAGCTCCCCTTCGAGGACCTGGAGTACGCCAGGGACCACCTGAGCCTGCCCACTCCGGTGCACGTCGGCGTCGGCGAACAAGGCGCCGGAGTGTTCCTGTCCTTCGAGCAGCTGGCCCAGCTGGTGCAGGCGTCCCGCCCCGACCTGTCCGAGAGCGACAGCGAGTTGCAGCAGGTGCGCGACCTCGCCGAGGCCCTGACCGACGCCTCGCGGCGCGGTGCCGAGCCCGACCCGGGCATGCTGCAGCGCTTCCTGCAGCACAGCGGTGACCTGGCACAGGCCGGGTCCAGGTCGGTGGGCAGGGACATGGCGTCCGGCATGGTTTCGGAGATCATCCAGTCGATGCTGAGGCTGGGATGATCGATCCCGCAGGCCCCGCCCTCGTGCCCGAGGGCCAGATTCCGGAGGCGTACGCACGTCAGCCCCTGCTGCGGCAGCTGGTGCCGCGCCTGGTCGGACTCGAACGCGACCAGCACCGCAGACGGCCACGCCAGGAGTTCGCCGAGGATCTGCCGGTGTTGCTGCTCAGCGGGCGGCACGGCACCGGCAAGAGCGCCCTGCTGGACGATCTCCAGAGTGCCTACGCGCCCGATGCGGGCCCCTGGCCGGGGCCGCGTGTGCCGTTCGCGCGGATCAACTGCGCGGCACTGGAGGAGCGGGTCAGGGTCGGCCCGGAGATCTCCAACAACTCCCACGCGGTGGAGGTTCTGGTCGAGCTGGTCACCCAACTGTCCCGTCCCGTCGCCGGGTTCGGACGGCTCCGCTTTCCCCGGACCACCGCCGGGCTGCTCGCCGTGGTGTCCGCCCGGCGCCCCGGCAACGACGACGAGCTGAGGGTGGCCGACCGGCACGCGACGGCCCTGATGGGACCCCCGTCGGTCGAGGGCCCGCCCTCGACCTGGGACTCGCTCTTCCGCCCGGCGCTGCCCGTTCCCCCGGACGGGGTCACACCGGACCCCGCGGCGTTTCCCGAGGCGGCGGTGCGTACGTATCTGGGCAGGCAGTACCGATGGCGCTCGCGCAGGCTCGCCTCCCGCCAGCTGGTCGGCTGGTACGAGAGCTACCGCAGAGAGGCCGACAACAGGCTGCGCGGACTGCCGCCGGGCGCGGACGCGCATGCGCGGCCGGTGCCGGCCGCGGAGCGTGCGGGGGCCGTGGCCCGGCTCTGCCGGGAGTTCCACCAGGGCCGCGGGTTCAGGCGTGGCGTCGAGCGCATGCTGATGGCCGCGTTCCTCGCGGATGTGCGCTACGGGCCCTTCCGGCGGGCGAACCGCGCCCCGCGTCCGCTGCTTCTCCTCGACAACGTGCACACCGACATCGGCCGCGACTTCCTCGAACTGCTCCTGGAGCAACGGGCGCGGCTCAGCCGTGACGCCCGCGACCAGCTGGTCGTGATCGCCACCGAACTGCGCGGCGACGACAACCCGGCCACCCGAGACGACGCACCGGACGAGGACAACGACCCTTATCCGGAGGCCACGTACCGCTCCCTGCACGAAGTCGGCACGAACTCCCGGTGGACGCGCAGCGGTTC
This sequence comes from Streptomyces sp. NPDC006365, assembly GCF_042870755.1. NCBI lineage: Bacteria > Bacillati > Actinomycetota > Actinomycetes > Kitasatosporales > Streptomycetaceae > Streptomyces > Streptomyces sp. NPDC006365. The sequence continues at coordinate 419,386 of NZ_JBIAHS010000006.1, forward strand.
CGCCCCCTCGGCGGGCGTACTGGTCCTGCCCCTTCCACCGCTCGACACGGAACACGTGGAGCGGATGCTGAAGCGCGACGAGCAGGCCTCCTTCGATCCGTACATCGCCACCGCCGTACACGACCTGACCCGGGGCCACCCCATGGGGGCCCGCCGCCTGTGCGACGCCGTGGTGCGCAAGGCGGGTACCGAGGGGTGGGTGACCGCCGAGGAACTCCTCGACCTGACCCATCCCGACGGCGTCGGCGAATCCGTCATCTGGCGGTTGCTCAACACCCTTGTAGGCAGCGAGAACCACGACGAGCTGTGCCTGTTCTCCCTGGCCTGGGACCGGGAGGCGGCCGAGCAACTGGCCGAGCGGTGGGTGCCGCGCCGGATCGACGGCCTGCCCGCGGCCGACGGTGCCGCCGCCCAGCTGGAGCGGGAGCGCTGGTCCCGGGGAACGGGCAGCCGGCCGTTCATCACGGACCGGTTTCTGCGCGCCCTGCTGGTGCATCAGATGCGCAGCGGGCGCGGCGGCAGCGGGGTGGACTGGTTCAGCGCGCACGCCCTGCTCGCCGAGCACCACCGGCAGCGAGCCGAAGGGCGCTCGGGGCAGGCGGAACTGGCCGAGCGGTCCCGCTTTCTGTGGCACCGGCTCGCCGGGGGAGAGGCGCGGGAGGTCGTCGACTGGCTGCACGCGGAGTTCCTCAGGGACGACGGCGACGCGGTCGACTGGCTGCACATCCTGCGCACCGTGGCCCATGCGCCACGCCCGCCGGGCGACGTCTGGTTCGAGCAGTGCCAGGAGGTCGGAAAGGGGCGCAGGGACCGGCTGCAACTCCAGGCCGACCCGGAAGTGGGCCTGGAGAAGCAGGCCGTCAACCGGCTCCTGCACGCCCTGTGGTACGCGGCGGACGAACTGGCCGAGGCGGACCGGACGTTGGTCGACCGGATAGGCCAGGACCTGTCCTTCCTCTCCGCCCAGCATCTGACCGGCCGCGCGGTCCTGGCCCAGGCCGCCATCCGCTGGCCGCGCGCCGTGAAGGACGGCGAGGACTGGCCCCTCGAACGCCACTGGCAGGGCGACCAGCCGCGGACGGGAGGGGCGCGATGAGCCGTACGGACCGCCGCAACTGGGTCTGGCTGCCGAGCCGGCTGCGCTTCCGGGTACTCGGCCTGATCGATGTGGTGGCCTTGTGGGTGGTGGTCTCCGTGCTGTTGGGAGCCGGGGCCTGGTGGGGCCTGGACGCCTACCGGGACAACCGCGACTACTGCACCGAGAACCAGGAGCTGCGGCGCGTGGTGACCGACGCCGGCGAGGAGTGCATCGGCGTCACGGCTGCCGCGTACGCCTTCGACCCGGGTCTCGCCGACGTGATGGGCCGGATCGAGGACGAGAACAAGGCGGCACGGGAAGCGGCACGGAAATCGGGCAAGCCCGTGGTGAGCGTCGCCGTCGTCATGCCGTACACCTCCACGACTCCCGGCGCGGCCATGTCGAGGGACCTGATCCGGCACTCCCTCCAGGGCGCCTACGTCGCCCAGTACAGCCACAACAACGGGGCCGCCACCGATGACACCGCCGTCCAGCTCCTGTTCGCCAACGTCGGCGAGGATCTGGCCCACTGGAAGACCGTGACCGACGAACTGGCCTCCCGGCGCACCGGGCATGCCCCCCTCGTCGCCGCCATCGGCTTTCCCAACAGCGACAACCACACGCTCGACTCCGTGCAGCAGGGACTCGCGCCCAAAGAGATTCCGGCGGTCAGCGCGGTGCTCAGCTCCCGCGACATGGAAAACCCCTACCTCTTCAAGGTCTCGCCCTCCACCGACCACCTCGTCGACTCCCTCAAGCAGTACGTGACCGACGGCGACAACAAGGTGGACCGCAAGAACACGTTCATGATCGCCGACGAGCAGGACGACAACTACGTCGCGAACCTCCGCACCGTCTTCCGCGAGGAGTTCGGCGAGGAGTACGGCATCGACGACGGCCCGGTGCAACGGCGGATCGAGACGTACCGGGGAATGAAAGGGCTGGACCGGGGCGATGCCCGGGTCTTCCGGCGGGCGGTGGACGCGATGTGCGCGGCCCGCGCCGAGACGGTGTTCCTGGCCGGTCGCGACGCGGACCTGCCGGACTTCCTGGACACCATCGACCAGCGGCCCTCCTGCTACCGGGACCCGGACGACGAGCCGTTGCGCATCCTGCGCGTCAGTACGGGCCGTGACCCGGTCACCGAGACGCCAGAAACACGCCGGATCGCCGAGCAGCACAACATCGAGATCGTGACCGCGGCCGCCGTGGACGCGCCCCGCTGGCTTGCGGGCAGGGACGGTGACGACCAGGTTCCCCGGGCCTTCGGACGCTTCGCCGGCTCCTACGACCGGGTTTTCGGCAAGGAGAAGGCCGACGCCCTGAGTGACGGCTACGCCGTGATGTACCACGACGCCCTCACCGCCGTGGGCACCGCCGTGGCCGCGGCCCAGGACAACGGGGTCGGTTCCGTGGACCACCAGGACGTCTACGACGAACTGCGCCGGGGCAGCCCTCTCCCACGCTGCGCCGCAGGGTGCGTGCAGGGCGCGAGCGGCGTCTTCACCTTCGTGGACGAGAACATCGGGGCGGACAAGCGCACGCGGCACGAGGCGGCGGCCGGGCTGTGGCCGGTGTGCAAACCGGTACCCGTGGTGACCTTTCCGAAGGAGCGGCTCAGCCGGTCGCCGCTCTACCGGACCTACCAGGAGCCGGGACAGACCTGCCCACGCCCGTGAACCGGCAGCGGCCGGAGCCCGATCCGCGCGTGGCTCGCTGTGGCCGCTCGGGGCGCGTTGCTTCGCTCGTCAACCTTCCAGGTGATGGTCATGGGCGGAGTGGTGCCCGTGGGGGTCCGACGGAGGCGTGGAGTTGCCGGTGCCGTCGGCCTGTGGGGAGCCTTCCGGGGCGTCGGCGGGGCCGGGCTGTAGCCCGGCCAGGGTGACCGCGACGAGCCGGTGGGCCGCGGCCTCGGACGGCAGGTCGCCTGCCGCGGTCAGGGCGTGGAGGCAGTAGCTCGCGAGTTCGGCGGGGGCGATGTCGCCGCGGACGGCTCCGGTCTGAGCGGCTTCGGCCAGTAGCGCCTCGATCATGCCGCGGAGTCGCCGCTGTGCCTGGTGGACTTGCTCGTCCCGGTGCAGGAACGTCGCTAGGTCGCCGTCGTGGTGACTGCGGGATGTGTGGGAGATGAGGGCGAACGCCCGCAGCACGGCTTCCAGCCGCTCACCGGCGCCCTCGGTCTGGTCCCGGACCTTGGCGAGGTGGTCGAGGTGGTGGCTGATCTGCCGTTCGTGCCAGGCGAGCAGGATCGAATCGACGTCCGGAAAGTACTTGTACAGCGTCGCGCGGCCGATCCCGGAGTCCTTGGCGATCCGCGACATCGTCACCGATGTCAACCCGTGTTCGGCGACCAGCGCTGCGGTGGTGTCCAGGACCGCGGCGCGTACGGCGGCGCGGTGGGCGTCGATCGTCTCGTTCCACAGCTTGGGCACGGCCCCAGTGTACGATCCGGCGCTGCCGTGACACTATGGCTTGATGAAGACAATGTGTATGGATAAAGCTGGTTGGTAGCCCTCATCCGGACCTGACCCGCCCTCACGAAGGAAACGCCATGCCCACCACCGAAGCCCGCGTCGAAACGGAACGCCCCAGTCGGTATCTCGTCCAGTTCTGCAAGCACTTCTCCCACAAGGGGCGCCACCTCGGGCACCGGCCCCGCGCCCATCTGGGCGGTGACGCGCAGATGCCGAGTGCCACGCGGGCCGTGGCGGAGCAGGCCCGGGTCGACTGGTCCGACACCGACGGGGAAGTCAGCCTGGCCTGGGGCCGGATCACCCTTCAGGCCGGCCCGGGTGTGCTGACGCTGCGTGTCGAAGCCGCGGGCGACGAGGAACTGAGGCGGCTGCAGGACCTTGCCGCCGGACACGTCGAAAGGTTCGGCCGACGCGACGGGCTGCAGGTGACGTGGCAAAGACTGGATTCTTCCGCGGATTCCCACGCAGGCGCCGGGGCGCCGGGCGGGGGAGCTGTGCCGCGTCGCAGACACCTCGGGGTGGTGGGACTCGTGGCGGTCGTCGCGCTTGTCCTCGCCGTACATCTGGGGCTGGGCGGTGCCGTCCTGGCCAACTGGCAGTGGACCGGCTGGGCGGTCGGCGGCGTCCTGGCGGTCGTCCTCGTGAAGGTCGCCGTCCTGGGCGGGTTCGCCGTTCGTTGCGGCCGAGCCACGAAGAGCCGCTGAACGGCCCGCGGTAGGGCGAGCGATTCGCGGCGAGGCCGCTGCCCGGGCGGGGCGGCGCGGCTCAGGGCGTCCGGCGGGCGGTGACGGCTCGGCGTATGCCGTAGGCGGCGATGCCGAGAGCGAGGACTGCGGTGCCCCATGCGACGGAAGCGGCGGGCAGGGTGAAGGCCAACAGCAGGCAGCCGGCCAGGCCGACCGCGGGGACGATACGGGGCGGGCGGTTCTCGTCCCGCGTGAGTGTCCAGGCCGAGGCGTTGGCCACGGCGTAGTAGACGAGAACACCGAAGGAGGAGAAAGCGATCGCGCCGCGCAGGTCGGTGATGGCGGTCAGGACCGCGACGACGGCGCCCACCAGCAGTTCGGCGCGGTGCGGCACTTGGAAGCGCGGGTGAACGTTGGCCAGGGCGTGCGGCAGGTGCCGGTCGCGGGCCATCGCCAGAGTGGTCCGGGAGACGCCCAGGATCAGGGCGAGCAGGGAGCCGAGCGCGGCGACGGCCGCCCCGAGTCGCACGACGGGCGCCAGCCAGTCCGCACCGGCGGCTCGCACCGCTTCCGACAACGGCGCCTCGGCGGCGGCCAGCCCGTGGGGTCCGAGCACGGTCAGGACGGCGACGGCCACCGCCGCGTACACGACCAGGGTGAGGGCCAGGGCGAGTGGGATGGCGCGGGGGATGGTGCGCGCGGGATCGCGGACCTCCTCGCCGAGGGTGGCGATGCGGGCGTACCCGGCGAAGGCGAAGAACAGCAGGCCCGCGGCCTGCAGGACGCCGGTGACGCCGACGTCGGAGCCGATGTCCAGGCGGCTCGTGTCCGTCGCCGAGGAAGTGAGGCTCGCGACCACGACCGCCGCCAGCACTGCCAGGACGACGGCGACGACGGCTCGGGTGAACCATGCGCTCTTCTGGATCCCGGCGTAGTTGACGGCGGTCAGCGCCACCACCGCGGCCACCGCGACCGTGTGGGCCTGGGCGGGCCAGACGTACGAGCCGACGGTGAGCGCCATCGCGGCGCAGGAGGCGGTCTTGCCGATCACGAAGGCCCAGCCGGCCAGGTAGCCCCAGAAGTCGCCGAGCCGTTCGCGCCCGTAGACGTAGGTGCCGCCGGAGGCGGGATAGCGGGCTGCCAGCCGGGCGGAGGACGTGGCATTGCAGTAGGCCACCACAGCGGCCACCGCCAGACCGACCAGCAGTCCGGAGCCGGCTGTGCGGGCGGCCGGGGCGAGCGCCGCGAAGATGCCGGCGCCGATCATCGAGCCCAGCCCGATCAGCACGGCGTCAGTGACGCCGAGGCGCCGCTGGAGCTGGGGTGATGCGGTCTCGCTGGGCTGGCCCATGTCATGCCTCCGTCTTTCCGGCGGTGGGGTCGCGATGGCCCTCGCCAGCAAGGTACATCAACTGTGTTTGATGTATTCTCGCCTATATGAGGTCCTCGGGTCATGCCGCCCCGGCGTTTGTGCACCTGGCCGCTCACCCGCTGCGGTGGCGGCTGTTGACCGAGCTGGCCTCAAGTGACTACCGGGTCCGTGAACTGGTGGAACGGGCCGGACAGCCGCAGAACCTGGTCTCCTATCATCTGCGGCTGCTGCGTGGCGGCGGGCTGGTCACCGCCCGGCGTAGCAGTTTCGATGCCCGTGACAGCTACTACCACCTGGATCTGGAGCGTTGCGCGCACGCGCTCGCCCATGCCGGTACCGCCCTGCACCCGGCGCTGGGTTTCGATCCCGCCCCGCCGCCGTCGACGAAGCCACCGGCGAGACGACCCGCCGTGCTGTTCGCCTGTACCGGCAACAGCGCCCGCTCACCGATCGCCGAAGCACTGTTGCGTCACCGCACCAACAGTCAGGTCGAGGTGACCAGCGCCGGCAGCCACCCCAAACCCCGCATTCATCCCGGTGCCGTGCGGGCCCTGCGTGAGCACCACGGCATCGACATCTCGCGGCAGAGTCCGCGGCACCTGGACACACTGGCCGACCGCCGGTTCGACTACGTGATCAGCCTGTGCGACAAGGTCCGCGAGGTCTGCCCCGACTTCGGCGACCATCCGCGGCTGGTGCACTGGAGCATCCCCGACCCCGCCGCAGCCGACGGCACCGACCGGACCGGCTACCCCGCATTCGTCCGTACGGCGGCAGAGATCGACACCCGCATCCGCTACCTGCTGCCGCAGCTTGCTCTCACACCACGGGAGGTTGAGTCATGACCATGCCCGACCAGTTCGCCGGCGTCCGGTACCTCGTCGACGACGTCCAAGCGGCCGTCGACTTCTACACCACCCACCTGGGCTTCACCCTTCGCACCAGCGCCGCCCCCGCCTTCGCCGACGTGACACGCGGGCCGCTGCGACTGCTGCTGTCCGGCCCGGCCAGCTCCGGCGCCCGCGCCACCCCGGCCGGCACCGGCCCCGGCCGCAACCGCATCCACCTGATCGTGGACGACCTGAACACCGAGATCGACCGGCTACGCGGCGCCGGACTGACCTTCCACAGCGACGTGGTCTCCGGCCCCGGCGGGCATCAGATCCTGCTCACCGACCCGGCGGGCAACCTGATCGAACTCTTCCAACCCGCCCACTAGTCGGACCGCAATCTTCGACGCGGCGCTTGGCCGACGGCGCTGAACCGGGTGCCACGGCGTCCCATCGCCGGGTGCCGTGTTCGAGTCGGGGTTCCGCTCGTGCTGAGGAGCAGCCGCTCCGCGCCGACGGCTTGGCCATGTGCAGGTCGAAGGGGTGCCCTGGTCGGTTAGGGTCGCCTCGTGGCGGACGAAGCGGCTCCGTCCCAGTGAAAGTGATTGGCTTGGGGTGCATCGCCGCTGTGAAGGAGCCGATTGATGCATCCCTGTTGTGCCCTGATGCGCCCTCGCGGTGGGTGATCTGGGGAAAGTAGCAGGTCATAGGCGTGTTCTGGGGGCACAGTGCGATTGAGAGTGGAGTTCACGACCGAGCCCTTCGACCTCGACGAGGCGCCGCAGCACGCGCTGGTCGCCCGCGAGGTCATCGAGGCGGCAGAGCTGGACGCGGTGGACGTCGGCCCGTTCGGCAACACCGCTGAGGGCAGTGCCGACGCCGTACTCACCGCCGTTGACGCCCTGCTGCGCAAGACCCTGGAGTCCGGCGCCACCCGGATCTCGCTGCAGTTCAACGTGATCGCGGAGGGCGAGGCGTGACCGGCACCGGGGACGAACCCTTCATCACGGCCGTGAAGCCACTGGTCGACGCCATGGGCGGCGAGATGCTGCCGCCCGACCAAGCGGGCGAGGACGATGTCGTACTCACCTGGGAGGGTGCCGACGTCGTCGCCGTACGCCTGCCGCAGCTCGCCGACTCGCTGGACCACATCCTCGCGGCGCTGGAACGCAAGCAGGGCAAGCCACTGGCCGAGCTCGACCGCAAGGCCAAGCAGGAGGTCGTACGGATCCTCGAAGCGCGCGGAGCGTTCTCCGTACGGCACGGCGTGGAAACCGTGGCGAGTGCCCTCGGGGTGAGCCGCTTCACCGTTTACAACTACCTGAACCGCGAGAAAGAGGCCTGAGCAGAGGCCGCTCCGACCGGTTTTTTCAACAAACTGTTGACGTCGTGTTGTCGCAGGGCGTTAGCTGGTCCCGTGACTTCGAGTTCTTCGACGCCGGGCCTCGCCCGCTTCAACGCCCTGGAGGAGCACGCTGCCGCCGCGGCGCTCCACGAGGCATGTGCCTCGGCGGAGTGGGGGCGCAGGCTGCTCGCGGGGCGTCCGTACGCCACGGCCGACGACCTTCTCGCCGCCAGTGACGCCGCCATGGCAGAGCTGACCGAAGGCGACCTGGCGGAAGCCATGGCCGGGCACCCGCCCATCGGCCGCCCCAGGCCCGGCGACCCTACGAGCTCGCGTGAGCAGCGCGGCATGGCCGGCGCCTCCGAGGAGCTGAAGGCCGAGATGCTCGAACTCAACCTGGCGTACCAGGACAGGTTCGGCCATGTCTTCCTGATCTGCGCCACCGGCCTGACCGGCGAGACGATGCGGGACGCGGTGAAGGTACGGATCGGCAACTCGCCGGAGCAGGAGCGCGAGATCGTCCGCACCGAGCTGGGCAAGATCAACCGCATCCGCCTCGCCCGACTCGTGGAAGAACAGGACGACGACTGATGAGTACCGCATCGGTGTCCACCCACATCCTGGACACCAGCATCGGCCGCCCCGCCCAGGGCGTGCCCGTCTCGCTGTCGGCACGCGGCAGCGCCGAGTGGACGGCGCTCGGCACCTCCGCCACGGACGCCGACGGCCGCTGCAAGGACCTCCCGGCGCTGCCGGCGGGCACCAAGCATGTACGCCTCCGTTTCGAGACCGAGGAGTACCTCTCCGCGCACCGGGACGAGGCTGCGTTCTTCCCGGAGGTCACGGTCACCTTCGCCGTGATGCCCGGCGAGCACTACCACGTACCGCTGCTGCTCAATCCGTTCGGCTACTCCGTATACCGAGGGAGCTAGTGCACGATGCCCATCCTTGGACAGAACCAGTACGGCAAGGCCGAGAACCGTGTCGTACGCGTCACGCGGGACGGTGCCACCCACCACATCAAGGACCTCAACGTCTCGGTTTCGTTGAGCGGCGACATGGACGAGGTCCACTACTCCGGCTCCAACGCGAACGTCCTGCCGACCGACACCACCAAGAACACGGTGTACGCCTTCGCAAAGGAACACGGCATCGAGTCCGCCGAGCAGTTCGGCATCCACCTCGCCCGCCACTTCGTGACCAGCCAGGAGCCGATCCACCGGGCACGCATCCGCGTCGAGGAATACGCCTGGGAGCGCATAGAGAACTCCGGCGAGGGCGCCCACTCCTTCGTCCGCAAGGGCCAGGAGACCCGACTTGCGCAGATCACGTACGACGGCGAGAAGTGGGAGGTCGTGTCCGGCCTCAAGGACCTGGTCGTGATGAACTCGACGAACTCCGAGTTCTGGGGCTACGTCAAGGACAAACACACGACACTCCCAGAGGCGTACGACCGGATCCTCGCCACCGAGGTCTCCGGCCGCTGGCGCTTCAACTGGAGTGACGACGAACAGGAGATGCCCGACTGGGAGACGTCCTACGAGCAGGTGAAGAAGCACATGCTCCAGGCCTTCGCCGAGACCTACTCCCTCTCGCTCCAGCAGACGCTCTACGCCATGGGCGCGCGCATCGTCGACCACCGCGACGAGATCGACGAGGTCCGGTTCTCGCTCCCGAACAAGCATCACTTCCTCGTGGACCTCGAGCCCTTCGGGCTGAAGAACGACAACGAGGTGTACTTCGCCGCCGACCGCCCGTACGGCCTGATCGAGGCCACCGTCCTGCGGGACGGCTGCGAGGCGCGCATCCCGGTCGACCTCAGCAACCTCTGACGCGGACACGGACGTACGGAAAGCAACGGACGTACGGAAACTAGGAGACGCACGATGGCCCAGCGCATCGTCATCGAGAACTGCGCGATCGCGACCGTGGACGCCGACGACACCGAGTACGCCTCCGGGCACGTCGTCGTGGCCGACAACCGAATCGAGTCACTGGGCGCGGGAAAGGCTCGCGAGGACCTGCGGGACGTCGTACGCCGTATCGACGCGAGCGGTCACCTCGTGACCCCCGGCCTGGTCAACACCCACCACCACTTCTACCAGTGGCTCACCCGCGGCCTCGCCACGGATCACAACCTCTTCAACTGGCTCGTCGCGCTCTACCCGACGTGGGCGCGCATCGACGAGCAGATGACGTACGCGGCGGCCCAGGGCTCGCTCGCCATGCTGGCCCGCGGCGGTGTCACCACCGCGATGGACCACCACTATGTGTTCCCGAAGGGCTCCGGCGACCTGTCGGGCGCGATCATCCGCGCCGCCGGCGAGACGGGCGTCCGCTTCACCCTCGCCCGCGGCTCCATGGACCGCAGTGAGAAGGACGGCGGTCTGCCGCCGGACTTCGCGGTCGAGACCCTCGAAGGCGCACTCGCCGCGACCGAGGCGACCGTCGACGAACACCACGACAACTCCTTCGACGCCATGACGCAGGTGGCCGTGGCCCCCTGCTCGCCGTTCTCGGTGTCGACCGAACTGATGAAGCAGGGCGCCGAGTTGGCCCGCCGCAAGGGCGTCCGGTTGCACACGCACGGTTCGGAGACCGTCGAGGAGGAGCAGTTCTGCAAGGAACTGTTCGGCCTGGGCCCGACCGATTATTTCGAGTCCACGGGCTGGCTCGGCGAGGACGTGTGGATGGCGCACTGCGTCCATATGAGCGACTCCGACATCGCCGCCTTCGCCCGTACGAAGACGGGCGTGGCCCACTGTCCTTCGTCCAACGCCCGGCTGGCGGCCGGGATCGCACGCGTCCCCGACATGCTCGCGGCCGGTGTCCCGGTCGGCCTCGGCGTCGACGGCACGGCGTCGAACGAGTCCGGCGAACTGCACACCGAACTGCGCAACGCACTCCTCATCAACCGCCTCGGCGCACACCGGGAAGCCGCCCTGAACGCCCGTCAGGCGCTGCGTCTCGGCACCTACGGCGGTGCCCAAGTCCTGGGCAGGGCAAGGGAGATCGGCTCACTGGAGCCGGGCAAGCTCGCCGACCTGGTGCTCTGGAACCTGGACACCCTGGCCCACGCCTCCATCGCCGACCCGGTCACCGCCCTCGTCTTCGGCGCGGCGGCACCGGTCACCGCGTCCTTCGTCGGCGGCAGGCAGATCGCCGAGAACGGCCGCCTGCTGCACGTGGACGAGGACACCATCGCCCGCTCCACGCGGTCGGAGGCGCGGCGCCTCGCGCAGATCGTCGCGCAGGCCTGAACAGTTGATGATCTCCGGCCGAGGGGGACGGCCGCCCTCGGCCGGTGGCCGTGGACCTGAGCGGGCCCATGGTGACCGTGTCCGAGGCGCGCCAACGGGGGCGCGCCCTGGAACGCCCGGCCGGGTTCGCACGCCCGCTTGCCCTGTTACGCCGTGGGGCGCCGCGAGGTGCAGTTGCGTCATCGTGGGTAATCACGATTCATGACTGACCAACCGCTGTTGTTGCTCGACGTCGACTTTACCGACCGCGGGTAGTGCCGCCCGTGATGTCCGTCTGGGCCTGTGACCAGGACGTCATGGGCTCGTTTACCGACCGGGACAGGGACGTCTGTCATGTTCCGGAGTCGGTACGGAGGACAAGTGGTACGGCACGTCGTGGTGGGGGACTTGAGGGTCCAGCGGATCGAGAGGAAGGACGGGCGGCGGTCATGGACGATCGTCTGGCCCGAGGGCACGCTGCACACGGAGGCAGACCGGTTCCTGCGTGAGCACGAGGATTCGGGCACACAGAAGACCTACGCGTACTACCTGGTGGACCATCTGCGATGGCTGGAGCGCGAATGCCTGGCCTTCGACATGGTCCAACTGCGCGACTTGGAACGGTACATGGGGATCGTCGGTGCCGAGGTCCGCATGCCGCTCGGAGAACCGTGGCGGGTCGGTAAGCGCCCTTACGGCCGTTCTGCGCTGTCGACCGCGGCTGCCTGCTTGAAAGGCTTCTACCTGCACCAAGCCTCCCTCGGCATCAACGGCGAACTTGGCAAGAAGCTCGACAGGTCCCGGCTGCCATCGCGGGTGGACCGCCGTCGCTCGTTCCTCGGTCACGTGAAGTCGCCACTGCCCACGAACCCGCTGGCGCCGAAGGGGCCGCACCGTCGGCACCCGAAGATGCTGCCGGACGGGGCACGGGAGAAGCTGCTGGAGACGGTGAACGCCGCCCGGGACCGGCTGGTCGTGGACTGGCTCGCCGACGGGGGCCTGCGGATCGGCGAGCTGTGCGGGCTGCACCTGGTCGACCTGCACCTGCGGGAGAACGCTGCCTGCGGCGAGTGCCGCACCCCGCATCTGCACGTCTGCCACCGGCCCGGCAACCCGAACGGGGCCGAGGCCAAGACCAAGCACCCGTGGCAGATCGCGCGCGGGACGGTCAGTGGCGGGCTGATCAAGCGAGTCAGCCCAGCGATGGTGCACTCATACTTCGAGTACATCACCACCGAGTACCCGCGCGGCGCTCGGCACGGCATGCTCCTCGTCCAGCTGCACGGCGCCGACGCGGGCCGGCCGTGGGCCCCGGTCGGCGCCCGCCGGATGCTCGGCCGGGCCGGGAAACGCGCTGGCCTGGGCCTGGTGAAACCCCACGCCTTCCGGCACACCTTCGCCTCGGCGGTTCTCGACGCCGCGGGCGGCAACACCCTGATCGCCCGGGACGCGGGCGGCTGGGCCTCGGCCGCGATGGTCGACGAGGTCTACGGTCACGTCGACATCCACGATCCGGTCTTCGACGCCGCTCTGCGAACGGTCTGGGGTGAGGGCCGGTGAAGCGCCGGGACGCGTTTCTGCTGCCCTTGCTGACCACGCGCCAGAACCAGACGCGAAGCAGCAGGGATCGCCTGGAGATCCTCACCGCGCTGACAAGCGCGCCCTCCTTCGACCCTCTGTTCCGCGACGACATCGTCCAGATACCGCCAGGGCACCAGACCTACCGGTGGTTCTGCCGGGTCACCGACTGCCAGCGCGCCACCGGCCTCGGCGACTTCTGCCACGCTCATCGCCAGGAGTGGCTCACGGCCGCGAAAGAAGGCGTCAGCCGTTCAGCGTTCCTCAGCGCTGCTGAACCATTGAGCCAGACAACCGAGCATGACGGGAATCTGGCCTGTCTGATCTGCCCCGGACGACCCGCTCGGGCAGGCCAGTACCGTCTCTGCAAGTATCACCTCCAGAAATGGAGTCGGACGCGAGCCGGACAAGACGCCGCCCCCGACTTCGATGGGTGGGCCGCCGAGCAAAGCCCTGCTCCGGGGTTCGGGACCTGCACGGTGCTGGTCTGTCCCCTGCTGGCAGAGTCGCCGCTGGGACTGTGCCAGCGACACGCTCACGCCTACCGGAGGGCGGGTTCTCCCGGCGGCGCGTCCATTCCGAGCGGATCGTGGCGCGAGGGGCGAGTCGCTGTCAGCTGCATCGACCACGTCCAGTTCCGTGCGTGGTGCGACAGGGAGATCGCGGTCTCCGTGCCCGCCCAGCTGAACTTGCGCGGGCTGAGGCCGCTACCGCGAGCGGAAATCCAGTGGGGGTTGTTCACTCATACACAGCGGTCGCGTCCGGCCCGCTGGGATGTCACCGCGCTCCGCATGTTGGTGAACGCCTGCCGTGAGCAGGATGCGACCTCGATCGTCGATCTGGACCTTGCTTGCCTGACCAAAACCGCCAGCGGGATTGCGAAAGAGATCCTCCACGAGTTGCGCCTGGTCTACTTCACACCTGAGGAAGCCAAAGAGGCCGGATTCCTCGAAACGAGGCACTTCGGCATCAGCTACGACAACCGGCTCGGGCACATCAGCCTCACCACGATCTCTCAACGATGGCTGCGGGACATCACGTGGGACTACTTCGCCGAACTCCTGCGCTCCCCGCGCTGCCCCAACAGCGCCCACACCCTCGACCAGATTCGTCGAGCGATGATCGAGTTGAGCGCTTTCATCGAGGCCGACGCCCCCGGCGGGGGCCACGACCCCGCAGTCCTGACGAAGGAACACGCCGACCGCTTCATCGCAGATCAGCGACATCGCGAGCGCCACTCGCTCCCCTCTTTGGCCATGGTCCGGGTCGACGGGAAGCCGAGCATCGTCACGACCGGCACGCGATCGGTGGTCTTCAACCACACCCGCAGGATCCTCCGCAAGGCGATGGACGATGGCCTGACCGACGCCATCGGCCTGGCCAGGGAATTCGTCATCGCGTTGCCCAACGCAGGCAGCACCGCCTACCAGAAGCGGCGACGCCCCTTCGCCGACGAAGTGGCACGCGCACTGGCCGACGAACACAATCTCGCCGAGTTCACACGCGTCCACGATCCGGATGACGAGGGCGCCCGGGACATCTGGGAGATTCTCGTGGTCACCGGACGGCGGTTGGGGGAGGTCATCGAGCTCCGCTGGAACTGCATCGGTCGGCTCAGCGGGCTCGCGATGCTCTGGCACGACCAGACCAAGGTCGGCAACTACGACGCGGCCATCCGCATCCCCGAGTCCCTCTACGACCTCATCGCCGACCGGCAGCGCAAAACTCTCAGCCGGTTCGCCGACGAACACGGCTACACCCCCACGGGCAAGGAACGCGACGGACTCGCGCTGTTCCCCACCAACTACCGCAGCACCGACGGAACGATCGCGCTGAGCAGACCGTGGTTCTACAGCCGTTTCCGTCCCTGGGTCGACGCTATGGACATCGGCCATTGCGTCCCCCACCAGGCCCGCCACACGCTGGCCACCAGCCTCCTGCGCCAAGGCGCCACCCTCACCCACATCCGCCGCTACCTCGGACACGTCTCGGACCGGATGGCCGAGCACTACGTCCACCTCTCCAACACCGATCTGGAGAACGTGCTCCAACATGTCTGGGTCGCCGGCCCCGGCACGGCCGCTCCTGGGGAGCTCCTCGCAGGCGACTCAGCCGAGGCGCTCACGAAGGAGCAGGCCCTCGCCATCGCCGTCGACCTCGCCCGCCGCAGCACCCCGGCCGAGGGTGGCTTCTGCACCTTCCAGCCGGTCGTCGACGGCGGTGCCTGTCCCTGGAACCTCGACTGCCACAACTGCGACAAGTTCGTCCTCTCCGGCGCGGACCTCCTCTACTGGCGGCGCAAACGAGAACAGTGGCGGCAACTGGCCGAAGGCGCCCCGGACGACGCCACCGCCGACTATCTCCACCGCTACTTCGAGCCGACCGCCCGCGCCATCGACGGTCTGGAGAAAGCCCTGGCCGGCCTCGGGCTCCTCGACGACGCCCTCGCCCTGGACCTGCGCAAACCCCAGGACTACTTCCACCGCGTGTGGTCCACGGCCTTCCGCGCCGCCGACCTCGCCGCCGCGGGCAGCGACGACGAGCAGAGCGAGTACAGCGATCCGTGCACAACCGACAACGACCCCGAGCAGGACATCGCATGAAGACCGCTGCCGTTCCAGAACCCCGCACGGCCGCCGCCCTGGCGGCCCGCCGCCACAAGACCGAGACCGCCCTCCAGCGTGTCCGCGAGGCCATCACCCGACTCCGGCGCGAGAAGGCCCAGGTCAGCATCGCCGTCGTCGCCCGTCGCGCGGATGTCTCGCGCACGTTCCTCTATGACAACGCCGAGGCCCGGGCCATGGTCGCTACCGCGATGGCCGAGGCCGGAGACCGCCGGGCCAGGTCGCTCGCCGACCAGGACGACGAGCGCGAGGCGACCTGGCGCGAACGTGCTCTGAACGCCGAGGAAGGTCTCAAGACCGCCCAGGCCGAGATCCTCACCCAGCGGACCCGCATCGGTGAACTCCTGGGCCAGATCCGGGACTTGGAAGCCGAGTGGACCGAAGAGGCCATCCAACGGATCACCACCGAGAACACCACCCTCAAACAGCGCGTCCGCCAGCTCACCACCGACAACCGCACCCTCGACGAGCGCCTCAAGGCAGCCCGATCCAACCTCCGCTTCCAGGACCGCCGCGTCGCCGACCTCGAAGCCCGCCTCACCGATCCGACGCCACGGACCTGAGCGTCGCCCCGATCACCCGCCGCACCCCCGACAGAAGATCTCTTGTCGGGGGTGCCTCACAATGTGGACCGCCCGACTACGACAGCGCCGACACTCGGCCGGCGCTGCCGCTCCCTTACCGCCTGAGGACACCACAACGTGAACGCGGAATTCTGGGTCGCCTTCGGCACTGGAGTCGTCGGCCTCATCGCACTGATCACCAGCTCAGCCGGCGCCGCCAAAGCCCGCGTCAAGACCATCGAGGACGCCTACATCGCACGCTACTGGCAAATCCTCGACCGCTTCCCTGTCCCGGCCCTCGTCGCCGAGGACGGCACAGCATGCAGCGACGAGGAACTCCGGGCCGTACGCCTGTACTTGCGACTTTGTGAGGACGAGCTGGAACTACGCCAGTTGGGATGGGTCGGCAGCAAGACCTGGCAGCAATGGCGCCTCGGTATCCAAGCCCAACTCAACCAGTGGCCCGTCGCCGACGAATGGGCCCCAATCCGCGACCGCCAGCGCGCGCCTCACCAGTTCAACCTGCTGCGCCAGCTGAACGCCACCCCCGACTACGACCCCTATCAGCCCCGCCCCTACATTGGCCGCCTCACGCGCCTATGGCGGGGACTTTAAGCCCCGCCATAGAAGAAATGCGCTGATGACCCAGCCAGCACCAGGCCGTCCCACGAACTACCCGGACGAGCTACAGCAACCGCCGCAACGCGGCGTCACGGACATGTAATCTATGAGTCGTCGCAGTTCAGAGCCGGTATCCGAGCTCCTGCGGTCGGTAAAGTCGACGGCCCGCTCAATCCCTACGGCGCGCGGCTGTTCCGGCCACGCGGGTATGTGACGCGGCGGCTGCATCCCGCGAACTGGTCCGCGCGGCGGGTGCCGGGGTCGCGGCGGCTGCGGCGAGGGCTGCGGGTGCGGCTCAATCCGGGGCATGGGGCGCGGCTGAGGGCCTTGCCGTATGAGTTGGCGTGGGCCACGACCTGGATGCACGAGGCCAACGAGATGATCGCGCCGGTGATCGGGCTGCCGGGCGATCTGCCGGTGATCGAGTGGCCCGAGCTGTTCGTGAGGGATCCCGAGGGGCTGTACTGGAAGACGCGGCACGTCGTGGCGTGGGCTGCCGGCCGGCCCTTCGTGTGGGTCGACGACATGATCACCGAACTCGATGTACGGCATGTCGCCGCGCACTACGACGCGGCCGCTCTCCTGCTGCCGATCGATCCGCGCAAGGGGCTGCGGGAGCGGGACTTCGAGGAGCTGGAACGGTGGGCTCGCGAACTGTGACGGACGAATGCGGGGGGTGACGGACGAAAGGTGAGTGTCAGACCCGGGTCGTAGTCTTCGAGTGGGCTCAGTGATCGCTCCTGATCAAGCCGAGCCGGATTCGGGGAGGAGCACGCCGTGACACGACCGCCTACCGCCGCGCAGCGGCGTGTCATCGATGCCGCCGATCCCGTGACGGGACGGCTCAGGGGTACGGAGAGCCAGCTCGCGGCGCTGGTGAAGCGCGGACTCGCCTTTCGTCATCCCCGGCCGCCGCACGATCACTTCCTGACACCGGCCGGGCATCGGATACGTGAGGAGGCGGCTGCGGAGGCCTCCGGTGGTCCGGACGGAAGGGAGGTCGCGGAGGCGGGCAGCGCCCGTGCGTCCGCCGGCACCGGGGTGTTCGCCGCCCGGGTCGGCGGTGAGGAGGGCGTCGACTCGGGGCCGGGGCGCGTACGCGAGGTGCACAGCGCCTGGCAGGGGCTTCTGGAGTTGCGGCGGATGACCAATCCGGACGGCGCCGTGGACCGGCCGTGCGGATGGGAGCGTACGCATCTGGTGCAGGCCGCCGCGCTCGCGCTGGAGGCTGCGGGGCACCGGCCCGCGGGGGCGGACGCCGACGGCTACCGGGTGCGGGCGACACCGCAGCCCGAGGCGGTCGCGGTGCATGTGCCGGACGCCGAGTCGCGGCAGGGCTGTGCGGCCACTCTGGAGAAGGCGGGCTGGCAGGTCGGGGAGTACACGGAGCCTCGTACGCGAGCACGCTATCTGCTGGCTTCCCCGCGACGCGTGTGAGAGGAGAATGCCAAGCTGAGTGATCACCAGCGTCGAGAAAGATGAGTCGGGAAAGATGAAGGGGAAGCCGTGTCAGAAGCGTCAGGAGCGTCCGGGCCGTTTTCCGTCCGGGTGACCGTCCGTGGGTACGAGACCGATGTCCTGGGCCACCTCAACCAGAGCGTCTATCTGAACTACGCGGAGCACGCCCGCTGGTCGTTACTGCAGGCCGCCGGGATCAGCCAGTCCGGCCTGATAGCCAAGGGAGTGGGGCCGGTGGCGCTGGAGACGACCATCCGTTTCAAGCGGGAGCTGCGGGCGGGCGAAGAGGTCGAGGTGACGTGCGACTTCCTCATGGAGGAGAGCAAGATCTTCCGCGTCGAGCAGGAGATCCGCAAGACCGACGGCACGGTCGCCGCCGAAATCACGGCCACCGGCGGCCTGATGGACCTCAAGGAGCGAAAGCTGGTCGCGGAGCCACGCGAGTACTTCCGCGCCCTGGCGAGTGATCCGCGGCTCTTCGGGCTCTGATCCGGCAGGTCGGATCGGGTCTGATCCGGCACGTAGGGGGCCACGTGACGGGCAGTCGGTGGCGAAACCGACTGCCCATTCGTGACGCGTTCTCCGCCATGTGGCCGTATTTCCAAGCTGAAGTCCTCATTCAACGGGTATCCCTCTCCACGGCATCCCTGAGCTGAACCGGAGACCCAAATGCCGCTTGCTCGTCGTGCGTTTCTGATTGCGGTTGCCGGATCGGCCGGTGTCGTAGCCTGCTCGAACACACCCGCGAAAAGTTCCTCCGCCTCGGACGCCAAGGGGGCTTCAGTGAGTCAGGCCGACGCAGCGAGCAGGGCGGCGCGGCGGCTACTGCCGCGGCACTGGCAACAGCTGAGATTCGAGACGACGAGCCCCACTGGAAGGGCTGACGCCTTCAGGGTCTCGGGCAGTGCGGGACGGATCACCATCGTCGGCACCACGCCCGGCACCCAACTCGCCGGACTACGCTGGTACTTGAAGCACATCGCGCACGCCAACATCAGCTGGGCCGGTGAGCAGCTCGACCTCCCCGAGCAGTTGCCCGGCCTCGAAGGCACCGTCACCCGGCAGGCCAATGTCCCGCACCGCTTCGTCCTGAACGACACGAACGACGGCTACACGGGCGCGTACAACGACTGGTCGTACTGGGAGCGCGAGCTCGACGTACTGGCGCTGCACGGCTACAACGAGGTGCTGGTGTACATCGGCGCGGACGCGCTCTACCACCGGGTGTTCCAGGAGTTCGGGCACACGGACGAGGAGCTGCGGGCGTGGATCACGGGCCCAGCCCACCAGCCGTGGTTCCTGATGCAGAACATGGGCGCGTTTCCGTATCCGGTCTCACGGCAGCTGCTCGCCACGCGGGCCGCCCTGGGGCGGCGGATCGTCGACCGGGTACGGGAGTTGGGCATGACGCCGGTGTTCCCGGGCTTCTCCGGTACGGTCCCGCCGGGCTTCGCCGAGCGGAATCCGGGCGCGCGGCCCATACCGCAGGGTGAGTGGATGGGCCTCGCGCGGCCCGACTGGCTGGACCCGCGTACCGACCACTTCGCGCGGGTGGCGGCCACCTTCTACCGCGTCCAGGACGAGATGTTCGGTCCCTCGACGCTCTACAAGATGGACCTGCTGCACGAGGGCGGCGACCCCGGAGACGTACCGGTCGCCGATGCGGCGAAAGGTGTCGAGAGGGCGCTGCTGACCGCGCATCCGGAGGCGATCTGGGTGATCCTCGGCTGGCAGCGCAACCCGCCGAGGGCGATCGTCGACGCCGTCGACAAGCGGCACATGCTCGTCGTCGACGGACTGTCCGACCGCTTCCCGACCGTCGTCGACCGCGAGGCCGACTGGGGTGACACCCCGTACGCCTTCGGCTCCATCTGGAACTTCGGCGGCCACACGACGATGGGCGCCAACACCCCCGACTGGGCCGAGCTGTACGACAAGTGGCGCACCAAGGAGGGCAGCACCCTGCGCGGTGTCGCCCTGATGCCGGAGGCGGCCGACAACAACCCCGCGGCCTTCGACCTCTTCTCCGAGCTCGCCTGGGAAGACGCCGACTTGGACCTTGAGGCATGGTTCAGGGACTGGGCGCACTCACGCTACGGAGCCCGTGATCCGCACGCCGAGGCCGCATGGGACATCCTGCGCCGCACCGCATACGGCACGACCCGCGCCGACTCGTGGAGCGAGGGCGCCGACGGGTTCTTCGGCGCCCGCCCCTCGCTCACGGTCAAGTCGGCCGCCAAGTGGTCGCCCAAGCAACTCCGGTACAACGCCGAGGAGTTCGAGCCCGCGCTCGACGAACTGCTGAAGGTGCCCGCGAGTCTTCGCAACTCCTCCGCCTACCGCTACGACCTCCTCGACGTGGCCCGCCAGGCCGCCTCCAACCGCAGCCGCGTCCTCCTGCCCCGCATCAAGAAGGCGTACGACGCCGGGGACTCCACCGAGCTGGACCGGCTGGCCGGAGACTGGCTCGCCCTGATCGACGTACTGGAGACCTTGATGGCCACCGACTCCCGTCATCTGGTGGGGCGTTGGGTGGCCGACGCGCGGGCCTGGGGCGCCGACGAAGTGGAGCGGGCCCGGTTGGCGTACGACAATCTGTCGCTGCTGACCGTGTGGGGTACCCGGGAGGGCGCGGACGCGGGGCTGCGCGACTATGCGAACCGGGAGTGGGCGGGGCTGCTCGGCGGGCTCTACCGGCTGCGGTGGTCGACGTACTTCGACGAGCTGCGGGCCGCGCTGGAGGAGGGGCGAGAGCCGAGGGCCATCGACTGGTTCGCGCTCGAGGAGCGATGGACGCGGGAGCCTGGGCGGCTGGCGACGCGGCCGGTCGGGGACACGTACGAAGCCGCCGTCCGGGTGCGCGACCAGCTCACCGCGACTTCCTGAGCGGGTCCGGGCGGCCTCGAGCCCATGGGGTTCACCCCCCCCCGCCCTACCCTCCCCCCCCATCATCCCGGGGCTCCGCCCGAGGATGATGGGGCCTGCTGCGCCGCAGGCCCCTACGGCCGCGTTGCTGCCGACTACTGCCGATACCCGCTGAGGAACCGCCCGATCCGTCCGATGGCCGCGTCCAGGTCGTCGACGTACGGGAGGGTGAGAATGCGGAAGTGGTCGGGGCGCGGCCAGTTGAAGCCGGTGCCCTGGACCACCTGGATCTTTTCGCGCAGGAGCAGGTCGAGGACGAACTTCTCGTCGTCGTGGATCTTGTGCACCTGGGGGTCGATGCGCGGGAAGGCGTACAGCGCGCCCTTCGGTTTCACGCAGGAGACGCCAGGGATCTCGTTGAGCTTCTCCCAGGCGCGGTCACGCTGTTCGCGCAACCTGCCCCCGGGCGCGGTGAGTTCGCGGATGGACTGGCGGCCGCCGAGCGCGGCCTGGATGGCGTACTGGGCGGGCGCGTTGGCGCACAGCCGCATGGAAGCCAGCATCGTCATGCCCTCGAGGTAGTCGCGGGCGTGCTGGCGTGGGCCCGTGACGACCATCCAGCCGGAGCGGAAACCCGCTACGCGGTACGTCTTGGACAGTCCGCAGAAGGTGAGGACCACCAGGTCGGGTGCGAGGGAGGCGACCGAGTGGTGCACGGCGTCGTCGTACAGGATCTGGTCGTAGATCTCGTCGGCGAAGACCATCAGGCCGTTGCGGCGCGCGAGGTCGAGAATGCCCTCGATGATCTCCTTCGGATAGACCGCGCCCGTCGGGTTGTTGGGGTTGATGATGACAACGGCCTTGGTACGATCCGTGATCTTCGCCGCCATGTCGGCCAGGTCCGGGTACCAGTCCGCCTGTTCGTCGCAGAGGTAGTGCACCGCCTTGCCGCCCGCGAGCGTCGTCACCGCCGTCCAGAGCGGGAAGTCCGGGGCGGGGATGAGGATTTCGTCGCCGTCCTCGACCAGCGCCTGCACCGCCATCGAGACGAGTTCCGAGACGCCGTTGCCGAGGAAGACATCGTCCACGCCGACCTCGAGGCCCAGGTCCTGGTAGCGCTGGGCGACGGCCCGGCGGGCCGAGAGGATGCCGCGGGAGTCGGTGTAGCCGTGCGCCTGGGGCAGCATGCGGATCATGTCCTGGAGGATCTCCTCCGGCGCCTCGAAGCCGAAGAGCGCCGGGTTGCCGGTGTTCAGCCGGAGCACGCTGTGGCCCGCCTCCTCCAGGGCGTTCGCATGCTCTATGACCGGACCCCGGATCTCGTAACAGACCTCGCTGAGCTTGCTCGACTGCCGGAACTCCATGCGGTGCGCACCTCCAGGTTGGTGTGTTGCTTGGTTTTACCAAGTAGCGGCTTGGAAAGTCCAACAACATGTCTAGACTGCGTCGCATGTCACCTCGCCGAAGCTACGACCAGTACTGTTCCGCAGCCCGGGCCCTCGACGCCGTCGGTGACCGCTGGACCCTCCTGATCGTCCGCGAGCTCCTCGCCGGTCCGCGCCGCTACACCGACCTGCACGCGGATCTGCCCGGCGTGAGCACGGACGTCCTCGCCTCCCGGCTCAGGGACATGGAACGGGACGGGCTGTCGAGCCGACGCCGGCTGCCCCCGCCAGGAGCGGCCTTCGTGTACGAACTCACCGACCGCGGACGCCAGTTGCTCCCCGTCCTGCAGGCACTGGGCGAGTGGGGCGCGCCCCTGCTGGAGGAGCGGCGGCCCACCGACGCGGTGCGCGCGCACTGGTTCGCACTGCCGTTGCTGCGCTGCCTGGCGGGACTTGGTGACGGGGTCGTACAAATACGGCTGGAGGAAGGGGAGTTCTACGTTCGTATCGGCGCCGAGGGCGGCGGACCGGTGTACGCGGAGGGGCCGGCGCCCGAGGACCCCGATGCCCGGCTCGCCCTCGACTCGGGGACGTGCACGGCACTCGCCGGTGGCGGTCTGACGCTACAGGAAGCGATACGGGCCGGGCGTGTCGAAGTGGTGGGCGACGGGCCACTGGCCAAGGAGCTGCGGGACATCTGACGACACGACACCACCCCTCCCAGCCCACGGAAGTTCACGCTGCCCCCAACGGATTCGGCACCCCCGCCCAGATGTCCCCCGGCCGCTCCGGAGACAGCCGCATCAGCGTCAGCGCCTTCGTGGGCAGCGGTCCGTCCAGAACGGCCGCCAGGTCAGGAGTGCGCGGCAGGTCTCGTACGGCCGTGGAGAGGGCCTCGCCGAGCGCCGCGCTCGAACCCGCCGTCGCCCCCAGCGTGCCCGTGACGAGCGAGCCGAACAGCTTGCGGCGCAGGGTCGTCTCGTCGTCCGTGATCAGTCGGCCGGACAGGTCCGGGGCCGGGATGCCGTGGCGGGCGAGGCGGGCCGGGCTGATGCGGATGTCGGCAAGGTCGCGGTAGACCAGGCGGGTCGGGGCGCCCGAGGGGGAGAGCACCACGAGGAGGTTCTGGCCGTGGGCCTCCAGCGCCACGCCCAGCTCCAGCAACCGCAGACACACCGTCAGCGCCAGCCGCGTGAACTCGGCCATCCAGGAGGGGGATTGGGGCAGACCGGTCATGGTGAGCGCGGCGACCGGCACCACCCGCTCGCCATCCGCCGCGTACATCTCCGGCGCCTCGCGCACCGCGGCCGCGAGGTCAGGTGTGTGGGCGGTGACCGCCCCCAGGGTGCGCGTGATGTGAAGGAGGCCGTCGAGGCGGGCGGCGACGGAGTCCAGGAATGCCGACACCGTCGCGGCCGTGGCGATCGAGTACACCGAGATGTCCCGCACCGCCGACGTCAGCCGGGCGCTCAGCGCGGTCTTGATGTGCGGCCCGCCGGGCTCGGCGTCGGCAAGGGTGCGCAGCGACATGAGGGGGTGCGCGGTGACACCCGCCCGGCCCACCAGAGTCTCGTCCTTCAGCACATGCCGGGCCTGCCACGGATGCACCGGGATCAGTACCCGCCCGGCCTCCCGGTACGGCCACTCGCCCGCCACCAGACAGGCCTCCTCCGGCGCGGCGACCAGGCCCAGCTCGACCACCGGCCGGTGCTCGGGTGCGTACGCCAACTGCTCGTCCACCGAAAAGCCCTGCCGGGAACGGCAGTTGGGGTGGAAGGGATGCCCGTCGACGATCCGCTGCTCCCACTCCCAGGCCGCGGAAGGGACGTCAAGGGGCGGCTGGTCGGCGCGGGACAGGGCCAACGAGGCGACGCTGTGGTCGAGTTCGGCGGCGAAGGCGTCACCGTGCGGGAAGGAGAGCGCGGCCATGAGCGCGGCCGGGTGGTCGTACGCGGCACCGTCCAGCTCAACCTCCGTGACGCAGGCGGCAGTTCCGTACGCATCCGAGTGCGGTCCGTGCAGTCGGCGGCCGTCGGCCAGATGGAGCGTCAGGCCCTCGCGCTCCTGCTCCCGGCGTGTGATCCACGGCAGCGGCTCATGGGCGAGACCACGCCACAGCCGGGTCAGCACGGCGGCCCGGGCGCCCGGGAGTTCGGCGGCGTACCCCGGCAGCAGGTCGGGGCCGGCGGTACGCAGCTCGGCGGCGAGGGCGGACTCGGCCTCGGCCGGGGTGGGGGGATGGTGCACGGGGTTGCTCCTCGGTGATGGGAGGGCGTCGGGACCGGTACTACGGCAGACATACTGATCGTCATTACCCGTATGGAACGAATGGATCGCGTGGAGCCCATGCCCCCCAGGGACGACGTCGCAGAGGCCGCCGACGCGTACGCGGCAGCGCCGCTGCTCAATTGTCTGCTGCGGGAGGTGGCCGAGCCCGCACCGGGGTCCGGTGAGCGGCCCGTGTACCGGCTGCCTGCCGGGGGACGGCTGCTGCGGGTGCGCGGTGGACGCCGGCCCGCCGAGCCCGAGGTGTACGCCGCCGGGGCCTGGCACCGCCTCACCCACGCCGAGCTGGTCAAACTCACCGCCGATGAGCTGCGCCGGCACACCGGCCTGGCCAACTCCGAGCTGCCCACCGAGATGATCGACAGCCGGGACGCGGTGGCGGCGCTCCTCGTCGCCCGCGAGGGGGCCACTCCGCCCGAGGACCCGTATCAGCGCTCCGAGCAGTCCCTGATCACCGGGCACCCCTACCATCCCGCGCCCAAGACCCGCGGCGGCGGCCCGGTCGCCGACTGGCTCCCGTACGCCCCCGAGGCCTACGCCCGCTTCCCGCTCGTCCTGCTCGGGGTGCGCGAGGACGCGGTCGTCGAGGAAGGCGACCTGCGGGCGATCGACGCGCTGGGCCAGGCCCCTCCCGGCTACCGGCTCCTGCCCGCCCACCCCTGGCAGCTCGACCTCGTCGGCAGCCGACCGGAGATCCGCGAAGCCTTCGCCGACGGCTGCCTCGTACGACTCGGACGCGCGCCGTTCCCCGTCTGGCCCACGGCGGCCATTCGGACGGTGTACGACCCTGCCGCCGACCTCTTCCTGAAGTTCAGTCTCGACGTCCGCATCACCAATGACATCCGCCGCCTCTGGCGTCATGACCTCCTCCAGCTCCACCGCACGGACGCGGCGGTCACCTCGGCGTTCGCGGCCGTGGACGGCCCCGCGGCCTGGCTGAGCGACCGCGGATACCGCACCGCGAGCTTCGCCTTCGAGGAACTCGCCGTCCTCGTACGCGACGGCCTGCGGGACCACGTCCTCCCCGGCGCGACCCCCCTGCTGGCGGCGGCCCTTACGGAAGCCTTCGACGGCAGTCCACTGGACTCCTGCTCCGCCCCGGCCGACTGGTGGACGGCGTACGTGCGTCAAGTCGTTCCGCCCGCGCTGGAGTTGTTCGCCCGTCACGGTGTCGTACTGGAAGCGCATCTGCAGAACACGGTGGTCGCCGTGGATGGCGCCGGTCTGCCGGTGCAGGCACTCTTCCGGGACGCCGAGGGCGTGAAGCTGCTGTCCGACGTCACGCGCGCTGCCGGGTGGGAGCGGCTGGTGTACTGCCTCGTAGTCAACAACCTCCTTGAGATCGCAGGGGCGCTGGAGGAGCGGTATCCGGGGGTGGAGCTCTGGTCTGCCGTACGGCGGGAGTTGAGGCGCTACGAGGCGGGGGTGCCGGAGGTGGGGGAGCTGCTCAGGGCTCCCACGCTGCCCGGCAAGACGAACCTGCTGTTGCGGTGGACGGGGGCGGACGGGGCGGATGCCCGGTATCTGCCACTGGCCAGCCCCTTGAGGTAGAGGTGGCGCGGGAAATGCCAGTGGGTACGGTGACCCGCTGATTTACAGTGGCCGGTGTGCTGCGGGAAGTGACTGCCGACCGATACGTGACCCCGCTGAGGTCCGGCGGCTCCGTGCCCGGAGTCGTCGAGGCCGACGACGTGGGGACGTATGTCGTGGAGTTGACCACCCAGAGACGCTGACCTGCGGTGACAAGCGGAATCATCGCCGCCCTGGACACGCTGGGTGCCGGGTGGCCTTCGTGATGGCGCAGGTCCCGGCGGTGATCGGCCCGGCATCACGACGCGCTCTCGCGCACGATCTGGGGCAGGGCACGCTGTCAGATCGCTGCCGCGATCGGCGGTCCTGGGCGCGGTCCCACGCCGTACTGAGAGCGCGCGCAGGACGTGGCACTGCGGCTGTGCGCGACCCTCACCTGCACCATCCCCGTCTTGCGCGTGCTCGGCGAGCTGCTGACGGACCACCGGCGCAGGCCGCACAACGCACCGCCGCATCGGCCAAGTCGTACTGACGGGAGAACCAACGGAACGGTCTGCCCTCAGACGGCTTCGTTGAGGAGCCTTCGATGAATCGCCAACCGCGGGTGCGATGCGCGCCGTTCGTCGATTCGCCACATGCAGTGGGCGGAGCGTGTGGCGACGGCTTGGTCGAGCGGGGCGGAAGCCCAGGGCGGGAGGCCGCTCCCCGAGTGACCCGCTGTGGTGGAACGCGCGCACGAGGGTTCGTCGGCTGGTCAGGCCCCGGACGAGACCTCAGTCTTCGCACCCGAGGCCGCGGCTGTTCCCTCTGCCGCCCGGAGTGTCTTGTTGCGGCGGACGGAGGAGAGGAAGGAGGCCGCGATCAGGAACACGCCGACCAGGCCGGTGATGATCTCGCTGATCTCGTGCTGGATCGTCACCAGCAGGATCGTGGGCGTGTCACGACGCCGGCGGAGGGTGAGCCGCGGTACAGCCGCGGTACACGGGTTCTCTGTGGGTGTTCACCATGATCATCGCTTGACGGGTGCGCTCCCCGGTGCGGGCCGGGCTGCGACACCACGGACACGGTCGGCGCGGGCGTGGGGCAGCAGGCATGTGGAGGAGGGGCCGGCAGCGTTTCCTGGGATCGGCCGGACGGCTTGTCGTTCCCGCGTGTTGGTGCGCCCTCGCGGGAGAGGCTGACCCTGCCCGCGATGGGTGACGTGGCCGGCCCTGCTCGGGAGCATCGGACCGGCCACCTTCCCTGTGCCTGACTCAGAACTTCTGGGCGAGGGCCTTCAGAGCTTTCTCCGCGCCGGGGTTCAGCGGGACTGGGGTGACGATCTCAGCCATGTCGAGTTCGATCCCGGCGGCGGCCGCGTTCACCTTCTCCAGGTCGCTCTTCTTCTTGTAGACGAGGTTGACGATCTCGGCGGCGAGATCCGGGTCGAAGCCCTTCTTCACCAGCAGCACGTTGGGTACCACGATCGTGGGCACGTCCTTGGACTGGTTGTATACGGCCTTGGGGATGGAGGCCGTCTGGTAGACGTCGCCGTACTCCTCGTTCAGGGCCGGCAGTTGCGGTGTCACGTCCAGGAAGCGGACCTCTTTCTTGAGGCTGGTGGTGAGGTCCGTGATGCCGCCGCTGGGCAGCCCTCCCGACCAGAACAGGGCGTCGATCGTGCCGTCCTTCATGGCGTCCACGGTCTCGGGGAGACCCAGGCGGTCGGCGGAGATGTCCTTGGCGGGGTCCAGTCCCGCGGCCTTCAGCAGCCGGTTGGCGATCACTTCCGTGCCGGAACCGGGGGCCCCGGTGGAGACTCTCTTGCCCTTCATGTCCTCCAGGGAGTCGATGCCCGCGTCGGATCGGACCAGCACCTGGGTGTAGTTCGGGTACAGCCGGGTCAGTGCCTCGATGTCCTGCGGGGAGGAGAACGACTCCTTGCCCTCGACGGCGTCGCCGGCGGTGTCCAGCAGGGAGAAGGCGAGGTCGTAGGTGCCGGCTCCGAGGCCCTGGATGTTCTGCACGGACGCGCCGGTGGTGGTGGCGGTGGCCCGGTAGCCGTCGAGGTCGTCGGAGATCAGCTCCGCGAGGCCGCCGCCGATCTGGTAGTAGACGCCGGTGGTGGGCCCGGTCGCGATGGTGAGCCGGCCTCCCTTCCCACCGCTGTCGGCGGCCGTGTTCTCCGTCTGCTTCCCGCCACCGCAGGCGGTGGCGAGGAGACCTATGGCGAGTGCGGCAGTGGCGAGGCGCAAGGTGCGCGTTCGGTGCTTCACGAGGGTCATGAGGGGAGCTGTCCTTCCGTGATGGTGTCCGCCTCCCGGTTCCCACCGGTGGTGGGAACCGAGAGGGTGGGCTGCCTGCGGCGCACCAGATGCGCGCCGAGGGCAAGTGCGAGGGCCGCGAAACCCGCGGTGATCGCTACGGGTTCGAGGTACAGCAGGCACAGGGCGGCGACTGCGCACAGGGCCCGCTCCACCGGTCCTGCCGGGCCGAGGAGCCGGCCTCCGGTGGCGGCGGCCAGCGCGGCCACGGCGAGGGCGGAGACGGCGGTGGTCCACAGGACGCCCCACAGGCTGCCCGTGCCGAGCAGATGGGCGCCGTTGTCGGTGAGGACGAAGGCGAACGGCACCAGGAACGCGGGCAGCGAGTACTTCCAGGTCGCCACCATCGTGCGCATCGGGTTGCCCCCGGTGATGGCGGCCGAGGCGGCCGCTGCCATGGCCGTGGGCGGGCTCACCTCGGAGAGCACGGCGTAGTAGAAGATGAACATGTACGCCTCGTGGGTGGCGACCCCCAGCGACAGCAGGGCCGGCGCGATGATCACCGCGGCGATGATGAACGAGGCGGTGACCGGGACCGCGAGCCCGAGGATCGACACCGCCACCGCCGCGAAGAGCACGGTCAGGACCAGCGTCACGGTCGGGTTGTCGCCGAGGACCCCGGCGGCGTCGACGATGACCGAGGCCAGGTTCAGGCCGAGGCCGGTCTGGGTGACGACGGCGACGATCATGCCTGCCGCGGCGCAGGTCGCGACGACCGGGAGGACGGACTTGCTGCCCTCGGCGAGGGCGGCGTAGAGCCGTCGCGGCGTCATCCGGTGCTTCGGGTCGAGGAACGACAGCAGGAACTGCAGGGCCGTCGCGTAGACCACCGCCCTGAACGGGGGCAGTCCCATCGCCATGAAGCCGACGATCATGAAGAGGGAGAGGAAGTGGTAGCCGAACCGGCCGAGCAGCCGAAGTGCCGACGTGTGCTCGTCGTCCACCACGGGCTGGGTGTGGTGCTTGCGGGCGTCGATCTCCACGGCGAGGAGGATGCCCAGGTAGTACAGGAGCGTGGGCACCAGCGCGTACAGCAGGACGGTGAGGTAACTCTCCCTCAGGTACTCGGCGATGATGAACGCGGCGGCGCCCAGTGTCGGCGGGGAGAGGATCGCGCCGATACCGGCGGCCGCGAGCACTCCGCCGCCCTGCTCCTTGCCGTAGCCGGCCCGGCGCAGGACGGGCCAGGCGACCGAGCCCAGGCTGACCGCGGTCGCGGTGCCGGAACCGGAGACGGTGCCGAGCAGGAATCCCGCGGCGGTCACCGTGCGTCCGGGCGCGCTGCGGGAGCCCCGGAAGGCCGCGAACGACAGGTCGATGAAGAACTTGCCCGCACCGGAGATGTCGAGGACGGCGCCGAAGATGGTGAACAGGACGATGTAGGTGCCGGCCACGTTCAGCGGCACGCCGTAGACCCCGTCGGTGCCCATGAAGAAGTGGGCCGCGATCGCGTCGATGTCGAAGCCGCCGTGCGCCAGCGACCAGTCGTACGGCAGGAGCCCGCCGTAGTAGGCGTAGACCAGGAAGCTCGCGCAGAAGGCGGGCAGGACCCAGCCGGTGGTGCGCCGGCATGCCTCCAGGACCAGCACGATCATGGCGAGGCCGACCGCCGTGTCCAGCGAGGTCGGCAGCTGGCGCCGCTCGATGAAGGCGTCGAACTCCAGCAGCGGGTACAGGCACACGGCGAGCGCCGCCGCGGCGAGCAGCCAGTCGAACCACGCCGGGTTGTCGTGACGTACGGCCGCCCTGCCCGACGCCCCGGCCGGGGTGGCGGCGCGGTCACCGCGTCGCCAGGGCAGCAGCAGCGCCGGTACCCGCACTGTCCCGCGGTGGGTCAGGAAGATCAGCGGCAGCGTCCCCGCGAGGAAGAGGGTCAGGTAGTACTGGGTGCCCTTGGCCACCGGAAAGAAGATCGCGTACAGCACGAAGACCGACAGCGCGGCGCACACCACGGACACGGCCGCGGAGACGCCGGGGGAGAGTTTGCGGGCCGGCCGCTCCTGTTCGAACTCGGCCACGAGCTCCTCGGCTGATCGCTGCCTCGGCTCGGACGGCACCGTTGCCATGCTCATCGCGGCTTCTCCTGGGACTAGGCGGTTCGTGGTGTCCCAGACCGTGGCAGCTGTTTACATGCGGGCAACAGAGCGCGCCCGAGGACTTAACGTAGGTTTAGGGTTCGGTGACGGCGGTCACTTCTACGCTCGTCGCAACGGCTGTGACCTGCGCGCTCCCTCGGCACCCCTGCCGCCGGGCCTCAGGGCCCGCCGGATTTCAGTAACCGGGAGGCCGTGTGCGGATACTTCTCGTCGAGGACGACAACCGGGTCGCCGACGCCCTCACCGGTGCCCTGCGACGCCACGGGTACGAGGTGCGGCGTGCCGCCAACGCCGCCGACGCCCTGGCCGCACCTCCGGTCGACCTCGTCCTGCTCGATCTGGGCCTGCCCGACCGGGACGGCATCGAGGTGTGCCGCGAGCTGCGCGCCCGCGGTGGGGTACCGGTGATCGCGGTGACCGCGAGAGGAGACGAACCCGACCGGGTGCGCGGGCTGCGCAGCGGCGCCGACGACTACGTGGTGAAACCGTTCGGGACCGCGGAGCTGCTGGCCCGTATCGAGGCGGTGCTCCGGCGCAGCGTGAGCCAGCGCGCCCATGAGGACCGGCTCGTCGCCGTCGACGGCCTGGAGGTCGACCTCGGGCGGCGCACGGTCACCGTGGACGGGCGGAGTATCACCCTGGCCCGCAAGGAGTTCGAGA
>NZ_JBIAHS010000007.1:0-88526 GCF_042870755.1 Streptomyces sp. NPDC006365
GGGGGGGGGGGGGCCCCCCGCCCCCCCCCCCCCCCCGGGGGGGGGCGGGCCCCCCCCCCCCCCCGCCGCCCCCCCCCCCCCCGCCCGCCGGGGGGGCCCCCCCCCCCCCCCCCCCCCCCCGCCACCGGCGTTGTCAGTGGTGCGCCGTACGGTGGAGCGCATGGACAGCCATGGGCAGAACGAGCAGCGGGTGGTGTGGGCCGTCGTCGACAGCGACATCGGTCCATTGCTGCTGGCCGCGACCGACGAGGGCCTGGTCAACGTCGTCTTCCACGCCACGGACGCAGTGCGCGACAAGGCTCTGGACCGGCTGGAGTCCCGGCTCGGCGCCGAGCCTGTCGAGGCACCCGACTCCCCGCTGCTGGCCGAGGCGATAGGCCAGGTTCGGGCGTACTTCGCGGGTGACCGGCACGACTTCGAGCTGCCCCTGGACTGGTCCTTGATCTCCGGGTTCAACCGCCAGGTGCTGCACGAGCTGGCGTCCGGCGTCCCGTACGGGAAGGTCGTGGGGTACGGCGACCTGGCCGGTCGCGTGGGTCAGCCGGGCGCGGCGCAGGCCGTGGGCATGGCCATGGGCGCCAATCCGCTTCCGGTCGTCGTGCCGTGCCACCGGGTCGTCGAGAGCGACGGCGGGATCGGGGGCTTCGGGGGCGGCCTGGAGACGAAGCGGAAGCTGCTGGCGCTGGAAGGGGTGCTGCCGGAGCCGCTGTTCTGAGGGTGTCCCGAGTTCGGAGGACCGGGTTGAAAAAAGGGGGGAGACTGCGCCGGTGACCACATCCTTCACGCGTGCGCACTCGTCCGGCACGGCGGGTTCGCCATGAGCGCCGTCGAGCGGCAGACCGCCGTGCCTGTAGACGCGGAGGGGCTGTCGGCGCTGCAGCGCCGTACGTCCGCTGTTCTCATCGCCAGTCAGATCCTGGGCGGACTGGGCGTCGCCACGGGCATCGCGCTCGCTGTCGTACTGGCCGAGGACATCAGCGGCACGGAGTCGCTGGCGGGACTCGCGCCCACCGCGACGGTCACGGGGACGGCGGTGCTCTCCATGCCGCTGGCCGCGCTGATGACCGCGCGCGGTCGTCGCCCGGGGCTCGTCCTGGCCTATCTCATCGGTGCCTTGGGCGCGGGCCTCTGCGTGATCGCAGCGGCTGTCGGCAACTTCCCGCTGCTGTTGCTCGGCATGGCGGCTTTCGGTGCGGCCTCCTCGGCGAATCTGCAGGCACGCTTCGCGGCCGCTGACCTCGCCGAGCCCCAGCGACGGGCCCGGGCCATCTCGAACGTCGTATGGGCCACCACGATCGGTGCGGTCCTCGGCCCCAACATCGCCGCGCCCGCGGGGCGCAGCGTCTCCGGGCTCGGCATACCGGAGACGGCGGGCCCCTTCCTGTGGGCGTCCGGGGTCTTCCTCCTCTCGGCGCTCCTGGTCGCCGTGCTGCTGCGGCCCGATCCTCTGCTCACCGCCCGCGCGCTCGCACCGGTCGAGGAGCAGTCCGCCGAGGCGCGCTCCATCCGGGCCGGGCTGGCCGCGGTGCGGGCCTCTGCGCGCGCCCGTCTTGCTCTGGTGACGGTGGCCGTCTCGCACACGGCGATGGTCTCGGTCATGTCGATGACGCCTGTCGACCTCGATCACCATGGCGCGAGCATCGATCTGATCGGACTGGTCATCAGCGGCCATATCGCGGGCATGTACGCGTTCTCGCCGATCATGGGGCGGTTGTCGGACCGGTTCGGGCGCTTTTCGGTGATAGGCCTCGCCGTGGGACTGCTGGCCTGCGCGGCGCTGCTCGCGGGCACCGCGGGCGGCAGTCACTGGCAGAGTGCCGCCGGGCTCTTTCTGCTGGGCCTCGGCTGGTCGGCCGGCCTCGTCTCGGGCTCCGCGCTCCTCACGGACTCCGTGCCCCAGCCCGCCCGCGCCGCCGCACAGGGGCTGTCCGACCTGACCATGAACGCCTCGGCGGGCGTCGGCGGCGCGGCAGCGGGCCTCATCGTCGCGCAGGCGGGCTACGGCTGGCTCAACCTCATCGCCGCCTGCCTGCTGCTGCCGCTCGGCGCGCTGGCACTGTTCACCCGGGGCAGGCGCAGGGCGGGATCATCGATATCCGAAGAACAGCGCGAATCCGAATCACCTCTCGACACCGACAGCTGAGTGGACTGTGTCCGCGACCCCGAGGCGGACTCCGCCGTGCGCACAGCCAATGGCATCCGAAGTCACGGAGCCGATGGGGCGACGATAGCCCGTCTGGCGTCCCGGCTCGTACGACGTTCAAAAGGGGCGTCCACGCGACGCGCGGACGCCCCTTTCCCTGCCCGAGAGGTACTCGTGAACCTGAGAGCTACTCGTAGTGCCGTGCCTCGAAGACGTTTCCGTCCGGGTCTCGGAAGTAGAAGCTGCGCTTGGCCATTCCGCGGGCACCGAACGCGTCGTACGAGAAGTCCGAGACAGGGACGGCCCGCTCCTCGAGACGAGCGCGGAGCGCGTCGAAGTCCTCACCGGGGAGCGACAGGCATACGTGGTTGACCGGGTGGCCGGCGCTTTCCGCCGCCCCGGGAACGGCGTCCATACGCGCGGCCAGCGGCAGGGGCGCGAGATCGAAGATGGTTTCCTCATTGAGGCGTACAGAGGGGAACGACACCATCCCCGCGGCGAATTCGGTGACCCTGAGCGGCTCCGTGCCGAGCGTCTTCTCGTAGAAGTCGGCCGAGGCGACGGGGTCGCGCACCCAGAGGACGACGTGGTCGAGACGTATCGAGTTGTCCGTCATGCCCCCAGGCTGCTGCCCCCTTCCCGCCGCTGCAAGGGTTTGGAGGGACAGGCCGCCCGCCAGGGATGATGAGGAGAGCCGACAGACAGGAGGCACGCGCGTGCTGGTGTCCGAAGAGGTACGGGAGGCGCTCGCTGCGCACCGGCCGGTGGTGGCCCTGGAGTCCACGATCATCGCCCATGGGCTGCCGCGCCCACGCAACCTCCAGGTGGCGCTGGAACTGGAGGAGGCCGTACGCCAAGAGGGGGCCGTTCCCGCGACGATCGCCGTCCTGGACGGGCAGCCCCAAGTGGGTCTCGACAAGGAGCAGCTGGAGCGTGTCGCGAACGAGGACGGCATCCGCAAACTCGGCCATCGCGATCTGCCACTCGCCGTCGCCACGGGAGCGAGCGGGGCGACCACGGTGTCCGCGACGGCACTGCTGGCCGCGCGGGCCGGCGTCCGCGTGTTCGCGACGGGGGGCCTCGGTGGCGTGCACCGGGAGTGGACGGTCACGCAGGATGAGTCCGCCGACCTGGGCCTCCTTGCGCGTACCCGGATCACGGTGGTGTGCGCGGGCGTGAAGTCCATCCTGGACGTGCCGGCGACCCTGCAGCGTCTGGAGACACTGGGCGTCGCGGTCGCCGGGTACGCAACAGGGCGCTTTCCCGGCTTCTATCTGTCCGACTCGGGGCATCCGGTGGACTGGACGCTGGAGTCACCCGCCGAGGTCGCGGCCGTCATGCGCGCACAGGACGCGCTCGACGGGCCCGAGTCGGCCCTGATCGTCGCGAATCCCGTGCCCGAGGCGGAGCAGCTCGATCCCGAGCTCCACGCGCGCGTGCTGGCCGACGCACTGCACGCGTGCGAGGCGGAGGGCGTGACAGGCCAGGCGGTCACGCCGTTCTTGCTCGATTATCTGGTCCGGCACACGGACGGGGCGTCGCTGAGCGCCAATCTGGCGGCCGTGCGCGGCAACGTACGGCTTGCGGGACGGATCGCAGCGGCCTGGGCCGGGGCGTGACCGGGGCGGGCGAACCCGTGGTCGGGGCCGGCGGGAGCATGAGGGAGCCGGGCTGGGACGCGACGAGCCCGTATCGTCGTGAACATCGTGACGGAGCCCTTCTTGTCGTCGGCGATGTCGTCACGGACGTCGTCGCCCAGTACCGCGGACCGCTCGCCTCCGGCACCGATACGGCCGCCGCCGTCCGGACCGTGCCGGGCGGCGCGGGCGCCAACGTCGCATGCTGGGCGGCCCATTGGGGCTGTGCGGAGGTGCGGCTCCTGGGCCGGGTGGGCGCCGACGCCGCCGCGTGGCACGAGAGGGAGCTGACCGCCTCAGGGGTGCGTCCTCACCTGGTCGTCGATCCCGCGGCGCCGACGGGGACGGTGATCTGCCTGGTGGACACGGGTGCTTCGGCGGAGCGTACGTTCCTCACGGACAGCGGCTCCCTGCGGCTCGGCCCCGACGACTGGTCCCCGTCACTGCTCGACGGCGTCGCGTGGCTTCACCTGTCGGGCTACCTGTTCTTCTCCGAGTCGTGCCGGGCGCTGGCGGCGGTGGCTCTGGAGTCGGCACGCGCGCGTGGCGTGCCGGTGAGTGTGGACCCCGCGTCGGCGGGGTTCCTCACAGAACTGGGCGTGGACAGGTTCCTCGCGCTCGCCGAGGGGATCGACGTACTGCTGCCGAGCAGGGACGAGGCCTGCCTGCTCACCGGGCTGCCCGATACGGCGGACGCGGCGGCCAAGTTGAGCCGCCACGTCCCGCTGGTGGTGGTCAAGCAAGGCGGCGCAGGAGCTCTGGTGGCCGAGTCGGGCACCGTACGGCATCTCGTCCCGGCGACGCCCGCGGCTCCCGTGGACACGACGGGAGCCGGGGACGCGTTCACCGGCGCCTTCCTGGCCGCCCTGCTCTCGGGCAGCGGGCCAGGGGAAGCGGCAGCACAGGGGTGTCGAGCGGGGGCGCTCGCGGTGGAGCGGGTGGGCGGGAGGCCTCAGAGGGAGATGGAGGGGCCGGGCACGGTCCCGTAACGGGCCGAAGGGGTAGATAGTGGCCACTCCCCCGCCAACTCCCTCTCCGGAATTACGGTTTGCGCCCCCACGCCGAGATCAGCGGCGCCGTGGCCAGGTCCATGGCGCCTGCCGCCACATTCGCCAGGTGGCGGTCGACGTCCTGGGCAGTGACTTGGCCCGCCGCGACGAGCTGGTCGCGGACCTGGCGGACCGTCGCGGATTCCAGGGCGGCGCAGGCGGGCGAGGTGATCGGGAAGTACGCGTCCGCCTCCACCTGTCGCAGTCCGGCCTCGCGAAGCAGCCGCGGAAGCCGACGGCCGTACGCGAGATCGGCGCCGCGCTCGGCGAGCAACTGGCGGAAGGCGTGGCGCAGCCGGCTGGCCAGCTGCTGCTCGGTGCCACGCTCGTCGGGCCAGAGCAGCGGTTGCAGTGAGGGGTCGGCGTCCTCGACGAGAAGCCGACCGCCGGCCCGCAGGGCTCTGATCATCGACTGCAACGCCCGTTCCCGCTGCGGCACATGAGACAGTACGAGCCGGGCGTGCACGAGGTCGAAGCCCTCGCCCGGCGGCTCGTCCACGCCCACGTCGTGCACTCGCACCTCGACCGGCGCCCGGGTGGCCGAGGCCGCCCACGAGGTGTCGATGTCGGTCGCGACCACCCGTCCGGTGGGGCCGACCTTCTTGGCCAGCCAGGACACCACGGATGTGCTGCCCACGCCGACCTCCCAGCAGCGCCAGCCGGATCCGATGCCGAACTGCTCGATGTGGCGGAACGTCGTGGGGTCGAAGAGGGTGGCGAGGGCATTGAAGCGCTGCCCCGCCTCGGTCTGCCGGTTGTCGAGAAGATACCCGTCGGTTCGCGTCATGGGGGAATCATCCCAGTTGTCCGGCTTATCCGTGACGGGTGACGCTCCCGTCGTTCACGTATCAGGACTACCGGAGCACACGCCAGGGCGACTGGATCGGAGTGTTCCGTTCCCCCAGGCTTTCTTCGCCGTCGAAGCAGCCTGGCAGACTGGCCGCGGCAGGCGCAGAGTGCGGCGCGAGGAGATCCACGAGGAGATTCCAGATGTCGATGGCAGGGAATCTGCGGAAGGTCACGGGCCTGGACAGGGTCGGCGGCCTTCGCAAGGTGGCGCGGTTGGCACGGCGGCGTCCCCGTGTGGACCTGAGTCACCCGGCCCGGTCCCCTCTGGGCTCCGCGGTGGTGAACTGCGTGGCATACGAGAACGGGACGAGAGTGCCCGGCGGTCGTGATCTCGTCGAGACGGTGGAGCAGGTCAGCAAGGCCGACGACGGTTTCGTCTGGCTCGGGCTGCACGAGCCGACGGAAGTGGAGTTCGCGGGCATCGCCGAGCTCTTCGACCTGCATCCGCTGGCGGTCGAAGACGCGGTGGACGCGCATCAGCGCCCGAAGCTGGAGCGGTACGGCGAGACGATGTTCGCGGTGCTCAAGACGGTCTGCTACGTCGATCACACCGAACTGACCGCGACCAGCGAGGTGGTGAACACCGGCGAGATCATGGTGTTCGTCGGTCACCACTTCGTGATCACCGTGCGGCACGGCAGGCATGGTTCGCTGGGCCCGCTCCGCGAGGAGCTGGAGGCCGATCCCCAGCAGCTCGCCAAGGGACCGGCCGCGGTGCTGCACGCGATCGCGGACCATGTGGTCGACGACTATCTGAACGTCATCGACTCGGTGCAGGCGGACATCGACCAGGTCGAGACCGATGTGTTCGCGGAGAACGGCGCGCGGGCCGACCCCGGGCGCATCTACCAGCTCAAGCGCGAACTCCTCGAGCTGAAGCGGGCAGTGGCGCCTCTGAGCCGCCCGCTCATGGATCTCGCCACCCGGCCTATACGGGTGGTCGATCCGGAGATACAGGCATACTTCCGGGACGTCTCCGACCATCTGCTGCGGGCGACCGAGCAGATAGCCGCGTTCGACGAGCTGCTCAACTCGATTCTGCAGGCGCACCTCGCGCAGGTCAGCGTCGCGCAGAACGAGGACATGCGGAAGATCACGGCATGGGCGGCGCTGATCGCCGTGCCGACGATGGTCTGCGGTGTGTACGGCATGAACTTCGAACACATGCCGGAACTGCACTGGAGGTTGGGTTACCCCTTGACGCTCGGTGTGATTGCCGCTGCGTGCTTCGTTCTGTACCGGGGGTTCAAGCGCAACGGCTGGCTGTGACACCGGCCCTGACGCTTCTCGTCCGGCACGGCCGGCCGGACGAGAGCGAGTTCCCGGTGGCGGCGGGATCTCGGCGTCAGCGTGTGGCGGTCCTCGCGTAGACGCTCTCGGCCCAGTGCGCGAGCTGTTCGTCCGTCAGATGCGCGGCCAGATCGGCCTCGCTGATCATTCCGACCAGACGCTTGTTCTCGATGACAGGAAGGCGGCGGATCTGGTGCCCCTGCATTTCGCCGAGCACTTCGCTGACATCGGCATTCGCGTCGATCCAGCGCGGTGTGCCCTGGGCCATCTCGCCCGCGGTGACGCGTGCCGGGTCGTGGCCCATGGCCACGCAGCCGACCACGATGTCGCGGTCCGTGAGGATGCCGCAGAGCCGTTCGTTCTCGTCGCTGATGGGCAGCGCGCCCACATTGAGCTCGCGCATCAGCTGGGCGGCGCGGTCCAGGGTCTCGTGGGCGGGAATCCACTGGGCACCGCGGTGCATGATGTCTCCGGCAGTGGTCATGAAGTACCTCCCGATGCCGGCGGGCCGGCGCGGCGCGGGGACGCACCGCTAGTCCCGGCGCCCTACATTCTCGCCGGGCGCGAGGCGATACGCACCCGCAAGGGCCCGAAGTACGGCGACCCTGCCGACGCGCCGCCCGGCATCAGTCCCAGCAGGTCACGATCGATCCGCTCCGGGACAACTCGGATGATCATGGGGACCCCGTCGTTCTCCGCTGGAGGGTCGATATCGAGGTTGCCCAGAGCCACTCGCCGAGGTCAGCCGTTCCATGCCGGGTGTCGTGGGTCGTCCGCGCGCACCAGGACGTCGGCTGTGTCGCCCGGAGCCGCCTCGCTGTCGTAGCGCTCGTACGCGGGAAGCGTCCAGTGCTCGCTTTCGGGGGTGCGTCGGCGCAGGGCGTTCGGAGAGAGGCGTATGTGGACGGTGAAGTCGAAGGGGAACCAGTGCCGCAGTAGCAGCGGGCCGTGCAGCAACAGTAGGGCGCCGGGCGGGAGTTGGACGCGGCGGCTGCGGGTGGCGCGGTCGGTGATCGGGTCCCAGAGGTCGGACAGGACGCGGCCGTCACCGCCGGGGTCCAGCGGGCCGAAGACCTCGCGCCACAGGGCGCCCGTGTCGAACCAGCCGTCGTAGTACGCCTCGACGTCCCGGTGACCGTGCTCGAACCGGAGCGACGCGGGACGCAGGAAGCCCTCCGTGGCGACGACGAGGGCGGGCCGGCCGCGCAGGCGCAGGGCTTCGGCCACGCGTTCGGCGAGATCGCCGGGGTGGGCGGCCGGGGCTCCGTCGAAGGCGATGCGCGGCCAGGGGCTGCCGTCGTCCGGCTTCAGGTCGAGCAACTGCTCGGCGAGGAGGTCGCCGAGCCGTTCCCATGTGATCGCTTCGAGTCGCACAGGGCCATCATGCCGCGCGGGCGATGAGGGCCGAGGAGGAGAGGGGAGGGGAAGGGCGGGGCGGGGGCGGGGGCGGGGGCGGGGCCCCAATGGAAACGAGCGGGCTTCCTATGTCGGGTGCGGATTCGTTGTGGCTTGCGGCTCCCCCACTCTCGGCTTCTCCCCCACTCTCGGCTCGCTCGAGCTGGGGACCCCC
Source organism: Streptomyces sp. NPDC006365 (assembly GCF_042870755.1). NCBI lineage: Bacteria > Bacillati > Actinomycetota > Actinomycetes > Kitasatosporales > Streptomycetaceae > Streptomyces > Streptomyces sp. NPDC006365. The sequence goes on from NZ_JBIAHS010000007.1 coordinate 8,539, forward strand.
ATGAGCGGGGAACCCCCAGCGCGGCGGAGCCGCACATTGATACAGCCCCGCACCCCTGACGGACCGAGCGCTTCGCGTATGTCCCCGAGTCCCTCGGCGATGGTGACCCTGGTCGTGCCGGACTTCACTTGTGGTGACAGGGACTGGCAGGCAAGATCTTTCAACATGCGGGAGTTGTCATGATCGATGGACCGTACTTCGTGCTGACGGTGCTGGGTGTGCTCGGCACGGGGCTGGTGGCCGGAGTCTTCTGCGCGTTCTCGACGTTTGTGATGAGAGGGCTTGCCGCGCTGCCGCCGGCGCAGGGCGTGGCCGCGATGAAGTCGATCAATGTGACGGCGTTGACGCCGGCCTTCATGGCCGTGTTCGTCGGGTCGGCCGTACTGTGCGCGGTGCTCGCGGTGGTCACGTTCGTGCTGTGGCCCGACGAGGGCACAGTGGAGTTGCTGCTCGGCAGTGCGCTGTATCTGTTCGGCTGCTTCGGGGTCACGATGGTCGCGAATGTCCCGCGCAACGAGAAGTTGGCCACGATGGATCCCGGGACCCGGGAGGCCGCCGCGTACTGGCGCTCGTATGTGAGCGAGTGGACGACGTGGAACCACGTCCGCATGATCGCGTCCGCCGCCGCGGCGATCTCGTACGTGCTGGCACTCGCCTGAGGCGCTGAGGCAGAGGCGCTGAGGCAGAGGCGCATGCGCCGGCGCACGCACTGAGGCGTACGCGCCGCGGGCGACGTATCGTGGCGGAAAGAGTCTGCCGCAAGGCCCTGCGCACTCCGGCCCTCCGAACCCGGCCCGCCGCCCCGGCCCGGAGGCCGGAAGCCGTACGGGCCCCGTTCGCGTATGTAAGGGAAGACGGCCATGGCCGATCCCAAGGGTTTCCTCAACGCCTCCCGCGAGGACTGGCCGCGCCGCCCCGTCGAGGAGCGGGCCCATGACTGGGAAGAGGTGTACGTCCCCGGCGCGCTGCTGCCCATCATCCGCACGCAGGCCGACCGCTGCATGGACTGCGGAATCCCCTTCTGTCACGAGGCCTGTCCGCTCGGCAATCTGATCCCCGACTGGAACGACCTGGTCTCGCGCGACGACTGGCGCGCGGCGAGCGATCGCCTGCACGCCACGAACAACTTCCCCGAGTTCACCGGCCGGTTGTGCCCCGCGCCCTGCGAGGCGGGCTGTGTGCTGGCGATCAACCAGCCCGCGGTCACCATCAAGAACGTCGAGGTGGCGATCGCCGACCGGGCCTGGGAGGAGGGCTTCGCGCCGCCGCGACCGCCGGACCGGCTCTCGGGGCGTACGGTCGCGGTGATCGGCTCGGGGCCTGCCGGCCTCGCCGCCGCGCAGCAGTTGACGCGGGCCGGGCACACCGTCGCCGTGTACGAGCGGGACGACCGGCTCGGCGGGCTGATGCGGTACGGGATACCCGAGTTCAAGATGGAGAAGCGGCATCTGGAGCGGCGGCTCGAGCAGATGCGGGCGGAGGGAACCAAGTTCCGGACGTCGACCGCCGTCGGCCGGGACATCGATGCCGCCGGGCTACGGACCCGTTACGACGCCGTCGTGCTCACCGTGGGCGCCACGGCCTGGCGTGAACTCCCCGTGCCGGGGCGCGAGTTGGATGGCATACACCAGGCGATGGAGTATCTGCCGTTGGCCAACCGGGTGTGCGAGGGGGACATGGAGGCCTCCCCTCTGTCCGCGGCCGGCAAGCATGTCGTGATCGTCGGCGGCGGCGACACAGGGGCCGACTGCCTGGGCACGGCGATACGCGAGGGCGCCGCGTCCGTGACCCAGCTCGACATCTATACACAGCCGGGCACGGAACGCGACGAGGACACCGAGCCATGGCCGACGTACCCGAAGATCTACCGGCTGTCCGCCGCGCATGAGGAGGCCCGCGAGCTGCGGACGGCGCCCTCGGCGGACGCCGACGCGCGGCTCTTCGCGGCGTCCACACTCCGCTTCACCGGCGATGCGAACGGGCATGTACGCGCGCTGCACCTGGTCGAGGTCGACGCCGAGCGCCGGCCCATCCCGGGCACTGGACGCCGACTCCCCGCCGACCTCGTCCTGCTCGCCCTCGGTTTCTCGGGCCCCGACCGCTCCGACGGCCTGGTCGACCAGCTCGGCCTCGACCTCGACCCCCGTGGCACGATCACCCGCGACGCCGACTTCGCGACCAACGTCCGCGGTGTGTACGCCGCCGGGGACGCCGCGCGCGGCCAGTCCCTGATCGTGTGGGCCATCGCGGAGGGCCGCGCGGTGGCGGCGGCGGTCGACCGTCAACTGACCGGAAGTTCACGGCTTCCGGCGCCGATAGGGCCGTACGACCGGCCGATGACGGTGTGAGACTCCAGTGACAGCGGGGTCAGCGTTCGTCCGTGCCCGCCACCTTGGCCGTCGACAGGGCGATCCGGTTCCAGGTGTTGATCGCGAAGATCAGTGCCAGGACCTGGGCGAGTTCCTGCTCGTCGAACCGGGCGGCGGCCCGCGCGTAGACGTCGTCCGGGACACCGCGGTCGGCCACCAGCGTCACCGCCTCCGTCAGCGCGAGTGCCGCCTGTTCCCGCTCCGTGAAGAAGTGGCCGGCCTCGCGCCACACCGCGACCATGTGCAGCCGGTCCTCGCTCTCACCCGCCTTGCGCGCGTCGGTGGTGTGCATGTGGAGGCAGTACGCGCAGTGGTTGAGGTGCGAGGCCCGGATCTGGATCAGCTCGACGAGGGCCGGGTCGAGCCCCTCGCGGGCGGCGGCGTCGAAGCCGATGAGGGCCCGGAAAGCCTTCCGGGCGGACTTCGCGAAGTCGAGGCGAACGTTCTCGGCCACCGCGGTCCCGTTCGCTGCCTTCGTTGTATTCACCGTGTTCACCATGTCCGTCTCGTTCACCATGTCTGTCTCGTCCGTCGCGTTCGTCGTGTTCGTCGTCATGACCACGAAACTACGGCTCGGAAAGACCTTCTGTAGGGTTCATTTCCATGGCGGAATCGTGGGTCAATTCGGCGGAGCGCATCGGCGCCGACCTGCATCTGGAACTGGAACTGGAACTCTCGGGCAAGGGAGGTCGTCGCGCCGCCCTCATTCGCGCCCTGCGCGAGGCCGTACGAAGCGGCCGTCTCGCCCCGGGCACCCGCCTCCCCCCGTACCGCTCGCTGGCCGCCGATCTCGGCATGGCCCGCAACACGGTCGCCGACGCGTACGCCGAACTCGTCGCCGAGGGCTGGCTGACCGCGCGCCAGGGCTCGGGCACCCGGGTCGCCATGGGGTTATCGCCCACGCCCTTGAGGCAGTGGGGAAGCGCCGAACCCCTGCAGCGCGCTGCGCGCGTGCCCAAAAAGGCACCTCCACGCGTGCGTGGACCGCGACACGACTTGCGGCAGGGCACTCCGGACGTGTCGGCGTTCCCGCGTACGGCCTGGATCGCCTCGTATCGGCGGGCCTTGCAGCAGGCGCCCAACGAAGCGTTCGGGCCGGGAGACCCTGCCGGCCGTCGCGAACTACGGGAGGCGCTCACGGAGTACCTGGCACGCGCGCGTGGCGTCCGCACCGAGCCGAGCCGCATTGTGATCTGCTCCGGTTTCGCACACGCGCTGCGGCTTGTCTTCGGCGGCTCCGGAGGCGGTGTGCTCAAGGGCCCGCTGGCCGTTGAGGCGTACGGGCTGCCCTTCCACCGCGAGTTGCTGGTAGCGGCAGGCGTACGGACGCTCCCGCTGCCCCTCGACGAAGACGGCGCACAGGTCGAGGAGTTGGGCAAGGAGCGGGCTGTACTGCTCACGCCGGCACACCAGTTCCCAACCGGTGGGCCCCTGCATCCCTCGCGCCGCGCCGCCGTGATCGACTGGGCACGCGCGCGTGGCGGGGTGATTCTGGAGGACGACTACGACGGGGAGTTCCGCTACGACCGCAAGCCCGTGGGCGCCGTTCAAGGTCTGGACCCGGAGCGGGTCGTCCACATCGGCTCGGTGAGCAAGAGCCTGTCGCCCGCGCTACGGCTGGGCTGGATGGTCCTTCCGGAGCGATACGTCGATGCCGTACTGGAGGCGAAGGGCGAGCGTGAGGCGTGGGTGAGCGTCCTCGACCAGCTGACGCTCGCGGACTTCATCGTCTCCGGGGCGTACGACCGTCATGTGCGGCGCATGCGGCAGCGGTACCGGACGCGACGGGACCGTCTCGTCGTCGCGCTCGCCGCCCAGGCACCGCACATCGAGGTCACCGGCATCGCGGCCGGACTCCACGCGGTGCTACGACTGCCGCCCGGAAGCGAGCAAGCCGCCGTCAGAGCCGCCCACTGGCAGGGACTGGCCCTGGACGGGCTCGCCGAGTTCCGGCACCCGGAGGCGGCCGTCCCGGCACCGGTTGGACCGGACGGGCCGGGCGGACCGGACGGGCTGGTCGTCGGCTATGCGACGCCTCCGGAGCACGCGTACGGGGCCGCGCTGGAGGCGTTGTGCGCGGCGCTGCCGCCCGGGTAAGTGGCCACACCGGGCAAGTGGCCACACCGGGCAAGTGGCCGAAGGATCGCGTCGGCGACAACCGGCCCACCGCTGTGCGGCGGCCCGCCGCACCCTCGCGGTCGGGCCGCCGTCGATCGGGCAGTTCTACACCTTGATAGGGGACACAAAGGGCAACGAATAATGGACAATTGACAACGGAGTTTGGTGAACAAGGGCCCCTCAGGACAGCAGGAAGTCCGCCTCCCCCGCCTTGGCCCCCTGAATGAACGCCGTCATCTCGCCGGGGGTGTAGATGAGGGCGGGTCCGTCCGGATCCGCCGACTGACGGACCGCGATACGGCCGTCGGCGAGCTTCATCGCCTCCAGGCAGTTGCCGCCGTTGCCCCCGCTCCAGGGCTTGTGCCAGCCTTCGCTGCCCAACTCACGTGCGGGCATGCCGTTGTAGATGCGCCCGTTGTGAACCCGGGACTTGATGCGAGTCATTCACAGCTCCTTGCGGAGATCCAGCAGGATCTCGTTCGTGCGATGTGCTGTGGCGGCCTGCGCCGCCATGCGGTCCATGACCTCGAGATGAGTGGCCACCTCGGCACGCGCGTCCAGGTAGACGGCGCCGGTCAAGTACTCGCTGTAGACCATGTCCGGCAGTTCGGGCACGGCAAATCGGAAGAGCACGAAGGGCCCGTACGTGCCCGCGTGCGGCCCCGAGGAGAACGGGGCGATCTGCAGCGTCACGTTCGGCAGTTTCGTGACCTCGAGCAGCTTGTCGACCTGGGCGCGCATCACCTCGGGGCTGCCGACGGGCCGGCGCAGGGCCGTCTCGTCCATCACGACCCACAAGCGTGGCGCGTCCTCACGCGTGAGCAGCTCCTGGCGTTGCATACGCAGCGCCACATGTCGCTCTATGTCCTCGGGTCTCGTCTGGCCGATGGCGCCGGATTCCATAACGCCATAGGCGTACTCCTCGGTCTGCATCAGTCCGGGCACGAAGTGGGGTTCGTAACTGCGGATGAGGTTGGCCGCGCCCTCCAGGCTGACGTACATGGAGAACCAGCCCGGCAGGATGTCGTGGAACCGCTGCCACCAGCCTGGCTGGTTGGCCTCCTCGGCGAGCGTGACGAAGGCGTCTGCCTCTTCGTCGGAGACGCCGTACGCCTTCAACAGGAGCTGAAGGTACGGGATCTTGAGGGCGACCTCGGCCATCTCCATGCGGCGGACGGTGGCGGCCGTGACGCGCAGTATGCGTGCCGCCTCCTCGCGCTTGAGCCCCGCGCGCTCCCGCAGGTCCAGCAGGCGCCGTCCGAGGACGACCTGCCCGACCGTCGGCGCGGACCGCGGCTCGCTCACGTCCACCTCCACATAGTCCTGAACAGCCCGGGCGGCGCCCGGTGGGTACCCGGCGAGTACCCAACAGACGCCGCGTCACGTGCTGTTGCGATGCAGTGTGCCATGGCCCTCTCCGCATAGAACACTGCACTCTGCAATTTTCAGAGTGACTCTTGCCAAGTGTTCACGGCGGGGAGATAGTGGCAAGCGTGACTCCGCCTTCGTCGTTAAGAGCAGACGCCGCAGACGCCGCCGGGAGCCGGTTCGGTCTCGGCACCGCCGATGCGGCTGCCGAGCGCCGGTTCCGTTTCGAGCTGGCCGCACATCCAGGTTCCGCCTCGCAGGCCAGGCGCCTTACGCGCGCCCGGCTTTCGGGGTGGGCCGTCTGCGAGGACACCTGCGACATGGCGGAGTTGGTCGTCTCCGAGCTGGTCACCAACGCGGTCGTGCACACGGCGAGCCGCCAGGTGGTGTGCGAACTGCACGACGGCGACGATCAGTTGCGAATAGCCGTACGCGACGAGGGGTGTGCGACGGGTGAGCCCCACCCTTCGCCACAGCGCCCCGAGGAGGAGCACGGGAGGGGATTGCTTCTCGTCGCTGCGGTGTGCAGTGCCTGGGGCGCCCAGGATTCCGGACCCGGACTGCTGGTCTGGGCGGACCTGCCGCGCTCGGCGAACAACGGCGCCGAGCCGCGGTCGGACCTGGGCTGGAGTGCGAGGAGCCGGCCGGCCCCAGCCGGCTCCTCGCGAACCGGCTCCGCCTCGACCGGGGCGGACGGCCCTTCGGCAGGGCACTGGTTCTGAATCGTTTCATAGACGTTCGAAAACTTGAGAACGGACGGGGCTGAATGGGTGTGAGGGCTACGTCGGCCGGTGTGCCTAGGGTGCTTCACCTGGACACACTGGTTCGTCTGCGTCATTCGCTACGGGCGCCGTCCGGGGCAGGGGCGCTGCGACGCCTCACCGTCCCGGAGGGTATGCAGGCGCCACTCGGCTGCGACGCGGTGGCGATGCCCGCGCGATTCGGCCCGCCGCTGATGTCCCGGCTACCTCGCGTCGGCTGCGTATACGCCGACGCTTCCCAGTGGTGGTGGCTGCTCCCGGCCGACTCCGACGTCTCCCTGGAGTGGCCTTCACCTGCGCACTACGCGACGGGAGCGGTAATCCCGGGCACGCCCGCACTCCCCCTCCCAGACCTGATCCACAAGCCGGACGGCAAGCTTCCGTACACACCGCCGATCCCGCTGTACCTGGCGCTGTGCCGGGTCACAGGGACGACGCCGGTGTGGTCGAAGGCCATCCGAGCCTGATCATGGCTCGGCGGACAACCGCCGGGCCAGGTGGGGCCCTCCAGGGGCGAGGGGCTGTATCAATTTGCGACTCCGCGCGATGGGGATCCCCCGCTCACGGAGGCCCCCCGCTCGAGCGCAGCCCAGAGGGGGGAGAAGCCGAGAGCGGGGAGCGACCGGCCGCGACGGCCCCGCAGCCGACTCACGCCCCCTCCAGCGGGCTGGGGCGCAGCCCCAGTTTCGGGAAGGCGCGGGGCTGGGAACCCCGCCCACTCATTCTGCGCGGTCCACGACCACCAGGAAGGCATCGGAGGTCAGGTCCATAACGACCTCAGCCTGCTGCCCCTCCAGGCGGCAAGCCTGCGCGAACTCCTCCGCCGGCCAAGAACCCCGAGGCCCACCAGCCGGAAAGCGACCAAGCACCGTTCGCCCGTTCACCTTGCACCTCCATGTAGCGCTGCTCCCGTAGAAGCGCTGTTCTCCTAGAGTTAATAAACGCCAACCATGGGGGAAACGGATCGCTGAGTAACCGTACTGAGATGTAGCTGACACTCGGTTACTGCCTCAGTGTGAGCGATCTCTCAGCTTTCGTGACGTTTCGTGTCAGTCTTCGTACTCCTAGTGATATCGGACCCTTTTCACAGCCGCCCCGTGCTCCCCGCCTCACGCCCGCCCGGCGCCCTCACGCGTCGTAGTCCTGGATCTTCCTGCCATGGCTCCGGTCGATCAGTGACGGCATCCGTTCCCCCAGCTCGTCCACGATCCCCGCCACATCGAGCGTCAGCAGCTCGCGGTCGCGCATGAGGACCCGCCCGTCGACGATCGTCGTGCGTACGTCACTGGAGCGGGCGCTGTGCACAAGGGCGGCGGGAAGATCGTGCACAGGCTGGGTGTGCGGCCCGGAGAGGTCGACGAGGATGATGTCGGCCTTTCGCCCCGGGGCCAGGCTGCCGATGGACTCCCCGAGTCCGACCGCCCGCGCACTCTGCAGCGTCGCGTGATGCAGGGCCTGCCGCGAGGTGAGCCAGCGCGGGTCACCCTCCGTAGACTTCTGCACCAGCGCGGTGAGGGCCATTGCGTCCCATACATCCAGGGAACTGTTCGAGGCCGCCCCGTCCGTGCCGAGCCCGACGGGAATGCCGAGTTCCCGCAGGGCACGTACCGGCGTGGTGGTGGGCCAGGCGAACTTGAGGTAGCCGCGCGGCGCGCTGGCCACGGCCACGCGTCCCGTGGCACCGGCGAGGACGGGCAGGTCGCGCTCCACGATGCCCGTGCCGTGGGCGATGAGCAGATCGACGTCGAGGAGCCCGGCGCCCTGAAGGATCTCGATCGGCGTGCGGCCGTGGCGGGCCAGGCTGGTGTCGGTCTGGTCGCGGTTCTCGGCGGCGTGGACGTGCACCAACAGGTCGTGCTCGCGGGCGAGTTGAGCGGTGGCGGCGAGGTCGGCGTCGTCCACGGTGTACGGGGCGTGCGGGGCGAGCGAGGTGGTGATGCGGCCGTCGGCTCCGCCTCGCCGTCGTAGCGCGAAGTCCAGTGACCGCTCGCGCCCTTCGGCCCCCTGCGAGGAGAAGTAGGCCTCTCCGAGATTGGCGCGCATCCCGCAGTCGGCCACCACGGCGGCGACGGTGTCCATGGAGAAGTAGTGGTCGGCGAAGCAGGTGACACCGCCCCGGATCATCTCGGCGCAGGCGAGCCGGGCGCCCAACTCCACGTCCTTGTCGGTGAGATTGGACTCGATGGGCCAGATGACGTCGTTGAACCACTCCTCGAGGGGGAGGTCCTCGGCGATGCCGCGCAGCGCGACCATCGGTGCGTGCGTATGGCAGTTGACCAGGCCGGGCATCGCGATCTGGCCGCGCGCGTCGATGCGTTCGACCGCGGGGGTGTCAGCCAAGTCGTCGGTCGTCACGGTCTCGATGAGCCCGTCCCGTACGACGATGGTGGCGTCCTCGACGAAGTCGATCTGCTCATGATCGTCGTGCACGAGGGCGGTGCATCCGGTGATGATGAGATCGGCGGCGTTCTCCGCGTCGGGCGATGTCATCACGCCACGGTACGACGGCGTCGTACGACCGGGTGACGTGAACCGTGCATCCGGTCCTCGCCCTGTCGCCGCAAGGGTTCGGCGCGCACTCTGGCGTCACCGAAGCCCCGTCATCGAACCCCGTCACGTCTCGACCGGCAGTGCTCCCCGGAAGGAGCCCGCATGCTTCTCGGCACCTGGAATCTGGAGAATCTGTATCGGCCCGGCGGCCGGTTCGGACCGAGGAACGAGGCCGCGTACAAGGCGAAGCTCACCGCTCTGTCCTCGATGATCACGGACCTGGACCCCACACTGCTCGGTGTGCAGGAGGTCGGCGACCCGGCGGCGCTGCGGGATCTGGCCGACATGCTGGAGGGCGACTGGCACATCGCGCTCTCGGAACACCCGGACGGCCGCGGCATCAGGGTCGGCTGCCTCAGCCGCCCCGCACTGCGGGTGCGGGCCGACACGAACGCCTTCCCCACTCCGCTGCGGCCCGTGCAGGGTGACGACGACGGTGAGCCGGTGGATCGTGCGGGCCGCGGTTTCCTGGCGGTGGAGGTTGCCATGGGGGCGATGACCCTGACGGTGGCGGTGTGCCACTTGAAGTCGAAGCTGCTGACGTATCCGGGCGGACGGTTCCAGCCGCGGGACGAGGGAGAGCGGGCGCGCTATGGCGCGTACGCCCTCTACCGGCGGGCCGCCGAGGCCACGACGCTACGCGCGCTCACCGACGAGTTCCTCGACGGCAAGGGCAAGGAGCGGAACGTGGCCGTCGTCGGCGACCTGAACGACGAGGTCGCGGCCGCCACGACCCAGATCCTCCAGGGCCCGCCGGGTTCCGAGATCAAGACCCCCGGCTTCGAACGCCCCGACAAGGGCGACGCGTCCCGCCTGTGGAACATCGCCCCTCTCATCGACCAGAAGCAACGATTCTCCCGAGTGCACGCCGGCCGCCCTGAGCTGATCGACCACATACTGGTCAGCCGCCTCCTCCTCGACCATGTGACCGGTGCGGGGACCGGGGCTCCGGCCCAGGAGGTGACCACGCTGGCGTCGGTGGGCGATGATCCGAGTGCGCGCCGGGACGAGGCGGGGTCGGATCATGCTCCGGTGTGGGCGCGAATACGGGTGTGAGGCTACGGGTGTGAAGGCTTCCTCGCGCTTCCTCGCGCTTCCTCGCGTTCCTCGGATCACGCGGCGTTCCGTACTGGATCAGCAGACAGTCGGTCAGGCCCGTACGAGCTGAGTCGGGTCCGTACGAACTGATCAGGCGCTCAGGTTCAGAGCGTTCCCCGACCGGTCGTCCTCCGAAGTGAGCCCGGCCCGCTCCCGCCGCTCGACGAGTTCGTCGAGCAGGGTGGCGAGGCGTTCGGTGTGCCGAGGGGTGAGCTGTCCCGTGTCGTCGAGGTGGACGGCGCTTGCGGTGGTCGTGTCCACGAGGCGTTCGAGCGTGGCCGCCACCTCGTCGGTGCCTTCCGTGTGCCGTGCCAGGGTGGGGAGTTCGGCCGAGGCGCGGTCGATCGCGGCACGGGCCTCGGCCAGCGTCCGGTAGGCCTCGCGGCGCAGCGCCCAGCGCGCCGCCCGGTCGTCGGCCCCGCTCAGCACCTGCGCCAGGTACGCGTGCGCCGCGTCGGTCGCACGCCCAAGGCGGGCCCGTACGTTCCCGCCGCGCTGCCCCGGCGCCGGCAGATGCCCGACGAGCAGCACGATCGCGCAGGCCAGCAGCGTCTCGCCGATCCGGCTCCAGGAGGCCTGCGGTTCGCCGCCGACCATGACGAGCGAGAGCACCAGCACGGTGATGACGGCGGTCTGGGCGGCGAAGTGCCGAATGGCGACCGGGATCAGGGCCCCGCTGACGGCCACGAGCACCACGAGCCCTTCCGGCGCGGGCAGCACCGCGGCGAATCCGGCGAACACGACGGCGCCGAGCACAGTCCCCGCGGCCCGGCACAGCACACGTGAGACGAGCGGCCCGAGATCGGGCTTGACGAGGAAGACGGCGGTGGCCGGGAGCCAGTACCAGTGCACATGGTGCAGCGCCTGCGCGACGGCGGCACTCGCGCCGAAGCTCAGCGCCACCCGGAGCCCGTACTCGCGGCCTCCGGCGCCGGTGACCGTGCGCAGGAGGGCCTTGGCACGGACGGGACGTAGATGCAGACCATGGCGCGCGGTCTGCTGGGCACCGAGGTCGATGGGGCCGCTGGAACCCTTGGGTGCACTCTTCCTGCCGCCCCGGTCGAAGGCCTCCGCCGCATGCAGCAGAGCGTCGTCGAGGGCCCGCAGCCCCGGTACGGAACGGGCGGGTGCGGGCAGCGGCCCACAGGCCTCCCCCGTCCGTACGGCCACGGCGAGCCGTCGCGGCCCGTCCGCGGCGCGCGCGGGCAGGGCGTCCCCGGACCAGGCGAGCGCGGTCGCGGCCTCGGCGAGGGGCAGCGCGGCGGCGTACTGCGCCCGCAACCGCCGCTCGGCTGCGGAACTGGCGTACCGCCGCAGCCTCGGCCCCGCGAGGGCGTCCTGCGCGTGATCGAGCGCGGCGGTCAGCGCGGCACGCCGGGCCATGGCCTGCTCACCGCCCACGGCAGCAAGCAGCGCGGCGACGGCCTCGTACACGGAGGCAACGGCTTCCCGCTCCCCGTCGAAGCGGAAGTCACTGACCAGGGCCTGGGGCGTCGGCAGCACAAGCCGCAGCACAAGGAGCCAGAGTGCGCCCGCGAGGAAGAACAGGGCGCGCTGCCACCCTGCTTCGGGCAACGGCATCCCGGCCCCCACGGCAGCCGCGACCAGCAACTGCGTCCCGGCTCCGGAAGCCACCGGCCCCACGGCACTGACAGCCCCGCCCACCAGCCCGAGCCCGGCCAGCACCAAGGTCAGCGGCACCGCTCCGGCCTGCTCCCCCAGATACGCCCCGAGGAACAGCCCTGCGGCCCCGGCGAGCGCCGGCACCCCGAGCCGCTTGATGGAGGCCCGTCGACTCCCGGGCCGGTCATTGGTCCCGGCGAGCATGGCACCGAGGGCGGCCACGACTCCGATGGAGGGCCGATCGACGAGAACGGCCACGAGCAGCAACGGCCCGGCGGCCAACGCCCCTCGTACGACCGCGCTCCACGGCACGGGCCCTCGCTGGGCGCGCAGGGCATGGGCGAGCCAGGGAGGCAGAGCAAGGGCGGGGCGGGACACGGGGCTCCTGTCAGTACGAGGGCGGGGGTGTGCCTTCGGGCGACGTCGGCCGGGCGGTGGTGTGTGGTGCCCACGGTAGGTCGCGAACCTGGAGCAAATGCAACTCTCGCATTTCAGCGAGGTGACGGATGGCGGGCAGGCCGCGTTCTTTATGAACGCAATCCCGCTCCACGGCTGTTGGAGCGGGCGCCGGCCCCGGGGTGCAGGCGATGTGCGCGAACCGGAGGGTAGGGGCTGTGCGCGCGGAAAGGAGCGGACCCGGGGGCGTAGCCGGCCCCCGAGCCCTGTGATGCCGCCCACGTCGCACGCCGGCACGCTTGAGGACCCAGGTCAGTGTGAAGTCGCCGCGTCCTGCCTTTGGACCACCGCACATCGAGCTGTGCGGGCCGGACTTGAACCGGCATTTCGACGTCCGGGGCCTGAGCCCGGTCGATCCGGCGATCGGCGGCGAATGCTGAGTCTGGAGCAATAGTCTGAGATTGATCGCGGTTCCTCATCGGGAACCGCGCAGTCACGACAAGCCTCAGCTTCAGCTTTGCGCTCCTCGCGCACCCCGGCCGAGGTGACTGGTGGCCGGGGAGTTTCTGAGGCTACCCGAACAGGTAGCCGAACACGGCGTCACCGACCCGCTGGTCGACGACGTCGACGCCGTTCGCCTCTTCCCGGGCGAACTTGACGGCCTGCTGCAACTTCTCGACCCTGTCCAGCAGTTCGTTCACACGCCGGGCGGGAAGGGCACCCGAGAACTTGACGGTCGTCCAGTACCCGACCGGTATGTCCTCGTAGTACACCTCGACCTGCGCCGGATGCTTCTCGGTGGCTTCGGCCTTCACATGGTTCCGAGGCACCTTCTTCGTACGAAGCGTCCGGACCGGCTCGGTCTTCCAGGCGTCCGTGGACGGATCCTGCACCCACGACTCGGAGGCGTCGAGCACCGGCAGCTTCCGCACAAAGGTGTTGAGATCGGTGAGCTGCTTCTCCAGAAACAGCAGATAGGACACCGGCACCTCGGCGACGAGCACCCGCCCGTCAACGGTGATGTCCGCCCTGGCCGTGCAGTTGGCCCAGTCCTTGGTGGCGGTCACATCGAACAGCCGCGTAAGGGTAGCCGCAGTGTCCCGCAGCACGTCTTCGGCCTGCACCTGCACCCGAGTCGACTCGGGCGGCAACTGCTCACCCTCCTCGTCCTTCGGCTGATACGTACGCGAGATACCGGCCAGCAGGGCAGGCTTCTGCAGCCCATGGTGAGCGGCCGTCAGGTCCTGGTGCGACTTGGCCTTGACGCCCTTCTCGACTGCGATGATCTGATTGAGTTTCGCCACGTGGGAGACGGTAGCAGTGGCAACTGGCGTTTTCCGAAGGGTTATTCGATCCGCGCCGCCCAGGTCAACGGCCTGGCTCGCGCATCTGGTCGGCGATGAAGGTGAGGTGCTGTATGTGGCCCTTCTCCACCCACACCGAGGGGTTCCCGGGGTTCGTACTGACAACAGGATCTGCCTGATTCTGCAACCATCGCTCTCCGTCGCTGCGGGACGTACGGAACTCGGGATCGCCGGCGATCCGCGCGGCGAGCGTCTTCATGAGGCTCTCCTCACCACGACCCCACTGGGCACCCTTGCCGATCAGGAAGTGTTCGGCCGTGGTGTAGCGCGGCGTCTCGTAGAAGATCCTTCCGCCGGGCGGCGCGTCGCCGCTGCGAGGGTGGACGGTCGAGTAGTCGCCGTATGTGATCTCCGGGGCCTGGGGCTCTATTCGGTCCCGTACCAATTGCCACACCTGCCACTCGGCGCGCGGCCACTCCGTCAGATCGTGATCCTTCAGCTCCTTCGCGCCCCAGGGGAAGGAGCCGCCCAGCAGTGTGACGGTCCGCCACTCGGCCAGTGTGCCGACTTCGCGCCAGCCGCGGAGTGCACGGGCAACGGCGGCGTCGGCGTTTCCGATGTCGTACAGGTCGAGGAAAAGATCCAGTTCCGGGTCTCGGCCACGCAGTCGGCCGATCAGTTCCCGGCACCGATCGCGCAGGTCCGCATCGGGCCCGGCATGCAGCGCGACCCGCACGCCGAGTCCGTCGCCCCATTCCCTGGCAGTCTCGGCAGCGGCAGTCTGCTGGGCCGGGTCACGTTCGGGCCCTGTGACCGGCCGTAACGCAGTGCCCAGGAGGGTGGCACAGACCTCCTGCCACACGTGCTCGACCACGAGGTCGAGCTCACCCTCCGCGTTCCGGGCGTCGAGCCAGCCCGGATGCAGGCCGGGTCCGTTACGGAGGGCCCGCGCCTTTCCCCTCAGGTATTCCACGAGTTCCGCCGTCCTGTCCGGCGGTGGGATGGTCCAGAGTGGCTGCACACGATGCTTGTCAGGAAGCTCGACGTGTTTGAATCCGGCCAGCGCCGCGTGTTTCGCAGGCAGTCCCGGAACGTACGAAGGTATTGCCATACCCGCCCCCAGTGTCCGTTCCTGACGAAACGGTGACACCCGGGCGGACATGCTTGAAAGAGCGCCTATTCGGTCATGACCGTTCGAGGCTCAAGACTGTCCGAACCCTCGTGTGCTCTCCCGAACTCCCGTGACATCAGGCCCTGTTAGACGCCCCCAAAGGCGTCAGGAACCGGCTCGGCTCCCCATGCCAGAAGATCGCCAGGGCATCGCGGGCCCGGGTCGCCGCGACGAAGAGGAGAGAGCGCGCGCGTTGCAGCTCGCGGCGGTGGCGGAGGGGGTCCGTGCGTTGCCAGGCGTCGACGGCGGAGCGTGGGACCAAGCCTTCCGAGACGCCGGCGATGATCATGCGCTGGTATTCGAGGCCCTTGAAGCGGTACATCGTTCCGATGTGGACGCCCTCGTTGCGTGGGAGTCCGTCGCGGGTCATCACGGTGGAGGTGATGCCGTGGCGGGCGAGGCGTTGCTCGACGTCCGAGGCCATGTCGTTGGTGGGGACACATACGGCGACGGACTCGCGGGGGATGTCGTGCCAGGCCTTCACCTGGTCAACGATGGCGTCGAGCGTCTCGTCCCAGCTGTCGGCGCGGTGCAGTGCGGGACGGCGACCGTGGAGGACCGAGCGGTAGCCCTTGAGGCTGTCGGTTCCGCCGTCGAGGTCGTCGTAGTCGGCTTCGGCTGCCTCTTCCATGACCTTCGTGGCGTCGCGGAGGATCTCCCAGGTCGTGCGGTAGCTGAGGGTGAGGCGGGAGGAACGGCCGCGGATGTTGATGCCGAGGCTGCCGAGGGTGACCTGGTTGTCGTAGATCCGCTGGTGGGTGTCGCCGACGAGGAAGATGTCGTTCGGCCCGGCCGGAACCATCGCGCGCAGCATCTTCCAGTGGGCGGCGCTCAGGTCCTGGGCCTCGTCCACGACGACATGGCGGTAGCGGTAGCGGAGGAAGGCTCCGGAGCCGGACTCGACGTGTACGTTCGCCAGTCCTCCCCGTTCGTCGGTCTGCTGCTGCCTGCGGTCGATCTTGGCCTTGCGGTCGATCTCCAGGCGGGCGGCCCGCTCAGCGACCTGGCGGTGGGTCTCCAGGCCCTTGAGTTCCAGGCGCTGGGTGAAGCGTTCGGCGAGCTGCCAGACCTGTGCCCGTTCGGCGCGGCTGAGGGTGCGTCCGCGGCCGGCTCTGCGCACCACGAAGTAGTCGGAGCGGGAGCGGACGGCCTGCCCGAGGATCACCTGGTTCCACTCGTCGCTGAGGAACTCCGCGTCCCAGCGGTTCTCCCCCGACTCCACCAGCAACTGCCGCCATTCCCTGAGCGCCTGGGAGTCGTCGATACGCCGCTTGGCGTTGCCCGGGTCGGCTTCGCGCACCACGCGGGTGGCGAGCTGGTCGACGTGCACGATGTCGACACGGGCCGCGGTCTCGGGGCCGCCGAGGGCCAGCAGCCGGGCCCGCAGGTCGGCGGCGAGGTTCTTGTTGAAGGTGGTGAGCAGCACCGGCTTGGTGTGGCCTGGCCCGAGCCGGTCGACGAGGTGTTTGACGCGGTGGAGCGCCACGATGGTTTTGCCGGTGCCCGGGCCGCCGCTCACCCGGGCCGGACCGGAGTACTCACGGCGCACCAGCTTCTCCTGCGTAGGGTGCAGGAAGACCTTCCAGCGGCCGAAGTCGCGTTCCTCGATGATGCTCTGGAGCGACTCGTCGTCGGTGATGACGACGGCCTGGGAGCGCCCCGCGGCCGACTGCCAGTCATCGGCGTCGAACTCGTCTTCCTTCGTGACCGCGACCAGCGCGGTGACCTGCTCCTTGACGTCCTCGTACGAGTAACCGTCGCGCAGCCGCAGCAGTACTTCGCCCGTGTGCCGGGGCGCGTACTTCGCGAGCGCCCTGACCTCGTCGTCCGAGGTGAGCTTGAGGACGATCGGGATGAGCGGCTCGGCGACACCCAGCTCGGCGAGCCGCTCGGCGCCGTACCGCGCGAACAGCGGCTCCTCGGCGGGCAGTTGGGGCTCAGGTGCGTCCCGTACGTCCTCCTCCACAGCCTGGAGGTCCACGTACTCGATGGCGCCGGTGACCTGGTTGATGCCGTACGCGAGCCGGTCCGCGTGCTGCTTCACACGGTCGCGGTGCTGGACCGAGACGAGCAGCCAGTCGTCGGCGGCGAGCCGGAGCAGGAGCGCACGGTGGTCCTGGTCGACGCGGGCGGAGAACAGGCGGCCGTCGTCCCTCAACTCCCGGAGGTGGAAGACCCCCGCCCCCGGGTTCTTCCGGAAGTCGCGCTGGAACCGGTACACCGCCTCGACGGTCGTACGGTCCAGCGCGGCGATCTCCTTGTCCGCCTTGTCGAGCAGCCGTAGCGTGGCGCCCCCGGTCATCCGGCGTGCCCCCCATTCTCGGAGTTCTCGTCTCCGTCAGTTCCGGCGGTTCCGGAGAGGAGCAGCGCGGCCAGCTCCCCAGCGTCCCATTCGACCGCGGTACGCGCCCGCCAGCCCGCCGCCGCGTACGCCTTGTCACGCTCCTCGGCGTCGTGGTCCGGCGTACCGTCCTCGCCCCGCCGATGGGCGAGCACGACCGCAACTCGCCTGGCCGGCCAGGCGAGTTCGGCGGGCCAGAGCTGGGCGCCTAGTTCGTAACCGGCCACCGGAGCAGGCACCCCCCGCTCCGTCAATGCCACGCACAACTCCCTGAGGCCGGGCTCCTCCAGCAGGTACTCGATGACCTCGGCCCAGGCTGGATCCCGTACAACCCCGGACTCGGCGCTCTCTGCAACGACGGCCTCCGGCTCCGCCACTGGCCCCCTCCGGCGCTGCGAGGTCAGCCACCCCGCTCCCCCGGTGACCGCCAACTCCCCCGCGTCAAACGCGTCAAGCCCGCTCCCTGCGAGCTGCGCCCCGTCTCCCTCCCCCTCGTTGAGGAACTGGAGCAGATTCGTCCAGTACAGCCACGCCTGCCACCGCCGCCGGTGCGCGGTCTCGTCCGCGACCGCCTCCGAGCTGTCGTCCAGCACGGTCACCGCCGACCACACAGCCCCCGCCTGCCCCCGGCGCAGATCGAGGGCGATGGTCAGCGGACAGCCGCTGCTGTCCTTGGTCGCCATGACCTGCACGGCACCCTTGCCCCCGGCCAGCCGCTCCCCGCGCAGGGCCTCGGTGATGCGCTCGGCGATGGCCGGGCCGTCGGCAAGGGCCCGGCTGGTGGCGGCTACGGCGGCGAAGCCGGACAGTGCGCTCTGGGTGCGGCGGCGCCACAACTCCGGTTCGGGACGGGTGAGATACCCGATCAGCGTGTCCACCGGGTTGGCCCATACGAAGCGCGGCAGATCCCGCGTATCCCCGCTGTGCAGCCGCCGGTGGATGTCGAGCGCGGTCTTCTGCGCGGTGTTCTGGTACGGCATCCACACCGGGTCGGCAGGCGGTTTGCGCTTGCCGGTCCAGGCCTCGACGTCGTCCCAGGTCAGCTGGAACACCTGCCAGCCCTCGGCGCGCAGCCGGGTGCGCTTGGCCGCGTCGATGGCGATGTTGTTGTGCTCACCGCTCGCGTGGTAGCGGTAGCCGTCCAGGTAGACGGCTACCCGCGGCTGTTCGGCGTCCAGGCGCGTGAACACCACGTCAGGCCGGGTGAAGCCGAGCGAGGTCTGCGTCTCCATCTGCCAGCGGGTCACGGACCCGTCCGGTGCGGTCAGCCGCAGCTCCGTGCTCCGCTCGCCGTCCGGTGTGAGCGCGGTCCGTACGCTCGCCTCGTCGACGTCGTCGCGGCCCGCCCACTCCAGCAGCCCGCGCCGGAACAGCGCCTCCAGCTCGCTCTCCACCTGGTGGACGAGGGTGATGTCACCGGTGGTGGCCACGGGCTTGGCCGACCAGCCCTCGCCCTGGCTGCCGAAGAGTTCGCCGAGCATGTCGAGGGCCTGCTCCCGCGACACCTGCTCGTACTCGCTGTCGGCGACGTGGCGCAGCAGGCAACGGTGACAGGCGGGCCGTCCCTCCTCCACGCAGGCGCACGTCTCGATGAGCTGCCGGGCACGGGCCAGCACGTCCCGCAGCCCGTCGGGTCCGGCGAGCTGGTGCAGATAGCCGGTGCCTCCGGGGAGGGTGTCGTAAAGGACGAGGTAGTGGCGGCGTACGTCGGGGTCGCCGCTGCCAGGGTCGGGCATGGAGTCGGTGACCACGGCCAGGTGGTCGGGGTCGCCGCCGTAGCTGCGGGCGATCCCGGCGAGCAGCGCGGCCTTGAAGGAGACGAGCCGTTCCTGGGTGTGCGCGGTGACGGCGGGGATGAGGATGCGCAGGGCCTCGGTGCGCAGTTCGTGCGCGAGCAGCAGCCGGACCCCGGTCTGCCGGGCACGGGTGTCGGGCACGCTCTCGCGCAGCTTGGGACACCAGGGCCGGTGGTATTTCGTGGCCTTGGCCGGCAGCAGGGCGTCGTCGGAGACGGGCCCGCCGTCCGGGTCGGCGTAGCCGCAGGAGTCGCACACCCAGAACGGGTTGAGCCGCACCCTCCGCCCGGCGAAGGCGTCGTCGGCGACGGTGTCCACGCGCGAGGCGCCGACGTTGATGTGCCGGATCACGGCCTGCCGGGTGAACTCCCAGCCGAAGGTGGCACTGCCATGCCGCCAGGCCTCGACGAGACTGTCGTGCGGGATGTCCACGGCCGGTACGACGGTGTAGTGCCGCCGTTCCCGCTCGTCGGTGTCGTCCCGTACCCGGGCGTCATCGCGCTGGTCGCGGGAGTGGACGCGGTGCGGCACGAGGACCTTGTGCAGACAGCCCACGTCCCCGATGGCGGCGGAGTGGCAGCGCGGGCACGCCGAGGAGTCCTGCTGGGCCCGATGGGTGCGTACGTGGCCGCAGTCGGGGCAGATCCGCCACCAGATCCAGGCAGGGCGCTTGCCGCTGCCGATGTCGAGTCCGGTGATCCGGTGCTTGTAGCCCTGGATGTAGTAGTGGTTGCCGGGCGCGAAGTCCTCCAGCGCGAACCGTGCGGTGCGGTCGTACCGGAGCACCTTGCTGCGGTACACCTTGCGCCCAGCCGGGCCGTCCGGGGCCTCCTCGGTCCAGGTGAGGGTGGCCTCCAGTTCGGTGGTGGAGTCGACGAGGCTGTAGTTGGGCAGCAGGCCCAGGTCGACGAGTGCTCCGTGCGCGGTGCTTGAGCTGATGTCACGGGCCCGTCGGCTGACGGCCCGTCGCTCGGCGCGCAGTTCGCGTCCCTGCCGCTCGTGCTCGGGGTCACCGGCGACGAGCAGGTCGGTCGCCGCGTCGATGGCCTTGATACGGCGCTGGAGTTCCCCTCGCCGCTCGGCCCACTGTTCGCGCGCCTTGTCGAGGGCGTTCTTGAGCCCTTCGGTCGCGAACTCCCGTACGGCGTCGGCGGCTTGAGGGCTCACGCCGGTGCCGCGTTGTTCGTCGTACGAGGGGAAGAGGCGGAGGAACACGTCCGCGAGCCGTCGCCCGTCGGCCATGGCGGCTTCCTGAAACTCCGTCAGCCAGCCGGAGGTGTCGAACAGTTCGGTCGCCCGGCGCGGCAGCGGACGCAGCGGGACCCGGTCGCTGTCCGCCGACAGCAGCTTCCCGGCCGCGACCACGTCGAGAAGGTGGGCGAGGTACTGACGCCTCAGGATCTCCACGGCCGACAGGTGGCAGCCGGGCGGCTGGATGTCCCCGGCGATCATCTGGCGCGGGTCTTCCAGGTAGTAGCGGTCGCGCGGCCCCCGGTCGACCATCGTCAGCAGGTAGGCGTTGCCGGTGGAGCGCCCGGCGCGGCCGACCCGCTGCACGTAGTTGGCCGGGCCCTTGGGCAGGGAGGCGAGGACGACGGTCGACAAGTCGCCGATGTCGATGCCGAGTTCGAGCGTGGGTGTGCAGGACAGTACCTGCGGGTTGGTGTAGTGGACGTCGGTGCCGTCGCGGAACGCCTTCTCCACGGCTTCCCGCTTGCGGCGGTCCAAGGTGCCCGTGTGCTCGGCCGTGTTGATGGTGAAGACGCCGGCGTCGCGGTACATGCGCCGGTAGAAGTCGTCGGTGAAGTCCCGCTGGCGGACGGTCCCTTCGCCGTACTGGCTCGCCTGGAGGTGCCCCCGGCAGCGGTAGCGCGGGCACGGCTGTCCGTGCCACTGGCCGACAAGATCGGGGTGGACGGTCTGTTGCCAGAAGCAGTCGGGGCAGCGCACCCCCGCGTCACCGACGTCCTCGTCGGCGAGCCCCCGTACGTGCACATGGCCGGGCTGGAGCCCGTACACCCGGGTCGCCCCGTCGCCCGCGGTGCGCACGGACAGCACGTCCGCGTCGGCGAGGGCGGGCAGCAGCCGGACCAGGAAGTCGGTGGCCGCGTCCCGGTTGCGCAGGCCGAGGGCGCGGACGGTCCAGTCCTGGTACCAGCCGAGCCGTCCGGTCAGTACGTCGAAGTCGTCGCTTCCCTTTTTCGGCCCGCCCAGCAGGAAGGCGGGTGCGGAGACGCCCGGCGGGAAGGCGGGCATGCCCTCCTCGCGTCCGCCCCAGATCTGCCAGCGGCGCACACCCGCCTGGTCGATCCAGTCGTCCAGCCACCGGTGCCGGATCGCACCCCGCGTCCGAAGCCGCTCCAGCAGGCCCCGCACAAACCCCACGAACCGCTCAGGACCCGGCACCGACCCGTCGTCCAGCGCGATGTCCCCGGGTGTGCGGTGCAGCAGTTCGCGCACCATCTCGGCCACGCCGTCCGGGTCGGCCAGCGGCACATCGGCGGCCACGGTCCGGGTGAGTTCCAGCGTGCGCCCCTGCCGGGACCGCAGCCCGAACTCCATGATCGCGGCGAACGCCAGCCGCTCGGCGATGAGTTCCCATGTCGCCTTCGAACCGTGACTGCGTCCGGACAGCAGCGTGTCGACGCCCCGGAACACGTGCAGGTCCGGTGGTACGACCGCGACCCGCACCAGCCGGCTGTCGACGACCTCCTTGATGATGTCCGCCGCCAGATCGCTCAGCGCGACGGACGAGTCCTCCTCGACGCGGCTGGCGAGGAGGGAGCGGAAGGAGAAGGTGTACGAGCGGCTGGCGACGTATCCGGCGCGGTGCGCGGCGTCCTGGACGGAGTCGTTGAAGAGGAGGGTCTTGTTCTCCTTCAAGTTCCTGTCGAGTTCACCGCCCGTGAACAGCTGGGTGATGGAGGCCGCCGCGAGCGCCGCGAGCCCCGTACCGAGGTAGCGGATGGAGTTGAAGGTGCGGCAGGCCGGGCACTGGTCCCGCTCGGCCGTGCGCTCGCCCGCGAGGTCGACCTCGACGAACGCCGCATTGTGCAGCGTCTTCGCGATCCGTGGACCCATGCCGTCGTGGGCGGGCTCGAAGTCGCTCTCGGGCGACACGGGGCGCAGTCGCCCGCTGTCGCCGTCCAGCACCATGACCGTGGGTCCGCTGCGCGGCGTGTCCCGCGCGAACGCGACCTCGTGGGCGCGCGCCGCAGTGGTCGCGATCATGTTCCGTACGCGCCGCTTGTCCCGTCCGACGGACGCCCGGCGGATCTTGGTGGCGTTCAGGTCGAGCTCGGCGGCGTCCGTCTCCGGGGAGAGCGCCGCCCAGCCGGAGCGCCCGCACTCGCGGCAGAACACGGCGGGCAGGAACACCTCGGCCGGCCGGGGCGCGCTGTCGTCGGCGGGAGCGGGCGCCGCGTCCCCCGCCTCTCCGCTGTCCGCCTCGTCCGACGAGTCGTCCGCGGCCTTGCTCACCAGCCGCCCGCCGGAGGCGACCCGTTCGTCGTCCCAGCGGAACTCGGCCCGCGCGGGTGTGATTCCCCGCAGTACGCGGGACACGGACCGTACCCAGTGGTGCATCTCGATGGACAGCAGTGGCCGCTTCGGGTCGTCCGGATCGCGGGCCGTCGACAGCAGCGCCACATAGCGGGCAAGCGCTTTGGCGGCGATGTCCGGCTTCTGCTGGACGGCCACGCCCCAGTGGTACGCGTACCGGGGCAGCACCTCCATGACCTCGGGCAGCGTACGGGGCTTGCCGTCGAGGATCTCCAGAACGGCCGCGGTGAGCCGGTGCCGCCGAAGCTTGGCCCCCAACTCGGCCGGAGACAGCCCCGATTGACCCGTGAACGCCGCCACAAGCCGTTCCATGGCCCCCGAGTCCCGCGTGGGATCACCGAGTTCGGCCACCTCGTGCGGGGAGGGGAAGGGCAGCGAGAAGTCGCTCTCCCCCACGAACTCGTCCACACTCCGCCGCGACTCCCCCACCACGGCCTCGGGCGGGAAGGGCACCCCGAAGACCTGCTCGGCGACCTCCAGCATGGTGGAGGTCTCGCCCCCCGACTCCCCCAGGGTCGCCGAGGTCGCCACCGGGCACACCGGCCCGAGTGGCCGCTCGTCCCGCGCGAGCCCGGTCACCGCGCCGAGCCTGCGCAGCAGCATCGCCACGTCCGTGCCCTGGGCGCCGTCGTACGTGTGGAACTCGTCCAGCACGATGTAGGCGAGTGAGGAGCCCTGCCACAGCTTCTGGTCCTCGGGGCGCTGCAGCAGCAGGTCGAGCATCTTGTAGTTGGTGATCAGGATGTCCGGCCGTGTGGCCCGGATCTCCTCCCGGTCCACGGCGACCTTGCGTACGGAGTCCTTGAACTCCCGCGAGGGCGTGTCCCCGATGTAGAGGCCGGCGCGTACGCCCTCAAGCCGCGTGTCCTTCGCGTTGTCAAGGTGGTCGTTGATGCGCTGGGCCTGGTCGGTGGCCAGCGCGTTCATGGGATACAGCAGAACGGCCTTCACCCCGTCCCGCCCGGCCGCGCGCTCCCGCCGGCAGTGGTCGAGCAGCGGCACGAGGAACGACTCGGTCTTGCCGGACCCGGTCCCGGTGGTGACGAGCGTCGGCTCCGCGGGACCGTTCAGCGTGGACAGCCGCTCCCAGGCCAGGGCCTGGTGCCGGTGGGGCCGAAAGCCCTTGGGCCACCACTCGAGATGCTTCTGCCAGCCGTCACCGACGGCGGTCCTGAAGGGGGTACGGATCCGCAGATACGGTCCGCGGAAGATCCCGTCACCGGGGTCCCCGAGGAACTGCTCCAGCGCCCGCCGCGTCGACTCGTCCGCCAGCGCGTAGGTCGTCGCCAGGTACTGGCTCAGGCTGGCGCGTACCTGGTCGGCGGCGAGAGTCGGTCGCACGCGCGGTCCCCCTTCGGCGCTGGATCATGATGTGCGTCCCACCGTAAGGGACGGCAGGGTTGCCGTGACCCTCAGATGCCGCGCTTCCTGCCCAGGTACGCGACCCGCACGGCCTTGTCCTCGGGCACGAGCCGGAAGTGCACTCGCCCTTCGTCCGGCGTGAACCGGGAGTGGGTGTCGAAGAACTCCAGCTGCCCGTCGAGATCGGTGAACTGGCAGTGCCGCCTGCGCCCCTGGTGCTCCCCCGTCACCCACGACCGCCACCGCGGTCCCTCCGGCCGCGCCTGCGGATCCCACTCGGCAACGGCCTCCTCCAACTCGACGAGCCGCTTGCGCACGGGCCCCACCCACACCTGGGGCAGTCCCCGCAGGTCGGCCTCGACCCGCGGCAGGAACTGCAGGTGCGGGAAGAGTTCCGCGCGCCGTTCCCACAGCTGCGCCCCCGTGTGTGCGGCGGTGTCGCGCGACGTCCGCATCCACGCCAGGTGATCGTGGAGGTGCCGTTCGGCCGAGACATGCCGGACCTCGACGTCACCGACCCGGGTGTCGGTGCTGCCGTCCTCCGCCTCGACGAGCTGCTCGCACTCCAACGGCAGCATGGCGGCGTCCCAACAGGCGTGCACCGGCAGCGAGATGCCCAGGCCGTCCATCAGATGGGCCCCGCCGAGGCCCGCCACGGTGACACCGTCGTGTCGGTACTCGACGTCAAGCGGATCCTCGCCGTCCGGGAACACCGTCTTGAACGGCGCCTTGCTCTGCATCAGCCGCAGCCGCAGCCACGGGTCGCGGTTCTTCGGGTTGCCGATCCACTTCCCGATCGGGTAGCCGTCCGCGATCTGGAGTTGCTTGAGCGGCACCTCACAGACCAGCACCGTGCCGCCCCGGTCCACCTTCGAGACCGCCACCGCGGTCCTGGCGAACTGGTTCATGGCCCGGTCGGCGCGTAACGGCTCGCAGTCGGTTCCGCATGACCTCTCGTTCAGGAACAGCAGCAGCGGCACGAGTCCCCCTACTCGGTGATGGGGTTGGCTGGGTGTGAACGGAGCGGACGGCTCGGACGGCTCGGACGGCTCGGACGGCTTGGACGGAGCGGACGGCTCGGACGGCTCGGACGGCTCGGACGGCTCAGTCGAGAAGCTGGTCGAGCGTGTGGTCAAGCTCGTCGAAGAAGCCCTCCGGCCACTGGTCGAGCAGGCCGTCCGCGTCGATCTTCGGGGTGATCACCTGGGCGCCCGCACCGTCGTTGCGGAAGTAGTGGACGACCGCCTGATCGGCCGGGAGAACGCCCCGCTTCACCGCGAGCCGCATGCCGTTGAGCACGTGGTCGCTGTGCGTCTCGACGACGAGCTGTGCGCCCTGTGCCGCTGACGCGGCGGCCAGTTGGGCCATGGCCGTCTGCCCGCGCGGGTGCAGGTGTGCTTCCGGGTTTTCCAGGAGTACGAGGCTGCCGGGCCGCGCGCTGAGACAGGCGACGACGATGGGGAGGGCGTAGGTGAGGCCGAAGCCGACGTTCGTGGGGCGCCGCTGCGTCGGCTTCGGCGCGTTGCCGAACCCGTACGACAGCCTTACCGAGTCCGTGGCCTCGATGACCTCGGTCTTGATGTGCACGCCCGGACACAACTCCCGCATCCAGGCGGCAACTTGGTCCAAGAGCCGACTGGAGGCGGCTCGCCGGTGCCGTAGCGGGCCCTCGGGTACTTCGTCGCCGGCATGGTGGCGGAGGAAGTTGACGGTGTGTTCGCCCCGGATGCCGAGGAAGCCGCGCCTGACGGCCATGTGGTGGTCGCGGGGGTAGCGCTCCGTGGGAGTGATGCGGTCGGCGTGCAGGTACTGGAAGCCGTCCGTGAAGTAGCGGGGTGCCACTGCCGTCTCATCCCGCGGGGCGTTCGGGCCCTCCTCCGTCAGCGGCACTTCGACGAGCTTCAACGGCAGCAAGTTCTGCTCGGGCGCGTAACCAGCCGTCCACTCGTAGCGGTAGGGCTCCTCGCTGACGGCCAGCGTGATCCTCGGCTCGTCCCCGGCGAAGTCCTCGTGCAGGACATCCTGTCCTGTACCGAGCCCGACGAACTCGCCGTTCAGAAGGAGCCCGGCTTCCTCGCCCCTGTTCACGGGACCAGAGATACTTATGTCGATATTGCCCGACGTCCACGACTGACGTAACAGCGCCAGGGCTTGCAACACCGTGCTCTTGCCCGAGGAGTTCAGCCCGGTCAGGAGGGTGAGTGGGCCGAGTGGGATGTCCGCGTGCTGGAACGCCTTGAAGTTGGTCAGCGTCAGCCGGTCAATCACCGCTCAGTACCCCCTGGAAGAGTCGCGCCACCACCTCGAAACGCGTCCGTACGTTCCCGGGGTCGCCGGGGGCGACGGTCAGGGCGCGTTCGAAGGCGAAGTCCCCGGTGAGACGGGCCGAAAGACCGTCACGGACTTCGTCACGCGACGTTACCAGTACGTCACGCTGCCGGTCATCCAAGGTAGCGATGTTGACGGCCACTGCGTCGAACAGGGCTTTGTTGAGGGGGAGTTTGCGCCGGTGGCCGAGTGACCTGCGAAATGCCTGGCCTCCGAAGACGGTCCGCGCACACCGCATGGCCTCCCTGAACTCCCTTGCCTCCCAATGCCGTTGCTTGTCCGTCAGCGCGTTGAGGCGGTGCATGGCGTCGGTCAGGAACAGCTCGAAGTCCTGGTCCCGGTACGCGGCGGGCGGTGTGAGCCGGAAGGCCAGGAAGCGGAGGACCAGCTCGCGGTCGTGCATCCGCTCGTTCGACACATCAAATCCGGTGGCCTCGCCGAAGGCAGGATTCTCCGCGAGGTCGGCGAGCAGCGAACGGGCGGGACCGGGGATCATCGCGTGCCGGATCTCCTGCGGCGTGAGCGGCGACCCGCCCGTCGTGAGCCGGGAGAACACGTTGAACTTCACCGCATCGGGGGTGCCGTGCCGGACGATGTGGACCACGACCTGCGTTTCGAGGACCCGGACCTGCATCCTCCCGCGCAGGTGTGTGAGGCCCTCGTACTGCGGCAGGTACTCCAGACCTCGCAGGGTCAGGGGTGGCAGCTCGGCGAAGCCGGGGATCATGAGCCGGGCGATTGCGGTGAGCCGCTGGCTGCCGTCGACGACGGACCAGGTGTCGTCCTCCTGCTGTGCCATGTGGAAGGGGGCGACGGGGAGGCCCAGCAGAAGCGACTCGATGAATCTGCTCTGTTGTACGTCGCTCCACATGCCGGCCCGGCGGTGGAAGTCCGGCGCGAGATCCAACGCCTTCGCACGGAGCCGGGACATCAGCACGTCGACCGTGGTGCTCTCGGTCTCGATGCTGATGCTCTTCCAGTCGAGGGGCTTCGCCAGCCGGTCCGGCTCGTCGGGCGGCAGCTCCAGCTCCACGCCGGTGGGCCGCCCGTTCGCTCCGATCTCGACAGGCCTCTCGAAGAGCGCCCCGCGGGGGTCGGCGTCATTCTCCAGCCCTGCCATGTCCGCTGCATCTCCTCTTCGGCTTCGCCGCTCTGCACAACGCGGCGTCGCAAGGTCCGCCTTCCGGCACCTTACGAGAAGTGGTTCACCTGATGCTTGAACAGGGACAGCCAGCGGGGCAGGTCGATCTCGGCTCGTACGGTCTTGCCGGGGGGTTCGCGGTCCAGGATTTCCCAGCGGTCGGCGAGGGTCTCGACGAGGAGGAGACCGCGGCCGGAGTCGGCGAGGAGGGCCGGAGGCTCGCCCTGGCGCTGCCGCCATGGCCGGCACTCTTCGGACGGCTCGGCCTCCCCGGCCTGCTTGCGCCGGCCTTCGCCGTCGGGGCCCTGTCCGTGTTGCCGACTCCGGGCCACGCAGACGCTCGCCGGCAGCCGAGGGGGCCTGTTGGCCAGTTGGGCACATCGGCGACAGGCGTCCACTCGCACCGCCGAATCGGGCTTCGCCGTGGTCGCGGCGAAGCCCGGTCGACTCGTCCGAGTCATCGAGCTTTCGGTTGGGTCAGAGTGTCAGCACGATTTTCCCCTGGGTGCGGCCTGACTCGATGAGCTGGTGGGCCTTGGCGGCGTCAGCCAGCGGCAGGGTGTCCTCGATGTACGGGCGCAGCTGTCCGGTATCGACCAGCTTGGTGATTTCCTGGAGCCCTATGTGATCCGGCTCCACGGTGACGCCGGCGAATCGTCTCCCGGCCGCGGCGGTGGCCTGCTGGAGTGCGGTATCGGCACGGTCCACCAGGGTGACCAGGAGGCCGCCGGGGCGCAGGGCGTGCAGTGATCGCGGGCCGTAGCCGCCGCCTACCGTGTCCAGGACAAGGTCGGCGTCGGTGACGGCGTCGGTGAAGTCGACGGTCCGGTAGTCGATGACTTCGTCCGCGCCGAGGCCGCGGACGAAGTCGTGCTTGGCCGCGCTGGCGGTGGCGATGACGTGGGCGCCGCGGGCTTTGGCGATCTGGACGGCCAGGTGGCCGACGCCACCGCCGCCGCCGTGGATGAGGACTCGTTGCCCGGCTCGCACCTGTGCGGTGTCGACGATGCTCTGCCAGGCGGTGAGTCCAGCAAGTGGCAGGGCCGCTGCGTGGGCGTGATCGACGGCTGCGGGCTTGCGGGCCAGCTGGCGGGAGGGCACGGCGACGTACTCGGCGTAGGCGTTGCCTGCCCGTGGGAAGAAGGGCATGCCGTAGACCTCGTCACCGACCTGGAATCGAGTGACGCCGGGGACGACCTCTTCGACGATGCCGGAGATGTCCCAGCCGAGGACGAACGGGGGCTCGCCGAGCAGGGGGACTGCCCCGGAGCGGACCATCGCGTCGACTGGATTGACGGCGGCCGCGTGGACCCGGACCAGCACCTCGGAGGGCAACGGCTGTGGCCGGTCTGTCTCGGTGAGTTCGAGGACTTCGGGGCCGCCGAAGGAACGCTGGGTTATCGCGCGCATGTTCGTACTCCTGACAGACGGATGTGGTGGATATCGACAGTTGAGGGGGTCCCTCGGCGTGCGCGGCGGCCACCAACTGGACGGCCACCTCGTCCACGTCGAGAGGGCTCTCGGACCCAGGGGCCTTTGCGGTACCCGGGTAGCCGGCGCCGGCTACCCGGTGGCGCTCGGCGAGCCCGTCGAGGTCGGTCCGCAGTCACCTTCGGCGCTGCCGCCGGCGCCATGGGCGAGGAGCAGTCCAGGGCCGGATCCGCAGACGATACGGGCGAAGACGGGCTTGGGCAGGGCGGGTGTGGCCGGAACGAGCACGGCATGACAGATCTTCTCCCTGGCTTCGGCGAATCAGCTTTAGCGATCGCTACAGCAAGGAACGTAGCACAGCTTTAGCGATCGCTATAGACTCGTTCCATGGGTACCGCACGCGCGCAACGACGCGCCTTCGACCGGGACGAGGCACTGGAGGTCGCGCTGAGGGAGTTCTGGCTGCACGGCTACGAGACAACCTCTGTCGCCTCGCTCACCCGGGCGATGGGTATCAATCCGCCAAGCCTGTACGCCGCCTTCGGTGACAAGCGGCAGCTGTTCAGCGAGGTCGTCCAGCGCTATGCGCACACCCACGGCAGCTACGTGACCCGCGCCCTGGCGGAATCCACCGCGCGCGGCGTCGTCGAAACGCTGCTCCGGCTGGCCGCGGCCGAATACACCGACACCAGCCACCCGCCGGGCTGCCTGGTCATCCACGGCGCGACCAACTGCACACCGGCAGCCGAGGACGTCAAGGTCGAACTACGCGCTTTCCGCGAGGAGACCAAGCGTGCTCTCGAAGAAAGGATCAACGCCGACATCGGAGCAGGCCGCCTGCATGAAGGCACCGACGCCGGCGCGCTGGCCACGTTCTACGCGGCCGTTCTCCAGGGTATGTCCACCCAGGCGTGCGACGGGGTCGACCGCGAAGGCCTCGAGCGCGTAGCCGAAACCGCCCTCAACGCCTGGCCCGATGAGCGGGCGTTCCGGGGCTCCCCGGAGCCGGGCGTGGAGTGATCCGCGAGGTGGCGTCGATGTCTGCGCCGGCCGGCCGCACACCACTGCCCACCAAGTGGAGCGAGAACCCGTCTCCGTGGCCCCCGGGCCACTGGAGGCCCCCCGATGTTGGCAGGCAACCGGTTCAGCTGCATGTGAGTCGATTACTGCTGAGCGCCAGGGCATCAGTCAGCCTTGAGCGGAGCCCACTCCTCGCCCCATGACACTGCGACCGCCCCCGTTCGACCGCGGCAGCGCCCGAGCACATGCTCGCGCCCGAGCCAAGTTCGCCACGGACAAAGCCGAGAGTGATCAAGCCTGTACGGGCGCGCGCCTGGGTCAACTGCCTGAATATTGCGGGCACATCACGAAACGCGGGGCGAGGCGGGCGCCTAATGGGTGGCACTGAAGCGGGGTGAACACACATACGGGGACGGGGTGTTGGCGGTCGGCCGGTCGTGTCAGGTGCCCAATGTGGCGGCCGGAAGGGCACTTCACCAGGTCCGCCCCGCGTACGCTGCGCGAGCGTACGCGGTTACGGACTGGACGGTACTCGTCACGTGCCGTAACGATGGGCAGGTTGGGTGTGTGGGTCGGGGCGCGTGCGCGGGAGGTGGCCAAGGGTGGCCGATGACACGGTCGGTACGGATGTCTGCGGGGCGGACGCGGGCGGTACGCCGGCGGAGGCGACGGCCGGGATTCCGGCCACCTTCCGCGGCGAGCCGGAGTTCTCCGACAGCCTGCGGACGTTCGGCGCCGTACTCCAGGCCCTGCGCGAGCATGCGGGCCTGAGCAGGCAGGAGTTCGCCGAACTGGTGCGGTTCTCCAAGCACACGGTGGCGTCCGTGGAGTTGGGGCGCCGGATGCCGGACCCGACGTTGGTGGAGCGGTCCGAGGATGCGACAGGGAACACGGGAGCGCTGCGGAAGTCGGTACGGCATCTGGCGCGGCAGCCGGGGTTGGCAGCTTGGTTCCGGCAGTGGGCTCGCCTGGAGGCCACGGCGATCACTCTTTATACGTACGAGTGCCGCATGATCCCGGGGTTGCTACAGACGGAGGCGTACGCGCGAGCGTTGTCCGCCGACCAGTTGCCGCCGCTGGACGACGCGCAGATCGCGGAACGGTGGGCTGCCCGGACGGAGCGCCAGCGGCTACTGAGGGAGCGGCCGAACACCACCTTCGGCTTCATCCTGGAAGAGCAGCTATTTGTACGACGGACAGGCGGGGCGGAGGTCACGCGGGAACTCATCGATCATGTGCTGGAGATCGGCCAGTTGCGGAACGTCGAGATCCAGATCATGCCTCTGGTGCAGGAATCACACGCTGGTCTACACGGCCCTGTGCAACTGCTGGAAACCCCCGAGAACAAGTGGTTCGCTTACACCGAGGCCCCGGAGAGCGGTCAGTTGATCTCGGACTCGAAAGTGGTCAGCGTGCTCCAGAGGCGGTATGCCAGGATGCGTTCACAGGCTCTCACCATCCAGGACTCCGTGAGCCTGTTGCAGCGGATGCGAGGAGACCTATGAGCACGTCCGACCTGGCCTGGTTCAAGAGCAGCTACAGCAGCAGCGCTTCCGGCGACTGCGTAGAGGTAGCTACCTGCCCCGACACCGTCCACGTCCGGGACTCCAAGGACGAGCAGGGCCCGCAACTCGCCCTCTCCCCCACCACCTGGACCGACTTCGTCTCGTACGCCGCCCAGGCCTGACCGTTCACAACGCCGTGCCCTGCACCGGGTCAACTCCGGTGCGGGACACGGTCGTTCAACAGGCGCTGTTCAGCCGGGCCTCGAAGTAGGCGTGTGCGGCACGCATCTCCTTCTCGCGGTCGGCCTTGTAGAAGGGCTCGGCGTAGCCCTCGGGCGGCTCGGTGCGCTCCTTCTTTTGGAAGGCCAGGAACTGCTCGTAGTTCTCCTTGGTCTGGCCGTACCCGTGGGTGTTGTGATTCCTCGCGATCTTGCGCCCCTTCCCATCGAACCACGTCTCAGCCTCGTAGTCCGACAGGACCGGATAGCGCGACTTGTAGATCGCTACGAGCTGGTCAGCGGTGACGCCGAGCCACACGGCGACCAGCGCGTCCAACTCGACGAGCGCCGCCCGGCGCTCGCACTCGGTTCGGAGTGGAGTGGCATACTCCCAGGCGGACTTGAGGTGTCCGGCCAGCGGGGCGACCCTTGGCCACTGCACTGCCCAGCCCTCGTAGCCGGGCCATGTCATGTCGTACAGCTCCTCCCAGAGGGGGGCGTACGCCTCGGTGAGGCAGTTGAGGCGGAGGGTGCGGAGGAGGAGGGCACCAGCGAGGGGGTGGTCGGGGTGGGCGTACGGCATCTTGCTGGCTTCGGAAATCCGCAGGTGCGACCGACCGCTGATGCGCAGAAGATAGTCCAGCGGCAGAGCGGCCCAGAAACCCGCATTGAGAGTGGTAGTGCGGTTGTCCGGCAAAGCCACAGACTGTACGGCATCGACGTGCGCTGGCCCTGGCGGGATCAGCGCAGCGAACAGGCTCCGCTCCGTGTCGAACGGAATCATGCACCGCCACGTCAGCCGGTAGAACTCCGTGTACGGCCGGAAGAGCCACAACCGCCGCCGCAGAAGCTCCCGTTGCTCGTCCTTCGGAAGCTCCAGCTCCTCCTCGGACAGCACATTGCCGCGGTTCGCCCACTCGTCGGCTGAGGGCTTCCAGCCGACGTCCAGGCGACCGTGGTCCAGCCAGCGGTCCTGCCCTCTCACGTAACGCTCTGGCGAACAGGACTCGGGCCGCACGTAGTTCGTGCGCGGGACGGCACGGGCGGGCAGCGCCGTCAGATCCCAGCCCGACCAGTCCCGGTTCGTCCGGCACGGCATCTTGGGCTGCTTGTTGAACGGAGTGCCGCCCGCGAAGTGTGGTCCTTGGAGCACGAGGTCCCGCAAATCGTTGCAGAGAGACGTCTCCCAGCGGAT
The DNA here is from genome assembly GCF_042870755.1 of Streptomyces sp. NPDC006365. NCBI lineage: Bacteria > Bacillati > Actinomycetota > Actinomycetes > Kitasatosporales > Streptomycetaceae > Streptomyces > Streptomyces sp. NPDC006365. Next base: position 41,195 of record NZ_JBIAHS010000007.1, read on the forward strand.
GAGCCCGTCCTTCTTGGCATTGGTCTCGTTGTACCCCTGGCTGACCGGCCGCTCCCCCAGCCTGTCTTCCACCGCCGACATGGCCTCGATGGCGCCCTGCTCGTAAGTGGTCACCGGGTAGAGCAGCGCTGCCTGCGAAGGCGGTACCTCCGTCTCGCCAGACAGCTTGTGCCATTGGGCGAGCAGCTCGGCGTCCACATCCACTAGGCGTGCACGATGCGGTCGCCGTTCCCACTGTCCCTCGTGCTTGATGCCGGGCAGATCACCCTGACCGTCGTGGTCAAAGGAATCCCGCAGTGCCACGGGGTCGAACAGCCAGCTGACGTGCGTGAACTGCACAGGTCTGTCCGAACCGTAGATGTTGACCCCGAATTGCCGGGTCCCCTCCACGTCCTCGAACAGCTGAAGCCGGTTGGAGAAGTGTGCGTGTACCCGCAGGTGTCGGTAGGACGCCGCCCTGAGCCGTCCCTCGTTCACCCCGCTGAAGTGCGAGTCCAGATGGATTAGCCCCGCAATCCCGTCCACACCGGAGTTCTCCCACGCCTGACACATGAACGCCCGGTACAAGTCCGGCCGTGTACCCGCCAACAAGGGATACGCCACCGGCGACCCCAGGAACCTCGACATCGCGCTCACCGCAGCAAGCTCACCCAGGTAGTACCGCAGCGCCTCCGAGTCCCCCAACAGCTCGTCCTTCCGCTCCTGCCGTACCGTCGCCGCAGGCTTCTCCGTGAGCATGAACCATGGATCCCGCTCGGCGAGGACCTGGTTCTCCAGCCACTCGGGCCGTACCCAGGGCGGATTCCCCACCTGCAAATCGAACCCACCGCTCTCCCCGCGGAACACATGCGCGAAGTGCAGCTCCCAGTGGAAGAACCCGTGCCCGTCTTCGGCCTGTATGTCCTTCTCCGTGGAGCCGGCGACATCCCAGACCGTTTCGAGCCACGGGAAGCGGAAGCGCAGCTTGCCGGCGGCGTCCATGCCCATCTGGCCGTCCACGTGCCCCTCGAACGCCGTGAGTTCAGCCAGCGCCTCGTCCACCGGAAGCTTGTCGATGCCGTCCAGGAACGAACCCTCCGGCACGTCCTTCGTGCCGAGCACGCACTCGACGAAGTCCAGCCAGTCGTCCAGCGTCTTCAGCGGGATGGACCGCCGCCACCGGTCCTCCTTGATCCGGGACACGCGACCGGTCGCCCCACGCTTCCTCCTGCCCTCCAGGCCCTTGTCCGGATCCCCGGCCGCGAACGCCCCCTGCTCCCCGTCCGGATCGTCGAAGATCCCCGCCGCCTCCCAGACGAGATCCCCCGGAGCGGGTCCCGCAGGCTCGGGCGGCGGCGCGGCCTCCGGCTCGCTCACCTCCGCCTCGGGTGGCGTGCCCGGCCGTTGACGCAGGTCGCCCTCCGTGACAAGGGCGCCCCCGGTCTCGTACACATACGCCGAACCGTCCAGCTCGGCCACCTTGTCGAGCGGCCAGAACCACAGCGCGCACCACGCGTCCATGACCGTCTTGAGCCGCCAGTACGGCGTACCGCCGGCCGTCAGATCGTCCAGGATCCGCTGCCGCTCGACGGCCTCGCCCGAGTGCTCCAGCCAGTCCGCGCCCCACACGTCGATCCGTCGCGACACCTTCCGCTCGGACAGTTCGAGCCGCTTGGCGACCAGGCTCCACAGGAACTCGACCCGCCGGGCGACCCCCTGCAGCCGCCGCTGATCAGTCTTCTTCTTCGGCGCCTTCTGGATGCCCTTGCGCCAGGCCCCGAGCGTCGCGGCCTCAGCCTCCGCGAGCTTCTTGGCCTCCGGTTCGGCGGCGACCGCGCCCCACCCGGCGGCCGGCAGCAGGAAGTGGTGGACGGCGCCCTCGGGCAACTCGCCCTCCCGGAAGGGAAGTTCACGCGGCGGCAGCGGGTCCTTCTTCGCCAGCCAGGCGCCGGCGGGCAGATCCTCGGCCGCGTACACCTTCCGTCCGGCCCCGATGAGCGAGTTGCCGCGCCGCAGGTGCAGGCCGAACCACGGCGCCTGCATGCCGGGGTGCATGGTGTTGAGCCACAGCGACACCTCGGCCAACTCCACGGCCGTGGCGTTCAGGTCGACGCCGTACGCGTTGTGCAGTGCGATGTACGCCTTCACCTTCTGCAGCTCGATCTGCCGCTGCTCGGGGTCGACGCGCTGCTTCAACTCCCGTTCCCGGCGCCGCAGATACTCCTCCGCCACCTGGTCGATGGCCTCGTTGAGGAACGCGCCGGAGCCCAGCGCGGGCTCGCAGATCTTCCACTCCAGCAGCTCGCGCGCCGGGGTGTCGTCGGTGAGGCGGTGCCGGAGCGCCAGCTCGACCGTCACCTCGGTCAGGGAGGGCGGCGTGTAGTACGACGCGGACGTCTGGCGGTCGCGGCCCGCGAGCCGGTACACGAACGAGCCCCTGGGGTGCGTGACCCGCCCGAGCAGGCCCGTGTCCTTGTCCTCGCGCTGGACGAAGACCTCGTCCGGATAGTCCTGCACCCTGGACGCCGGGATCATCCAGCTGCCCCCGGACGGATCGCCGCCCTTGGCCACCTCGTACAGGTCCTCGTCGGCGATGAAGCCCGTGTAGGACATCAACCCCTCGTAGACCGCGCCGAGTTGGTTGATGCCGAGCTGCGCGTACGAGATGAAGCCACCGCGCTCGCGGCCCTTGCCCTTGGTGAGCATCAGGCGGCGCAGCACGCGGTGCAGGGTCTCGTTACGCAGGCGGGTGTCCAGGTACGGGGGCTCCTCGGAGCCTTCACCTTCGTACCCGGGGTTCTCCAGGCGCCCCTGCCCGATGAGCCGTACCGCGCCCTCCTTGAACAGCTCCGACCGCAGCGGCTCGAAGCGCAGCCCGGTGTCGGCGCTGAGCGCGGCGGACCGGCGCAGGCGGCCGGCCTCGTGTACGCGGTCGGTGTGCTCCTGCCGCGTGATGGCGCCCTCGGCGAGGAGCCGGTCGGCCTCGTTCTCGGCGTCCTTCGCCTGCCGGTCGGCGGCTTCGGCGGCCAGGTCCTCGGGTTCGCTGCCGTACTGGCGGTGGCCCTTCTCGACCATCTTGAAGAGCAGGTCGAGGGACTCGTACAGGTGGAAGCCCTGGCGGGACTTCTCGCCGATCAGGTCGCGGACGACGAGGTCGCCGAGGCGCTGGAGGCCATACCCCTGGGCGTACTCGGGATACGCGGACGGCAGGATGCCGAGCGCCGGCTGGGACTCGGCGTAGAGGAGGAAGAGGATCCGGTAGAGGTAGCGCAGCGACTCGCGGCTCAGCTGTTTGGCGAGGCGGGCCGGGTCGTCCAACCGGTCCGGGGTGACGCCCTGTTCGCGCAACCGGGCCAGCACCTCGTTGGCGATCCACTCGACGGACAGGCGCAGGCCTTCGCGGAGTTCGGTGGAGACACCCACCGCGTGCTTGCCGGACTTGTCGACGAAGTCGGCGAGCGGCGCCGTACCGCCCTCCTCGGGGACGCGCATCGAGTCGGCGCCGAACAGGGCGGCGATGGTGTCGAGTTCGCCACCGCTGCGGTCGTCACGGCGGTGCAGCGCGGTGTCGAGGCTGACGGCGAGGTAGCGGCCCTCGTGCCAGGCCATGCGGTCGGCGAGGACGATGACGCCGCCGGCCAGGAGGAGGACGTAGCGCGGGGGTTCGTCGCACTCGAAGAGGAAGTCGGTGAGCGCCTTGCCGTCGGTGAGGCGGGCGGAGGCCTCCAGGGCGACGGGGTGCAGGAGGCGGCCCGGGCCGTCGGGATCGAGGGCCGCGTCGGGGCGGGCGGTCCAGCCGCAGGAGACGGCGGTGATCAGCCCTGGTTCGTGGTGGGCTGCCTGGACGGCGTACTCGTGCCCGGAGCGGTGGACCGCGACCGTCTGCTCGTGCGCCGCGGTGAAGCCCAGCGCGCGGAGCGTGTCGAGGTGGAGGCCTGTGAGGCGCTTGGACCAGTCGGCCGGGGCGGGTTCGTCGGGGTTCGCGGCGGCCTCGGCGTCCTGCTCGAAGGCGGCGCGGCTCGCGAAGTACGGGCCGTGCAGGGCACGCAGGCCCTCGCGGGGCGTGCGGGCGCGTGGCGGGACGGTGTCCGCGTCTACTGCGTTCTCGCCCATGCTCTTGGCGTCGGCAACGGCTTCGGTATGGCGGCGGCGCTCCGCCTCCTCGAACGCCGTCCAGCGGGCGAGCAGTCCGTCCTTGGCCTTGAGGTCCTTGGGCAGGACCTCGGCCAGGTAGTGCGCCGACAGGTAGTCGCCGTGGTTGACCAGGGAGTCGTAGGTCACGTCAGCTCTCCGCGGTGATCGCCGTCGCCGGAGTGGTCTCCGGGGTGGCGGGCTTGTCGAGGACGGCCAGTACGCGCAGCAAGGGGCGGCCCGTCGTCTGCAACTGGTCGAGGAGGTGCGCCTGTTCGTCCGCGGTGTCCTCGATCTGCCGCTGCCGGCGGCTGGACAGGCCGGGCAGCAGGGACTCCTGACGCCATTCGGCCAGCTGCTTGCGGTACTCCGCGAGCGGCTCGCTGATCAACTCGTCCCAGGCGTCCTTCGTACGTTCCAGATGGTCGCGTGCCGCCGAAACGGCGGCCGGGACAAGGGACTTGAGGCGGTGCGGGTCGCGCGGGCCGCCGGTGACGGGGAGCGCGGGGCCGACGCGGGCGGCGTCCAGGGCGGCGGAGAGCGGGCCCACGACCGGCGTACTGGGCAGCCCCGTGACGGCCATCCACTTCACGACGGTGGGACGGCCGAGCGCGTTGGAGTAGATGCCCTGGATCAGGAACGTGGGGTGACGGACGTACGGGGACGCGATGACCGGCGCCTCCTGGCGGCCGAACTGCACGAGCACCTTGTCCGTCAGCCACTCCACCACCGGGTGGATGTCGGTGAGGAAGGAGACGTTCGGCCACTGCGTGTCCGAACTCTCGCGGGCATCGCTGAGCTTGCGCTCGGCGAGCGTGCGGTCGAACGTGACCAGCATGCGCTCGGCCACGCCCTGCTCCCTGAGATAGGAGGGTGGCAGCGCCTTGAGCCGGTGCAGCAGATCGGGCGCCTTGGCCGGCGACAGGGACAGGAACTCGCCGCCCTTGGGCACCTTGGGATCCTTGCCGCGAGCCAGCCCGATCACGTCCTCGGCCCGCTCCTCGTACAGCTCGGCGAGGGCCGCGTCCACGAAGGCGGAGGTGTCGCCCTCGAAGAGGCTCGGCACCTGGGCGCGCGGCGGCAGCTCGTGCTCGGTGATCGAGTCGACCTGACCGAAGAGATCGGCGAGCATGCCGTCGTCGTCTGTGGCCGGCGCCGAGTCGAGGAAGTCCTCTACGGTCCCGCCCTCGACGAGTTCACGGATGAGCCGTCGTTCCTCTTCCTCGGCGCGGTAGTAGCCGGTCTCCGCCTCGGCCGTGCCGTTCAGCTTGTGAGCCTCCTCCTCCCGCTGGAGAAGCTTCTCGGCGACCGTGCGGTCGTCCTTTGCGGCGGGGTTGACGGAGGTGAGGATCAGGGCGCGGAACTGGGGCTCGTACTTCTGCCCGTACCGGTCGATACGGCCGTTGCGCTGCTCGATACGGATCAGCGACCACGGGATGTCGTAGTGGATCAGGTGGTGGCACTGCCGGTGCAGGTTGACGCCTTCGGAGGCGACGTCACCGGTGAAGAGGAGACGTACCGGATTCTCGGCGAGACCGAACGCCTCAAGGACCTTCTGCTGCTCGTCGTCGCTGAGCCCGCCGTGCATGAGGCGGACGGCCTTCGCGTTCTCTGTGGACTCCTTCGCGGGGAACCCGAGCCTCGGGGGAACGACCCTGGCCAGCCACTTGAGGGTCTTTACGCGCTCGGAGAAGACGACGGCACGTGTGGTGCTGCGCGGGCCGACACCGATCTCCTTGAGCTGCTCGACGAGGGCGTCCAGTTTGGCGGAGTCGCCGGGTGCGCCGCCGTCGCCGATGGAGTCGGTGAGCGCGCGCAGCCTGACCAGGGCGTCCTGCTCACGCTCGACGGCGGGGTCGGGCCGCTGCCCCGACTCTTCGGCCTTACGGGCCTTCTCGGCGAGGTTCTTGGCGCGGGTGGCGACCGTCTCTCCGAGGGCCACGTGCGAGGACAGGAAGGTCTTGAGCAGGTTGAACGGGAAGAGCCGGTCCGTGCTGACGGACTGCCGGTCCTGGTCGGCCGTTCCGAACTCCGTGCTGCTGGGCTTGACCGGCAGCCAGTGCTCGGTCAGCTCCGCGAAGACCTTCTCCTCGGCGGCGGTGGCGGTGCAGCGCAGGGAGACGGTGGGGCCGCGATCGGCCCATTCATCGCCCATCTGATCCCGGACTTCAGGGCTGATCTTCGTCCGCCGGATGAAGAGATGCCCGAGGTCCTTCTCCGGGTCGTAGTGGTTCGGGTCGGCGATGGCGGCCGGGTCGAGGAGCGAGATCAGGTCGGCGAAGGACTGCTTGTCGCCGTTGTGCGGGGTGGCGCTGGCGAGCAGGAGGGCATCGGTGCGCGGGCCGAGGATCTCGGCGAGGGCGCGGCGCTGGCTGCCGGGGTTGATGAGGTTGTGGGACTCGTCGATGACGACGGCGTCCCACTGGATGCGCTCCAGGTGGTGGCGGTACTGCCCGATGTTCTTGAGCGTGTCGACGGAGATGATCACGCGCTTGTAGTGCGTGAACGGGTTGCGTCCCGCCGGGATTTCCCGCTGGATGCGCTGAATACCGAGGGAGTCCAGGCGGACGAGGGGGATGGAGAAGCGGGTCCACAACTCGCGCTGGAACTGCTCCAGAATGCTCTGCGGCGTGACGACGAGGATCCGCTCGCCCCGGCCACGGCGGATCAGCTCGGCCAGGATGAGCCCGATCTCCAGCGTCTTTCCGAGTCCGACCACGTCCGCGATCAGGATGCGGGGGCGCAGGTTGCGCATGGAGAGCGCGAGTTCGGCCGGGCGCTGCTGGTAGGCAAGCGGGTCCAGCAGGAAACGGTCCGCGAGCGCGAGCCCGCGCTCGGACTGCGGGAGCGGGGTCTTGCGCAGGACGGCTTCGAGGAACAGGCGGCTGCGGCGGAAGTAGGAGGAGGTGTCGGGGACCAGGCGGGTGCTCTCCGGTTCGAGGAGGTCGACGGTGTCGATACCGGTGAAGAAGACGGCTTCCTCGTCCCGCACGAACTCCGAGACACCGATGGCTTCGATACGGTCGCCGTCGTGGACGCCGACCCGCTTGGCGTTCTTGACGAGCCACTCCTCGTCGCGGACGAGGATCTGGGCGCCGGGGGGATACCTGGTCTCTTCCCGGGGCTCGGTTCCGGGCTCGGGGTGGGGCTCGGTTCCGGCCTCGGGGTGGGTGTCGGTGTGGGCGGCCCCCTGGTCTGCCACGCCTTTTTCCTCCGTGAAGTGCGCGTTGCGGTGCATGCTCCGGTGAGTCTTTCACGGGGGTGGGTGGGGGCGGAGGGGTCGTTTGGCCCTCGTTCGGATGCGGTGGGGAGCGGACCGGGGTCAGGCCGGGCCGTATCTCAGGTGGCCACAGATCCGTTGACAGAAGCTCCGGGAGCGGTCAGAGACGGGCGTCGCGTGCGTAGGCGGCCCGCATGCGCTCGGCGATCTGGAGGGGTGCGGAGAGGCGGGACATGGGGTCAGCCGAGCGTGAGGAGAGCCGCGCTCCGGGCTGGGCGACCAGCACGGGCTCGGGCTCGGGCTGGTGCTCGGCCCCGGACTTGGCCCCCGGCTCCTGGTCGTACGGCTCGTCGGATTCCCATTCTCCGGGCTCCGGCTGCCGCTGGTCCGAGGGCTGCTCGGCGTCCTCCTCGTGTGCGGCCGGGTCGACAAGCGTCGGGGCGTAGCCCGCGTCGGGGGACGGCGGGGCTTCCTGCGGCTCCTGCTGCGGCGTGGCAGGAGTCCGGTCCGTGAGCCTGCGCTTGGCCTGGGCCGCCGTCATCCCGCAGCCGTGGATGACGCTCACGAGCCGCCGGGTGACCTCGTCCAGCTCAGGCCGCTCGGTGGAGTCGTACGCGAGCATGCCCTCGAGCACAGGCAGCAGCTCGGGCGGCAGGCCGGACAGGTCGGGCGCGGTCTTCGGATCCTCGATCCGGAGCGCGACCGCCTGCCAGGTGGGGCCGGTGTACGGGTAGTGGCCGGTGGCGGCGTAGAGCAGCACGGCCCCCAGAGCGTAGACGTCGGCCGCCTGCTGTAGGTCGTGTTCGCCCCGAGCCTGCTCGGGAGGCATGCACAGCACGGAACCGACCACGAATCCGGTGGCCGTCAACATGGAACGGCGCTCCGCGAGGACCGCGAGACCGAAGTCGATCAGCTTGGGCCCGTATTCGGCGAGGAGGATGTTCTGCGGTTTCAGGTCGCGGTGCAGCAGCCCGGCCTCGTGCACGGTGCCCAGACCCTCGGCGAGCAGCGCGCCCAGGCTGGCGGTCTCGGCGAGGGGCAGCGGCCCCTGCTCGGTGATGAAGGTCCGCAGATCGGGACCGGCGACGTACTCGACCGCGAGCCATGGCTGATCGGCGTGCGCGTCCGCAGCGACGAAGGCGGCGACGAACGGGCCGTAGACCGTCTTGAGGCTGTCCACCTCCAGCACGAACCGCGCCCGGGTGTCCTCGTCGAGTACCGATGACTTGATCACCTTCACCGCGACCTGAGAGCCCGCGGCCGACTCGCCGAGATAGACCTGCCCCATCCCGCCGGCACCGATCCGGCCCCGCAGGGTGTACCCGCCGATCTCCACCGGGTCGTCGTCCTGCAGTGGTTCCACGGGCTGTCGGCCTCCCCCTTGGTCAAGTGTGCGCTGCTCGTCGTGCCTCGTCAGGCAGTGTAATGAGCGTTGTCCTCTTCCATCCGTCCCGACCAGATACCGCTCATGAGCTCCCGCCGCTCCTTCGGTGCGGGCAACCGCCGGAAACCGCCCGGGCTCTGCCGGTGTATGCAGTCGATGCCGTAGCGGTGCAGCAGCTTTATGTCCTCGTGCTCCGGCGCTTCCGGGAACAGCCCTGCGAGATACCGGGCCGGGGAGGGACTGTAGGGCGCGTAATCGAGGAGCTGTGCCAGAGCCTGCCTCACGTGAGCGTGCCTCGGGGTGCTCTTGGCTTCGATCACCTCCGCCCCATCGGCAGCTTCCACGTATATGTCGCTGACACCGGCAGGACAGAAGAACCGCTCGGCCTTCTGACCGCGATCAGCGAGGAACTGCCTGTACGTGCGGACGAGTTCGGCCTCGTAACGGTCGACGACGATGAGTCGCCGAGTGCGCTGATATCCCGTCCGGCGCGTGCGCAGTTCCTCCGCGGCCGCGACCCGAATCACGTCCCGGTCCCGGCCATCGAGGCGTTGCCGGACGACGGGCTGGGATGCCGCGTCCCAATCCGTACCCGGCGTGATCATGAAGTCCTCCAGTACCGCGCGTGCCTTGTCACCTCGCAGGACCATCTGGCCAGGGAAGTTGTGAGTGGGCTTGTATCCAATGCTCGCGTTCAGCTCCGTGTACGGGATGTCCGACGAAACCAGGTCCGCGAGGCTGTAGACGGTGTGCCAGCTCTGCTCACCGGGCGCCGGAGGCCACAGGCGATCGGCGAACGCGCGATTGCGGAAGATCGCCCCCACCTCTCCTATGGCCCGCACGCGGTTCTGGCCAGTGAACAGGACCACGTCGCCTGTGGTCACATCGGCGAACTTGCCGTCATGAGCGGGGGTCGCGCCCCAGAACCGGGCGCGCGCCTCCGGGTGAAGGGCCAGGAGACTCTCACGCTCCTCGGAGGCCAGGAGCCCGTCGTAGCGCCGTGCCATGAAGTCCACCGGTTGTTCGACCGTGTCTGCCCAGTGACGCCGTGTCCCAGCGCTCCCATAGGACGGGGAAATGAGAACCAGCACTCCGATGCCTCCGTGCGGTCAACTGTCTGTCGTGTGCCGAAGGTTCACGCCCCCCGGCCGCCTCCATCCACCGTCCCGAGAACGCATGGTCGAGGCTATCGAGAAAGGTTCACTGCCTGACTGAAGAGGGTCTCGGCCTCCGCTGTCGCCCGGGCCAATGCGTCCGGATCCGGGGTCAACTTCCCCACCAGCGCGTCGACTTCCCGCAACCCCGCCCTCTCCAGCACCCCCTTCTCATTTGTGACCCACTCCCCCCGCGCCGCCAGCACCGCATGCGCCGTCTGCGTCGCCGCGACGGCGATCGCGCCCGCGACCTGGGTGAGGGCGCCCTTCGGGGCGTGGCCTGCCTTCGCATAGGCGAGGGTGGCGGTGGCCGTGCCGTACCAGCGGTCGGGGGCGGTCTTGCGCAGGGCCTGCGGATAGGCGGAGGGGCGCCGCAGTTCGCCCCGTAGCACCTTGTTGATCGCGAGCTCGGCGACGAGCAGGTACGTGGGGATTCCCGCGAGGTGGAACATCAGAGGCTCGACGTGGAAGCGGCCCTCCTCGGCCTCCGCGTACACGTGCTCGACGACGTCCAGGTCCCGATAGTGGACGTCCACACGTCGGCCCTCGATCGTCAGCCACGCCCCACCGTTGAAGACTCCGCCGCCCCACCCGCCGATCTCCGAGACCTCACCCTCCCAGCCGATGGCTCGCAGGTCCTCGGGGTCGAAGGCACCGCGGTAGTACACCGCCAAATCCCAGTCGCTGTCCGGGCGGTGGGTGCCCTGGGCTCGGGAGCCGCCAAGGGTCACCGCATGGACCGTGGGGAGGGCGGCGAGGCGGTCGGCGACGTGGTCGAGGAAGGCGGAGTCGTTCACTGGACGTCACTCCTCGGAGGTCACGAGAGGTACTACGGGTCCTACGGGTGGCGTCGCGGGGGTTCGCCGACCGTGTGCGCCTGGATCACCATGCCGTGGTGCACGCCACCGCTGATCGTATTGTGCGTGTTGTGGACAGTTCCGCTGTGCTGCCGGGCCGCCGACTCTGGCGCCAACTCGTCGAGCAGCGCCCGGAGCTCGGCAGCCGCTGCCGGGTCCTCTCGCAACGTGCGCCTCAGGCGGCTGCGCCATGAGGCCTGTACGTCGGCCGCGGCGTCCTCGTCCTCGGTGTCCCGCGCGGCCACCAGCTCCGCTCGCGACTCCTCCAGCTCCCCCTCGACGACCTCCTCGTTGCTCCCTCGGGAGAAGAAGGCGGCGACGCGGTCCCGGACGTTCCCCCAGCCGTCGGTCACCATCTGCTGGACGAGCGCCGTCGCTCCGGCCGCCGCCAGTGCCGTCAACTCCGCGTCCATGGGGCCCCCTTCATCGCCGTACGCAATGCGCGTGATGCGGAGCCTCCACCGTAATCCCTCCGACTGACAGCCCTCGCGGACTGGCAGCTCTCCGTCAGCCGGCAGGGGATGCCCGGCACGTTCGGCCTGGCATCCCCTGGCGGCTGGTCGGGCTGGACTTCAGGGCCGCCCGTCCCCCGGAGTCCCGGGAGGGGTCAGCGACCGGCGGCCACCGCGTCGCGCAGGGCGGCCAGTTCGTCGTACATCACCTGGCCGGGGCACTCGGTCTGCATCCAGTCGCGGTGACCGCTGATTTCCGGTACGTCCCTGGTGGTGCCGTTGATCGGGTTGGTGTACGTGACCTGGGCCTTGGGGTCGACTCCGTGGAAGCGGACGAGGACACGGGTCAGGCGGGTGAGCGCCTCGCGGGCGGCTTCGGTCGGGCCCTGGGTGGTCAGGGTGCCGAGGAGGGCGATGCCGAGGTTGCCGGAGTTGAAACCGGCGGCGTGGAAGGCGGTGACGAGGTTGCCGTCGCCGTCGTGGGCCGGGATGCCGTCGTCGCCCGAGAAACGGCCCTCGTAGATGGTGCCCTTCTCGTCGATGAGGAAGTGGTAGCCGATGTCGCCCCAGTCGTTGGTAACCGCGTGGAGCTCGTAGATCGCGCGCACCGTGGCGGCCGGGTCCGGGTCGGCGTTGACGGAGGCCGTGTGGTGGACCGTGAGGGTCTGGAACGGGTAGTACGCGGTCGGCGTGTTCTCCGTACCGTCCGGCTTGAAGCGCAGCGATTCGTCCGCGCCCCAGGCCGCGCGCGTCAGGTAGGCGATGCCGCGCACCCGGGTCGTGTCCTGCGGAACGGCCACCTTGCGCGCCGGGCCCTGCTTGGTGTCGATGGCCAGGGACCGCAGTTCGGTGGCGCCGTCCGGGGCCTTCACCTCGTAACCGGAGGCCTGGCCTGCGGAGACGAGCAGGACACCGCCGTTGCTGTCCGAGCAGCCGCTGCCGCTCAGGTCTTTCCAGGCGCCCTGGCTGCCGTCGGCGTCGGTCAGCCGGATGCCACCGCCGGCGGCTTCGCGCGTGCCTGCCCAGGTCACGCCCACGTAGGCGATGGGAAAGGCGGCCTCGACGTGGGCTTCGCCGGTGGCCGCCTTGGTGCGGGTCTTGGGGAAGTTCTCCGATGTCGTACCGGGTTCGACGGCGGTGGTGTCGGCGTTGGTCGTGCCGGTGTCCGCGTCGGTGGACTCGGAGTTGGTGGTCGCCATCACGGCGGGGGTGATCGCCGCGCCTGCCGCGACCGCACCGGCGGCGCCGATGAGCCCACGCCGGGTGACGCGGGACTTGGGGCGATGGGAAGTGGGGGGAACAGTCATCGGGGGGATCCTTACAGGGTTCCGTGGTCGTTCCTGACGGCTACAGGGGCATACGGGCCCCGCGCGCCAGCCGTGCTTGAAGACGCAAGGGATCATACGGTTCCCGGATGACGTTTCGGCCGCCACCCTCCGGGAAATTGGCCGGAGTTGACCTACTCCGCGGTAGGTCCGGCTCGTCTCGCGAGACGGGGTGAGGCAGGGCGGGACGGGGCCGCTGTTCGCCCCACCCTGTCTCCCGCCCGAATACTCGGATGCGCGACCGCCACCGCCACCCGCACGATCGGCAGGCCATCTCTCGTCAAGTCGCCGGAAGCCAAACCACCGGAAGTCACCGCTTGGCGAGACCCCGCCGAACCCGGGAGACCCCATGCTCAAGCGCGTCACCGTCCCCACCCTCTTCCCGCCCCCGGCCTACTCCCATGCCTCCGTGGTCGAAGCGGGCACGCGCCTCGCGTTCCTCGCCGGAGCCGTCCCCCTCGACGCGGGCGGAAAGCTCGTCGGCGAAGGGGACCCCGTATGCCAGGCCGAGCGGGTCATCGCCAATCTGCGCGAGCAACTGCACGCCGTCGGCAGCGACTTGGCGCATGTCGCGTACACCGACGTGTACGTCGTGACGAACGACCCCACCGTGCTCACGGAGGTCTGGGACGTCGTCGAGGCCTCCGGGCTGAGCGCCGGCCCGCATGCGTCGACTCTCCTCGGGGTCTCCTGCCTCGGCTACCCGGGCCAGCTCGTCGAGATCACGGCGACGGCCGTCGTACCCGAGCCAGAGTCCGGCGTCACCCGCTAGGGAACGTCTGTCGGCCCCCAACTCCGCCTCTTCGGCAGCGGTTTCGCGTAGCTCCCGGCGCGGCTCGTCGTCAGGCCCAGGCTTACCAGGGACTCGGCCAGTTTCACGGCTGCGGCGACTCCGTCGACGACCGGCAGGCCCAGCTTGTCGCCGACCACCCGTTGGAGCCCCGTCATTCCGGCACAGCCGAGTACCAGTACCTCCGCGCCGGCGTCGCGGGCCCGTTCGGCGGCGGTCACGAAGGCCTCCTGTGTGCGGAGGGAGTCGCCGAGGTCGAGAACGCCGAGGCCCGTGCTCACGACAGCGGCGCAGTTCTGGGCGACCCCGGCCGCGTACAGGCTGTCCTCGATCTGCCCGCGCGAGCGCTCCAGCGTGGTGACGACGCCGTACCGGCGGCCGAGCAGGCAGGCGAGATGGGCCGCGGCCTCGGTGATGTCGACGACGGGTACGTCCACGAGCTCCCGTACGCCCTCACGCCCGTGCTCCCCGAACCCCGCCATGACGACGGCGTCGTACGGCTCGTCGTACGTCCGCAGAGTGTCGAGGACGGCAGCCGCCGAGAGGTAGCTGTCGAGCCAGCCCTCCACGGACTCGGGCCCCCACGCGGGGGTCAGACCGGTCACGGTGGTGCCCGGGCCTGCGGCGGCCCGGGCACCTCGTACGATTTCCGCGGTCATCTCCTGCGTCGTATTGCAGTTGGTGACGACGATCCGCACGTTCAGCCCTCCACAATGGCGGGCTCGGAGGCAGCGGCTTCGCCGGCGGCGCGCTCGGGGCGGCAGAGCAGGGCATACAGCCCGGCGGCCATCGCCGTCCCGATGAACCACGAGTACGGAGCGATCGCGCCGAAGTCCTTCACCAGCGCGAGCACCGCCGACACCGCCGCCGCGGGCAGGAACGCCCACAGGGCCTTGGGGTTGACGCCCTTGCGGTAGTAGTACCGGGACCCGGGTGTGGCGTTGAAGAGCGCTTCGACGTCGATACGGCCGCGCTTGACCCAGAAGTAGTCGAGCATGATCACACCGAACAGCGGGCCCAGGAAGGCGCCGAGGCCGCCGAGGAAGTACTGGACGACCGTGGGGTTGGAGAAGAGGTTCCACGGGGTCACGACCAGCGCGGCCACCGTGCTGATCATGCCGCCGACCTTGAAGGTGATCTTCTGCGGCCAGACGTTCGCCAGGTCGTACGCCGGCGAGACGAAGTTGGCGACGATGTTGACGCCCATGGTGGCGATGGCGAAGGTGAGCGCGGCCAGCACCAGCACCCAGGTGTTGCCGACCTTGGCGACGAGTTCCGCCGGGTCGGTGATGGCCTCGCCGAACACCTCGAGCGAACCGGCCGTGACGATGACCGACACGACGACGAAGGCCGTCGAGTTGATGGGCAGGCCCCAGAAGTTGCCGCGTTTGACCGTCTTGTAGTCCGGCGCAAAGCGCGAGAAGTCGCAGAAGTTGAGCATGAGCGTGCCGTACGTGGCGAGGATGAGCCCGATCGCACCGAACCACTGCCGCCACTGCTCACCCGTGGAGACCGGATGCGGGGTGTCGGTGAGTGAGATGGTCCAGCCGGCCTTGGCGAGGATCCACACGGCGAGCGCGATCATCACGACCCAGATCGCCGGACCACAGAAGTCCTGGAACTTGCGCACCGACTCCATGCCCTGGCTGATGATCAGCGCCTGGAGGATCCAGAGGGCGAGGAAGGAGATCCAGCCGAGCGCGTGCAGGCCCAGGAAGTCACTGTGGGTCCAGGACTCCAGTCCGGGCCAGGCCGCGAGCAGCATGACGTTGACGGCGACGGAGGCCAGGTAGGTCTGGATTCCGTACCACATGATCGCGATGACGGCCCTGATCAGGGCCGGGATGTTGGCACCCCAGACGCCGAAACTGATGCGGCTGACGACCGGGAAGGGCACACCGTGGCGCTGCCCGATCTTCCCCATCCAGTTCATGCCGATGTAGATGATCACGAAGCCGACGAGCAGAGACGTGAAGACCTGCCACACGTTCATACCGAGGACCAGCAAGCCCGCCGCGAACGTGTAGTTGCCGAGGTTGTGGACGTCGGACATCCACATGGCGAAGAGGTCGAAGACCTTCCAGTTGCGCTTCTTCGCGGGCGCGAGGTCTTCGTTGGTGAGCCTGGGATCGGGGACGAACTCGGTGGCGCTCTGGGCGGCGGCCGGATCGGCGAGGGACACAGGACCTCCAGGGGGAGGGACGGAGGACGGAGAGCCGGGGGGTGGGGAGCGGAGGGGGATGGGGACCGGGACGAGCGTGAGCGGAGGGGTGATCGCTCGCGTTCGTGAGCGGAGGGTGATCGCTCGCGTTTTGGTATACCAAACTTGCGTTATGGTCCCGCCGCCAATGGCACTCGGCAATGTCCGTACGGTTACAGCTCGGTAAAACAGCCCCCGGTTCGACGAAGATGGAGCCATGACGACGGTGGAACCGCTGGGGGCAGTGCGTGAGCGAGTCCTCGCCACGCTGCGGCAGGAGATCATCACCGGGCGGCTGCGGCCCCGCGACCGGCTGGTCGAGCGCGAGCTGGCCGACCGCTTCGGAGTCTCCCGCGTCCCGGTCCGCGAGGCGATCCGCGCCCTTGTCGCCGAGGGCTTCGTCCACTTCGAGACCCCGCGCCGCACCGTCGTACGCCCGCTGACCCCGACGGACGTCAAGGAACTCTTCGAACTCCGCGAGGCCCTGGAGGTGTACGCCACCGGGCTCGCGGCCCAGCGCGCGACCCGGGCCGACCTCGCCGAACTGGAGGAACTCCTCGACCGCGCGGCCACCGCGACCCGGGCCGAGGACGCGGAGGTGATCCCCGAGATCAACACCCGCTTCCACGACCGCATCCTGTCGATGGCCGACAACGGCCTGCTCATCTCGGTCATGGAACCGGTCGCCGGCCGCGTACGCTGGCTCACTCACCAGAATGAGGAGTGGCCCCAACTCCTCGTGGAACACCGCGAGTTGTACGCCGCCATCGCCTCCGGCGACCCGGAACGCGCCCGCGCCCACGCCCTCGCACACGTCCAGGCCAACTACCGGTCGACGGTGCGGCAACTCTTCGGCGACGCCGAGGCCGGCTCTGGAGGCCATGTAGAGGGACATGCGGGAGGACATGGGTGAACGGGGCGGGGGGGCGGTGGCCTCAGCGGGCCGCCGCGTACCGGTCCGTCGCCGCGACCAGCGCGTCTACGACGTCCGCCGCTCCCGCGTTGTGGCCGACGTCGTCGATCAGGGTCAGTTCGCTTCCGGGCCAGGCGTGGTGGAGGCGCCAGACGGTGCCCAGGAGGTTGCCGGGGTCGAGGCTCCCCTGGACGAGGGTGCCGGGGATGTCCTTGAGGAGGGGGGCGTCCCGGAGCACCACTCCCTCCTCGTTGCCCTCGCCGAGGAAGCAGTCGTTGCCCCAGTAGTGCGTGACCGTGCGGGCGAAGCCCATGCGGAACACCGGATCCTCGTAGCGGGGGATCGAACGAGGCGGGGCAGGCGCCATGGCTGTCTCCCAGTCGGTCCAGGCCCGTGCCGCCCGCGCCCGGACCTCGGGGTCGGGCGATTCGATCAACCGGTTGTACGCCGCCGCCAGATTCCCCTCGCGCTCATCCTCGGGCAGCTCGGCGAGGAACCGCTCGAAGGCATCGGGGAAGAACTGCCCGAGCCCCCTGGTCAACAGGGCCGTTTCACGGTTGGCCCCGGTCGCGACGGCCGTCAGCACCAGCTCGGAGACGGCGCCGGGGTGCGTCTGCGCGTACCGCAACCCGAGCACCGACCCCCACGACACGCCCCAGACCAGCCATCGCTCGATCCCCAGGTGCCGCCGAAGCCGCTCCAGGTCGGCGATGATGTGCGCCGTCGTGTTGACACTCATGTCGGTGTCGTACGCGCTCGCGTGCGGCGTCGAGCGTCCGCAGCCGCGCTGGTCGAGGAGAACGATGCGGTAGGCGGCCGGGTCGAAGTACTGGCAGAAGAGAGGGCTGCTCCCGGAACCGGGCCCGCCGTGCAGCACCACCGCGGGCTTCCCGCGCGGACTGCCGCACACCTCCCAGTAGACGTGGTTGCCGTCGCCGACGTCGAGCATGCCGTGGTCGTACGGTTCCATCTCCGGATAAGGGGGCATCGGGCGACCCTAGCCCGCATACGGCCTGGTCGGAAGCCCTGCCGCCTCCGCTGCGGTGCGCAGCACATTCCGCAACATTTCGGGAGTGAGGCGCCTGGTGAAGGTGTTGCGCTGGCTGACGTGGAAGCAGCCGAACAGTTCCAGCGGGTTGTTCGTCGGGCTCTCCAGTGCGATCCGCGCGCCATGGGAGAACGCCGGCCGGGGGCGGGGCACCGTCCAGCCCGCCTCGGCGAACGCGGGCAGCGCGGCCTGCCAGCCGAAGGCCCCGAGCACGACGACCGCCCGGAGGGTGGGCCTCAGCAGCTTCAGTTCGGTCACCAGCCAGGGGCGGCAGGTGTCGCGCTCCCAGGGCGTTGGCTTGTTGTCGGGCGGCGCGCAGTGCACGGGTGAGGTGACACGTACGCCGTACAGGGTCAGCCCGTCGTCCACGCTCAGGGACGTGGGCTGCGACGCCAGCCCCACCTCGTGCAACGCCGCATACAGCACGTCCCCGGAACGGTCCCCGGTGAACATCCGCCCGGTCCGGTTCCCGCCGTGCGCCGCGGGAGCGAGCCCGATGACGAGGAGTGAGGCGTCCGGTGGTCCGAAGCCCGGCACCGGACGGCCCCAGTACGTCCAGTCCGCGAAGGCGGCGCGTTTTGTACGGGCCACCTCCTCCCGCCAGTCGACCAGCCGCGGGCAGGCCCGGCAGCCGGAGACCCGCGCATCCAGCTCGGCCAGGCTGTTGTCCATGCCCACAACGGTATGCCTGGAATGCATGCCCGGGATGCCGGTGTGAGGCGGGGTGGAAAACGACTCCGACTACCCGCTTCCCGAGGACTAAGGTCGAAGCATGGCTTCAGGGACTCAGAGGAACGGCACGGACGGCGCGGGCGAGCATGCGGCCGGCTCGGCCGAGGCGGTGGCCGCCGCGAAGGCCGCCGCCCCCGCGAGCGGTGAGACCGTCCGCGTCGACAGCTGGATCTGGTCCGTACGTCTCGTCAAGACCCGCTCGATGGGCGCCACCGCCTGTCGTGGCGGCCACGTCCGCGTGAACGGCGATCGCGTCAAGCCCGCGCACGCTCTCCGTGTCGGCGACGAGGTCCGCCTGCGCCATGGCAACCAGGAACGGATCGTCATCGTCAAGCGCCTGATCCGCAAGCGAGTCGGGGCCCCGGTAGCCACCGAGTGCTACATCGACAACTCCCCACCACCCCCACCCCGCGAGGCGGTCGCCCCCGCAGGCATCCGCGACCGAGGCACCGGCCGCCCCACCAAACGCGACCGCCGCGAACTGGAACGCCTGCGAGGGTTGGCGGGGCCTGGCCCCGGACCCGGCGCTGGGCCAGGCCCCGGAGCTGCCCCACGTTGATCATGACGGTACGAAGCTGTGGGTCCGTCGTGGCTGGTCACTCCCCTACGCCCGGCTTCTCCCCCACTCTCGATTTCGCTCGAGCGGGGGACCCCCATGAGCGGGGGGACCGCCATCGCGGCGGAGCCGCATATGGCACAGCCCCGCGACCCTGACGGGGCGCGGTACCGGCACGCTGGCGCGATGTCGGCAACCCGCTCCGCGCGACGACGAGCCCACCCCAAAGCTTGGCACCAGCTCACCCCGACCCCACTCGAACAAGCGACGGCTCCCGGCGCGGTCCCCTCCCCCTGCGCCGGGAGCCGTCCGACTGGGGGTCACGACCGTCGTCGTATGAGCTGCAGCAGCTCGGCGTTGTGACTCCGGCGGGCGTAGGCGATCAGGGCGAGCGGGACTATCAGGATGAGCGGAGTCGCGGCGTACTGGCCGTCGAAGACGGCGAGTTGCGTGATGAAGGCGCCCACCATCAGCGCGCTCAGCGCAACCGCCGCCACCGACGACAACAGCGGGATCAACAGGGCGATGGCACCGAGCAGTTCGAGCACGCCGATGCTGTACATGCCCGCCCCACCCCAGCCGATCTTGTCGAAGGACTCGACGGCCGACTCGTGTCCGATCAGCTTGGGCAGCGCGCTCGCGAAGCCGAACATGAGGGCGAGCGCGACTTGCAGGCCACGCAAGGCGATACGGGCGCGGCGGCCACGAGCGGTCGCGGATTCGGCGACGACAGTGCCGGGCGCTACGGAGGCGGCAGAAGCGGCGGTCTCGGACATGAGGTTCTCCGGTGTGAGGCGGTTCGCGTCGTTGTCAGAGAGGTAGACCGACCCGCCTCCCGAAACTCATCGCACAACAAACAGAGTTCTCCGCCTCACCGCGAAACTTACCGCCCGCCGCCCCCAAACCCGCTGCCCGCTGACCCGCCGACGGCCTACGGTCGACGCAAGCTCACGCCCCCGCCGGAACCGCTCGCACCCATATCCCGTCTTCCGTCAGATACCGGTCGACCTTCAGCCCCGCCTCCACCAGCGCCTCCTCGAACTGCTCCTTCGTGAGTGGCCGTGCAAGAAACGTCTGGGTCCATATCGCGTCCGGGAAGACATACTCCGCGCGCACCGAGTTCACCCCGTCCCCCACCGGCTCCGCAGACAGCATCCGCACCGTGAACCCACTGGGATCATGACGCTCGAGCGGCAGATTCGTGTGGTAGTCCTCCCCCTCGCGCTGAATCAACACGCACCCGTCGTCCGCGACATGACTCCGGCACACGTCCAGCATTCCGCGCCGCACCTCTACGTCGCCGGCGTGCACCAGGAACGACGCGAGCATCACCACGTCGAACTTCTCCCCCAGGGAGAGCGTCTCGATGGGACTGCATATCGTGCGCGCCCCACGCACCCGCTCCAGCATCTCCGCCGACTCGTCCACCGCCGTGACCGTGAACCCCCGCTCCAGAAGCGGATGCGTCATCCGCCCCACCCCACAGCCCAGTTCGAGAATGTGCGCCTCCGCGGGCACGGCCGCGCTGATGATGTCCGGCTCGTCCCGGACGGGCAGCCGCGCATACAGCTCCACCGCGCAGCCGTCCGGCGTAATCGCTCCGGGCCCTGTCCCCTCGTATCCCGCACGCATTTCGATCGTCATGCCCGTCAAACGGCCCGTGCCCGCCGCCCCGTTCCCCCTGCCCACCGCTTCACCCGTTCGAGTTACAGCGCGAACCAGCCATGCCCGCCGTACCAGTGACCGCCCGTCCGCAGATGATCCCCGACCGCGCGCTCCACACTCGTACGCCGGGGCAGTCCCTCCACCGGCAGTTCCGGATCACCGAAGACAAAGCCCACCGCGCTCTTGTCGTCCGCTTTCGTCTCCTCGTACGCGAGCTGAAACCGCTCCTGGAAGCGGACGATGTTGGAGTCCGCCGGCAGATACCGCTTCAACTGCGGGTCGAGCAACCAGGAGTGGCACACGGCCACTCCGTACCGCTCGTCCGGGTAGTGGTGGGCGAAGAACTCCCGTGCCAGGGCCAGCGATTGGTCGCACGCGCGCGGTGACAGTGGCCCACGGAAGTCTGCGATGTGCAGGCTCAGGCAAAGGTCGCCGGGGCCGGTGTCGAGACCCGCGGCGGCAGCCGCCTGCCCCGTGCGCCCGCCGAGCCGCGCGCGCTGGAACTGGAGCCGCCCCAGCTGGTACAGCTCCCCGTGGAAGTGCAGGGCGAGCCACCACGGCACCGGGAGCCCGCAGGTACCGAACCGCCGCCGGTGCACGGCCATATGCCGCCCCAGATCGGCGAGGCTGCGCCGGGAAACGGCCTCCGGGATGCCCCGGTCCCGGTGGTACGCGCGTACGTATGGCAACGCGGCGACGAACACGAGCACATGGAAGCTACGGCCGAGCGGCCCCGTGGACTCCGGGAAGGCCGGCGGTTCCCACCCTTTGCCGATCTCCCCCATGTCACGTACGAACCGGCCGACGCACCGGCGCAGCAGCGTCATCGCCTCCGGATCCGTCGCCAACCGATCCCGCTGCGCGACGAGTTCATTGACGCACTCGTGCGGCACGGACAGATCGAGGAGTACATCCGGCAGCTCCACCGCGTCCGGAAGCACGGCCTCCACGCGCGGGACGGCCTCGCTCTCGAGATCCCTCAGCCATTCCGCGAGCCTCTCGTCGGCCCGCAGCTCCTCCAGCAGCACAGCCGCTCCCCCGTTCGTCCGCCCTTTGGTGAACGTGCACCACGAAGAGTACGTTTCCGGGTAGGAGCAGTGATCCGGATGCGTACGGGTAGTGAACCGACGACTGCGCGCAGTGCGCTGCGAGCGCGCATGTGGCTCAGCGTGTGGGGTCTGGTCTGGACGATCGCGGGAACCACGGCCTTCGCCCTGGCCGGGCGGACCGGCTGGGCAATCGCCTGCGGGGTGCTATGGCTGATCATCACCGCCGACCTGGCGATGATCCTCCGCCACATCCGCCAGGGTCCCCACTACCAGCCGGGCCCCGACATCCCGCCCTACCGACCGCCGAACCACCGACATTGAGCGACTTGACGAACTCCGGTGCGGGACCGCGCCCCTTAAAGGGCGGGGGCTGTATCAATGTGCGGGTCCGCCGCGATGGGGGTCCCCCGGCCGCTCATGAGGGTCCCCCCTCCGCTCGAGCGAAGCCGAGCCGGGGGGAGAAGCCGAGAGCGGGGAGCGACCAGCCACAACGAACCGCAGCTTCGAAACAGCCTTACCCAGCGGAGCGCTCCGGTCAGGAGTCGAACCGGGCCGCCGCCACATACTCCGGCTGCGGATCCAGCGCCGCCGCGAGCCGGAAGTGGCGTATGGCCTGCTCGGGCCGACCCGAGCGCTCGTACGTACGGGCCAGCGCGAAGTGCGCGAACGCGTTGTCCGGCTCGCGCTCCAGTACGACCGTGAACTCCAGCTCGGCGGGCCGCAGTTGAGCTGCCGCGAAGAAAGCACGCGCGCGCAGCAGTCGCGCCGCCGTGTTCTCCGGATGCGCGGCGATGACGTTGTCGAGCAGCTTCACCGCCCCCCGCGGGTCACGCGCGGCCAGCAGCTGCTCGGCGGCGCGGAAGTCGATGACATGCGTCTCCGGAGTAGGTCCGGTGGAACCACTGAACTCAGGCACGCCTCACTCCTTCCCTCGCTGCCCCGCGTCAACGCCCCGGACGGGGCCCACTATTCCAAGGTCGTTTTCTGCTGTGCCCGCCGCACAAGATCCGCCCACACCTCCCGTACGCGCCGCTCCAGTTGCTCCAGCGGTACGTCGTTGTCGATGACGATGTCCGCCGTTTGCAGCCGCTTCTCGCGGGTGGCCTGGGCTGCCATGCGGGCGCGGGCGTCCTCCTCGGTCATGCCGCGCAGTCGTATGAGCCGGTCGAGCTGGGTCTCGGGGGCGGCGTCGACGACCACCACGACGTCGTACAGCGGCGCGAGACCGTTCTCGGCGAGCAGAGGCACGTCGTGCACGATGACGGCGTCCTGGGCGGCGGCTGCCTCGAGCTCGCGGGAGCGGGCGCCCACGAGCGGGTGCACGATCGAGTTCAGCAGGGCGAGCTTGTCCGGGTCCGTGAAGACGATCGAGCCCAGCTTGGGCCGGTCGAGGCTGCCGTCCGGGGTGAGTATGTCCTCTCCGAAGGCGTCGACGACCGCTGCGAGACCGGGAGTTCCGCGGTCGACGACCTCCCGCGCGATCTTGTCGGCATCGATCAGCACGGCGCCGCACTTCACGAGCAGCCGCGACACCTCGCTCTTGCCGGCGCCGATCCCGCCGGTCAGGCCCACTGTCAGCATGCTCGAAAGCTTAGGACCTGCCTCTGACAACGCCATCGACAGGCCTCGGCGGGCCCCTCCCCCGCTGCGCTACGCGTCGCCTTCCCGCTCCGCCAGGAACCGTTCGAACTCGAGCCCGATCTCGTCCGCCGACGGGATGTCCAGGGGCTCGGCGAGCATGTTGCCCCGTGTCTCGGCGCCCGCGGCGGCGTCGAACTGGTGCTCAAGGCCCTGGACGAGCGCGACGAGTTCCTCGTCGCCCTCCTGGATCTGCCGGTCGATCTCGGTCTGGGTGCGGTGCGCGTCGGTGCGCAGGGCGTGTGCGATACCCGGCAGGACCAGGCCGGTCGCGGCGGTGATCGCCTCCAGTACGGTCAGCGAGGCGTCCGGGTACGGGGAACGTGCGATGTAGTGCGGCACGTGCGCGGCGACACCCAGGACATCATGTCCGGCCTCCATGAGGCGGTACTCGACGAGCGACTCGGCGCTGCCGGGAACCTGCGCCTCGTCGAAGGGGCTGGTGTGGCCGGGCACCAGTTCGTTGCGGTTGCCGTGCGGGGTGAGGCCCACGGGACGGGTGTGCGGGACGCCCATGGGGATGCCGTGGAAGTTCACGGCCAGGCGGACACCGAGCCGCTCCACGATCTGCTGGACGGCCGCGGCGAAGCGCTCCCACTCGACGTCCGGCTCCGGACCGGAGAGGAGCAGGAAGGGGGCACCTGTCGCGTCCTGGACGAGCCGGACGTCGAGCGTGGGCTCCTCGAAGTCGGTCCAGCGGTCGCGCTTGAACGTCAGCAACGGGCGACGGGCACGGTAGTCCACGAGCCGGTCGTGGTCGAACCGGGCAACGACCTGGTGGGGCAGCGAGCTGAGGAGCCGGTCGACGATCTGGTCGCCGGTCTCGCCCGCGTCGATGTATCCGTCGAAGTGGTAGAGCATGACAAGGCCCGCCGACTCCTGGGCGAGCGCCATGTCGACGACGGCCAGGCCCTTCGGCTCCCATGCGTACAAACCCTGCGGATCAAGCACTGTGACCGCTCCTCCTCGTGTTCATACTGCACAACGAGCCCTGGAACGCGGGCATTCCCGAGCACGCCCCCTTCCTGACCCGTCTTACCGGCTTCTCACGCAAAAGCACTGGGCCCGCACCCCATATCAGGGGTGCGGGCCCAGTTACCTGGTTACCTGCTCAGGCCTGCGCCAGCGATCAGCTCTGGCCGCCGGCCAGCTTCTCGCGGAGAGCGGCCAGGGCCTCGTCCGACGCCAGGGCGCCGGAATTGTCGTCCGACTCCGAGGAGTACGAACCGCCGCCACCGCCGGAGGCTGCCGGAGCCGCACCCGGGGTGCCGCCGCCGGCAGCGCCCTCGGCCTCGGCCTGGGCGTCCGCCTCGCGGGACTTGATGACCTGCGCCTGGTGCTGCTCGAAGCGCTGCTGCGCCTCGGCGTACTGGCGCTCCCACTCCTCGCGCTGCTTCTCGTAACCCTCGAGCCAGTCGTTGGTCTCGGGGTCGAAGCCCTCGGGGTAGATGTAGTTGCCCTGGTCGTCGTACGACGCGGCCATGCCGTACAGCGTCGGGTCGAACTCGACCGAGGCCGGGTCGGCACCGAAGGACTCGTTGGCCTGCTTCAGCGAGAGGCTGATGCGACGGCGCTCGAGGTCGATGTCGATGACCTTGACGAAGATCTCGTCGTTGACCTGGACGACCTGCTCCGGGATCTCCACGTGGCGCTCGGCCAGCTCGGAGATGTGGACCAGACCCTCGATGCCCTCGTCCACGCGGACGAACGCACCGAACGGAACCAGCTTCGTGACCTTGCCGGGCACGACCTGGCCGATCTGGTGGGTGCGGGCGAACTGCTGCCACGGGTCTTCCTGGGTCGCCTTCAGCGACAGGGAGACGCGCTCGCGGTCCATGTCGACGTCCAGGACCTCGACCGTGACCTCCTGGCCGACCTCGACGACCTCGGAGGGGTGGTCGATGTGCTTCCAGGACAGCTCGGAGACGTGGACCAGACCGTCGACGCCACCCAGGTCCACGAAGGCACCGAAGTTGACGATCGAGGAGACCACACCGGAACGGACCTGACCCTTCTGGAGGGTCGTGAGGAACGTCTGGCGGACCTCGGACTGGGTCTGCTCCAGCCAGGCACGGCGGGACAGGACCACGTTGTTGCGGTTCTTGTCCAGCTCGATGATCTTCGCCTCGAGCTCCTTGCCCACGTAGGGCTGGAGGTCGCGGACGCGGCGCATCTCGACGAGAGAGGCGGGAAGGAAGCCACGGAGGCCGATGTCAAGGATGAGACCACCCTTGACGACCTCGATGACGGTACCGGTGACGATGCCGTCCTCTTCCTTGATCTTCTCGATGGTGCCCCAAGCACGCTCGTACTGGGCGCGCTTCTTCGAGAGGATCAGGCGGCCTTCTTTGTCCTCCTTCTGGAGGACCAGGGCCTCGATCTCGTCACCGACGGCGACGACCTCATTGGGGTCGACGTCGTGCTTGATCGAGAGCTCGCGGCTCGGGATGACACCTTCGGTCTTGTAACCGATGTCGAGCAGGACCTCGTCCCGGTCGACCTTCACGATGACGCCGTCGACGATGTCGCCGTCGTTGAAGTACTTGATCGTCTCGTCGATCGCGGCGAGGAAGGCTTCCTCGTTACCGATGTCGTTGACCGCAACCTGCGGGGTGGTGGCGGTGGTCTCGGTGCTGCTCGTCATGTGGGAAAGGGCTCCGGTACGGACATTGAAGTCGTAGGTACTGCTCACGCCGGGAGCCCGTTTCGCTCTGCAGAAGCCGGACAGCCAAGGAAGCGCCAAAATCCGATGAACGGGGGCGCCTCGACAACCGAGGGGACATACATACAGATGCGAGCGCAGCCTGCTACGTCTGAGGTGCGCAGGCCCGCAGCGCAACTTGTAGCATACGGGGGCAGCCAGGCAGGGTCAATGCGCGAAGGCGCACACCCGGGGCGGATCGCCGCATACCCGGCAGAAGACGACTCGCGGCCGAGCCGCATACCAGACGCCGTCCGGAGTCACGCAGGCTTAAGCAGCCCCTTCCGTGACACCACCGGGGACGGGTCGGCAGGTGGAGGCCGCAGACTAATACGAGGGAGCCGATCATCCAAGAGCCCGAAGAGCCCCAACCCCTGGAGCCGGAGGCGACGCGACGCCCCGCGGGGACCGCGGAGAGCTCCCGCGCCAGCCGTGGCTGGTGGGACCGGAACGCGGACGACTACCAGGTCGAACACGGCACGTTCCTCGGTGACGACCGCTTCGTGTGGGGGCCCGAGGGGCTCGACGAGGTGGAGGCCGAGCTGCTGGGGCCGGCGGAGGAGCTGACGGGCAAGGACGTCCTGGAGATCGGGGCGGGTGCCGCACAGTGTTCGCGCTGGCTGGCCGCTCAGGGGGCCCGCCCGGTCGCTCTGGACCTCTCGCACCGGCAGCTTCAGCACGCTCTGCGGATCGGCACCAAGGGCGTGGCTCTGGTCGAGGCGGACGCCGGGGCACTGCCCTTCGGTGACAGCACGTTCGACCTGGCGTGCTCCGCGTACGGGGCGCTGCCGTTCGTCGCCGATCCGGTGCGGGTCCTTCGGGAGGTACGCCGCGTGCTGCGGCCCGGCGGCCGGTTCGTCTTCTCCGTCACGCATCCGATCCGCTGGGCCTTCCCCGACGAGCCGGGTCCCGAGGGCCTGAGCGTGTCCGCCTCGTACTTCGACCGCACGCCGTATGTGGAGCAGGACGAAGACGGTCGCGCGGTGTACGTCGAGCACCACAGGACGGTCGGCGACCGGGTCCGGGACGTGGTGGCGGCGGGCTTCCGGCTGGTGGACCTCGTCGAACCGGAATGGCCCTCCTGGAACAGCCAGGAGTGGGGCGGCTGGTCACCGCTGCGCGGAAATCTGATCCCGGGGTCGGCGATTTTCGTATGCGTGCGGGACGAGCGGGACGGATAACGGATTAGGGAACGGGCGCGCGCCCGCGCGTGATGCGGGGCACGCGCGCGTGCGGTTGCTGCGGGCACGCGCGCGTGCGGGGCGTTTTGACCGTCGTACGACACTGGGGGCGTGATCCGTACCGACGCTCTGGACCGGCTGCCCGTTCGTTCCGTCGTGCCCGCGTTGTGGGACGCCATCGAGGGGCATGGCACGGCTGTGCTGTGTGCGCCGCCGGGGACGGGCAAGACCACGCTGGTTCCGCTGGAGCTGGCTGGGCTGCTGGATCCGCCCGCGGGCGCGGATGCGGATCGTCCGGTCGTACGTCGTGTCGTCGTCGCCGAGCCGCGGCGGATCGCCGCCCGGGCCGCCGCGCGACGGATGGCGTGGCTGCTCGGTGAGAAGGTCGGCGAGCGCGTGGGCTACACGGTGCGCGGTGAGCGGGTGGTGGGCCGGCACGCGCGCGTGGAGGTCGTGACGACCGGTGTCCTGTTGCAGCGCTTGCAGCGGGACCAGGAACTGGCCGGCGTCGATGTGGTCGTGCTCGACGAGTGCCATGAGCGGCACCTCGACGCCGATACGGTGGCGGCCTTCCTGTGGGACGTAAGGTCCGCTCTCCGCCCCGAGCTGCGGCTGGTGGCCGCCTCCGCGACGACGGATGCGCAGGGGTGGGCGCGGCTGCTGGGCGATGCCCCCGTGATCACCTCGGAGGATGCCTCGTACCCCGTCGAGGTGGTGTGGGCGCCGCCCGCGCGGCCGGTACGGCCGCCCCACGGGATGCGGGTGGATCCGGCGCTGCTTGCGCATGTGGCTTCGGTGGTGCGGCGGGCGCTGTCCGAGCGCGAGGGGGACGTACTGTGCTTTCTGCCCGGCGTCGGGGAAATCGCCCGTGTCGCCGGGCAGTTGGGGGAACTGGGCGGGGTCGAGGTGCTTCAGGTGCACGGGCGGGCGTCCGCGGCCGTCCAGGACGCGGTGCTCTCGCCCGGTGCACGGCGCCGCGTGGTGCTCGCGACGTCCGTCGCCGAGTCGTCCCTCACCGTGCCCGGCGTACGGGCCGTCGTGGACGCCGGGCTGGCTCGGGAGCCGCGCGTCGACCATGCGCGGGGGTTGAGCGCGCTGACGACCGTACGGGCGTCACAGGCGGCCGGACGGCAGCGTGCGGGGAGAGCCGGCCGTGAGGCGCCCGGGGCGGTGTACCGGTGCTGGGCGGAGGCGGAGGACGCCCGTCTGCCGCGTTTCCCCGCGCCTGAGATCAAGGTGGCCGATCTGACGGCGTTCGCCCTGCAGACGGCGTGCTGGGGCGATCCGGACGCGTCCGGGCTTTCGCTGCTGGACCCTCCGCCGAGTGGCGCGCTGAGCGCGGCACGCACTGTCTTGAGGGCCATCGGGGCGGTGGACTCCGTGGGGCGGGCCACGGAGCGGGGCGTGCGCATGTCCCGGCTGGGGTTGCATCCCCGGCTCGCCCGCGCCCTGCTGGACGCGGCCCCCGAAGTCGGCGCCGACCGGGCAGCCGAGGTCGTCGCCCTGCTGAGCGAGGAACCACCACGCGAGTACGGCGACGACCTCGCCGCGGCTTGGCGTACCGCCCGGCGCGGCGGCGACGCGTATGCGCTCCGCTGGAGGGCGGAGGCGCGACGGCTCCGTGCCGCGACGGCGCCCGGGCACGCCGAGTCCGGCACGGGCGCCCGGGAAACCCCGGGCGACGACCTCGTCGTGGGCCTCGTCGCCGCTCTCGCCTTCCCCGAGCGGGTTGCTCGGGCGCAGGGCGGGTCGTATCTCATGGTGTCCGGTACGAGGGCCGAGCTCGGCGGAGGGACGGGATTGCGGGGAGCGCCCTGGCTCGCGGTCGCCGTCGCGGATCGGCCTGTGGGGGCGGGGCACGCGCGCGTGCGGCTCGCGGCCGTGGTGGACGAGGAGACCGCGCGGCGGGCCGCCGGGGCGCTGCATGGCGAGGGCGAGGAGGTGCGCTGGGCGGACGGGGACGTCGTCGCTCGGCGTGCCGAGCGGCTCGGGGCCGTGGAGTTGGCGGTGCGGCCGATCAAGGACGCCGACTCCGGGCTCGTACGGCAGGCGCTGCTTGACGGGTTGCGGGAGGAGGGGCTCGGGCTGTTGCGGTGGTCGCCGGATGCCGAGGTGATGCGGCAGCGGCTCGCG
The DNA here is from genome assembly GCF_042870755.1 of Streptomyces sp. NPDC006365. Classification (NCBI taxonomy): domain Bacteria; kingdom Bacillati; phylum Actinomycetota; class Actinomycetes; order Kitasatosporales; family Streptomycetaceae; genus Streptomyces; species Streptomyces sp. NPDC006365. Next base: position 70,303 of record NZ_JBIAHS010000007.1, read on the forward strand.
TTTCTGCGTCACCATCTGGGGACTCCCTGGCCGGATGTGTCGGACGACGCCCTGCACGCACGCGTGGACGACTGGCTGGAGCCCGAGCTGAGCCGGGCTCGGCGGCGGGCCGATCTGGGACGGATCGATGCCGGGCAGGCTCTCGGGCGGCTGTTGCCGTGGGCCTCCGGGGAGGCGGCGCGGTTCGAGGAGTTGGCGCCTGAGCGGATCGAGGTACCGAGTGGGTCCAGAATCCGAATTGACTACGCGGATCCCGAGCAGCCCGTACTCGCTGTGAAGTTGCAGGAGATGTTCGGCCTGGAGGAGTCACCGACCGTCGCCGGCGTGCCCGTCCTCGTGCACCTGCTGTCGCCCGCTGGCCGGCCGGCCGCCGTCACCGCCGACCTCACCTCGTTCTGGAGGGACGGGTACCGGGGCGTGCGGGCCGAGTTGCGCGGGAGGTATCCGAAGCATCCGTGGCCCGAGGATCCCGCGAAGGCGGCGCCGACCCGGCACACGAACGCACGACTCAGGCGCTGACGGGCTCCGGTTCGTGCGTCTGAGTGGGCGAAGGATCCGCGGGGCGGCGGCTACGGGCCTCCAGATACAGAGACAGTGACAGCAGTCCGGCGCCCAGGACGAGAAAGCCCCACGGCAGGTACGAGGTCAGCAACATGATGAGTACGCGCTGGGACTTGACCAGGTCGACCGTCGATTCGATGTAGTCCTCGCGCATTTTGACGTGCCCGGAGAAAGCGGTCACCTTGTCACGCCCCCCCAGGAGCGTGCCGCCGCGCAGTTCCTCCTTGTGGATCTCCTCGCCGTAGACGGGCGCTCCGGTGGCGGGTTCGACCCAGAACTTGCGGACGGTCGTGTACCAGCGGGTGGTGCCCGTCTTGGCGACCGACTCCGGAGTGATGCCTTTGACGGGCATGGCCTTGGGGAAGGGCACTTTGGTCCAGGGGATGGTCTGCTCGAAGTAGTAGACGTTCACGCCCCGGAAGTTCTGCGTGCCCTTGTAGTGAATGGGGGCGGTGACGCGGGCCTGCGCGTCGAAGTACTCGTAGTTCCGTTTCTCGGTCAGGAAGGGCCACTTGAACTCGATGCCTTCGCGCCTGACGGGGTCGCCGTCGACCATCTCACCGGTGGCGTGGACGGGTTCCTGGGTGTGCGCGTCGAAGATGTAGCGCTCAGGGATCTTGGAGACCATCTTCCCGTCGGGGCCTTGGACATAGGACAGGCCGTCCCAGACGACGACGTCGCGGCCCGCTGTCTTCTCGATCTTCTCGGAGGCCTCGACGTTGCCCTTGAGGGTCTGCACGATGCTGACCTTGTCGACTTTCCTGGACTGCATGGTTCCGTAGTCGAGGAGGGTGGCGTCCTTCGCCTCCAGGACCATGTCCTGGTACTGGTGGGCCGGGATCTTGGCGAGGCGGGGGAAGGCGTACCAGCGCAGCAGCGGGGACAGCGCCGCGAAGAACACGGCGAAGGCGAGGAGGATCAGGCTGGCCTTGCGGCGCATCTGGGCGGCCCTCCCTAGGGGTTATGGGTGCTCGGGGATGGTGGTCAGCAGCGGTTTTGGTGAGGTCTTGCCGGCCGGTGAGCCGATGGCCGTGATCGTGAGGACCAGTGCGAGCGCGACGGCGAGACCGGTCGCGGCGGCGATCAGGGCGCGCATTCGGGGCCTCCCCAGTTAGCTGATGGAGCGTCAGGGCTGGGGCACCGTAGCAACGGCAGGCCAAGATGAGAACACGTTGCACACACAGACAGCGGCGCCCCCTCCGCCGGCCGGACGGAGGGGGCGCCGCTGATCCAGGGAATCTACGAAGCGGAAGGGCTCGGCGAGGCGCTCTCCGCCGCCACCTTCAGTTCGACCGTCAGCGTCGCGCCGCCGGTGGTGGCGATGCGCAGCAGGAACGTGCCGGTCGTGTCGTCCGCGTACAGCTTCGGCAGCTTGAGCAGGCCGTTCGCATCCGTCTCGAGGCCCTTCAGGGTGCGTACGGCCTTGCCGTCGGCGTCCTTGAAGTAGGGGCCCTTGTCGTTCACGGTCGCGTCGTCCGCCGATGTGACGAGCGTGGCGGTGGCCGCGACACCGTCGGCGGCGGCGCCCTTGTACGTGGCCTTCACCTCGACCTGGTCCGCGAACTCGCCACCCGGGGCGCAGGTCAGCGCAGTGTCGCTGGTGCGTGCGAGGGCGTCGGCCTGGCGGGCGGTGACCGTCGCCGCGAAGTCGAGGCCGGGCAGGATGCGGCCGACGACGGTGGCGCGGACCCTGAACCCGCCCGTCTTCTCACCGGCCTTGAGCGTGGGCGCGGTGGCCACGCCCGAGCTGTTGGTGACGACGGTGGCGACGCTCTCGCCGCCGCTGAAGGTGGCGTCCGTGTCGCCGACGATCGTGAAGCGGACCCGGACCTTCGGCACGGCCTTGCCGGCATTGGTCTCCGTACGCGCGGCAATCTTCCCCGCGAAGTCGTCACCGGCGGTCGCTGTGAGCTTGCCGGTACCCGCGTTCTCGAGGCGGGTCACCGTATCCGTGGGCGTGGGAGACGGGGAGGTCGGGGGCGGCGAGGTGGGCGGGTTCGGACTGCCGGACCCGGGAGGCGTCGGAGTGTTGGAGCCACCGCTACCAGGCGAAGTGCTGGTGGAGTTGCCGCCAGGCCTGGGGTTGGGGCTCGACGGCCTCGACGTGGCCGGGGGGGTCGGCGACGGGTTGCGGCCCGCCCCACTGTTGTTGTCGTCGCTGCGGCCGGAGGGGAGTGTGCCCGTGCCGTCCGGGACCTCGTGGGTGCCCTTGCGGTAGTACTCGAGCCACGACAGGACCAGGTTCAGGTATTCCGTCGATGGGTTGTAGCTGAGGATCGCGCGGTTCAGTTCCTTCTGGACGTTCATGTCGCGGTCCAGCCGGCAGAGGTAGTGGCCGGCGGCGAGGGCCGCGTCGTAGATGTTGTTGGGGTTCTTCGTGCCGTCGCCGTTGCCGTCCCGGCCCGCCCAGGCCCAGGTGGAGGGGATGAACTGCATGGGGCCGACGGCGCGGTCGTGCGTCGTGTCCCCGTCGAAGGAACCACCGTCCGTGTCGGAGATGTTCGCGAAGCCGTTGCCGTTGAGAACAGGGCCGAGGATCGGGGTGATCGTGGTGCCGTCGGCATCGACGCGACCGCCGCTGGCCTGACCGGACTCGACCTTGCCGATGGCGGCGAGGAGTTCCCAGGGCAGGTTGCAGCCGGGCTTGGACTCCCGCAGCGCCGCCTCGGCCTTCTTGTAGGCGTCGAGGACGGTCGCGGGAATACCGGCCTCGGCGGCGCCCGCGGCGATGGAGCCCTCGGTGCCAGGCGTCGTGCTCGGGCTCGGGGTCGGGCTGTTGAGCGGCGGGAGGTCCGTGTAGTACGGCGAGTTGCCGGTCGCGCTCTCTTCGGGGCTGACGTCGGTCGAGGGCTGCGAACCGGTGTTCTGGCTGCCTTGCGGGCCATCGGTCACGCCCGGGGCCTGGGACGCGGACAGGGCCGCGACCGCGGCCGCGGCCACAGCGGTCGTTACCGCCCCCTTGGCCAGCCTTCTGCCGAATTGCGCCGCCATCGCGTGAACCCCTCCCGTCGTCGCTACCCGCGCTGTGCGCGTTCTCCTGCCGGCCGGCCACGCTCCCCAGCACGGCAACTCAGGTGACCCTACGACAACTTCTGCCGCCCATACACCTGTTCGCGCCCGGAATTCACCGGTTGGCCGGATCCACTTTCTGCTGCCCCCGTGCGCCCGAAGCGGGCGGTGCTCGTCCCGCATACTGGCGTCCTGGATCAAGAAAGCGTTCCGGGCCGGCGAGTTCGGTCAACGTCGTCAGCGGGGAGCCCAGTTGCCGTTCACTCTCAGCCATGCCGCGGCTGTTCTGCCCGTCGTACGCATGGACGGAACCGGCCGCGGCCCGCTGGTCCCCGCGGTGCTCGTTGCGGGGTCGTTCGCGCCCGACTTGACCTATTACGTGGCGAGCGTGCTGCCTGAGGCAATGGAGTTCGGCGAGTTCACGCACTCCTTCACCGGTGTGTTCACGATCGACGTCCTCATCGCCTGGGTACTTGTGGGCGTTTGGCTGCTGCTCCGCGAACCGCTGGTGGCACTGCTGCCGCCGAGCCGGCAGGGGCGTACGGCGGCTCTGCTGCGATGCGGCGCGCCACGCGCGCCGTTCCGGCCGGCGCGTGCGCTGTGGTGGTACGTGTCCGCGGTGCTCGGCGCGCTGACGCATGTCGTACTGGACGCGTTCACCCATCTCGACCGGTGGGGGATGCGGGTCTTTCCCGTACTCGGGAGGGAGATCGCGGGTTCGCCGCTGTACTGGTACCTGCAGTACGGGGGTTCAGCCGTCCTGGCGGTGGTGATCGCGGTCTTCGTGGCGGTCGCTCTGCGGCAACGGCCCGCCGCGAAACCCGTGGGAGTGCCGGTGCTGTCCGTACGGGACCGCTGGCTTGCCGGGCTGGTGATCGGTGGCTGCGCGATGGTGGCCGCGGTGCAGCGGGCGTCTCGGTGGTGGGCTTACTGGGGGTCGCGTGCGGAGCCCTGGGAGCTGATTCCCACCGTGTGCTTCGGGGCGGGGGCCGGGCTGGCCGTCGGCCTGCTCCTGTACGGATTCGGGGTCAGGGTGTGGCGGCCGGCTCGGGTTGCTACCAGCCCGGCAGCGGACCGTACGGAGCCGAGCCGTCCGGCTCCTCGCTGAGCCGTTTACTGCCGCGCGTTCGCGAACGCGCAGGTCAATGTGGTTTCTTCGGCCACTGTCACGGTGATGGGGGTGGGGGAGGAGTGACAGTGGACGCATCGGGTGGGTGCAGCGAGGCTCTCTGCGCCGGTGGGGATGCGGGCGGTGCTGGCGTCGGCTGCGAGGGCGGGTACCGGTGTGCGCAGCGCGGACGCGAGTGCCTTGCGGCAGTGCCGTATGTGAGGGCCCATGCCCCGCATCCTCCGGGGACGCCGGGGCGGGGGCCCGTGCTGGAGAGCCACGCGAGTGACAGTCGCTCCGCGTCGCGCTCCGTGGGAAGTGGGGTGGGTCGGTACATGAGCTGCGGGTGGTCCGTGGCTGGCCGCTCCCCCACTCTCGGCTTCTCCCTCACTCTCGGCTCCGCTCGAGCGGGGGACCCCCATCGTGGCGGAGCCGCACGTTGACGCAGCCCCGCGCCCCTTCGGGGCGCGGCAGAACCGTTCGCGCGTCAAGGACACCCAGCCCTCCAGCCCCCCGGAAGCTAATGCGCCGCCGACTCCCAGTCGTTGCCCGAGCCGACTGAGACGTCCAGTGGGGCTCGCAGGTGGACCGCGTTGGCCATTTCGTGGCGGATGAGGGCCTCGGTCTGCTCCCGCTCGCCGGGGGCGATTTCGAGGACGATTTCGTCGTGGACCTGGAGGAGGAGGCGGGACTTGAGCTTCGCTTCGGTCAGGGCTCGGTCGACGTTCAGCATGGCGATCTTGACGATGTCGGCGGCGGTGCCCTGGATGGGCGCGTTCAGAGCCATCCGCTCGGCCGCCTCGCGGCGCTGGCGGTTGTCGCTGTTGAGGTCGGGGAGGTAGCGGCGGCGCCCGAACAGCGTCGCTGTGTAGCCGGTGGCCCGCGCTTCGTCCACGGCCCGGCGCAGATAGTCGCGGACGCCGCCGAAGCGCTCGAAGTACGTGTCCATCAGCACCCGCGCCTCCCCCGCGTCGATGTTCAGCTGCTGGGACAGGCCGAAGGCCGACAGGCCGTACGCCAGGCCGTACGACATCGCCTTGATCTTGCGCCGCATCTCCGCGTCGACCGCGGAGCGCTCCACGGAGAACACCTGTGAGGCGACCGTCGTGTGCAGGTCCTCGCCCGAGGTGAAAGCCTCGATGAGGCCCTCGTCCTCCGAGAGGTGGGCCATCACGCGCAGCTCGATCTGGCTGTAGTCGGCGGTCATGAGGGACTCGAAGCCCTCGCCGACCACGAAGCCGCGGCGGATCGCGCGGCCCTCGTCGGTGCGCACCGGGATGTTCTGGAGGTTGGGGTCCGTGGAGGAGAGGCGGCCGGTGGCTGCGACGGTCTGGTTGAACGTGGTGTGGATACGGCCGTCCGTGGCGATCGACTTGATGAGGCCTTCGACGGTCACCCGCAGCTTGGCCTGCTCGCGGTGGCGGAGCATGATGACCGGCAGTTCGTTGTCGGTCTGGGTGGCCAGCCATGCGAGGGCGTCGGCGTCCGTGGTGTAACCCGTCTTCGTGCGCTTGGTCTTGGGCAGGGCCAGCTCACCGAAGAGGACTTCCTGGAGCTGCTTGGGCGAGCCCAGGTTGAACTCGTGCCCGGCTGCCGCGTGCGCTTCCTTTATGGCCTGCTGCACGGCGCCCGCGAACAACTGCTCCATGGCTTCGAGGTGGGTGCGGTCCGCGGCGATGCCGTGCCGCTCCATGCGGGCGAGCAGCGTCGAGGTCGGCAGCTCCATGTCGCGCAGCAGATCGGCCGCGCCGACCTCCTTCAGCCGGTCACCGAAGGCCTCGCCAAGGTCGAGCACGGCACGGGCCTGCACCATCAGTGCCTCGGCCTCGGCGCTCTCGTCGGCGCCGAAGGCGAGCTGCCCGTCGGCAGCGGCGGCGGGCGCCAGCTCCCGGTGGAGGTACTCCAGGGACAGCGCGTCCAGGTCGAAGGAACGGCGTCCGGGCTTGACCAGGTAGGCGGCGAGCGCGGTGTCCATGGAGACGCCTGCGATGCTCCAGCCGTGCTCGGCGAAGACGCGCATGGCGCCCTTGGCGTTGTGGAACACCTTGGGCTTCTCCGGGTCGGCGAGCCACTGCGCGAACGCGTTCTCGTCGGCCTCGTCCAACTCCGCCGGGTCGAACCAGGCGGCTGCTCCTGCCGCCGCGGCGAGTGCGACCTCGGCCACCGCGCCCGTACCGAGCGACCAGGTGTCGACGGTGGCGACACCGAGGACCGCCCTGCCGTGCTCGTCGAGCCATGGCTTCAGCTCGCCCGCGCCGAGCACCACGCCGTCCAGTGGCACGCCCTCGGCGATCACCGGTGAGGTGTCGGCCTCGTCGGCTCCGGGGTCGACGGCCAGCAGCCGCTCACGCAGTGAGGGGTTACGGATCTCCAAGGTGTCCAGGACCATCGCGACGGCCTTGCGGTCGTACGCGGCGCGCTGCAGGTCGGTCACCGTCCTGGGCAGCTCCATGTGCCGCTCCAGCTCGGTGAGCCGGCGGTTGAGCTTGACGGCGTCCAGGTGGTCGCGGAGGTTCTGTCCCGCCTTGCCCTTGACCTCCTCGACGCGCTCGACCAGCTCGGCGAACGACCCGAACTGGTTGATCCACTTCGCGGCTGTCTTCTCGCCGACGCCGGGGATGCCCGGCAGGTTGTCGGACGGGTCGCCGCGCAGGGCCGCGAAGTCGGGGTACTGGGCCGGTGTCAGCCCGTACTTCTCGAAGACCTTCTCCGGGGTGAACCGCGTCAGCTCGGAGACGCCCTTCGTCGGATACAGCACCGTCGTGTGCTCGGAGACCAGCTGGAAGGAGTCGCGGTCGCCGGTGACGATCAGCACCTCGAAGCCCTCGGCCTCGGCCTGGGTGGCGAGTGTGGCGATGACGTCGTCCGCCTCGAAGCCGTCGACCGCGAACCGCTCGGCGTGCATGGCGTCGAGCAGCTCGCAGATGAGCTCGACCTGGCCCTTGAACTCGTCGGGGGTCTTGGAACGGTTCGCCTTGTAGTCCGTGAACTCCTCGGAACGCCAGGTCTTGCGGGAGACGTCGAACGCCACCGCGAAGTGCGTGGGCTCCTCGTCGCGCAGGGTGTTGGCGAGCATCGACGCGAAGCCGTAGATCGCGTTCGTCGGCTGTCCCGTCGCCGTCGTGAAATTCTCCGCGGGCAGCGCGAAGAACGCTCGGTACGCCAGCGAGTGCCCATCCATGAGCATCAGTCGCGGGCGCCCGTCGGCGGAGGTCTTCTCGGTCTTCTTCGATGCTGTTTCTGCCACGACCCCGATCCTGCCACGAGCCACTGACAACGCGGTCCCCGCGGCCCGGCCACAGTTGTTGTCACCGGCGCGTGGCAGGATCAAAGACGTACCTCACACATGCGCTCGAATGAGGAGGCCGAGATGGCCGGCAAGCCGCCCCAGGGTGATCCCGTTCAGGACGCGCCGCAGGTCGCCGCGCCGAAACACGCGGCGGCCGGTCTGCCCGCCATCGGCCATACGCTGCGCGTCGCCCAGCAGCAGATGGGAGTGCGGCGTACGGCGCTGACGCTGCTGCGCGTCAATCAGAAGGACGGTTTCGACTGTCCGGGCTGTGCCTGGCCCGAGCCGGAGCACCGGCACAAGGCGGAGTTCTGTGAGAACGGCGCGAAGGCGGTCGCCGAGGAGGCCACGCTGCGCCGGGTCACACCGGACTTCTTCGCCGCGCACTCGGTGGCGGACCTCGCGACCCGCAGCGGCTACTGGCTGGGGCAGCAGGGCCGCCTCACGCACCCCATGTATCTGGCGGAGGGCGCCGAGCACTACGCGCCGGTGTCCTGGGAGCGGGCCTTCGACATCATCGCGGAGGAGCTCACCGCCCTCGGCTCGCCGGACGAGGCCCTCTTCTACACCTCGGGCCGCACCAGCAACGAGGCCGCGTTCCTGTATCAACTGTTCGCCCGCGAGTTCGGTACGAACAATCTGCCGGACTGCTCCAACATGTGCCACGAGTCGTCGGGATCCGCGCTCAGCGAGACGATCGGCATCGGCAAGGGCAGCGTCCTCCTGGAGGACCTCTACAAGGCGGACCTGATCATCGTCGCCGGGCAGAACCCGGGCACGAACCATCCGCGCATGCTCTCTGCCCTGGAGAAGGCGAAGGCGAACGGCGCGCGGATCATCACGGTGAACCCGCTGCCCGAGGCCGGCATGGAGCGCTTCAAGAACCCGCAGACCCCCCAGGGCATGCTCAAGGGCGCCGCCCTGACCGATCTGTTCCTGCAGATCCGCATCGGCGGCGACCAGGCCCTCTTCCGCCTTCTGAACAAGCTGATTCTCGAGACGGAAGGGGCGGTCGACGAGGCCTTCGTCAGCGAACACACCCACGGCTACGAGGAGTTCGCACAATCGGCCCGCGCCGCCGACTGGGACGAGACGCTCACCGCGACGGGCCTCACGCGCGCGCAGATCGACGAAGCGCTGCGCATGGTTCTCGCCTCGGAGCGCACCATTGTGTGCTGGGCGATGGGCCTGACCCAGCACAAGCACTCCGTGCCGACCATCCGCGAGGTGGTCAACTTCCTTCTGCTGCGCGGCAACATCGGCCGCCCGGGCGCGGGCGTGTGCCCGGTGCGCGGCCACTCGAACGTGCAGGGCGACCGCACCATGGGCATCTTCGAGCGCCCCGCACCGGCCTTCCTGGACGCCCTGGAGAGGGAGTTCGGCTTCGCACCGCCGCGCACGCACGGCTACGACGTCGTACGGGCCATCCGCGCCATGCGCGACGACAAGGCGAAGGTCTTCTTCGCGTTGGGCGGCAACTTCGTGTCGGCGTCCCCCGACACCGAGGTCACCGAGGCGGCCATGCGCCGCGCCCGCCTCACCGTGCACGTGTCGACCAAGCTCAACCGCTCGCACGCCGTCACGGGCGCGCGTGCCCTGATCCTGCCGACCCTCGGCCGCACCGAGCGTGACCTCCAGGGCAGCGGCGAGCAGGTCGTCACCGTCGAGGACTCCATGGGCATGGTGCACGCCTCGCGCGGACGTCTGGAGCCCGCGAGTGAACACCTGCTGTCCGAGACGGCCATCGTGTGCCGCCTCGCGCGGCGCGTCCTCGGCGAGGGATCCCACACGCCCTGGGAGGAGTTCGAGAAGGACTACGCGACGATCCGCGACCGCATCGCGAAGGTCGTCCCGGGCTTCGAGGACTTCAACGCGCGCGTGGCAGAGCCCGGAGGCTTCGCGCTGCCGCACGCCCCCCGCGACGAGCGCCGGTTCCCCACCGCCACCGGCAAGGCCAACTTCACGGCCGCGCCCGTCGAGTACCCGAAACTTCCCGAGGGCCGTCTCCTGCTGCAGACGCTGCGCTCGCACGACCAGTACAACACCACGATCTACGGCCTGGACGATCGCTACCGCGGCATCAAGAACGGCCGGCGGGTCGTGCTCGTGAACCCCGAGGACGCCCGTGAGCTGGGCCTGGCCGACGGCTCGTACACCGATCTGGTCAGCGAGTGGCAGGACGGTGTGGAGCGGCGTGCACCCGGCTTCCGGGTCGTGCACTATCCGACGGCCCGGGGCTGCGCGGCGGCGTACTACCCGGAGACGAACGTCCTGGTTCCCCTGGACGCCACCGCGGATACCAGCAACACACCCGCCAGCAAGTCCGTCGTCGTCCGTCTGGAACAATCGGCTGCCAACTGAGCGTTCGCTTAGCGAGCGCGCCGAAAGACGTAAGGAGCCGGAGCCCATGGGCGAGCACCAGCACGTGAACTTCCCGCAAGAGGTCATCGACGAGTACACAGCCCTGGGCGTCGACCTCATGGCCATGTTCTCCGCCGGGCACCTGGGCACGCGCATGGGCGTCCAGATCACCGAGGCGTCCCCGGACCGCGTCGTGGGCACCATGCCGGTCGAGGGCAACACGCAGCCATACGGACTTCTGCACGGCGGCGCCTCCGCCGTGCTCGCGGAGACGCTGGGCTCGGTCGGCGCGATGCTGCACGCCGGCAGCTCCAAGATCGCCCTCGGCATCGACCTCAACTGCACCCACCACCGGGGAGCCCGCTCCGGCCTCGTCACCGGTGTCGCGATCCCCCTGCACCGCGGCGGGTCCACCGCCTCGTACGAGATAGCGATCAGTGACGAGGCGGGCAAGCGCGTATGCACCGCGCGCCTCACCTGTCTTCTGCGCGAGGTGAAGGCGAGCGACGAGGAACGCGTACGTGCCGCGGACTGACCCTCGCCCCTTCGGGGCACCAGGTCCGCCGTACCCCAACTACCGTGGCGGGGACCGCCGCTGTCCACAACACCGTAGTTGTCCACAGCGCCGTTGCTCCCCGGCACCAGGCGGCTTAGCGTCAAGGCATGAAATCGGGAGAAGCCCCCTGGCCGGGGGCAGCGCTCGGATGGGGGCTCGGGCTTGCGCTGGTGACCGGGGGCCTGATCACCGGGTGCGGGCAGGACAGCTCGAAGGACGGGGCGGGTCCGCGGGACGCCGCGCGGACCGGCACCGACTCGCCGTCGCCATCGGCCACTCCTCCCGAGGACCTGTGCACGCGGATCGTCACGTACTGGTCGCGGGAGGTCCTGGACGAGGACACCTACGGTGACTACCAGTCGATGGGCCTGTCGAACGGGCAGTACGAGATCCTGATGAAGGTGGTGGACGCCGCCCGGGCCGAGAAGAAGAACAAGGGCGAACCAGCCGCGGATCAACTGATCGACCGCCAAACGCGCGCGGGCTGCGAGGAGTTGTATCGCGACGGCGCCCCGAGCGGAGGGCCGTGGCAGTGAGCGGCGTCGGCCCGGTCGAGCCGGGAGAAGGCACGCGCGCCTGGGACATGCCAGGCCCGGACGCCCCGCCCCCACCGGGCACCACGCCCGAACCACCGCGCGGACGCCTCACGCAGACGTATACGCGACACCGCCGCGCCGTCCTGTCGATCGCGGCAGCCGTCGCACTCCTCGCGGGCGCCGGCTACCTCTACGCCACCCGGCCCGAACAAGCCCCGCCGGACCCGCCGCCCTACCCCTCACAGGTGGTCGGCATCGCCTACCTCGGACGGGAGCCCACACCCGACAACGCACCACCCATGAGCTTCAGCCTCGGCGTGGAGCTGACCGTCGAGTCGGGCCCTCCGGTCACCGTGCTGCGCATAACGCAGCCCTATGCCGGTCTTTCGCTGACCTCGGTTCCGCAGCTCCCTTTCCGGACAAGAACCGGCTTTCCCCACAAGATCACCATCACCATGCAGGTGACGGAATGCACACGTGTACCGAGGAACGCCGGGCTGCCTTTCCTGGACGTAACTCTGCGTAATACGCGCGCAATACAAGTGCACAGTTTCATCCTTGGTGAACGTTATGCACACGACCTCTCGGAAGCCGTTCAAGTCGCCTGCAGCAACAACTCCGCGTCATCACCAAAACCGTAGAACACTCCTGACCAAACCCGGTGAGGCCTGCACGTTCTCACTATGCGGACCGGGCGAATCGGCCTTAATTCCACTCTTCCGCCCACCGAGTACCGCTCTGCATTACCTCGTGTCATAACAAGAGCGTCACAGCATTGGCCAGACCCTCCTCCACGTTCCCCACACACGCTTAGAGTCACGCCCAGTCACCGCGCCATCGGGATCCGAATCACCTTCGGACCAGCGCTCGACTCGGCCGCTTCTACGGGGAAGGGCCGCGCATGGGAAAGGACTGATCGTGCGCCAACGTTCGCTCATCGCCATCACCGCCGCGCTGGCGGCGGGAGCACTCACACTCACCGCCTGCGGCTCGCGCGACGACGACGGCGGCGGCTCCTCCGGCGACGGTGGCACCACCGTGGTCATAGGCGTCGATGCCCCGCTCACCGGCGACCTGTCGGCCCTGGGTCTCGGCATCAAGAACTCCGCCGACCTCGCCACCAAGCAGGCCAACAAGGAGAAGGTCGTCGACGGCATAACCTTCAAGATCGAAGCCCTCGACGACCAGGCACAGCCCTCCTCGGGACAGCAGAACGCCACCAAGCTGGTCGCCAACAAGGACGTCCTCGGCGCCATCGGCCCCCTGAACTCCTCCGTCGCCGAATCCATGCAGAAGGTCTTCGACGACGCCAAGCTCGTCCAGGTCTCCCCCGCCAACACCGGACCCACCCTTACCCAGGGCCCCGACTGGCAGACCGGCAAGAAGGTCCGCCCGTACAAGTCGTACTTCCGCACCTCGACCACGGACGCCGTCCAGGGCCCGTACGCCGCGCAGTACGTCTTCAACGAAGCCAAGAAGAAGAACGTCTTCGTCATCGACGACAAGAAGACCTACGGCGCCGGACTGGCCGGCACCTTCACCGACGAGTTCAAGAAGCTCGGCGGCAAGATAGCCGGCACCGAGCACATCGACCCCGAGACCAAGGACTTCTCCGCGGTCGCCACCAAGGTCAAGAACTCCGGTGCGGACGTCGTCTACTACGGCGGCGAGTACCCGCAGGCCGGCCCCCTGAGCAAGCAGATCAAGGCCGCCGGCGCCAAGATCCCGCTCGTCGGCGGCGACGGCATCTACAGCGCCGAGTTCATCAAGCTGGCCGGCGCCAGCAGCACAGGGGACCTCGCCACCTCCGTCGGCGCCCCGGTCGCTGAACTCCCCTCCGCCAAGGAGTTCGTCGCCAACTACAAGGCCGCCGGATACAAGGAGGCCTACGAGGCCTACGGCGGCTACTCCTACGACGCCACCTGGGCAGTCATCGAAGCCGTGAAGAAGGTCGTCGAGGACAACGACGGCAAGCTTCCGGACGACGCCCGGGCCAAGGTCACGGAGGCCATGCAGAACGTCTCCTTCGACGGTGTGACCGGCAAGGTCTCCTTCGACGAATTCGGTGACGCCACCAACAAGCAGCTCACCGTCTACTCGGTCGAGGGCGGCGACTGGAACGACGTGAAGTCCGGCACGTACGAAGGCTGACCCACACCCGCACCACCCCATGAGCCGCGCGGGGCGCCGCACCACTGGCGCCCCGCGCGGCTCACATCCGGTCACATCCCTCGACAAATCCGAAAGTCTCGGAGGACATGCGGTGAACGAACTGCCGCAGCAGCTGGTCAACGGCCTGCTACTGGGATCCATGTACGGGCTGGTTGCCATCGGCTACACGATGGTCTACGGCATCGTCCAGCTCATCAACTTCGCCCACGGCGAGATCTTCATGATCGGAGGGTTCGGCGCCCTCACGGTCTACCTGTACGTCCTGCCCGACGGCACCACCATGTGGATCGCACTGCCACTCATGCTCCTCGGAGCCGTCATCGCCGCGATCATCGTCGCCGTGGGAGCAGAACGGTTCGCATACCGCCCCCTGCGAGGCGCACCACGCCTCGCCCCCCTCATCACCGCCATCGGCCTGTCCCTCGCCCTCCAGCAGGCCGTATGGGCCTGGTACCCCGGCGCCAAGGAATCCATCAACTTCCCCGAAATCGCCGGCGGACCCTTCGAAATCGGCAGCGTCACCATCCAGACCGGCGACATCTTCCTGCTCATCGTCGCCCCCATCAGCATGGCGATCCTCGCCTACTTCGTCATGAAGACCCGCACCGGACGCGGCATGCAGGCCACCGCCCAAGACCCCGACACCGCCAAACTCATGGGCATCAACACCGACCGCATCATCGTGGTCGCCTTCGCCCTCGGCGCCGTGTTCGCCGCCGTCGGAGCCGTCGCCTACGGCCTCAAATACGGCCAGGTCCAGTTCCGCATGGGCTTCATCCTCGGCCTCAAGGCCTTCACCGCCGCCGTCCTCGGCGGCATCGGCAACATCTACGGAGCCATGATCGGCGGCCTCGTCCTCGGCATCGCCGAAACCATGGCCACCGCCTACATCGCCGACGTCCCCGGCATGTCGCAACTCGGCGGCCAGTCCTGGGCCAACGTCTGGGCCTTCGTACTTCTCATCCTCGTCCTCCTCTTCAGGCCACAAGGCCTGATGGGTGAGCGCGTGGCGGACAGGGCGTGACACCGATGACCACACAGACCACTGCCCCCCAAACGCCGAGCACCCCGGCCAAGGGCAAGCCCAGCGGCCTCATCGGCATCCCCGAAAACCTGGGCCGCGCCCTCGCCACCGGCGGCGGCATCCTCACCGTCCTGTCCACCTTCCTCGCCTGGACCTGGACCGACGCCTTCCCCGGCGACCTCACCGTCTACGGCTACCCCGGCGGCCTCCAGGTCCTCGTCCTCATAGCCGGCGCCCTCACCGCACTCTTCGGCCTCGCCTCCTACGGAGTGCAGGGCCTGCGCTGGCTCACCCCCGGCTCAGCCGACAGCGCCATCAAACTGGCCGCACTCGCCGCCTTCGCGACCGCCTGGTTCACGATCATCGCGATCAGCGTCAACCTCGGCGGCCTCGCCAACCTCGAACCCGGCGGCTGGGTCGTCGCCATCGTCACCCTCGCGACCCTCCTCGGCGCCCTCTCCCTGCCCTTCGAGCGGCCCGTGACCGAACCGGCCGACCCCGATGACACCGACTGGGAGCAGTTCCGCCACAACACCCGCAACAAGCTGACGGTCTTCAAAGCAGCCTTCGCCTCCAGCGACATAACCCCAGCCCGCAAGCTCCCCGCGTACGCCGAAATCCTCATCATCGTCGCGGCACTCGCCCTCGGCCTGACCGTCTTCACCTACGGCATCGGCACCGAATACGACGAACTCTTCGTCGGCTTCATGATCACCGTGGCCTTCGGCTTCGCCGCAGTCACCAAGGCAGGACTGGTCGCCAGGGTCTCCGCGATCACCGCCAAAAACCGCAACGTCACGATGATCGGCGCCTTCGTCGCTGCCGCGGCCTTCCCCTTCACCCAGTCCGACGACCAGTACGCGACCATCGGTGTCTACATCCTGATCTTCGCGACCGTCGCCCTCGGCCTGAACATCGTCGTCGGCATGGCAGGGCTCCTCGACCTCGGATACGTCGCCTTCCTCGGCGTCGGCGCCTACACCGGAGCCATGGTCTCCGGCTCCCCCTCCTCACCCTTCGACATCCACCTGCCGTTCTGGGCCTCCGCCCTCTGCGGCGCAGCCGTCGCCATGATCTTCGGCGTCCTCATCGGCGCGCCCACCCTGCGCCTGCGCGGCGACTACCTCGCCATCGTCACCCTCGGCTTCGGTGAGATCTTCCGCATCGCCGTCCTCAACGCCGACGGCACCTCGGGCCCCGACATCACCAACGGCTCCAACGGCATCTCGTCGATCCCGAACCTCAACATCCTCGGCTTCGACTTCGGCCAAGAACACACCATCGCCGGCTTCACCATCGCCCGCTTCGCCAACTACTTCCTGCTGATGCTCCTCATCACCCTCATCGTCGTCATCGTCTTCCGACGCAGCGGCGACTCCCGCATCGGCCGCGCCTGGATCGCCATCCGCGAAGACGAAACCGCAGCCCTCGCCATGGGCATCAACGGCTTCCGCGTCAAACTCATCGCCTTCGCCCTCGGCGCCGCACTCGCCGGCCTCGCCGGCACCGTCCAGGCCCACGTCACGTACACCGTGACCCCCGAGCAATACCAATTCGCCCACGTCGTACCACCGAACTCGGCGTTCCTCCTCGCCGCAGTCGTCCTCGGCGGCATGGGCACGATCAGCGGCCCCCTCGTCGGCGCCGCACTCCTCTACCTGATCCCCGCCAAGCTCCAATTCCTCGGCGACTACCAGCTCTTCGCCTTCGGCCTCGCGCTCGTCCTGCTGATGCGCTTCCGTCCGGAAGGCCTCATCCCGAACCGGCGCCGCCAGCTCGAATTCCACGAAGAAGCGGAAGCGCCCACAGTCCTCAGCAAGGCAGGGGCCTGACCACCATGACAACCGACACCACCACCAAGGACACCGCACCGGCCGCACCCACGCCCGGCCAGACCGTCCTCGACGCACGCGGCGTCACCATGCGCTTCGGCGGCCTCACCGCCGTACGCAACGTCGACCTCACCGTCAACAGCGGCGAAATCGTCGGCCTCATCGGCCCCAACGGCGCCGGAAAAACCACCTTCTTCAACTGCCTCACCGGCCTCTACATCCCCACCGAGGGAGAGGTCCGCTACAAGGGCAACGTCCTGCCGGCGAAATCCTTCAAGGTCACGGCCGCCGGAATCGCCCGTACATTCCAGAACATCCGGCTCTTCGCCAACATGACGGTTCTGGAAAACGTACTCGTCGGCCGCCACACCCGTACGAAGGAAGGGCTGTGGTCCGCGCTGCTCCGCGGCCCCGGCTTCCACAAAGCCGAAGCCGCCTCCCGCGAACGGGCCATGGAACTGCTCAAGTTCATCGGCCTCGACAAGAAGGCGGAACACCTCGCCCGCAACCTCCCGTACGGCGAACAGCGCAAGCTGGAAATCGCGCGAGCGCTGGCCAGCGAGCCCGGCCTGCTGCTGCTCGACGAGCCGACAGCCGGCATGAACCCGCAGGAGACCCGGGCGACCGAAGAACTCGTCTTCGCCATCCGGGACATGGGCATCGCCGTACTCGTCATCGAGCACGACATGCGCTTCATCTTCAACCTCTGCGATCGCGTCGCAGTCCTCGTGCAGGGCGAGAAACTCGTCGAAGGCAGCAGCGAAACCGTCCAGGGCGACGAACGCGTCATCGCCGCCTACCTCGGAGAACCCTTCGAAGACGCCCCCGGCGCCAATGAAGTAGCGGAAGTCGAAGCTGCCGAGGCCAACGCCGCCACCCCGACGGACGCCGCGCCCCGCAAGGAGAACGACCGATGACCGCCCTCCTCGAAGTCGACGAGCTCCGAGTCGCCTACGGCAAAATCGAAGCCGTCAAAGGCATCTCCTTCAAAGTCGAAGCCGGCGAAGTCGTCACCCTCATCGGCACCAACGGAGCCGGCAAGACCACGACCCTGCGCACCCTGTCGGGACTGCTGAAGCCGCTGAGCGGCCAGATCAAATTCGGCGGCAAATCGCTGAAGAAGACCCCGGCCCACCAGATCGTCTCGCTGGGACTCGCCCACTCCCCCGAGGGGCGGCACATCTTCCCCCGCATGACCATCGAGGACAATCTGCGGCTCGGCGCCTTCCTCCGCGACGACAAAGCAGGCATCGAGAAGGACATCCAGCGCGCCTACGACCTCTTCCCCATCCTCGGAGAACGCCGTAAGCAAGCCGCCGGAACCCTCTCCGGCGGCGAACAGCAAATGCTCGCCATGGGCCGCGCCCTCATGTCACAGCCCAAACTCCTCATGCTCGACGAACCCTCCATGGGCCTCTCGCCGATCATGATGCAGAAGATCATGGCCACCATCGCCGAACTCAAGTCCCAGGGCACCACCATCCTCCTGGTCGAACAGAACGCCCAGGCGGCGCTGTCACTGGCTGACCACGGACACGTCATGGAAGTCGGCAACATCGTGCTTTCAGGCACCGGACAGGACCTCCTGCACGACGAGTCCGTACGCAAGGCATACCTCGGCGAGGACTGAGCTCCTCACCTCGTACGAAGAGGCCCGGGCCCCCCCCCGGGGGGGGGGGGGGGCGGGGTGTTGCCCGTTAATAGTGGGCGGGGGCACAAGGCGTAGCGGCCCGGGTATACCAAATAGGGAGAGCAAACCGCAGTAAACAACGAAAC
>NZ_JBIAHS010000007.1:88536-445160 GCF_042870755.1 Streptomyces sp. NPDC006365
TTTATTCCGCCCACGGCACGCCACCACCCCCACGCCCCTCCTTACAGCAGGAAAGCCCCGGGCTTTTATTTACCCCCCGCCCCCCCCCCCCCCCCCCCCCCGGGGGGGGCCCCGGGCCTCTTCGTATGCACGTATATGCGTGCGCGAGCTCTCAGTCCTTCGCGGCCTTCTTCTCCTCCGCGTCCTGAATAACCGCCTCAGCCACCTGCTGCATCGACATCCGACGATCCATCGACGTCTTCTGAATCCACCGGAAGGCCGCCGGCTCGGTCAGCCCATACTCCGTCTGCAAAACCGACTTCGCACGATCCACCAACTTACGCGTCTCCAAACGCTGCGTCAGATCGGCGATCTCCTTCTCCAACTGCTTCAACTCCGTGAAGCGCGAGACAGCCATCTCAATAGCCGGAACCACATCACTCTTACTGAACGGCTTCACGAGATACGCCATCGCACCGGCGTCTCGGGCCCGCTCGACGAGATCGCGCTGCGAGAAGGCGGTCAGCATCAGCACGGGGGCGATGGACTCCTCAGCGATCTTCTCGGCGGCGGAGATCCCATCCAGCTTCGGCATCTTCACATCGAGGATCACCAGATCCGGACGGTGCTCGCGAGCCAGCTCGACGGCCTGCTCGCCATCGCCCGCCTCCCCCACCACGGAGTAGCCCTCCTCCTCGAGCATCTCCTTGAGGTCGAGACGAATCAGCGCCTCGTCCTCAGCGATGACGACACGGGTCGTCAGCGGAGGCACGTGCGACTTGTCGTCGTCGGGCGCGTCTACGGGCTGGGGCGACTCGGGGGCGGTCACGGGGGCTCCTTGTTCAGGGCAGAGGTACTGCTTTCCAAGAGGGTACCCAGCTGCGGTATGGTGGACGGGCAGCGGGTCGGGGTAAACCTTCGATTCACTGGGCCCCGGTAGCCCAATTGGCAGCAGGCAATGGATTCAAAACCCATACAGTGTCGGTTCGAGTCCGACCCGGGGCACTTTTCCTTAGATTCCAAGGTCACAATCAAGAAGCGGATGCTCACGTTGTCGTGAGCATCCGCTTTTTGCTGCGCCCCACTACTTGGGCGCGTCGTCCTCGCCAATGTGATGCACCCGGACCAGGTTCGTCGAACCCGAGACGCCCGGCGGTGACCCGGCCGTGATCACGACGATGTCGCCCTTCTGGCAGCGGCCGATCTTGAGGAGCTGTTCGTCGACCTGGTCGACCATTGCGTCGGTGGAGTTGACGTGGGGGCCGAGGAAGGTTTCGACGCCCCACGTGAGGTTCAACTGGGAGCGGGTGGCGGGGTCGGGGGTGAAGGCCAGGAGAGGGATCGGCGAGCGGTAGCGGGACAGGCGGCGGACCGTGTCTCCGCTCTGCGTGAAAGCGACCAGGAACTTTGCGCCCAGGAAGTCGCCCATTTCGGCTGCCGCGCGGGCGACGGCGCCGCCCTGGGTGCGGGGCTTGTTGCGTTCGGTCAGGGGTGGCAGGCCCTTCGCGAGGATGTCCTCCTCGGCCGCTTCGACGATGCGGGACATCGTGCTGACCGTCTCGATCGGGTACTTGCCGACGCTTGTCTCGCCCGAGAGCATCACCGCGTCCGTGCCGTCGATGACGGCGTTGGCGACGTCGGAGGCTTCCGCGCGGGTCGGGCGGGAGTTGTCGATCATCGAGTCGAGCATCTGGGTGGCGACGATGACCGGCTTGGCGTTCCGCTTGGCCAGCTTGATCGCGCGCTTCTGGACGATCGGGACCTGCTCCAGCGGCATTTCAACGCCCAGGTCGCCTCGGGCGACCATGATCGCGTCGAAGGCGGCGACGATGTCTTCGATGTTGTCGACGGCTTGGGGCTTTTCGACCTTGGCGATGACGGGGAGGCGGCGCCCCTCCTCGTCCATGATCCGGTGGACGTCCTGGATGTCGCGTCCGCTGCGGACGAAGGACAGGGCGATGACGTCGAAGCCGGTGCGCAGGGCCCAGCGGAGGTCGGCCTCGTCCTTCTTGGAGAGGGCGGGGACGGAGACGGCGACGCCGGGGAGGTTCAGGCCCTTGTTGTCGGAGACCATGCCGCCTTCGACGACGGTGGTGTGGACGCGGGGACCGTCGACGGCGGTGACTTCGAGGCAGACCTTTCCGTCGTCGACGAGGATGCGTTCGCCGGTGGTGACGTCGGCGGCGAGTCCGTCGTATGTGGTGCCGCAGGTCTGGCGGTCACCCTGGACGCCGTCTTCGACGGTGATGGTGAAGGTGTCTCCGCGTTCAAGGAGTACGGGGCCTTCGCTGAAGCGGCCGAGCCGGATCTTCGGGCCTTGAAGGTCGGCGAGGATTCCGACGCTGCGGCCGGTCTCGTCGGAGGCCTTTCGCACACGCTGGTAGCGCTCCTCGTGGTCGGCGTAGCTGCCGTGGCTGAGGTTGAAGCGGGCTACGTCCATTCCGGCTTCGACCAGTGCTTTGATCTGGTCGTACGAGTCTGTGGCGGGGCCCAGGGTGCAGACAATCTTTGCTCGGCGCATGGTTTCGAGCCTAGGGCTTACCGGTGGGTAGGGAATTGGCCGTGCATGACTACTCAACGACCTTTACGTGAAGGGCTATTGACAAGTGTTGAATTGTGCGCCGGGGCGCTCCGATGAGCATTTGAGCCAGTTATCAGAGCTCCGGCGGCGCCATCGTAAAGCGGGCATTGACATGGGCGTAGACGTGTTGGCGTTGGGGTTCGAGGTCCAGGGGTGCGGCGGTGGAGTCTTCGGCGGCTGCGGCGTAGCCGGCGCTGCGCATGCGACTCGAGCTCAGAGTTGCGTAACGCTCGCCGTCTTCCGCGCCGATGTCGGCGAGTTCGACCAGCGCCGCGAGTGTCGTACCGAGTGCTTCGGCGTATTCGCGGGCGCGTTGGACGGCTTCGCGTACTGCTTGCTGGCGAGCCTGGCGGTAGGCGGGTGAGTTGGGGCGCAGTGCCCAGAAGGGCCCGTCGACGCGGGTGAGGTCCAGGTCCGCCAACCGTGTTGTCAGTTCGCCCAGTGCGGTGAAGTCGGTGAGCTCGGCGGTGGTGTGGACGCGGCCGTGGTAGGCGCGGATGCGTTCTCCGCGGCCGTGTTTGGTGAGTTCGGGGCTGATGGAGAAGGCGCCGGTTTCCAGGTGCTCGACGGCCTGACCGTATGTCTTGATCAGGTCGAGTGCGGTGGCGTTGCGGCGGGTGAGGTCGTCGAGGGCGGAGCGGCGGTCGGTGCCGCGGGCCATGACGGTGACGCCGATGCGAGCGATTTCGGGGTCGACTTCGAGTTGGGCTTCGCCTCGGACGGCGATGCGTGGTGCCTCCGGTGTGCCGTAAGGGGTTGCGGGCCGGGGTTCCTCTGCGGCTGTGGTCATACGTCCCACTCTGTCACCGGTGGCCCGGTTCTGGGACTGGCCGGTCATCAGATCGAAACCTGAGGGGTCTGTTGCTGCTGGTCATGATCGGGTCAGAATCTACGCGCGTTGTTGACCATGCGTACAGGTGACCGGTTCCCCCGAGGAGTTACGAGACATGCCGTTGAACCGCCGGAAGTTCCTGAAGAAGTCCGCCGTGACCGGGGCGGGGGTGGCGCTCACCGGTGCGGTCGCGGCTCCGGCGGCACGGGCTGCGGAGGCTGCTGCGACGAAGAAGGGCGGGAAGCCGGTGAAGCGGTATGCGTTGACGGTCATGGGCACGACGGATCTGCACGGCCATGTCTTCAACTGGGACTACTTCAAGGACGCGGAGTACACCGACTCGGCGGGCAACGCGCAGGGCCTGGCCCGTATTTCGACCCTGGTGAACCAGATACGTGCGGAGAAGGGCCGCCGCAACACCCTGCTTCTGGACGCGGGGGACACGATCCAGGGCACTCCGCTGACGTACTACTACGCGAAGGTCGATCCGATCACGGCCGAGGGCGGGCCCGTGCATCCGATGGCGCAGGCGATGAACGCGATCGGGTATGACGCGGTGGCGCTCGGCAATCATGAGTTCAATTACGGCATCGAGACATTGCGGAAGTTCGAGGAGCAGTGCGACTTTCCGCTGCTGGGTGCGAATGCGCTGGATGCGAAGACGCTGCGGCCGGCTTTTCCGCCGTACTTCTTCAAGACGTTCCGTGTGCGGGGTCTGCCGCCGGTGAAGGTGGCGGTGCTGGGGCTGACGAATCCGGGGATCGCGATCTGGGACAAGGCGTATGTGCAGGGGAAGCTGACGTTCCCGGGTCTTGAGGAGCAGGCGGCGAAGTGGGTGCCGAAGCTGCGTTCGATGGGTGCCGACGTGGTGGTCGTTTCGGCGCACAGTGGGTCGTCGGGGACGTCTTCGTACGGTGATCAGTTGCCGTATGTCGAGAACTCGGCGGCGTTGGTGGCGCAGCAGGTGCCCGGTATCGACGCGATTCTCGTGGGGCACGCGCATGTGGAGATTCCCGAGCTGAAGGTCACCAACGAGAAGACCGGGAAAACCGTGGTGCTGTCGGAGCCGTTGGCGTATGCGGAGCGGTTGTCTCTCTTCGATTTCGAGCTGGTCTTCAAGGGGGGGCGATGGGTGGTCGAGTCCGTGACGGCCTCGGTGCTGAACTCGAACTCGGTCGCAGATGATCCGGAGATCACGAGGCTGCTGAAGGACGACCATGACGTCGTGGTGGCGTATGTGAATCAGGTGGTCGGGACGGCGACCGAGACGCTGACGACGGTCGAGGCCCGCTACAAGGACGCGCCGATCATCGACTTGATCACGAAGGTCCAGGAGGACGTGGTCAAGGCGGCGCTGGCGGGCACGGAGTACGCCTCGCTGCCGGTGATCGCGCAGGCGTCGCCCTTCTCCCGTACCTCTGCGATCCCGGCCGGCGATGTGACCATCCGGGGCCTGTCGAGTCTGTACGTGTACGACAACACGCTGGTCGCGAAGGTGATGACGGGTGCGCAGGTGCGGGCGTATCTGGAGTATTCGGCGGAGTATTTCGTGCAGACGGCGGCGGGCGCACCCGTCGATGTGGAGAAGCTGACCAATGCGGGTGGCCGCCCGGACTACAACTACGACTACGTATCGGGGCTGACCTACGAGATCGATGTCGCGCAGGCGGCCGGTTCGCGGATCAAGAACCTCTCCTACGAGGGTGCGGCGCTGGATGACGCTCAGGAGTTCGTGCTCGCGGTGAACAACTACCGGGCCAATGGGGGCGGCGCGTTCCCGCATGTGGCAGCGGCTACGGAAGTGTGGTCCGAGTCGACGGAGATCCGTACGCGGATCGCGGAATGGGTGACTCAGAAGGGCACGCTGGACCCGAAGGAGTTCGCTTCGGTGGGCTGGAAGCTGACGCGGGACGGTGCCCCCGTTTTCCCGTGATCCCGCCTTCGATCCTCTCGCCGGGCCTCTCTTCACGCCTGCCTTCGAGGCCGAAGGTGGTGAAGGCCGTGCGCCGCGGCAATGGATAGGGGTCTTTGCCGGTGAGGGAGTTGAGGATGGTGGCGCTGCGCCAGGCGGCGAGGCCGAGGTCGGGGGTGCCGACGCCGTGGGTGTGGAGTTCGGCGTTCTGGACGTACAGGGCGCCCGTGACGGCCGGGTCGAGGGTGAGGCGGTACTGGTCGTCGATGTGGGGGCGTCCGGCGCCGTCTCGGCTCACGTAGGGGTCGAGTCCGGCGAGGAGTGGGTCGAGGGGGCGTTCGCGGTAGCCGGTGGCGAGGACGACGGCGTCGGTGGTGAGGCGGGTGCGGGTGCCCTGCTGCACGTGTTCGAGGTGGAGCTCGATGGCCGTCCTGGCGATACGCCCTGCGGTGCGGACGTGGACGCCGGGGGTGAGGACGGTGTCGGGCCAGCCGCCGTGGAGGGTGCGCTGGTAGAGCTCGTCGTGGATGGCCGCGATGGTGTCGGAGTCGATGCCTTTGTGGAGCTGCCACTGGGCGGGGACGAGCCGGTCGCGTACCGGTTCGGGCAGGGCGTGGAAGTAGCGCGTGTAGTCGGGGGTGAAGTGTTCGAGGCCGAGTTTGGAGTACTCCATGGGGGCGAACGCTTCGGTTCGGGCGAGCCAGTGGATCTTTTCGCGGCCGGCTGGGCGGCGGCGCAGGAGGTCGAGGTAAACCTCGGCGCCGGACTGTCCTGAGCCGATGACGGTGATGTGTTCCGCGGTGAGGAGCCGTTCGCGGTGTTCGAGGTAGTCGGCGGCGTGGATGACGGGGACGCCGGGGGCTTCGACGAGGGGGCGGAGCGGTTCGGGGATGTGGGGGGCGGTGCCGATGCCGAGAACGAGGTTCTTGGCGTACGTACGGCCGTGTGCCGCCCCGCCTTCGCCGCCTTGGCCGTCGGGGTCGAGTCGTCGGGTGAAGTCGATCTCGAAGAGATCCCGCTCGGGGTTCCAGCGGACGGCGTCGATCTGGTGACCGAAGTGGAGCCCGGGCAGGTGGTCGCTGACCCAGCGGCAGTACGCGGCGTATTCGGCGCGGTGGATGTGGAAACGCTCGGCGAAGTAGAACGGGAAGAGGCGGTCGCGGCTGCGGAGGTAGTTGAGGAAGGACCAGGGGCTCACGGGGTCGGCGAGGGTGACCAGGTCGGCGAGGAAGGGGACTTGGAGGGTGGCGCCGTCGATGAGGAGGCCGGGGTGCCAGTCGAAGGCGGGGCGTTGGTCGTAGAAGGCGGTGTCGAGTTCGGTGAGGGGGTGGGCGAGGGCGGCCAGGGAGAGGTTGAAGGGACCGATGCCGATGCCGATCAGGTCGCGGGGTGCTTCGGGTTCGTGGGGTGCGCGGCGGGGCGTCGGGATCATCGGGAGGTGTGTCCTTCCACCAGTTTCAGGAGTGCGGCAAGGTCGCCGGCTGTGGTGTGCGGGTTGAGCAGGGTGGCTTTGAGCCAGAGTCGGCCGTCGGGGCGGGCGCGGCCGAGGACGGCGTGGCCCTGGGTGAGGAGGGTGCGGCGTACGTCGGCGACGGCGTCGTCGGACCAGCGGGCGGGCCGGAAGAGGACGGTGCTGATGCTGGGCGGTGCGTAGAGCTCGAAGCCGGGGTGTGCCGCGACGAGGTGGGCGAACTCGCGGGCGTGGGCGCAGACTTGGTCGACAAGTGCGCCGAGTCCTTCGCGGCCGAGGGATTTGAGGGTGACGGCGATCTTGAGGACGTCGGGGCGCCGGGTCGTACGCAGGGAGCGGCCGAGGAGGTCGGGGAGGCCGGCCTCGGTGTCGTCGTCGGCGTTGAGGTAGTGGGCCTGGTGTTCCAGTACGCGGAGGTCGTCCGGGTCCTTGACGGCGATCAGGCCTGCGGCGATGGGCTGCCAGCCGAGTTTGTGCAGGTCGAGGGCGACGGTGTGGGCACGGGCGAGTCCGTCGAGTCTGCTGCGGTGGCGGTCGCTGAAGAGGAGGCCCCCGCCGTAGGCGGCGTCGATGTGCAGGCGGGCCGCGTGGGTGTGGCAGACGTCGGCGATGGCGGGCAGCGGGTCGATGAGTCCGGCGTCGGTGGTGCCGGCGGTGGCGGCGACGATCAGAGGGCCCGGCAGCTTGGTGAGGGTTTCGTCGAGGGTGGTGGGGTCGAGCGTGCCTCCGGGCGCCGGGACGGTGATGGGTTCGGGGAGGCCCAGGAGCCAGGTGGCGCGGCGGAGGGAGTGGTGGGCGTTCTCCGCGCAGACGAGCTGGACGGTGCCGTTCAGTTCACGGGCGAGGAGGAGGGCGAGCTGGTTGGACTCGGTGCCGCCGGTGGTGACGAGGGCGTCGGCCGGTCTGCCGTACACCTCCTTGGCGAGCGCTGCCGTGACCAGGGCTTCCAGCTCGGAGGCGGCGGGGGCCTGGTCCCAGGAGTCGAGGGATGGGTTGAGGGCCGAGGCGGCGAGGTCTGCGGCGGTGGCTACGGCGAGGGGCGGGCAGTGGAGGTGCGCGGTGCACAGGGGGTCGGCGGGGTCGGCGGCGCCTGCGGCGAAGGCGTGGACGAGGGTGCGGAATGCGTCCGGGTCGCCGTGTTGGGGCAGGGGGTCGCCCAGGACGGTGCGTATGCGTGCGGCGACTGTTTCGGGACCCCCGGTGGGGAGTGGGCCTCTTCTTTCGGCGGCGCCGGTGCGCAGTGCGTCGAGGACCGTTGTGAGCAACGGGCGTAGGGCGGCAAGGCCTTGGGGGCCTGAGGCAAGGTCCGATGCGGGGCCTGTTGCGAGCGGGCTCATGGTCGTCCTCCGGGGCGCGGGGTTGGGCGCGGGGGTTGGGCTGCGCGCCCGGAGGCTCAACGATCGTTACCCGAATGGGGGTACGGGGCGCTCCGCGGGTTGAGCGGAGCGCCTACAGAGGTGGTGCGTTCGGTTCGTGGGCGAGTGCGGGTTCGTCGTGGCTTGTCGCGCAGTTCCCCGCGCCCATGACCGGCCCTGCCCATAAAGGCGCCGTTACGCCTCCCTCACCCTCAACGCTCGCTCCATGTCATCCAGTTGGTCCACCAGCTTGCGGTGCAGCGCCGGTGTCGGATTGCCCTTTGTCAGGCACTTCTTGCCCAGGCGGAGTGTCTCGGTGGAGATCGCGTGGATCGGGAACGCCCAGCGGCCCGCTGCCTCGGCGATCGCGGGGCCTCGGCGGGCAGCCACTGCCGGGGCGTTCTTGAAGTAGCGGGGGACGTAGTCGCGGACCAGGTCGGTCTGTTCGGGTTGCCAGAAGCCCTTGGCTGTGGCGGTGAACAGGTAGTTGGAGAGGTTGTCGGTGGTGAACATGGCCTCCCAGGCCTGGCGCTTGGCTTCGGGGTCGGGGAGGGCGGCGTGGCAGCGGGCGGCGCCTTCCTGGCCGGTGGCGCTGGGGTCCTGCACGAGTTCGGCCTCGATGACGGCGTCGTCGATGGCGCCGAGTACGGAGAGGCGGCCGAGGATGCGCCAGCGCAGTTCGGGGTCGAGTTCCGGGCCGCCGGGGACGGTGCCTTCCGAGAGCCAGGCGGTGATCGTGTCCGGTTGGGCGGCGGCGTCGATGAAGTGGCGTACGGCGGTCAGGCGCAGCCCGGGGTGGGAGCCGTCCTCGGTGCGGCGAATCAGGTCGCGGCACAGGGAGGTGAGGGTGGTGAGGGCGGCGGGCCGGTCCGGGGCGGGCAGGTAGCGGTCGGCGACCTGGGTCGTGGCGAAGGCGAGGACACCCTGGACGAGGGCGAGGTCCCTCTCGTGCGGCAGGTGGGTGCGGGCGGCCTCGAGGTAGGCGGTGGGGGCGAGTTCCCCGTCGCGTACGCAGTCGCGCAGGGCGTTCCAGACGACGGCGCGGGTCAGCGGGTCGGGCAGGGCGGACAGTTCGGCGCGTACGGTCGCGAAGGAGTCGGCATCGAATCGGATCTTGGCGTAGGAGAGGTCGGCGTCGTTGAGGAGAAGCAGGGCGGGGCGTTTGCCGATGGGGTGGGCCGGTTCGTTCTGCGGGACGTCGACTTCGAGGCGTTCGCGGAGGCTCAGTCGTCCCCCGTCGCCGAGATCGCGGTCGTAGAGGCCGACGGCGATGCGGTGGGGGCGGCTGCCGTCCTGGGTGATGGTCAGGGTGCAGGTGCCGTTGCCGGTGGGGCCGATCTTCGGGGTGAGGGTGTCGACTCCGGTGGTGCGCAGCCAGGAGTCGGCCCAGGCGTGGACGTCGCGCTCGGTGCCGTCGGCGAGGGATTCGATGAAGTCGGCGAGGGTGGCGTTGGCGAACTTGTGCCGGGCGAAGTGGGTGTTGATGCCGGCGAGGAAGTCCTTCTCGCCGAGCCAGGCGACGAGTTGGCGCAGCGCGGAGGCGCCCTTGGCGTAGGAGATGCCGTCGAAGTTGAGGAGCGCGGAGGCGGTGTCGGGGACGGCTTCGGGGTCGGGGGCGACGGGGTGGGTGGAGGGCCGCTGGTCGGCTTCGTAGCCCCAGGGTTTGCGGGTGACGCCGAAGGCGGTCCAGGTCCGGCTGAACCGGGTGGCTTCGATGAGGGTCTGGACGCCCATGTACTCGGCGAACGACTCGTTCAGCCAGATGTCGTCCCACCAGCGCAGGGTGACGAGATCACCGAACCACATATGGGCCATTTCGTGGGCGATGGTCACGGCGCGGGTCTGCCGTTCGGTGTCGGTGACGGCGGAGCGGAAGACGTACTCGTCGCGGAAGGTGACCAGGCCCGGGTTCTCCATGGCGCCGGCGTTGAACTCGGGGACGAAGGCCTGGTCGTAGGAGTCGAAGGGGTAGGGCTCCTCGAACTTCTCGTGGTAGCGGTCGAAGCAGCCGCGGGTGATGGTGAGGAGTTCGTCGGCGTCGGCGTCCAGGTAAGGGGCCAGCGAGCGGCGGCAGTGGATGCCGAAGGGCAGGCCGCGGTGTTCGGTGCGTACCGAGTGCCAGGGGCCGGCGGCGACGGCGACGAGGTAGGTGGAGATCAGCGGGGTGGGGGCCGCCTTCCACAAGCCGTCACCCTGGTGCTCGGTGATGCCGTTGGCGAGGACGGTCCAGTCTTCGGGTGCCTTTATCGACAGTTCGAAGACGGCTTTGAGGTCAGGCTGGTCGAAGGCGGCGAAGACCCGCTGGACGTCGTCCATGAACAGCTGGGTGTAGAGGTACGTTTCGCCGTCGGTGGGGTCGGTGAAGCGGTGCATGCCCTCGCCGGTGCGCGAGTAGCGCATGACGGCGTCGATGTGCAGTTCGTGCTCGCCCGGGGTGAGGTCCTTCAGGGGCAGCCGGTTCTCGTCCAGGGTGTCCAGGTCGAGCAGGTGTCCGTCGAGGGCGGCCTTGCGCAGCTCGGCGGGCTTGAGCTCGACGAAGGTGTCCACGGCCTCCAGATCGCTCCGTACCGTGAAGTGGATGACGGTGCGGGAGTCGAAGAGTTCGTCGCCGCGCGTCAGGTCGAGTTCGATCTGGTAGCGCTGGACGTCGAGAAGCCGGGCACGGGTCTGCGCTTCGGCGCGCGTCAGTACGGACATGGGGACATGCTGCCTGATGGATGGGGCGCAGCGCAGGTGAGGTCCGGTTCCGGTCGGCTGCGCCGTACGGGCGCGGTCCTCGTGCTCGTACGTCGTCCTACGCGGTCTGGTCGTGCTTGCGGAGGATCGGCCGCTGTGGCGGTACGTGGGTGTCGAGGCGCGAGTCGGGTTCGAGGGTCTGGCTCGGAGGCGGTAACTCCTTTACCAGCTCCCGGAGTTCGCGTACCTCCTGTGTCATCCGCAGATAGCGCTGGTGGGCGTCGTACAGATAACGCACCTTGGTGCGCAGCGCCCAGGGATCTATGGGTTTCATCACGAGGTCGGCGACGCCGAGCCGGAAAGCGGTGGTGGTGAGCTCGGCGTCCGGGCCGAAACCGGTGACGAGGATGACGGGGATGTGCTGGGTCTGTTCCAGGCGGCGCAGGTAGCGGACGACGTCGAAGCCGTTGACGTCGGGCATGTGCACATCGAGGACGAGCAGGCCGACCTGGCCGCGCAGGACTTCCTTGAGGGCGTCGTCGCCGCTGGTGGCGCGCGCCAGCCGGTAGCCGAGCGGGGCCAGGGCGCTTTCCAGCGCGTAGAGCGTTTCCTCATGGTCGTCGACGATGAGGATCTTGGCATCCGACGGCATCGCGCGAAGTCCCCTCGCTCTGGACAACCAGAATCGTGCCCGAACCGGCTGACAGGGAGTACTCACAAACTGACAAGGAGTGCTCCGCGCAGGATGCCTCATTTCGGCCCCGAGGCCGAGGGGGTGCGCGGACAAAAGCGCGAGAAATGGGTCAGCCGGTTGAAACACCGTTGCCGGAAACGCAGTTGGCGTCGGGACGACTGAGGACGCGCGGGCTACGGCTGTGGCTGTTGGTGCTGAGCACTGCTTGTGTTGTCACTGCTTGTGTTGTCACTGCTTGTTCTGTGGCTATTTGTGTTGTGGCTGTTCTTGTTGTCGGCGATGCTCTCGTGGTGCCGGATGACCTCGGCGATGATGAAATTGAGGAGCTTCTCGGCGAACGCGGGGTCGAGCTTGGCGTTCTCCGCGAGCCGGCGCAGCCGGGCGATCTGGTGGGCCTCGCGGGCCGAGTCGGCGGGCGGCAACTGGTGGGCGGCCTTGAGGTGGCCGACCTGCTGGGTGCACTTGAAGCGTTCGGCAAGCATGTGGACGACGGCGGCGTCGATGTTGTCGATGCTGTCGCGCAGCCGGGCGAGCTCGGCGCGGACGGCCGGGTCCACGTCGCCGGTTCCGTTGTTGCTGTTGGTCATGAGCGTTCACCCTACGGCTCGGCCCAAGGACCCTCGACCCCCACCCGCAGTCGCCGACGGCTTATCGTGGATGTGGGTCAGGGCCTCTTGGGGGGTGCGGGCGTGGCGAACGGCGGTCCCGTCGAGCATGGCTACCCGCACCTGGACACGGTGCGGGCGGCGATCACCGCGCTGTACAAGCGGCTCTCGTACGACACCATCCACACCTTCGACACCAGCGTGGCCCCCGCCGACGTGGCCTTCGCCGATCATGACGACCTGTACCTGGGCACTCAGCGCGTGGCCCGCGAGCTGGTCCACCACTTCCGGCTGCCGGACGCCCGCATGATCGTCAGCTTCCGCGAGATGCACCATGCGGCGAACGTCGAACTCGCCGCGGGCCCCGAGTACTTCATCGAGCTGAACGACCGCTTCCGCACCCACCGCAGGGACATCGGCGCCGCCCTCGCACACGAGATCATGCACGTGTACCTGCACCGTCTGGACCTGTCGTTTCCGGGCACGCGGGACAACGAGATCCTCACGGACACCGCGACGACGTATCTGGGCGCGGGCTGGCTGCTGCTCGACGCGTTCCGCGAGGACGGCGCCTCCTCACAGAAGCTCGGCTATCTGACTCCGGAGGAGTTCGGATACGTCCTCGCCAAGCGGTCGCTGGTCTTCGCCGAGGATCCCTCGACGTGGTTCACCAGCCCGCAGGCGTACACGGCGTACACGAAGGGCATGGCGCGGGCCCGCCACGACGAGCAGCAGCCCCCGCTGACCGCGGCCGGCTGGGCAGGCCGCCGCCGCTACGCCAAGGACCGCCGCCACGCCCAGGACCACCACGGCCGTCCCGTCGGAGTCCCGTACGACTTCACCCCGGACACCCATGGCCCGCTGCGCGTGTCGTTCCCCTGCCCGACCTGCCACCAACGGATCCGGGTACCGGTACGGGGCCGGGTGCGGGCCCGCTGCGCCCTGTGCCGCACGGTGCTGGAGTGCGATACCTAGCCGAGTGCGACGTATGGGCAACGTCACGTAGTTCACGGCGAAATGCTTTGCCCCACACGCGCCTGACGGGCGAAGGTCGAAGGATGAACACGCAAGACCCGGCGGCCGGTCTGTTCACCGCCGTGTACGAGGCCGACCAGGACGCGGTCGTACGGCAGCTGCGCGCGGGCGCGAGTCCGGAATCGGTGGACGAGGACGGCCAGACGGCCCTGTATCTGGCGGCCATGACGGACGACCCCGGTGTCGTACGCCTCCTCCTGGCGGCCGGAGCGGCACCGGACCGCCTCAGCGCGGGCACCGACTCGCCGCTGTGCGGGGCGGCGTGCGGCGGGCACACCGAGGTCGTACGCGCCCTGCTGGCGGCCGGGGCGCGGCCGGATCAGGTGGAGGAGGGCGGGTTCACGGCCCTGACCTGGGCTGTCCAGCGCGGCCACGCACCCGTGGTGGCCGAGCTGCTCGCGAACGGCGCAGACCCGAACCGTCCGGGCCCCACCGGCGAGCCCCCGCTGGTCACGGTCGCACGCCGCGGCTCCCCGGGCTGCGTACGCGCCCTGCTCGTGCACGGGGCGCGGGCCCGGTCCGAGGCGCTGACCGAGGCCCGGCGCTGGCTGAACGTGAACGTGGAGGCGGAGCTGCGGGCGGGCCTGGAGCGCACGCACGGGCCCGGCCATGAGTACGTCACCCACCGTTTCCCGGAGGACGGCGGCGTGACCGTCGAGGTCCAACTGCTCAAGGACGGCCGCCCGAGCTCGGGCAACGACCAGCAGACGGGCCACGCGGCCATCGTCACCCTCCTGGAGACGTCCCTGGGCGTCGCGGCGCCCGCCCCGGAGCTCGCCGCCCGCGCCCTGCGCTGCGGCGACCCCGACAACGACGACTGGACCGAGTCGGTGACCGCGCTCGCCCGGCGCGACGACGAGGAGACGTTCCGGGCGGCGGCCATGTGGTGCGGCGACAGAACGAATCCATTGCGCCAGGCGTTCGGGGCGGATGTGCTGGGGCGGTTGGGGACGGAGGGCAGGCCGGCTCAGGACGAGTCAGCCGTACGTCCCTACGCGGCCCACAGCGTGCCGCTGCTGCGGGAGTTGGCGCGCGAGGCCGAGGAGCCGCTGACGTTGCGAACCGTCGTCGCGGCGCTCGGGCAGCACCAGGACCCCACCGCCCTCCCCGAGATCCTCCGGCACGCCGGCCACCAGGACACCGGCGTACGACGCGCCGTCGCCGTGGCCCTGTGCGGGCTGGTCCCCGCCTCGCACGGGGAGGGTGTCGCGCGGCTCGTCGCCCTGGCGGGGGACGCGGACAGGGACGTACGCAACTGGGCGACAACGGCACTTGCCGTACTCGACACGGACACCCCCGCGCTGCGGGACGCGCTCGCCGCGCTTCTCGACGACCCGGATCCGGAGGTGGTGGCGGAGGCGGCACGCGGCCTTGCGGTCCGTCAGGACCCGCGCGCGATCGCCGCGCTGGAGCGATTGCTCGCCGAGTCGAAGCCTGACAGCACGCCGCGCACGACTGCCGAGGAGGCGGTCGAGCACATACGGGACGACCGCGTACGGACACTCCTGGCGTCGACGCTGCCGCGCCGGATCTGAGGACGCGGGTGGGTGGGGGAAGGGTTCTTTTCCCCAGGCCCGCCCCTTCCCGAAACTGGGGCTGCGCCCCAGGCCCCCGCCAGAGGGTGGGGGTGACAGGTCGTGTCGCGGCTACAAGTGCGTCGTGGCTGGTCGCGCAGTTCCCCGCGCCCCTTGAAAGCAAAAGCCTGCGCCACAACGAACCCGCAGCTTACGAACCGCCATACACCGCCCCCGGCACCTCCGCATCCGCGAGCAACTTGAGCGCCGCGTCCCCGGCCTCAGACGGCGTCCACCGGGCACCCTTGTCCGCGCTCGGCCCGGCCCGCCATCCCTCCATGACGGTGATCCGCCCGCCCTCGGCCTCAAAGACCCGCCCAGTGACCCCCGCACTCGCGGCTGACCCGAGCCAGACGACAAGCGGCGAGACGTTTTCGGGCGCCATCATGTCGAAGCCGCCGCCGGGCGCCGGCGCGGCCATCGCGTCGGCGAAGGCCCGCTCGGTCATACGTGTCCGCGCGGCCGGCGCGATCGCGTTCACCTGCACTCCGTAGCGCCCCATCTCAGCGGCGGCCACCAGCGTGAGCCCGACGATGCCCGCCTTCGCCGCGCTGTAGTTGCCCTGCCCGACCGATCCCAACAGCCCCGCACCAGAGCTGGTGTTGACGACACGCGCCACAGGCGTACGCCCCGCCTTCGCCTCCGCCCGCCAGTACGCAGCGGCCTGCTGAAGCGGCAGAAAGTGCCCCTTCAGATGGACGCGCACAACGGCGTCCCAGTCATCCTCGTCGAGGTTCACAAGCATCCGGTCGCGCAGAAACCCTGCGTTGTTGACGAGCGTGTCGAGCCGCCCGAAGGCGTCGAGTGCCGCCGCGATCAGCGACTCGGCGCCCGCTCGCGTGGCGACGTCCCCGCCGTGCGCGACGGCCTCGCCGCCGGCCGCGCGAATCTCCTCGACGACAAGCGCGGCCGGGCTGTCGGGCCCGGGCGAACCGTCGAGGCCGACACCGAGGTCGTTGACGACGACCCGAGCCCCCTCGGCCGCGTACGCGAGGGCGTGCGCCCGCCCGAGGCCCCGTCCCCCACCGGTGACGATCACGACCCGGCCGTCACAGATTCCGGTCATGTCACTTCTCCTCGTTGACGGTCGCAGCGTCCAGGAAGGCGGGCCGCTCTCCCCCGCCATGCACGAGCAGGCTGGCCCCGGTGATGTACGCGGCGGCATCCGAGGCGAGGAACACGGCCGCCTGGCCGATGTCGGAGGGCGCGGCGAGGCGGCCCAGCGGGACCGTGCGAGACACGGCGGCGATGCCCTCCTCGTCCCCGTAGTGGAGAGGGGACAGTTCGGTACGGACCATCCCGGCGACCAGCGTGTTGACGCGGACGTCCGGCGCCCATTCCACAGCCATCGACCGGGCCAGGTTCTCCAGGCCCGCCTTGGCCGCACCGTAGGCCGCAGAACCGGGAGAGGGCCGCGTCCCGCTGACGCTGCCGATCATCACGACCGAGCCCCGGGCGCGTCTGAGGTGCTCGTAGGCCGCCAGGGACACGGTCAGCGGTGCGGTGAGGTTGAGCTCGATCACGCGAGCGTGCCGTTCGGCGTCCGCGTCGGCGAGCAGCCGATACGGGGTGCCGCCCGCGTTGTTGACCAGGACGTCGAGCCGGGGCAGCGCGTCGAAGAAGGTGCGTACCGCAGCCGGGTCACGCACGTTGAGGGGCATGAACTCGACGCCTTCGACCGGCACTTCGGGTGGTCTGCGGGCGCAGGCCACGACCTCGGCACCCGCCTCGCGGAACGCCCGAGCGATCCCGGCGCCGACGCCGCGGGTTCCGCCGGTGACCACCACGAGTCGCTTGTCCTGCCGGTTGTCCACAGGGCCTCCCGCTGGTCGGCATTCGCTGTTACCTTCACATCAGATCGCACCTAACAAATGTTTGGTGGAAAGGTAGCTGATGCGTCCATGGGTGTCTCCACCTCGTCCCCGGAAAAGGGGATTTCCGTAGTCACGGTCGACTTCCCGCCCGTGAACGCGCTTCCGGTGCACGGCTGGTTCGACCTGGCCGACGCCGTGCGCACGGCGGGCCGCGACCCCGAGATCCGCTGTGTCGTGCTGACCGCCGAGGGGCGGGGGTTCAACGCGGGCGTCGACATCAAGGAGATACAGCGGGGGCAGGACCGGCAGGAGTGCGGGCGGCAGGAGGACGGCCGGCGTGACGCGACGGGCCATGGTGCGCTGATAGGCGCCAACCGCGGCTGCGCGGAGGCGTTCGCTGCGGTGTACGAATGCGAGGTGCCCGTGGTGGCGGCGGTGCGGGGCTTCTGCCTGGGCGGCGGCATCGGGCTCGTGGGGAACGCGGACGCGATCGTGGCGAGCGACGACGCCACGTTCGGGCTGCCCGAGCTGGACCGGGGCGCGCTGGGTGCGGCCACGCATCTGGCCCGCCTCGTGCCGCAGCACCTGATGCGCGCGCTGTACTACACCTCGCGTACGGCCACGGCGGCAGAGCTGCACGCGCACGGTTCGGTGTGGCGGGTCGTGCCGCGTGCCGAAGTCCTGGACGCTGCCCTGGCGTTGGCGCGGGAAATCGCGGCCAAGGACGGGCAGCTGATCCGGCTCGCCAAGGCCGCCATCAACGGCATCGACCCCGTCGACGTGCGCCGAAGCTACCGCTTCGAGCAGGGCTTCACCTTCGAGGCGGGCCTCAGCGGGGTGGCGGACCGGGTCCGGAGCACATTCGGCCATGACGCATCCGGAGAGGAGGACCGGTGAGCGACAAGACCATGTCGGCGGATGAGGTCGTCGGCCGTCTGGAGAGCGGGATGACGATCGGCATCGGAGGCTGGGGGTCACGCCGCAAGCCGATGGCCCTGGTGAGAGCACTGCTCCGTTCCGAGGTCACCGATCTCACCGTCGTCTCGTACGGCGGCCCGGACGTAGGCATGCTCGCGGCTGCCGGGCGGATACGGAAACTGGTCGCCGCCTTCGCGACCCTCGACTCGATCCCGCTCGAACCGCACTATCGCTCAGCGCGCGAAAGCGGTGCTCTCGAGCTGATGGAGATCGACGAGGCGATGTTCATGTGGGGCCTGCATGCCGCCGCGAACCGGCTGCCCTTCATACCGGTGCGGGCCGGCCTCGGCTCGGACGTGATGCGGGTCAACCCGGGGCTGCGGACGGTCACTTCACCGTACGAGGACGCGTCGACGGGACTCCAGGAGACCTTCGTCGCCATGCCCGCCCTGCGCATGGACGCCGCGCTGGTCCATGTGAACCGTGCGGACCGCTGCGGCAACGGGCAGTATCTGGGCCCGGATCCGTACTTCGACGACCTGTTCTGCGAGGCGGCCGACACCGCGTATGTCTCCTGCGAACGACTCGTCGAAAATACCGTCACGGCCGAGCTGACGAAGGAGGCCGCCCCGCAGACCCTGCTGATCAAGCGGCACAGCGTGACCGGCGTGGTGGAGGCCCCGAACGGGGCGCACTTCACGTCCTGCGCGCCCGACTACGGCCGGGACGAGGGCTTCCAGCGGCTGTACGCGACCACGCCCTGGCCGGAGTTCGCCGAGCGGTTCCTGCACGGAGGCGAGAAGGACTACCAGTCCGCCGTACAGGCCTGGCACACCGGGAACGAGCCGGACGCCTCTGACGCCTCGGCCACCTCGGCCACCTCGGCCACCTCGGACAAGGAGCGGCGATGAGCGAGGTACTGAGCGACGTGACGCGAGCCGAGTACTGCGTGATCGCCTGTGCCGAGGCATGGCGGGACAACGGCGAGGTGCTGGCCAGCCCCATGGGCGTCGTCCCGTCCGTCGGAGCCCGGCTCGCCAGGCTGACCTTCGCCCCCGACCTGCTCCTCACCGACGGCGAGGCGATGCTGGTCGGCCCGGACGGCACCGTGGAGGGCTGGCTGCCGTACCGGCAGCACCTCACGATGGTCACCGGCGGCCGACGCCACGTGATGATGGGCGCGAGCCAGATCGACCGGTTCGGCAACCAGAACATCTCCTGCATAGGCGACTGGGAGCGGCCCGCACGGCAGCTTCTCGGGGTGCGCGGCGCGCCGGTCAACACCCTGAACCATCCGGTCAGTTACTGGATCCCCCGGCACTCCACCCGGGTCTTCGTCGAGAAGGTCGACATGGTCTGCGGGGTGGGTTACGACAGCGCCGCGACGGCCGGTCCCACGGCGAGCCGTTACCACCGCATCCCCCGGGTCGTCTCCAACCTCGGTGTGTTCGACTTCGCGACCCCGGACCGCTCGATGCGGCTCGCCTCGCTGCATCCGGGGGTGACGGTCGAGGAGGTCAGGGAGGCGACGGGCTTCGGGCTGACGGTTCCCGAAGAGGTGCCGTACACACGCGAACCGGCCCCGGAGGAGCTGGAGTTGATACGCGAGGTGCTCGACCCGCAGGGGCTGCGCGATCGTGAGGTCAGGAGCTGATGGAGACCGCGCTGACGAAACTCGTCGGGGTACGCCATCCGATCGTGCAGACCGGTATGGGCTGGGTCGCGGGCCCCCGTCTGATCTCCGCCTCCGCGAACGCGGGCGCTCTGGGCATCCTGGCCTCCGCGACGATGACCGTGGAAGAGCTGAGGGAGGCCGTCCGGGAGGTGAAGTCCCGTACGGACGCGCCGTTCGGCGTGAACCTGCGGGCGGACGCGGGCGATGCCCGCGACCGGGTGCGGATCATCATCG
Organism: Streptomyces sp. NPDC006365; assembly: GCF_042870755.1. NCBI lineage: Bacteria > Bacillati > Actinomycetota > Actinomycetes > Kitasatosporales > Streptomycetaceae > Streptomyces > Streptomyces sp. NPDC006365. Next base: position 107,892 of record NZ_JBIAHS010000007.1, read on the forward strand.
ACGAGGGCGTGAAGGTGGCCTCCTTCGCGCTCGCGCCCTCCCGTGAGCTGATCGCCGAACTCAAGGACGCGGGTGTTGTCGTCATCCCGTCCGTCGGGGCCCGACGCCATGCCGAGAAGGTCGCGTCGTGGGGCGCGGACGCGGTGATCGTGCAGGGCGGCGAGGGCGGCGGGCACACGGGCGAGGTGGCGACGACGGTGCTGTTGCCACAGGTCGTGGACGCGGTGGAGATACCCGTCGTGGCGGCGGGCGGCTTCTTCGACGGCCGGGGCCTGGTCGCGGCCCTCGCGTACGGCGCGGCGGGCATCGCGATGGGCACGCGCTTCCTGCTCACCTCGGACTCCACGGTCCCGGACGCGGTGAAGGCCAAGTACCTGGCTGCGACGGTCAAGGATGTAACGGTGACGAGGGCAGTGGACGGTCTGCCCCACCGCATGCTCCGCACGGACCTGGTCAGCTCCCTCGAGGGAGCTAGCCGCACGAGATCCTTCACCCAGGCACTGCGCCGAGCCGCCGGCTTCCGCAAGCTCTCCGGCCTCACCTGGCCCGCGATGCTCCGCGACGGCCTCGCCATGAAGCACGGCAAGAACCTGTCCTGGAGCCAGGTCCTGCTCGCCGCGAACACACCGATGCTGCTGCGCGCGTCGATGGTCGAGGGACGCACGGATCTAGGGGTGATGGCCTCCGGCCAGGTGGCGGGAGTGATCGACGACCTGCCGTCGTGCGCGGAGCTGGTGGAACGCGTGATGGCCGATGCCGAACGGGTGCTCCAGGAACTGGCTGCCGCCAGCGGCTGAGGTGACCGGCGGACGTCAGAGCCGCTCGATGATCGTCACGTTCGCCTGACCGCCCCCCTCGCACATCGTCTGCAGGCCGAACCGGCCTCCCGTGCGCTCCAGTTCATGCAGCAGTGTCGTCATCAGCTTCACGCCCGTGGCACCCAGGGGGTGCCCGAGGGCGATCGCGCCCCCGTTGACGTTCACCTTCGCCGGATCCGCGCCCGTCTCCTTCAGCCACGCCAGGACGACCGGGGCGAAAGCCTCGTTGATCTCCACGAGGTCGATGTCGTCGATGGTCAGGCCGGTCTTCTTCAGGGCGTGTGCCGTAGCCGGGATCGGAGCCGTGAGCATGCGGATCGGGTCCTCGCCGCGTACGGAGAGGTGGTGCACGCGCGCGCGGGGCGTCAGGCCGTGTTCGCGTACCGCCCGCTCGGAGGCCAGCAGCATCGCGGCAGCGCCGTCGGAGACCTGGGAGGAGCAGGCGGCGGTGATGGTGCCGCCGTCGATGACCGGCTTCAGGCCCGCCATCTTCTCCAGTGAGGTGTCCCGGCGCGGCCCCTCGTCGACCGTGACGTCGCCGTACGCAACGGTCTCGCGCTCGAAGCGGCCCTCGTCGATCGCCCCGATCGCCCGCTGATGGGACCGCAGCGCGAACTCCTCCTGGTCGAGGCGGCTGATTCCCCACTTGGCGGCGATCATCTCGGCGCCGACGAACTGGTTCACCGGCTGATCCCCGTACCGCGCTCGCCACCCCTCGCTGCCCGCGAACGGCCCTTCCGTGAGCCCCAGCGGCTCGGTGGCCCGCCCGGAGGCGTACCCGATGGGGACCTGCGTCATGTTCTGGACGCCGCCCGCCACCACGAGGTCCTGCGTACCGGACAGGACACCCTGCGCGGCGAAGTGCACGGCCTGCTGCGACGAACCGCACTGCCGGTCGACCGTCACCCCCGGCACCTCTTCGGGCAGTCCCGCCGCCAGCCAGCACGTCCGCGCGATGTCACCGGCCTGCGGGCCCACCGTGTCCAGACAGCCGAAGACGACGTCCTCGACGGCAGCCGGGTCGACGCCGGCACGCGCGACCAGAGCCTTCAGCACATGCGCGCCCAGGTCGGCGGGATGCACCCCGCTCAGGCCCCCTTTGCGCCGCCCGACGGGCGTACGGACCGCTTCGACGATGTAGGCCTCGGCCATGACAACTCCCAGTCAAATCAAGTCGATCCAGTTCGCTTACGGTCGATCCAGTGCGATGTCGATCCAGTTCGGTTACGTACGTACGGCGATCCCGTCCAGCACCATCGACAGGTACTGCCGGGCGATCTCCTCGGGGCCGTGCTGTCCGCCGGGCCGGTACCAGGACGCGGCGACCCACACCGTGTCGCGCACGAACCGGTAGGTGAGGCGTATGTCGAGGTCCTCCCGGAAGACCTCGGCGGCCACCCCTCGCTCCAGCGTGCTCAGCCAGGCCTTCTCGAACTTGCGCTGCGAGTCGGCGAGAAACGCGAAGCGCTCCTGTGACGCCAGATGCCGGGACTCCTTCTGGTAGATGGCAACGGCCGCGCGATGCCGGTCGATCTCCCGGAAGGACTCGATGACCAGGGCCTCCAGCGTCTCCCGGGGCCCGAGCTGGGCATCGAGGACGGTGTCGTACCCCTCCCACAGCTCGTCCAGGAAGGTCCGCAGGATCTCCTCCAGCATCGATTCCTTGGAGTCGAAGTGGTAGTAGAGGCTGCCCGCGAGCATGCCCGCGTGATCGGCGATCTTGCGGACGGTGGTGGCGTTGTAGCCCTGCTCGGCGAAGACCTCTGCCGCGGTGCCGAGGAGTTCACTGCGTCTGGCGGGCGAGGCGGTCACCTGAGGCTTCTTCTTCGTAGGCACGGTTCCATTGTCGTCCTAGGCGTGCTGGCTGCTGACGGAGACGACCTCGCCGGTCATGTACGAGGAGTAGCCGGACGCGAGGAACACGATCACGTTGGCCACCTCCCAGGGCTCGGCGTACCGCCCGAAGGCCTCGCGCTCGGTGAGCTCCTCCAGCAGTTCGGGGCTGGTGACCTTCACGAGGTGCGGGTGCATGGCGAGGCTGGGCGACACCGCGTTCACCCGCACTCCGTACTCGGCCGCCTCCATGGCCGCGCAGCGGGTCAGCGCCATCACGCCCGCCTTCGCGGCGGCGTAGTGCGCCTGGCCGGCCTGGGCGCGCCAGCCGACGACGGAGGCGTTGTTGACGATCACGCCGCCACCGGACTCCCGCATCGCCCGCAGTGCCGCCCGCGTACACCGGAAGGTGCCGTTCAGCGTCACGTCGAGCACCCTCGACCACTGCTCGTCCGTCATGTCGACGAGGTCCGAAGTCCCGCCGAGACCCGCGTTGTTGACCACGATGTCCAGTCGCCCGTGGAGCCGCTGCGCGGCGTCGAACAGCGCCTGCACCTGAGCCTCGTCGGTGACGTCACAGGCGAGCGCCGCAACCCCCTCGAACTCGGCCGCCAGCTCCCCCTCGTACTCCTTCAGCCGCCGCGCGTGCGCGTCGCTGATCAGTACGCGCGCACCCTCCTCCAGGAAGCGGCGTGCCGTGGCCCCGCCTATCCCCGCGCCCGCGGCAGCCGTGATGACGGCCGTACGCCCCTTCAGCAGCCCGTGCCCGGGCACATACGCCGGACCCTCGACGTCTGTCATGGAGCCACGCTAACCTACCAAACACTTGTTAGGGAAGGCCGTTTTCGATTCGATGAGCATCGAGGGACTCCGAGGAAGGTGACCGTGGACCTGAACCACTCCCCCGCCGACGAGGCGTTCCGCGCCGAAGCCCGCGCCTGGCTCGCCGCGCACGTACCGCCCGCACCCCTCCCCTCCCTGGAGACCGAGGAGGGCTTCGCGGCGCACCGCGCGTGGGAGGCCGAACTGGCCGCGGACCGCTGGTCGGTGGTGTCCTGGCCGGTCGCGTACGGCGGCCGGGGCGTCGACATCCTCAAGTGGCTGATCTGCGAAGAGGAGTACTACGCGGCGGGCGCCCCCGGCCGCGTCAGCCAGAACGGCATCAGCCTCCTCGCCCCCACCCTCTTCGACCACGGCACCGAGGAGCAGCGCGCCCGGATCCTGCCGCCCATGGCGTCCGGTGAGGTGATCTGGGCGCAGGCGTGGTCCGAGCCCGAAGCCGGTTCGGACCTGGCCTCGCTCAGGTCCAGGGCGGTGCGCACAGACGGGGGCTGGCGCTTGAGCGGGCAGAAGACATGGTCGTCGCGGGCCGCGTTCGCCGACCGCGCGTTCGGCCTGTTCCGCAGCGAGCCCGACGCCCCGAAACCCCACCAGGGGCTCACGTACGTGATGTTCGACCTGCGCGCGCCAGGCGTCACCGTCCGCCCCATAGGCCGCCTCGACGGAAAGCCGGCCTTCGCGGAAGTCTTCCTGGACGAGGTCTTCGTGCCGGACGAGGACGTGATCGGCGAGCCCGGCCAGGGCTGGCGGGTCGCCATGTCGACAGCGGGCAACGAACGCGGGCTGACCCTCCGCTCCCCCGGCCGTTTCCTCGCCGCTGCCGACAGGCTCGTCGACCTGTGGCGGGCGCACGGCGACCCTGCCGACACGGCCCTGCGCGACCGCGTGGCCGACGCGGTGACCGGCGCCCGCGCGTATCAGCTCTTCACATACGCCCACGCCTCCCGCTTCCTCCAGGGCGAGCCCCTCGGCCCCGAGTCCAGCCTGAACAAGGTCTTCTGGTCCGAGTACGACATCGCACTGCACGAGACGGCGCTCGATCTACTGGGCCCGGAGGGCGAGTTGGCGGACACCGACTGGTGCGACGGCTACGTCTTCTCGCTCGCCGGCCCCGTCTACGCCGGCACCAACGAGATCCAGCGCGACATCATCGCCGAGCGCCTCCTCGGCCTGCCGAAGGGACGCCGCTGATGCGATTCCTCCTCGACGACGAGCAGCAGGTGTTCGCCCGCTCGCTGGACGCGCTGCTGACGGCCGCGGACACCCCGTCGGTCATACGGTCCTGGAGCGCCGGGGATCCCACGGCCGGGCGCGCGCTGTGGACCCGTATGGCCGAGGCGGGAGTCTTCGCGCTCGCGGTTCCCGAGGCGTACGAGGGAATCGGGCCGCTGCCCGTCGAACTGGCCGTGGCCTTCGTGGAGCTGGGGCGGCACGCGGTGCCGGGGCCGCTGGTGGAGACGGTGGCGGCGGCCGTGCTGCTCACCGAGCCGGAGGCGGCCAAGCGGCTGCTCCCCGCGCTGGCGTCCGGCGAGGTGATCGCCACGTTGGCGCCGGAGGGCTCGTACGCCCTGGACGGTGACGTCGCCACGGTCCTCCTCGCGGTCGACGGCGAGGAACTGCGACTGGCCCCCGGACACGGCCCGGTGCGTACGTCCTTGGACCCGGCTCGCCGCCTCACCCGCCTCGGCCCCGGCGGTGAACTCCTCGTCAGGAACCCGCCCCTTCCCCGGGCCCGCACCTGGGCCCGGCTCGCCACCGCCGCCCAGGCCTTGGGGGTCGGTCTCACTCTCCTCGACAGAACGGTCGCGTACGTCAAGCAGCGCACCCAGTTCGGCGTGCCCATAGGCTCGTTCCAGGCGGTCAAGCATCAGCTGGCCGACGCGAAGCTCGCGTTGGAGTTCGCGCGCCCGCTCGTCTTCGGCGCCGCCCTGTCGATGGACCCGGCTGATGTCGCCGCGGCCAAGGTCACGGCGTGTGAGGCGGCGTACGCCACGGCGCGCACGGCACTGCAACTGCATGGCGCGATCGGCTACACCGGGGAGTACGACCTGTCCCTGTGGCTGACCAAGGCACGCGCCCTGCGAACCGCCTGGGGCAGCCCGGGCGAGTGCCGGGCCGCGGTGCTCGGCAGCGGGCTCAGTGGTGGTGGTCGCCGCTCGTGAGTTCCCGGTACTCCTCGGGGGTCGGTTTGGGGATGTGCGTGCCCGGCCCGTACATGACGCGGGCGAGCCGGGCGCGCAGCCGTTCCGTGGGTCTGACCTTCCGGACGACACCGTTCTCGTCGACAGTCGGACCCACTTCGTACGGCGGGGCCTGCTCATGCTGGGTGAGGGTGTACCGCTGGGCCTGCGAGAGCGGCTCGTGCACCTCGATGAACTCGCCGTTCGGCAGCCGCTTGATGGTGCCGGACTCCCTGCCGTGCAGCACCTTGTCCCGGTCGCGGCGTTGCAGCCCCATGCAGATCCGTCTGGTGATGATGAAGGCGAGGACCGGCACCACGAAGAAGCCGATCCGCACGGACCACGTGATCACGTTGATCGACAGATGGAAGCGCGTGGCCACGATGTCGTTGCCTCCGCCGATCAGCAGCACCCCGTACAGACTCAGCCAGGCCACGCCGAGGCCGGTGCGCGTGGGCACGTTGCGCGGGCGGTCCAGGACGTGGTGCTCGCGTTTGTCGCCGGTGATCCAGGCCTCGATGAACGGGTACACGCCGATCGCCAGCATGATCAGCGGGAAGAGGGCGAAGGGGATGAAGACGCCGAGCGCCAGGGTGTGGCCGAAGGCGTTGATCTCCCATGCCGGCATCACCCGGATCAGTCCCTCGGAGAAGCCGAGGTACCAGTCGGGCTGAGCGCCCGTGCCGACCAGGTCGGGTCGGTAGGGGCCGATGGCCCAGACGGGGTTGATGGTCGCGACGGCACCCATCACCGACAGCACACCGAAGACCAGGAAGAAGAAGCCGCCGGCCTTGGCCATGTAGACCGGCAGGAAAGGCATCCCGACCACGGACTTCTGGTCGCGTCCCGGCCCGGGGTACTGGGTGTGCTTGTGATAGAAGACCAGGATCAGATGGGCGACCACCAGGCCGAGCATGATCCCGGGCAGCAGGAGGATGTGGATCGGGTACAGCCGGGCGATGATGTCGTCCCCCGGGAACTCTCCACCGAAGAGGAAGAAGGAGAGATAGGTTCCCACGACCGGCACCGAGAGGATCGCGCCCTGCGCGAAGCGGATGCCGGTGCCGGAGAGCAGGTCGTCGGGGAGCGAATAGCCGGTCAGCCCGGTGATGATGCCGAGGAACAGCAGCGTCCAGCCGAACAGCCAGTTCAGCTCGCGCGGCTTGCGGAACGCGCCGGTGAAGAACACCCGCATCATGTGGATCAGCATCCCGGCGACGAACACGACCGCCGCCCAGTGGTGGATCTGCCGGATGAGGAGTCCGCCGCGCACGTCGAAGCTGATGTCGAGTGTGGACTCGTACGCCCTGGTCATGATGATGCCGTTCAGGGGCTCGTACGAGCCGTGGTAGACGGTCTCGGCGCTGCTCGGTTCGAAGAACAGCGTGAGGTAGACGCCTGTGAGGATCAGGATGAGGAAGGTGTAGAGGCAGATCTCACCCAGCATGAAGGACGGGTGGTCCGGGAACACCTTGCGCATCTGGGCCTTGGCAAGCCCGTAGACCCCGAGCCGCCCGTCGGCCCAGTCCGCCAGCCGCTCGCCCTTGCCCATCTGCACCGGCCGCCCGCCCGTACCGTGCCGGTCCGCCGATCGCGCGCCCATATGCCGCCTCTCGCCGCAGATCCTCCCAGACTGACACGACGGTCACACAAATCCAACGAGGTCGCGAGCGGTCTGTCAGTGGACGATCCCCCGGGCCCGGGCCGCCGACAGCCACTGCGGGAACTCGGCCACCAGACGGTCGTACAACTCACGGTCGGAGACCCGTCGCGGATTGGAACCTGCGTGGAAGAAGCCGGCGTTGTCGACGATCCGCTTACCCGGCACCGCCAGTTCGTCGAGCTTGCGGAGGAAGTCGAACTGTTTGCTCGTCGCGTCGCCGAAGCCGATGAACTGCCAGAAGAGGGGGAGCTTCGCGGCCTTGCACAGGTACCGCTCGGCGGCGAGCTTGTTGATCGGGCCGCCGTCGGTCTGGAAGACGACCAGGGCCGGGTCCTTGGAACCGCTGTCCAGGTAGTGGTCGATGACCGCGTCCATGGCCAGGTGGTAGCTGGTCTTGCCCATGTGGCCGAGGCCCGCGACGATCCGTCCGACACGGCCCTGGTGGTCGTCGAGCGCGATGTCCGTCACCGCGTCGATGTCCGTGGAGAAGAACACCACGGGTACGGTCCCGTCGTCGTCGAAGTGCGCCGACAGACCGAGCACCCGGTCGGCGAGCGCCTGCACGCTGCCGTCCTTGTAGTACGGCTTCATCGAACCCGAGTAGTCGACGACGAGATAGACGGCGGCCCGCTGTCCGCTCAGCCCGTGCTCGGCGAGGCTCGCTCCCGCGCTCTTGTAGAGGGAGACCAGCGCGGGCGCCGTCTCCTCCACCTTTCTGAGGCTGATCCCGGCCAAAGCGGCTCCTTCCGGTCATGCGCCGACCAGCTGAGCGTAGCTCGGGGAACCACTCGCCACGTCCGCGTGCGGCAGAAAGTACCCTGAGCGCCATGAAGCGTGCTGGTTGCCTGCTATTCGCCGCGGTGCCCGTCTTTGTCACGGCCACGGTCTACTTCTTCACGCCCGGGGAGACGGGGTCGGACGGCTCCGGCTCCGGGGCAAAGCCGTCGGCTTCGCAGCCGACCGGGCGGGCAGCCGAGGATGCGCTGATCGCGGATCTGCCGCCCGGGCTTGCGGCGCCGCAGAAGAAGGAACTCGCCAACAAGCTCGTGGCGAGTGCGGAGAACTCCACGCTGAACTGGCGCGGCCAGTACGGCTATATCGAGGACATCGGCGACGGTCAGGGCTACACCGCGGGCATAGTCGGCTTCTGCACCGGCACGCACGATCTCCTCGTCCTCGTCGAGCGCTACACGAAGGAGCACCCGGACAACGGGCTCGCGCGCTATCTGCCCGCTCTTCGCAAGGTGGACGGAACGGACTCCCATGAGGGCCTGGATCCCGGCTTCACGGCTGACTGGAAGAAGGAGGCGGAAGTGGCGGCGTTCCGCGAGGCCCAGAACGAGGTGCGTGACGCCATCTACTTCGAGCCCGCGGTGCGGCTCGCCAAACTCGACGGTCTCGGTACGCTCGGTCAGTTCATCTACTACGACGCCATGGTCATGCACGGTCCGGGCATCGGTCCGACCGGCTTCTACGGTCTGCGTGAGCGCGCCGTCTCCGAGGCGGATACACCTGCGCAGGGTGGCAAGGAGAAGGCGTACCTCGACATCTTCCTGGACATCCGCCGCGCGGCGATGAAGTCCCGGAAGTCCCATCGCGACACGAGCCGTATCGATACGGCACAGCGGCGTTTCCTGTACGACGGGAATCTTGCCCTCGAGGCTCCGCTGGAGTGGAAGATGTATGGAGAAACGTTCCGGGTGTCCAAGTAGCCGGTCGGGCGACTGCGGGGTTTTCGCGGGGGCGGAACACCACAACGCCCGCCCAGCGTCCGGTCGGGGACAAGGGGCGGGCGATGTGTGTTCCGTACGCCTTTGTACGGGACGTTTCGGGGGGTGTCAGACCGCGAGTGCGCGGTCCGTCGGGCGGATGGGGGCCGGGAGGTCGCTCGCGCCCGCGAGGAAGCGGTCGACCCCGCGGGCGGCAGAGCGGCCCTCCGCGATGGCCCAGACGATCAGCGACTGGCCGCGTCCGGCGTCACCGGCCACGAACACACCCGGAACGCTCGTCTGGAAGTCGCCGTCACGGGCGACATTGCCCCGCTCGTCGAGGTCCAGGCCGAATTGCGAGACCATCCCGTTCTCCTGGTCGATGCCCGTGAAGCCCATCGCAAGCGTGACCAGCTGAGCCGGAATCTTCCGCTCCGTACCCGGCTTCTGGTTCAGCTTGCCGTCCACGAACTCGACCTCGACGAGGTGCAGCCACTGCACGTTGCCGTCCTCGTCACCCTCGAAGTGCGTCGTCGAGACGGAGTAGACACGCTCGCCGCCCTCCTCGTGCGCGGAGGTGACCTTGTAGAGCATGGGGAACGTCGGCCAGGGCTGCCCGGCGTTCCGCTCGTCGCCAGGCCGCGGCATGATCTCCAGCTGCGTGACGGAGGCCGCGCCCTGGCGGTGGGCCGTGCCCACACAGTCGGCACCGGTGTCACCGCCACCGATGACCACGACATGCTTGCCCTCGGCGGTGATCGGAGGCGACACATAGTCACCCTCCTGCACCTTGTTGGCCAGCGGCAGGTACTCCATCGCGAAGTGGATGCCGTTCAGCTCACGCCCGGGGACAGGGAGGTCACGCGAGACGGTCGATCCGGCCGCGATGACCACGGCGTCGTACCGCTTGCGCAGATCCGTCGCCTTGATGTCGCGCCCGACCTCGATGCCCGTACGGAAGCGGGTGCCCTCCGCGCGCATCTGCTCGATACGGCGGTTGATGTGCCGCTTCTCCATCTTGAACTCGGGGATGCCGTAGCGCAGGAGGCCGCCGATGCGGTCCGCTCGCTCGTACACCGCCACCGTGTGGCCGGCCCGCGTCAGCTGCTGAGCCGCCGCCAGGCCCGCCGGGCCCGAGCCGACGACCGCGACCGTCTTGCCGGACAGCCGCTCGGGCGCCTGCGGGGCGACATCGCCGCTGTCCCACGCCTTGTCGATGATCGAGACTTCGACGTTCTTGATGGTCACGGCGGGCTGGTTGATGCCGAGGACGCAGGCCGACTCGCACGGGGCCGGGCACAGCCGCCCGGTGAACTCCGGGAAGTTGTTCGTGGCGTGCAGCCGCTCCGACGCCGCCGACCAGTCCTCGCGGTACGCGTAGTCGTTCCACTCGGGGATCAGGTTCCCCAGCGGACAGCCGTTGTGGCAGAACGGGATACCGCAGTCCATGCAGCGCGAGGCCTGCTTGGAGATGATCGGCAGCAGCGAGCCGGGGACGTAGACCTCGTTCCAGTCCCTGACGCGCTCCTCGACAGGACGGGTCCTGGCGACCTCGCGGCCGTGGTTCAGAAAGCCCTTCGGATCAGCCATTGGTCGCCGCCTCCATCATCTTCTCGGTGATCTCGGACTCGGAGAGCCCGGCTCGCTCGGCGGCGTCCTTGGCGGCGAGCACTGCCTTGTACGTACTGGGGATGATCTTGCTGAAGCGGTCCACCGACTCGGACCACTCGGCGAGGAGCTTCCCGGCGACCGTGGAGCCGGTCTCCTCCGCGTGCCGGCGCACCACGTCGTGCAGCCACTGCTTGTCGGTGTCGTCCAGCTTCTCGATGGCGCCGACGTTGCCGACGTTCACGTTGTCGCGGTTCAGGTCGATGACGTAGGCGATGCCGCCCGACATACCGGCCGCGAAGTTGCGGCCCGTCTCGCCGAGGACCACCGCGTGACCGCCGGTCATGTACTCGCAGCCGTGGTCGCCCACACCCTCGGACACGACCGTCGCGCCGGAGTTGCGCACGCAGAACCGCTCGCCGCTACGGCCGCGGAGGAACAGCTCGCCGCCGGTCGCACCGTACGCGATCGTGTTGCCCGCGATCGTGGAGAACTCGGCGAGGTGGTCGGCACCCCGGTCGGGACGCACGATCAACCGGCCGCCGGACAGACCCTTGCCGACGTAGTCGTTTGCGTCGCCCTCCAGGCGCAGCGTGACACCGCGCGGCAGGAAGGCGCCGAAGGACTGGCCCGCCGAACCCGTGAAGGTGATGTCGATGGTGTCGTCGGGCAGGCCCGCGCCACCGAACTTCTTCGTCACCTCGTGGCCGAGCATGGTGCCGACCGTGCGGTTGATGTTGCGGATCGCGACCTGGGCGCGGACCGGCTGGGCGTCGGTCGCACCGGCCGCGGCCAGGGCGTCGGCGGAGAGCTTGATCAGCTCGTTGTCGAGCGCCTTCTCCAGGCCGTGGTCCTGCGCGACGACCTGGTGGCGCACCGCGCCCTCGGGCAGCTCGGGCACGTGGAACAGCGGCTCCAGGTCCAGGCCCTGCGCCTTCCAGTGGTCGATGGCACGCGTGACGTCGAGCGCCTCGGCGTGGCCGACGGCCTCCTCGATGGAGCGGAAGCCCAGCTCGGCGAGGAGCTCGCGGACCTCCTCGGCGATGAACTGGAAGAAGTTCACGACGTACTCGGCCTTGCCCGTGAACCGGTCCCGCAGCGTCGGGTTCTGCGTGGCGATACCGACCGGGCAGGTGTCCAGGTGGCAGACGCGCATCATGACGCAGCCGGAGACGACGAGCGGCGCGGTCGCGAAACCGAACTCCTCGGCGCCGAGCAGCGCGGCGATGACGACGTCACGGCCGGTCTTCAGCTGGCCGTCGGTCTGCACGACGATGCGGTCGCGCAGGCCGTTCAGCAGCAGCGTCTGCTGGGTCTCGGCGAGGCCGAGCTCCCAGGGTCCACCGGCGTGCTTCAAAGAAGTGAGCGGCGACGCGCCCGTACCACCGTCGTGACCCGAGATGAGTACGACATCGGCGTGCGCCTTGGAGACACCCGCGGCGACCGTACCGACACCGACCTCGGAGACCAGCTTCACGTGAATCCGCGCCTGCGGGTTCGCGTTCTTCAGGTCGTGGATCAGCTGGGCCAGGTCCTCGATGGAGTAGATGTCGTGGTGCGGCGGCGGGGAGATGAGGCCGACACCAGGGGTGCTGTGCCGGGTCTTGGCCACCCACGGGTAGACCTTGTGGCCGGGCAGCTGGCCGCCCTCGCCGGGCTTGGCGCCCTGGGCCATCTTGATCTGGATGTCGTCCGCGTTGACCAGGTACTCCGACGTCACACCGAAGCGGCCGGAGGCGACCTGCTTGATCGACGAACGGCGCGCCGGGTCGTACAGCCGGTCCGCGTCCTCGCCGCCCTCACCGGTGTTGGACTTGCCGCCCAGCTGGTTCATCGCGATGGCGAGCGTCTCGTGCGCTTCCTTCGAGATGGAGCCGTACGACATGGCGCCGGTGGAGAAGCGCTTGACGATCTCGCTGACCGGCTCGACCTCGTCGACGGAGATCGGCTCGCGGTCCGACTTGAAGCCGAACATGCCGCGCAGCGTCATCAGCCGCTCGGACTGCTCGTTCACGCGGTCCGTGTACTTCTTGAAGATGTCGTAGCTGCCGCTGCGCGTGGAGTGCTGGAGGCGGAAGACCGTCTCCGGGTCGAACAGGTGCGGCTCGCCCTCGCGGCGCCACTGGTACTCGCCGCCTATGTCGAGGGCGCGGTGCGCGGGCGCGATGCCGCTCGCCGGGTACGCCTTGGCGTGGCGGGCGGCGACCTCCTTGGCGATGACGTCGATGCCGACGCCGCCGATCTTGGTGGCGGTGCCGTTGAAGTACTTCTCGACGAAGGCCTGGTCGAGGCCGACGGCCTCGAAGACCTGGGCGCCGCGGTATGAGGCGACGGTCGAGATGCCCATCTTGGACATGACCTTCAGAACGCCCTTGCCCAGGGCGTATATCAGGTTGCGGATGGCCTTCTCGGGCTCGATGCCGGGCAGGAACGTCCCTGCGCGGACGAGGTCCTCGACGGACTCCATCGCCAGGTACGGGTTCACGGCCGCGGCGCCGTAGCCGATGAGCAGGGCCACGTGGTGGACCTCGCGGACGTCACCGGCCTCGACGAGCAGGCCCACCTGGGTGCGCTGCTTCGTACGGATCAGGTGGTGGTGGACGGCCGCGGTGAGCAGCAGCGACGGTATAGGCGCGTGCTCGGCGTCGGAGTGCCGGTCCGAGAGGACGATCAGGCGGGCGCCGTTCTCTATGGCGGCGTCGGCCTCGGTGCAGATCTCCTCGATACGGGCCGCGAGGGCGTCGCCGCCACCGCCGACCCGGTAGAGACCCGACAGCGTCGCGGCCTTCATGCCCGGCATGTCGCCGTCGGCGTTGATGTGGATGAGCTTGGCCAGCTCGTCGTTGTCGATCACCGGGAAGGGCAGCGTGACACTGCGGCACGACGCGGCGGTCGGCTCCAGGAGGTTGCCCGCGGGCCCGAGGGACGATCGCAGCGAGGTGACGAGCTCCTCGCGGATGGCGTCCAGCGGCGGGTTGGTGACCTGCGCGAACAGCTGGGTGAAGTAGTCGAAGAGGAGACGCGGGCGGTCGGACAGGGCCGCGATCGGCGAGTCCGTGCCCATCGAACCGATCGGCTCCGCACCGGCCTTGGCCATCGGCGCGAGGATGACGCGCAGCTCCTCCTCGGTGTAGCCGAAGGTCTGCTGGCGGCGGGTGACCGAGGCGTGGGTGTGCACGATGTGCTCGCGCTCGGGCAGGTCGGAGAGCTCGATCTCGCCGGCTTCCAGCCACTCGGCGTACGGGTTCTCGGCGGCGAGCTCGGCCTTGATCTCGTCGTCCTCGATGATGCGGTGCTCGGCGGTGTCCACGAGGAACATCCGGCCGGGCTGCAGCCGGCCCTTGCGGACGACCTTGGCCGGCTCGATGTCGAGGACGCCGACCTCGGAGCCGAGGACGACGAGGCCGTCGTCGGTCACCCAGTAACGGCCGGGGCGCAGTCCGTTGCGGTCGAGGACCGCCCCGACCTGGGTGCCGTCGGTGAACGTGACACAGGCCGGGCCGTCCCAGGGCTCCATCATCGTGGAGTGGAACTGGTAGAAGGCGCGCCGGGCCGGGTCCATGGAGTCGTGGTTCTCCCACGCCTCCGGGATCATCATCAGCACGGAGTGCGGCAGCGAACGGCCGCCGAGGTGGAGCAGCTCCAGGACCTCGTCGAAGGACGCCGAGTCGGAGGCCTCCGGCGTACAGATCGGGAAGACCCGGTCCAGGTTCTCCTGCGGGCCGAACAGGTCGGAGACCAGCTGGGACTCGCGGGCGCGCATCCAGTTGCGGTTGCCCATGACCGTGTTGATCTCGCCGTTGTGCGCGACGAAGCGGTACGGGTGCGCGAGCGGCCAGCTCGGGAAGGTGTTGGTGGAGAACCGGGAGTGCACGAGCGCGATCGCGGAGGCGAAGCGGCGGTCGGACAGATCCGGGAAGAAGGGCTCCAGCTGACCGGTGGTGAGCATGCCCTTGTAGACGATGGTGCGCGCGGAGAGCGACGGGAAGTACACGTCGGCCTCACGCTCGGCGCGCTTGCGCAGCACAAAGGCCTTGCGGTCGAGGTCGATGCCCTTGCTGACGCCGTCGCTCACGAAGATCTGCCGGAAGGCGGGCATCGTGGAGCGGGCGGTGGCGCCCAGCAGTTCGGGGGCGACCGGGACCTCGCGCCAGCCGAGGACGGTCAGGCCCTCGTCGGCGGCGATCGCGTCGATCCGCGCCACGGCGTCGGCCGCGTCGTGCTCGGGCAGGAAGGCGATACCGACCGCGTACGCACCGGCCTCGGGCAGCTCGAATCCGGCCACCTCACGGAAGAAGTCGTCGGGCACCTGGGACAGGATGCCCGCCCCGTCACCCGAGTCGGGTTCGGAGCCGGTGGCACCGCGGTGTTCCAGGTTGCGCAGGACGGTCAGCGCCTGCTCGACCAGCGCATGGCTCGCCTCGCCGGTGAGGGTCGCCACAAAGCCGACGCCACAGGCGTCGTGCTCGTTGCGGGGGTCGTACATACCCTGCGCAGCAGGGCGAGCATCCATGAACGACCAGTTCTGGCCGTTCTCGGAATGCTGGGACGGCTGGCGCGGCGTACGCATCGGCTCTCCCGTCGTCGTCATGTGGCATATGCAGATTGCCGAGGGACGACGTTGGCCCTCTGCTGAGATCAAAATTTCGTGCAGGTTACATGATGGAGCGGTTCTCGGGAACCGGATACCGCGTTCCAACATGCGGACACCGCAGGTCGCGGTGGGGGTACCGCTCGTGGCGGTGGAATAAGGGGACCAACGGGGACAGATCCATGCCCGTCGGTCCGGGCACGCGGCGGGCAACGTCGCCCACCGCACTGGTGCACAGCAGGCCTCATTGCCCGCAGCGCTTACGGCTCATGCCCAGTGGTTAAGGAATCGAAACCGCTGAGTAACAGCTACTTATGCAGTCCCATGCATAGAACCCTCAGCCGATCCATCATACGGCCGCACCGAACAGACTGCCCAGGGCGTACGTCACACCCGCCGCGGCACCGCCCAGGGCGAGCTGCCGCAGCCCGCTGTACCACCAGGACCGAGCGGTCACCCTGGCCACGACAGCCCCGCATGCGAAGAGCCCGAGCAGCGCCAGCAGCACGGCAGGCCACAGCGCGGTGGCACCCAGCAGATACGGGAGTACGGGCAGCAGGGCGCCCAGCGCGAACGAGCCGAAGGAGGAGGCGGCGGCCACGGTCGGCGAGGGCAGGTCACCGGGGTCGATACCCAGCTCCTCACGCGCATGGATCTCCAAGGCCTGCTCGGGGTCCTTCGACAGCTGCCGGGCCACCTCGCGGGCGAGTGCGGGGGTGACGCCCCGGCCTTCGTACAGCTGGGCGAGCTCTCGCTCCTCGTCCTTGGGATGCTTGCGCAACTCCCGGCGCTCCACGTCGAGTTCGGCCTCCACGAGCTCGCGCTGCGAGGCCACGGAGGTGTACTCGCCGGCCGCCATGGAGAAAGCGCCGGCGGCGAGTCCCGCGAGGCCGGTGAGGACGACCGTCTGGTGGGAGACGGCCCCGCCCGCCACACCCGTCATCAGCGCCAGGTTCGAGACGAGACCGTCCATCGCACCGAAGACCGCGGGACGCAGCCAGCCACCGTTGACGTCCCGGTGGGTGTGGTTGTCGCGGTGCGCTTCGTGCAGGCTCGCTTCGGTCTCGATGATGGCCACGTCAGGTCCCCCCAGAGAGTTTGATTGGACTAATTCCATTTCTCGACAGCATTAAAAGTACGCCGGAAATTTCCCCTCTGCCAGCAAGGAAGGCCGTACTTACCTGCGCTTTTGTGCGCGTCCAGGCTGCGTGAGGCTCTGCTCATGACGCCTGTCGCCGTACTCGGCACGTCACTGCGGCCTGCGCGGCTGGGTCGATGCCGTACCGCGCCGAGATCGAGGATCGGTACGCCGCGAGGGCGGGCACACCTCATGACGAAGGGGGCGCCCCAAGCACTGGGGCGCCCCCTTCGACGTACAGGCCGAGGTCAGGTCTTCTTCGCCGCCTCGGCCTCGTCCTTCACAGCCTCGTCCTTCACATCGGACTTCGCATCGGAGGAGTCACCGGATTCCGCGGTGGCGGCCTCCTTGGACTCCTTGGACTCCTTCTCGGACTCCTCGCCGGAAACCTCGGCCTCGCCCGCCGGACCGTCGCCGGCAGCCGCCGGCTCCACGACCTCTTCCCGTCCGGGGCGCCGCTTGGCCGACAGCACCATGTACAGGACGGCGAGGAGGAAGACCACGATCGCGGTCCAGTTGTTCAGACGCAGGCCGAGGAATTCATGGGCCTCGTCGACGCGCATGTACTCGATCCAGAACCGGCCCGCGCAGTACGCGGCGACGTACAGGGCGAACGCCCGGCCGTGCCCGAGCTTGAAGCGCCGGTCGGCCCAGATGACGAGCAGTGCGACGCCGATGCACCACAGCGACTCGTAGAGGAAGGTCGGGTGGTACGTGCCAGGAATGCGCCCGTCGTCCGAGGACGTGATCTTCACCGCCCAGGGCAGATCCGTGGCCCGCCCGTACAGCTCCTGGTTGAACCAGTTGCCCCAGCGGCCGACGGCCTGCGCGAGAGCGATGCCCGGGGCGACGGCGTCGGCCCAGGCGGGCAGCGGGATCCCGCGGCGGCGGCAGCCGATCCACGCTCCCAGGCCGCCCATCGCGATGGCGCCCCAGATACCGAGGCCGCCCTCCCAGATCTTGAAGGCGTCGACCCAGTCCTCGCCCTCGCTGAAGTACAGCTGGTAGTCCGTGACGACGTGGTACAGCCGGCCGCCGACGAGACCGAACGGCACCGCCCACACGGCGATGTCGGCCACGGTGCCGGACCGGCCCCCGCGGGCGATCCACCGTTTGTTTCCGAGCCAGACGGCCAGAAAGACGCCGATGATGATGCAGAACGCGTAGCCGCGCAGCGGAATGGGACCGACTTCGACCACACCGCGCGACGGGCTGGGGATATAGGCAAGTTCCATGACAGGGACGACGCTACCCTGCCGGGCGAGAAGTGCGGCAACCCGCCCGGGCTACGGCTCCATAACGGGCACGGGCCCCGGCCCCCGAATTCCTCGCCGACGCTACGACTTGTCCGATTCCTCGACTTCCTCGGCCATCCGCTTCAGCTTCGCGGGGGTCATCGCCCGGTCCTGGTAAATGTTCTCGCCGTTCAGCAGCACGGTCGGGGTGCCCTGGAAGCCGCCGCTCTGGAAGGCCTTGTTGGACTTGGCGACCCAGCTGCTGTGCGTACCGTCCTCGACGCACTTCCTGAACGTGGGGGTGTCGAGTCCGTCGACCTTGCCCGCCAGCCCGATCAGCTTGCCGTTGTCGGCGAACTCGTCGCTCGTCTCCGGAGGCTGGTTCTGGAACAGCACATCGTGGTACGCGGGGAACTTCCCGGCGTTCTGAGCGCATGCGGCGGCATTGGCGGCGCGCAGGGAGCCGCTGCCGCCCATGTTCCCGTCGATCAGCGTGGCGAGATGGTACTCGACCTTCAATTGGCCGGAGTCCGTCAGCTCATGAATCGTCGAGCGGTACGCGTCCTCGAAGCTCCTGCAGGCCGGGCAGCGGAAGTCCTCCCACACCGTGAGCGTCGATCTCGCGCTCTCCTTGCCGACGGGGATGGCGGGACTGTCGTCGCCGTTCGCCCCGGAGGGTGCCCTGACCGGCCCCGCCGTATCCGCCTTGCCGTTGCCCGCGTTCGCGGCCAGGGCACCGATCACCCCCGCCAGTGCCAGTACGCAGACCACGGTGGAACTCACGATCAGCACACGGCGGCGCTTCTCCCCGGCCTTCTGCTTCGCTCGCTCGACCGCCAGCCGCTCGCGGGCGGTGCGCTTTCCTTCACGGTTCTTCTCGCTCACATGTGGCAGAACGAACCGGGGAGACAACGAGCGCCTCCCCGGTCCCAGGTCCACCCGTACGAGTGAGCGGATTGTCCGTTACGTACGCGGAGTTCGGCGGCCGGCCGGACCGCCCGTCACACCGTCCCCCGGACGCCCTTCGCGAGGTCCGCGGCGAGTGTGCGTACGGCCTCCACGGCAGCCGCCTCGTCCGGCGCGTCCAGCATGCGCTTGACGAAGGCCGAGCCGACGATGACGCCGTCGGCGAAGCCGGCGACCTCGGCGGCCTGTCCGGCGTTGGAGACGCCAAGTCCGACACAGACCGGCAGCTCGGTGGTGGCCTTGGTGCGTCGTACGAGGTCCTGCGCCTGCGTGCCCACCGACTCGCGGGTGCCGGTGACGCCCATCAGGGAGGCCGCGTACACGAAGCCGGAGCCCGCCGCGGTGATGTCGGCCAGCCGGGCGTCCTTGCTGCTGGGCGCGACGACGAAGACGGTCGCTAGGCCGTGCTTCTCGGCGTGCTCCCTCCAGAGAGCCGACTCCTGGACGGGAAGGTCGGGCAGGATGCAGCCTGCGCCGCCGGCCGCCGCCAGCTCGGCGGTGAAGCGCTCGACGCCGTAGCGGTCGATGGGGTTCCAGTACGTCATCACGAGCACCGGCTTACCGGTCGCCTCGTATGCCTCGTGGACCGTGCGCATCACGTCCGCGATCCTGACTCCGCCGCGCAGGGCGATGTCGTCGGCGGTCTGGATGACCGGGCCGTCGAGCACGGGGTCACTGTGCGGCAGCCCCACCTCGACGACATCGGCGCCGCCGTCGAAGACGGCCTTGATGGCGTCGATCCCGCCGTCGACGGTCGGGAAGCCGGCCGGGAGGTACGCGATGAGGGCGGACCTGCCCTCTGCCTTCGCTGCCGCGAGGGTGTCGCTCAACAGCTGGATGTTGCCGCTCACTTGGCGTCCCCCTCGATCTCGGCGGTGTCACTGTCGGCATCCGCGGCGACGACGGCGTCGGCGCCCTTGTCGTACAGGCCGAAGTAACGGGCGGCCGTGTCCATGTCCTTGTCGCCGCGCCCGGACAGGTTGACGATGATCAGCCCGTCCTTGCCCAGCTCCTGGCCCACCTCCAGGGCACCGGCGAGCGCGTGCGCACTCTCGATGGCCGGGATGATGCCCTCCGTGCGCGACAGCAGGCGCAGGGCCTGCATCGCCGCGTCGTCGGTGACGGCCCGGTACTCGCCGCGGCCGCTGTCCTTGAGGTACGAGTGCTCGGGGCCGATGCCCGGGTAGTCGAGGCCGGCCGAGATCGAGTACGGCTCGGTGATCTGGCCTTCCTCGTCCTGCAGTACGTAACTCCTCGAACCGTGCAGGATGCCCGGCTCACCTGCGGTCAGGGTGGCCGCGTGCTCGCCGGTCTCGACGCCGTGGCCGGCCGGTTCGCAGCCGATGAGGCGTACGTCCGTGTCGGGGATGAACGCGTGGAACAGGCCGATGGCGTTGGAGCCGCCGCCGACGCAGGCGATGGCGGCGTCGGGGAGCCGTCCGGCGCGCTCCAGGAGCTGGCGCCGGGCCTCGACGCCGATCACCCGGTGGAAGTCGCGCACCATGGCGGGGAAGGGATGCGGACCTGCCACGGTCCCGAACAGGTAGTGGGTGTGCTCTACGTTGGCGACCCAGTCGCGGAACGCCTCGTTGATGGCGTCCTTGAGGGTCCGGGAGCCCGACTTCACGGCGATGACCTCGGCGCCGAGCATGCGCATACGGGCGACGTTGAGGGCCTGCCGCTGGGTGTCGATCTCGCCCATGTAGATGGTGCACTCGAGGCCGAAGAGGGCGCAGGCGGTGGCGGTCGCGACGCCGTGCTGGCCGGCTCCGGTCTCGGCGATGACGCGGGTCTTGCCCATGCGCTTGGTGAGCAGGGCCTGACCGAGCACGTTGTTGATCTTGTGCGAGCCGGTGTGGTTCAGGTCTTCCCGCTTGAGGAAGATCCGGGCGCCACCGGCGTGTTCGGCGAACCGGGGCACCTCGGTCAGTGCGCTCGGACGTCCGGTGTAGTTGACGAGCAGATCGTCCAGCTCGCGCGCGAACTCCGGATCGGCCTTCGCCTTGTCGTACTCCACGGCGACCTCGTCCACGGCGGCGACCAGCGCCTCCGGGATGAACTTGCCGCCGAACGCGCCGAAGTACCCCTCGGCACTGGGAATCTGACCCTCCGGGTCAGGGATGAAGAACTCGCTGGGCATGCGGTTACCTCACAGGGGCGTGGGCCCCGGTTGCAGGTCGGATGACGGTCACGGTGTGCGCGCGTGTGCCTTCAGAGGTGCCCATCGAGTCATGCGGACACCTGCCGGCGGCGAAGGCGCGAGGCGCCGACGCCATCGCATCCCGTTGACCTGCCCCGGCTCGTCCCCGATCACGTACCGCACCCGGCGCCCGTGCACCCGTCGCGCGGGCGCCCGGCACCCTCGCGGACGGCAGCCGCGGGCGAGGCGGGCGTAGGGGTCCCGCGGCGCCGAGGGGGCCGCGGCGGCCGACCGTGCGCACGCCGGACCGCCGTCGGGGCGAGAGCCCGGACGGGTCGCGGTGAGGGCGCGGTCGGCGTACATCCGTGGGTCAGCCCCGTCCGTGGCGCAGGGCCGGGTGGGCGCCCGCTGCCACCAGGTCCGAGACCGCTGCCTTCGGGTCACGGCCGGTGACCAGGGACTCGCCGACCAGGACCGCGTCGGCGCCGGCGTTGGCGTAGGCGATGAGGTCATGGGGGCCGCGGACGCCGGACTCGGCGACCTTGATGATGGTGTCGGGGACCTCGGGGGCGACGCGGTCGAAGGTCGTGCGGTCGACCTTCAGGGTCTTCAGGTCGCGCGCGTTCACGCCGATGACCTTCGCTCCGGCGGCCACCGCCCGCTCGACCTCGTCCTCGTCGTGCACCTCGACGAGCGGGGTGAGCCCGATGGACTCGGCGCGCTCGATGAGGGACTCCAGGGCGGCCTGGTCGAGGGCCGCGACGATCAGCAGGACCAGATCCGCGCCGTACGCCCGTGCCTCCCACAGCTGATACGACGTGACGATGAAGTCCTTGCGCAGTACCGGGATGTCCACCCGGGCGCGTACGGTCTCCAGGTCCGCCAGCGAACCTCCGAAGCGCCGCGTCTCGGTCAGTACCGAGATCACCGCCGCGCCGCCCGCCTCGTAGTCCGCCGCGAGCCCCGCCGGGTCGGCGATCGCGGCGAGCGCGCCCTTGGACGGGCTCGAACGCTTCACCTCGCAGATGACCTTGACGCCTTCACCACGCAGGGCGGCTACGCCATCCTTGGCCGCAGGAGCCTTCGCCGCACGCTCCTTGAGCTCGTCGAGGCTGACGCGTGCCTGCCGCTCCGCGAGGTCGGCACGGACTCCGTCGATGATCTCGTCGAGCACACTCACGCGAGCGGCCCCCTTCCTGACGGTGAACGGTTCAAGCTGTCGAGCTGCTGAGCGGTTGAGTCGAGCGTCGCCCGCATCAGACGAAACCGATGGTCACTGCGATGGTATCCGCAGGAGGACGCTGCCCTCGCATCCGGTTGACGCCGGTCCCACTACCTGGACATTCGCCAGTGGATCAAGGGATGAGCCAGCCACCGAACGGCAGGTTCCGGACAACGGTGAAGACGAACAGCAACGCCCCGATCCCCCACAGATGAACGGACCGCAGGTCGAGATTCAACGGACGGCCCCGGACCGAGCGGACCGCCCAGAGGGTCCACAGCACCGCGAACACGAAGTACGCCAGGACCGCGACCGCGTTTGCTTGAAGCGCCGCCGCGAGGTCCCCGTGCGCGAAGGCGTGCGCGCTGCGCAGTCCGCCGCAGCCGGGGCAGTACACGCCCGCGTACTGCAACAGCGGACAGGCTGGGTAGTGCCCCGGCTCGTTCGGATCCACGGCGGCGACGTACACGAAAGCCCCGGCGACCGCCGCGAGCACACCGCCGGGCACGGCCAGTCGCCGCACCACGGATCCGGGAGGGGACGTCACCCTCTGGCTTTCTGTGTTCACTCGACGCATTCTCCTCGCGAGCAGCAAACCGCGCACACGAAAGAGCACAGGAAAAGGCGGCCCCGGCGAGGGAAGCCGGGACCGCCTTCCTCGACGCCGTGGGCGAGGATCAGCTGTCGGAGGCCACCTTGTGCGGCTGGTGCGTGGACTTCGGCTGGCCGAGGCCCGCAGCGCTCATGGCCATGCCGACCACGCCGCCGAGGACGACGATCACCAAGCCGGCCCAGAAGCCAAGCGGGTTGGCCAGCACCATGAAGGCACCCGCGACGCAGAAACCGATGAAGGCGATGATGACACCGGTCCAGGCGGCCGGGGTGTGACCGTGGTGGTTGCCCGCCATGACTTGCTCCTCGTTGCTGATTGCGTGTGTGGCTGTGTGTGCCTGTGCGAGTCGCCTGAGTGAGTCTGACGCTCGCAGGCCCATTGTCCCGCACGCGCGCGTGCACGTTGATCGGGGGTCCTGCCTCACGCACCCGCGCTAGGCGCCGGTCGGGTCCTCGCCGCGGTCCAGCGCCTTCCACATCTCCTCGGGCCGGTCCGGGTCCGCGGCGGGTCTGGGCTTACGGGGCCTGGGGGTGCCGTCCCGCTCGTAACGGCCCGACATGGCCGGCCACAGCCGTCCGTAGCGCAGCGCGAGCAGTCCCGCGAGCAGGAGCAGCACTCCGCCCGCGGCGGCCACGTACGGCCAGGCTGTATGGCTCATGGAGTCGACGGTCGCGGCGGTGTCGCCGGAAGCCTGCGCGGCCTTGTCGTCGAGTGCGGAACTGTCGGAGGCGCCGAGGAGGGCCGCGGCCACGGTGCCCGCGCCGGAGAGCGCGAGGAGACCGGCGACCAGGAAGCGCCCGGCGCGGCGTACGGCGAAGACGGCGACGAGGGCGGCCAGGCCCACTATGGCGAGGGCCGCGGGCACACCCGTGACGTCGCTGCCGGTGGCGCTCAGCGGGAAGTCGCCGCCGGCCACCGTCGCGGTGCCCTCCGACCAGCCCTGCCGCGAGGCGAGCAGCGCCACGGCCGCGCCGAGCGCGCCGCACAGCAGGGCGATGGCAAGGCTTCGGCGGCCGGACCGGGCGGGTCCAGCCGCTTCGTATCGATAGTGAGGTACAGCAGTCACGTACCCCACTATCGCTTGAACCCCGGGCGAAGGGTCACCCGGGGTTCACGTGAGATGCGTCCCTAGCGGTGGTTCTGCCGGCCGAGCCGGTTGGCCGTGTGCACCGCCCTCAGTACCGCCGCCGCCTTGTTGCGGCACTCGTCGTCCTCGGCCACGGGGTTCGAGTCGGCGACGATTCCGGCGCCGGCCTGCACATATGCCGTGCCGTCCCGCAGCAGGGCCGTACGGATGGCGATGGCGGTGTCGGAGTCGCCCGCGAAGTCGAGGTAGCCGACGCAGCCGCCGTACACGCCGCGGCGGCTCGGCTCCAGTTCGTCGATGATCTGCATCGCGCGGGGCTTGGGAGCGCCGGAGAGCGTGCCCGCGGGGAAGCAGGCGGTCAGCACGTCGAAGGCGGTACGGCCCTGTGCGACCCTGCCGGTCACCGTCGACACGATGTGCATGACGTGCGAGTAGCGCTCGATGGACATGAAGTCGACGACCTCGACGGAGCCTGGTTCGCAGACACGGCCGAGGTCGTTGCGCCCGAGGTCGACGAGCATCAGGTGCTCGGCCCGTTCCTTGGGGTCGGCGAGGAGTTCGTCGGCGAGGGCCTGGTCCTCCTGCGGGGTCGCGCCGCGCGGCCGCGTACCGGCGATGGGGTGCACCATCGCGTGCCCGTCCTCGACCTTGACGAGGGCCTCCGGGGAGGAGCCCACGACGTCGAAGCCGTCGAAGCGGAAGAGGTACATGTACGGCGAGGGGTTGGTGGCCCGCAGTACCCGGTAGACGTCCAACGCGCTTGCCGTACATGGGGTTTCGAAGCGCTGGGAGGGTACGACCTGGAAGGCCTCGCCGGCCCGGATGCGCTCCTTGATGTCCTCGACGGCGATCTGGAAGTCGGGGCCGCCCCACAGCGCGGTGTACTCGGGGAGCTCGGAGGGCGGGAGCACGGCCGGGGGCTGGGAGACGGCACGCGAGAGGTCGGCTTCCATGGCGTCGAGGCGGGCGACGGCATCCGCGTACGCCTCGTCGACACCCGTGTCGAGGTCGTTGTGGTTGATCGCGTTGGCGATCAACAGGACCGTGCCGTTCCAGTGGTCGAGTACCGCGAGGTCGCTGGTGAGCAGCATGGTCAGCTCAGGCAGCTTCAGGTCGTCGCGCTCGCCGGGGCCGATCTTCTCCAGGCGGCGCACGATGTCGTAGCCGAGGTAGCCGACCATGCCGCCGGTGAACGGGGGCAGTCCGCTGTCGTGGACGAGGTCGTGCGGGGTGTGCAGCGCCTCGACGGTGGCGCGCAGGGCGGCCAGCGGGTCGCCGTCGACGGGGACACCGACGGGCGGGGTGCCGAGCCAGTGCGCCTGCCCCTCGCGCTCTGTGAGAGCGGCGGCCGAGCGGACGCCCACGAAGGAGTAACGGGACCAGGAGCGGCCGTTCTCCGCGGACTCCAGCAGGAAGGTGCCGGGGCGCTCGGCGGCGAGCTTGCGGTAGAGCGCGACGGGGGTGTCGCCGTCCGCGAGGAGCGTGCGGCTGACGGGGATGACACGCCGGTCGGTGGCCAGCTTGCGGAACGTCTCGAGGTCCATGGCGGCTGACCTTACTGACCGAGGGGCGGTG
This sequence comes from Streptomyces sp. NPDC006365, assembly GCF_042870755.1. Lineage (NCBI taxonomy): Bacteria > Bacillati > Actinomycetota > Actinomycetes > Kitasatosporales > Streptomycetaceae > Streptomyces > Streptomyces sp. NPDC006365. The sequence continues at coordinate 133,110 of NZ_JBIAHS010000007.1, forward strand.
CGTCGGACACGGCGTCCTCGCCGGACACGGCGTCCTTGATGACATCGGCCTCGAAGCAGGTGCGGGCGCCCGTGTGGCAGGCGGCGCCCACCTGGTCGACCTTCACCAGGACGGTGTCGGCGTCGCAGTCGAGGGCGACGGACTTGACGTACTGGACGTGCCCGGAGGTGTCGCCCTTGACCCAGTACTCCTGGCGGCTGCGCGACCAGTAGGTGCAGCGGCCCGTGGTCAGCGTGCGGTGCAGCGCCTCGTCGTCCATCCAGCCCAGCATCAGCACCTCTCCGGTGTCGTACTGCTGGGCGATCGCGGGGACGAGCCCGTCGGCGCTGCGCTTGAGGCGCGCGGCGATGGCGGGATCCAGGCGACCGGATGGAGAACTGTGGCGCGAAGCGCCTCGATGGGGGGCGGTGGCCGGGTGACGGGCGGGCGGGGGCGTGCGGGTCATGGAAGCCATTGTGCCGCGCCGGTAGGGGCCGTCCGGCGGGCGTCCACTGTCCGGACCGCGAGCCCGGTCGTAGGCTGGCATACATGTCGACCCATGCAAAGCGTGAACGACTCCTCCTCGCCGACCTGTTGGAAGCCTCGGGCCCGGATGCCCCCACCCTGTGCGAGGGCTGGAACACCCGGGATCTCGCCGCCCACGTGGTGGTGCGCGAGCGCCGCCCGGACGCCGCCGGCGGCGCTCTGATCAAGCAGCTCGCGCCGCGCCTGGACCGGGTGATGGCGGAGTTCGCCGAGAAGCCGTACGAGGAACTGATCCAGCTGATCCGTACCGGCCCGCCCCGCTTCTCGCCCTTCTCCCTCAAGCAGATCGACGAGGCGGCGAACACGGTCGAGTTCTACGTCCACACCGAGGACGTACGGCGCGCACGGCCGGACTGGACCCCGCGCGAACTGGACCCCGTCTTCCAGGACGCCCTCTGGTCCCGCCTGGAGCGAACGGCCCGCCTCGTGGGCCGCGGCGTCCCCACCGGCCTGGTCCTCCGCCGCCCCGACGGCCAGACGGCGGTGGCCCACCGCGGCGCCCCGGTGGTGACAGTGACCGGTGAGCCCTCCGAGCTGCTGATGTTCACGTACGGCCGCCAGAACGCGGCCGACGTCGAACTGGACGGCGACAAGGACGCGATCGCGAAGCTGCACGAGACGAAGCAGCTGGGCATCTAGCGCCGCATCAGGCACCCCTCGCCCTGAACCAGACCGCGATGCGGTTCGGCCACGAGCCGTCGGTGAGCGTGCAGTGGAGTTCAGCAACAACTTCGGCTGTCAGCGGCGGCGCGTCTGGTACGGCACAGGCGCGGGTTGCGGTTCGGGAGGCGCCGGGCACCGTGGTCGTTCACCGATCCGTGGCCGTGAGACCGGCGTCGGCCGGACAGGCGCTGCCGAGGCGGTACTGGCCGGGGAGTTCGGCGCGGCGCACGGGTTCGGGTGCACAGGCCGTAGATGCCGCCCAGGCCGCAGAGCGCGGCGCTGGCGGTGAAGACGGGGGCCGTGCCCCAGAGGCCGATCGCGGCGCCGGTCGGCGGGAAGGTGAGCGGGGCGAGGCCGAGGCCGAAGAGGGTCGAGACGGAGGTCACCCGGCCGAGGTACGCCGGGTCCCGACTCGGTCTGGATCAGCGCCCCGCACAGGGCACCGCTGAGCACGGCGAGCAGGCCGATGCCGAGCGCCACGGCGACGGCGGCGGCGACCGCCGGAACGTACGCGAGCCCGCCGATCGCGACGGCGCCGAGGGTAATCGTCACCGCGTGGCCGAAGATGCTCACGGCGAAGGTCACGGCGGCGGTGACGAGCAGCACGACCACCTTGACCGGGCCCGAGACGGTCAGCCCCAGATGGTCGGCCAGCGCGAACCCGGCGAGCGACCCCAGAGCGAGGTTGACGGCCTCGTACGCGATCGCGACGAGCCAGCCGATGCCCGCGCTGAGCGGCCGGTTTCCGCGTACGCCGTACATCGCGCGGGTCACGACGACGCTGGGGGTGCCGGACGGCGGTCCGCTGACGGCGAGGGTGCCCACGCCCACCCAGTACAGGTTGCCCACGACGAGCACCAGCACGGACTGCCACAAGGTCAGTCCGAGCAGCAGCACGACACCGCCGAGCACGAAGTAGAGGTACGTGATGTTCGCGGCGAACCACACCCAGAAGAGCTCACGCGGACGCCCGTGGCGCTCCGCGTCGGGAATGTGGTCGATGCCGCGCACCTCGACGCGGCCGGGCAGATCGCCACCCGAGCCGCCGGAGCCGCCAGGCCCGCCGGAGCCGTCCGAACCGGGCGGGCCCGTCGCCGACACGGGTGTCAGAACCGGCTGAGGGTCCATGGGTACCACCGCCCAGAAGTTGTTGGCCACGACACTATTGGCCATGAGGCCAACAGATCAGGACGGCAGGAGTCGACCACGGGCGGTGAGAACCGGTCAATAGCTATTGGCCTGTAAGCCAATAAAAGTAACCTGGAGTTTGCACGGGCCGTACCGGCTGACGTAGGAAGACCTCCATGAGCGCACCGCAGCCCACCGCCAGGAGCCGACGTCTGGCACCCGCCGAGCGGCGACAGGAGATCATTCAGGCAGCCGCGGCGGTCGCACTGGAGGAAGGGCTCGCGGCCGTGACGTACCGGGGCGTCGCCGCCCGGCTCGGCTGTGCGCCGGGCCTGGTCCACCACTACTTCGACGCCGTGGAGGCGCTGGAGGCGGAGGCGTTCACCCACGCCGTCACCACCGACTTCGAGCGCACGTTCCAGGAGGTCGAGGAGCTCGGCGACGCGGTGGAGGGACTGCGTCACATGCTGCGCGTCTGGGTCTCGGAGAGCCCGGAGCCGCACAAGACGGTGTGGCTTGACGCCTGGTACATGGCGGCCCGCAAGCCGAGGGTCCACGCCGCCGTGGACCACGCCATGCGCGTCACCCACAGCCGCCTGGCCGCGGTCCTGGAGCGGGGCGTACGCGAGGAACGCTTCACGCCGCACGACCCGGACGCCCTCGCCTGGCAGTTGCTCACGGCCCTGGACGGCGTCATCGTCCACTCCTCGATCGGCGTGAACCAGGGCATCGTGGATGTCCGCCGTACCATCGCCCGCTTCACCGAGAGCGCGTTGGGCCTCGAACGGGACGTGCTGGCGTCGGCGTTCGAGGACTGACGAGCGGTGCCCCAAGGGGCGGACGACGGGAGTTCGACGACAGGACCTAGCGAACCGGAAGCCCCGCCCCCCGCAGCGTCTCCTTCACCTGACCGATTCGCAGGTCCCCGAAGTGGAAGACGGAGGCGGCGAGCACCGCGTCCGCGCCCGCTGTGATCGCCGGCGGGAAGTCGGCGAGCCGGCCGGCGCCGCCGCTGGCGATCAGCGGGACGGTGACGTGCTTGCGTACCGCCTCGATCATCTCGATGTCGTAGCCGTCCTTCGTGCCGTCCGCGTCCATCGAGTTCAGCAGGATCTCACCCGCGCCCAACTCGGCCGCCCGGTGCGCCCACTCGACGGCGTCGATGCCGGTGCCGCGCCGGCCGCCATGGGTCGTCACTTCGAAGGAACCGCTCTCGGTCCGCCGCGCGTCGACCGAGAGGACCAGCACCTGCCGTCCGAAGCGTTCGGCGATCTCACGGATGAGGTCGGGCCGGGCGATCGCGGCAGTGTTCACGCCCACCTTGTCCGCCCCGGCCCGCAACAGCTTGTCGACGTCCTCGGCGGTACGGACCCCGCCGCCGACCGTCAGCGGAATGAACACCTGCTCCGCCGTGCGCCGCACCACGTCGTACGTCGTCTCGCGGTTGCCCGACGAGGCCGTGATGTCCAGGAACGTCAGCTCGTCGGCGCCCTCGGCGTCGTACACCTTCGCCATCTCGACGGGGTCGCCCGCGTCGCGCAGGTTCTGGAAGTTGACGCCCTTGACGACCCGGCCGTTGTCGACGTCCAGGCAGGGGATGACTCGTACGGCGAGGGTCATGCTGTGGACTCTCCGTGTTCTCCGCCGGGGCGGAACGCCTCCACCTCGACCTCGACGACCAGGCTGGGGTCCACGAAGCCGGAGACGATGATCATGGATGCGGCGGGCCTGACGGAGTCGAACAGCTCCTTGTGAGCACGTCCGATGTCGTCCACGTCCCGGGCGTGGGTGATGTACATGCGCGTGCGCACGACGTCGTCGCGGCCGAGACCCAGTTGCTCCAGCGCAGCGAACGCGACGTTGAAGGCGTTGATCGCCTGCTCGTACGGGCCGCCTCCGGCGATCTGGCCGTCCACTATGGACGTGCAGCCGGAGACCAGCACCAGGCCGTTCGGCAGCTCCACGGCTCGGGCGTACCCAAAGGTCTCCTCCCAGGGCGCGCCGGTCACGACGCGTCGTACGTCGCTCACTTGGCTACCGCCTCCAAAGCCTCTTCCAGGGTGAACGCCTTCGCGTACAGGGCCTTCCCGACGATGGAGCCCTCGACACCGACGGGTACGAGCTCGGCGATGGCCCGGAGATCGTCCAGGGAGGACACCCCGCCGGAGGCCACCACCGGGCGGTCCGTCGCCGCGCACACGTTGCGCAGCAGCTCCAGGTTCGGGCCCTGCAGCGTGCCGTCCTTGGCGATGTCCGTCACCACGTAGCGCGCGCAGCCCTCGGAGTTCAGGCGCTCCAGCGTCTCGTACAGATCGCCGCCGTCACGGGTCCAGCCGCGACCGCGCAGCGTCGTACCCCGTACGTCGAGACCGACCGCGATCTTGTCGCCGTGCTCGGCGATGACCTTGGCGACCCACTCGGGGCTCTCCAACGCGGCCGTGCCCAGGTTCACGCGCGTGCAGCCGGTGGCCAGGGCCGCCGCCAGAGAAGCGTCGTCCCGGATGCCGCCGGACAGCTCCACCTTGATGTGCAGTTCCTTCATGCGTTCCGCGACCTCGGCGATCAGCGCACGGTTGTCGCCAGTCCCGAACGCCGCGTCCAGGTCCACCAGGTGCAGCCACTCGGCACCCGCCCGCTGCCAGGCGAGAGCGGCCTCCAGAGGGGAGCCGTACGAGGTCTCCGTACCGGACTCGCCGTGCACCAGGCGGACCGCCTGGCCGTCACGGACGTCGACGGCGGGGAGGAGTTCGAGCTTCCCGGAGGGATTCGACGTCATCAGAGGGTTCCGATCCAGTTCTTCAGCAGCTGCGCTCCGGCGTCGCCGGACTTCTCGGGGTGGAACTGCGTCGCCCACAGGGCGCCGTTCTCCACGGCTGCCACGAAGGGCTTGCCGTGCGTCGACCAGGTCACAATGGGCGCCCGCATCGCCGCGTTCGCGGTCTCCATGGACCAGTCGTGGACGGCGTACGAGTGCACGAAGTAGAAGCGGGCGTCGGCGTCCAGGCCCGCGAACAGCTCCGAACCGGCCGGTGCCGTCACGGTGTTCCAGCCCATGTGCGGCACGATGTCGGCCTGGAGCGGCTCGACCGAGCCGGGCCACTCGTCCAGGCCCTCGGTCTCCACGCCGTGCTCTATGCCGCGCGCGAAGAGGATCTGCATACCGACACAGATGCCCATCACCGGGCGCCCGCCCGACAGCCGGCGATCGATGATCCAGTTGCCGCGGGCTTCCGTCAGTCCCTGCATACAGGACGCGAAGGCGCCGACTCCCGGCACCATCAGCCCGTCCGCGTTCATGGCCTTGTCGAAGTCGCGGGTTATCTCGACGTCGGCGCCCGCGCGCGCGAGAGCACGTTCGGCGGAACGTACGTTCCCAAAGCCGTAATCAAAGACGACTACTCGTTTTGGAGTGGGGCTCAATTCCATACCTCCAGCCGGAGGATCCCCGCCACGAGACACATCGCGGCACCGATGGAGAGCAGCACGATGAGGCTCTTCGGCATCTGCTGCTTGGCGAAGGAGATGATGCCGCCGACCAGGAAGAGTCCGACGACGATCAGTACGGTGGACAGGCCGTTCATGGCTTTACAGCGCGCCCTTCGTGGACGGAAGGATACCGGCGGCCCGCGGGTCGCGCTCGGAGGCGTAACGCAGCGCACGCGCCAGCGCCTTGAACTGGCACTCCACGATGTGGTGCGCATTGCGCCCGTAGGGCACGTGGACGTGCAGCGCGATCTGCGCCTGGGCGACGAAGGACTCCAGGATGTGCCGGGTCATCGTGGTGTCGTACTCGCCGATCATCGGCGCCATCTTCTCGGGCTCCGTGTGCACGAGGTACGGGCGGCCGGAGAGGTCGACGGTCACCTGGGCCAGCGACTCGTCCAGCGGCACCGTGCAGTTGCCGAATCGATAGATCCCCACCTTGTCACCGAGCGCCTGCTTGAAGGCCGCGCCCAGCGCCAGAGCCGTGTCCTCGATGGTGTGGTGCGAGTCGATGTGCAGGTCGCCCTCGGTCTTCACGGTCAGGTCGAACAGACCGTGACGGCCGAGCTGGTCGAGCATGTGGTCGTAGAAGCCGACCCCCGTCGACACATCGACCTTTCCGCTGCCGTCCAGGTCGATCTCGACCAGGACGGACGTCTCCTTCGTGTTCCGTTCGACACGGCCTACGCGGCTCATGCGTTCTGCTCCTTCTTCAGTTCGCGCACCGCATCGAGGAACGCGTCGTTCTCTTCGGGCGTACCGGCGCTGACCCGCAGCCACCCAGGTACGCCGTTGTCCCGGACCAGGACGCCCCGGTCGAGGATCTTCTGCCAGACCTCATGGGCGTCGGCGAACCGTCCGAACTGCACGAAGTTGGCGTCGGACTCGGTCACTTCGTAGCCGATCGCGCGCAGCTCGGCGACCAGCCGGTCCCGCTCGGCCTTCAGCTGCTCCACATATCCCAGCAGCGTGTCGGTGTGCTCCAGTGCGGCCAGCGCGGTCGCCTGTGTGACCGCCGACAGGTGATACGGCAGCCGTACGAGCTGGACGGCGTCCACCACCGCCGGGTGCGCAGCGAGATAGCCGAGGCGCAGCCCGGCCGCGCCGAACGCCTTCGACATGGTCCGCGAAACGACCAGATGCGGCCGGGCTTCGAGCAACGGCAGCAGCGAGTCGCCGTGGCTGAACTCGATGTACGCCTCGTCCACGACCACCATGGACGGCTTCGCCGCCTGCGCGGCCTCGTACAGCGCAACGACCGTCTCGGGCGGAACCGCGTTGCCCGTGGGGTTGTTGGGGGTCGTGATGAAGACGATGTCCGGCCGGTGCTCGGCGATCGCCCGCTCGGCGGCGGCGAGGTCGACCGTGAAGTCGTCGTCGCGCGGGCCGGAGATCCAGCCCGTCCCCGTGCCGCGCGCGATCAGGCCGTGCATCGAGTACGAGGGCTCGAAGCCGATCGCCGTACGACCCGGCCCGCCGAAGGTCTGCAGCAGCTGCTGGATGACTTCGTTCGAGCCGTTGGCCGCCCATACGTTCTCGAGGCCGACCGCGTACTTACCGGTGTCCGTCAGGTACTTGGCCAGTTCGGTGCGCAGCTCCACCGCGTCCCGGTCGGGGTAGCGGTTGAGGTTCCGGGCAGCCTCGCGTACCCGCTCGGCGATCCGCTCGACGAGCGGTTCGGGCAGCGGGTACGGGTTCTCGTTGGTGTTCAGGCGTACGGGGACGTCGAGTTGGGGCGCGCCGTAAGGGGACTTGCCGCGCAGCTCGTCGCGTACGGGGAGATCGTCGATGCCGAAGGCACTCACTTGCTCGGCACCTTCCAGTCGAAGCGCGCCTTGATGGCCGCACCGTGCGCGGGCAGGTCCTCGGCCTCGGCGAGCGTCACCACGTGGTGAGCCACCTCCGCCAGCGCATCGCGCGTGTAGTCGACGATGTGGATGCCGCGCAGGAAGGACTGGACGCTGAGCCCCGAGGAATGGCAGGCGCAGCCGCCGGTCGGCAGGACGTGGTTGGAGCCCGCCGCGTAGTCGCCCAGCGACACGGGCGCCCAGGGGCCGATGAAGATCGCGCCCGCGTTCGTCACGCGGTCGGCCACCGAGGTGGCGTCGGCCGTCTGGATCTCGAGGTGCTCCGCACCGTACGCGTTCACGACCCGCAGGCCTTCGTCCACACCGGAGACCAGCACGATCGCGGACTGCCGGCCCGCGAGCGCCGGGGTGATCCGGTCCTCGATGTGCTTGGTGGCCGCGACCTGTGGCTGAAGCTCCTTCTCGACGGCATCGGCCAGCGCCACGGAGTCCGTGACGAGGACGGCGGCCGCGAGCGGGTCGTGCTCGGCCTGACTGATCAGGTCGGCCGCGACGTGCACCGGGTCGGCGGTGTCGTCCGCGAGGATCGCGATCTCGGTGGGACCGGCCTCGGCGTCGATACCGATCCTGCCCGCGAAATAGCGCTTGGCGGCGGCGACCCAGATGTTGCCAGGGCCCATGACCATCGGCGCCGGGGCGCAGGACTCGGTGCCGTACGCGAACATCGCGACGGCGGTCGCACCACCGGCCGCGTACACCTCGTCGACGCCGAGCAGCGCGCAGGCGGCCAGGATCGTCGGGTGCGGCAGGCCCCCGAAGTCCGGCTGGGCAGGAGAGGCGAGCGCGATCGACTCGACGCCCGCCTCCTGCGCCGGGACCACATTCATGATCACGGTCGACGGGTACACGGACCGCCCACCGGGCGCGTACAGCCCGACCCGGTCGACCGGTACCCACTTCTCGGTGACCGAGCCGCCGGGCACGACCTGGGTGGTGTGCGTGGTGCGGCGCTGCTCGCGGTGGACGAGCCGGGCGCGGCGGACGGACTCCTCCAGGGCCGCGCGCACGGCCGGGTCCAGTTGTTCGAGAGCCGTGGCCAAAGCCTCGGCCGGAACCCGCACCGACTCCAGCCGTACGCCGTCGAACTTCTCGGCGAAGTCGATCAGTGCCGCGTCGCCCCGATGGTGCACGGCCTCGCAGATCGGACGCACCTTCTCCAGGGCGGCCGAGACGTCGAAGTCGGCTCGGGGCAGCAGGTCGCGCAGGGCAGGGCCCTCGGGGAGGGCGTCGCCGCGCAGATCGATTCGAGAGATCACGAAGCCAATTCTCTCAGACGGGGATCGGACGCCGGACGGCTGTATCAATCGCTGATACGAAGCCCGTACCGGCAGATCGCCTTCACTCTACGCGTTCGCATGGTCACTCAGCGGGCATCACATGAACAGCTGTACGAACGCTGAGTGGCACGAGTAGCAGAGGAAGCAGGGAAACCGTGACCGAGGGTGCCGGCATCCGGGACGGGGTCCGGGACGTGGATCCGCCGGGCGATCTCACCGCCGCCGAGAGGGGAATGTGGCAGGCGTTCCGCAACGGCAGCATGTACGACCTGCGCACCGGGGACCCCACCGCGGACGATCCGCACGGCGGCCGTCCATGGGGCCCGGAGCGCAGTGTGCGGGCCCGCGTCGTGGCCATGCTGTTGCTGAACGGGCCGCCCGCGCTGGACGGCCGCGTCTCGTCCCTGAAGCTGACCGGCATCCAGATCACCGGCGTACTCGATCTCGCGGGCGGCACGATCGTCCCGTACGTCGAGATGAAGGACTGCCGTTTCGAGAAGGAACTCCTGCTGCCGGAAGCCCGGTTCACGACCGTGCGCCTGGTCGGCTGCTCGGTGCCGCGTCTGGAAGCGGCCCGGCTGCACACCGAGGGCGATCTGCATCTGCCTCGCTGCCGCTTCCACCACGGCGTACGCCTCACGGACGCGCAGATCGGCACGGATCTGCTGCTCAACCAGGCCGTGGTCCACCGGGATCGGCACGGCCGCTCCATCACCGGCGACGGGATGACCGTGGGTCAGGACCTGCAGGCCGAAATGCTGGAGTCCGACGGGGAGTTGAGCCTGCGCGGCGCCACGGTGGGCGTTTCTCTCAGTCTGCGCGGCAGCCGGCTGAAGAACCCGCACGACCGGCTGGCGCTGAACGCCCCGCAACTGACCGTCGAGCGCACGCTCTATATGACGCCCGCGGGCGTCGGCAATCCGCTGCAGACCAGCGGCCGGACTCCGGCGCGCGGAACGCGGGTGCAGCGCTTCGCGTGCGAGGGCGGGATCCGCCTGGACGACGGGCGGTTCGGGGACGCGGTGGACTTCGAGCAGGCCCGCTTCGTCCTCAGGGACGACCAGGAGATATCGCTGCGTCGCGTACAGGTACCCGAGCTGCGCTTCCTCGGGGAACGGCCGAGGCGCGGGCGGGTCGTGCTGTCCGGCGCCCGGATCGTCAACCTCATGGACGCTGCGAGCAGTTGGCCGGGCGCGGGCCAGCTGCAGATGGGCGGCTTCCAGTACGAGAACCTCGTGCCGCGCGGCCCGTTCCCGCTGGCCCGGCGCCTGGAGTGGGTGGCCGCGGCGACCCCCGAGTACAGCCCGGAGCCGTACGAGCGGCTGGCGGCCGTGCTGCGCGACGGCGGCGAGGACGAGGATGCGCGCGAGGTGCTGCTCGCCAAGCAGCGCCACCGCCGCGAGTTTCTGCCGCTCGCGGCCAGGCTCTGGGGGTACGTACAGGACTGGACGGTCGCCTACGGCTACCGGCCGGGACGGGCCGCCCTATGGATGGCGGTTCTGTGGGCGGCGGCCTCGCTCGCCTTCCGTCATGCCGACCATCCGCCGATCAAGACGGGCGAGCATCCGCCCTGGAACCCCTCCCTCTTCGCCCTGGACCTGCTCCTGCCCGTCATCGACCTCGGCCAAGTGGGCTACTGGCAGCTGCACGGGGGCTGGCAGTGGCTGGCCGCGGCGGTGATCCTGCTTGGCTGGATCCTGGCAACAGCGGTGGCAGCGGGCGCGACACGGCTCCTGCGCCGGGGCTGAACCGTTGCCCGAACACATGCAACCCTTGGGTCGTTTCAGCTGTCTTCCCACCGCAACCATCAATCGAGCAACCACGACGGCGAGCACACGGTCCGCGAGAGCGGTCGCCGGCTCAGGCACAGAGGGGGGAGTCCCAATGGCACTGCTACGCGCGTTCATCCGTACCGCCCGGATGGCACGGAACACCTCCCCGCTCGCCGCCGGTCTGCCCGGCGACGGCGAGGTGCTGCTCGACGCCCCGGACGAGCGGCTCGCGCCGGCGCTGGTCGCCGCGGGCCGGGGCGAGTACGAGGCCGCGGCCAAGCTGCTGGCCACCACCCGGGAGGCCGCCGAGTGGGAGGACCGCAACCGGTACGCCACGCGCCTCGCCGCTTTCGCGCGCTCCCGCCCCGAGTGGTTCGCGCTCTGGCGGTACGCGGCCCCGCACGATCCCGACGCGCTGCTCGTCAAGGCCGAGCTGGCGGTGTGCCAGGGCTGGGAGTCGCCGGCCCGTGCCGAACTGCTGCGCCAGGTCGCGCCGTTGATCACCACGGCCGCCGAGGCCGACCCGCGCGATCCGGTGCCATGGCGGATCGCGCTGGACCACGCCCGGGGCACGAACGCGCCGCACACCGAGTTCGAACAGCTGTGGTCGGAGGCCGTTCGCCGCTCCCCGCACCACCACGGCTGCCATGTGTCCGCCCTCCAGTACCTTTCCGCCGCCTGGTACGGCTCGCACCGCGAGTGCTTCGACTTCGCCGAGCGGGCCGCGCAGGACGCGCTGCCGGGCTCCCTCGTCCAGGCGCTGCCGGTGCGCGCGGCCTTCGCGTATCTGACGGAGGAGGGTGGCGGCTGCACGGTGCCGCGCGAGCGCCTGGATGCGGCGGCCGATCTCGCGATCGCCCTGTCGCAGGAGTACGCGCCCGCCGACCCGTGGCCCGCCCAGGTCCGCAACCTGCTCACCTACGTGCTGGTCCGGCTCGAACGCTGGGAGGACGCGCTGGCTGAGCTGCGCCGGATCGGGCCGTACGCCACCTCCTTCCCGTGGGACCGGATCTCGGACGACCCGCTCGGGCAGTTCCTCGAACTCCGGGACGGCGTACGGCTGGAAGTGGCCGCGCTCACGCCGTTCAAGCTGCGGAGAGCGGCGCCCGCGCGTCCGCTGAGTGACCACGGCGAACCCGCCCACCCCGGCGACCATTAGGCTTTTGCGTCGTGACCACCGTCCGGCTGCCCCTCTTCCCCCTGAACACGGTGCTGTTCCCGGGCCTCGTGCTGCCCCTGAACGTCTTCGAGGAGCGCTATCGCGCCATGATGCGCGAGCTGCTGAAGACTCCCGAGGACGAACCCCGCCGGTTCGCCGTCGTCGCCATCCGCGACGGCCACGAGGTCGCGCCGAGCGCGCCGGGGCTGCCGGACCTGACGGCCGTACCGGAGCGGGGGCCCGCCGCAGGTTTCGGCGACGATCCCGCGCAGGCCTTCCACAAGGTGGGCTGTATCGCGGACGCGGCGACCATCCGGGAGCGGGCCGACGGCAGCTTCGAGGTGCTGGCCACCGGGACGAGGCGCGTACGGCTGCTCTCGGTGGACGCCTCCGGCGCGTTCCTGACGGCCGAGCTGGAAGAGCTGGAGGAGGACCCGGGCGAGGAAGCGGGGGCACTCGCCGAGGGAGTACTGCGGGCCTTCCGCCAGTACCAGAAGCGGCTGGCCGGGGCGCGCGAGCGGTCTCTGTCGACCGGGGGCGAGCTGCCGGACGAGCCGTCCGTCGTCTCCTACCTGGTAGCGGCGGCGGCGATGCTGGACGTCCCGGCGAAACAGCGCCTGCTCCAGGCACCGGACACGGCGTCACGCCTGCGCGAGGAGCTGAAGTTGCTGCGCGCGGAGACGGCGATCATCCGTAACCTGCCCTCACTGCCCGCGTCGGAGCTCACGCGCAGTCCGACGAGCCTCAACTGAGGCGATCGGCGGAATCAGGGAGATCTGCTGAGTCAGCGGGTACGAAATCAGCCACCCAGGCGCCCTGAAATCGATGGAAACCCCGTGATCACCGTCCTTATGGTCACCGCGCCGGCCATGACCGTGGCCATGACCATCGGCAAGGGGGAACAACCAGATGAGTCGTCGGAGCACTGCGACCGTCGCCGCCTGTGTGGCCGCCGGTTCCACGCTCATGATCGCGCCTGCTCACGCGTCCGAGACCAAGGACGCGGGAATCCAGGCCAGGGTCGAGTGCACGCGTCTGAGCAACGGGCAGCTCTGCATTTCCCTGAACACGAGCCCCAGCCGCATCGAGGTCTTCTACACGAAGAGCGGCGGCTCGAAGATCAGCGCGCAGCTCGGACACCGATCCAGCGGCGGTGACACCAGGTGGGGGCCGACGAAGAGCATCAGCACGGGTGAGCGGGCCAACACCACCTGGACCGTGAGCTACCGGTGCGACGTGGACTGGAAGGGGCTGATCAAGGTCTCCGGGCAGGGGACCTTCGAGACCCCGTGGGCGACCTGCTGACCGAGGTCGGCCTCTGACTGAAGGGGCAGTCGCGAACCGCCCCCGCCCGGGCACCGTTCCGGGCGGGGGCGGCCGCGTTCGGCCGTCTGGGATGATGCAGGCCCATGGCGAAGAAGTCGAAGAAACAGCAGCAGTCCGGGGGGACGCCCGCGACGGTGGCCCTGACGGCGGCGGGCGTCGCGTACACGGTCCACGCGTACGAGCACGACCCCTCCCACCCGTCGTACGGCGAGGAGGCCGCCGAGGCGATGAACGTCTCTCCCGACCGGGTCTTCAAGACCCTGGTGGCGGAGGTGGACGGCGAGCTCACGGTGGCCATGGTCCCCGTGGCAGGTTCCCTCGACCTGAAGGCCCTGGCGGCAGCAGTGGGCGGCAAACGCGCCACGATGGCCGACCCGGCGGCTGCGGAGCGCACGACGGGCTACGTCCGCGGCGGCATCTCCCCCCTGGGCCAGCGCAAGAAGCTCCGCACGGTCCTCGACGCCTCGGCCGCGGTCCATCCCACGATCTGCGTCTCGGCAGGCCGCCGCGGCCTGGAGATCGAACTCTCCCCGAACGACCTGACCAAGCAGACGGAAGCGATCTCGGCACCGATCGCCCGCACGTGACCTCTCGACGAATGCCGCACTCTCGGCTAAACCGAGAACATGTCGAAGAAAACACGCAAACGCAAGTGGCGTATGAAGAAGGGCCGCTCGAATCATGGGCATAGGCCCGCATAGGGAAAACGGTGGGCGGCAGGTACCGCCGAGGCGGACCAACCGCCCACCTGCACTCAGCTGCACTGTTCAGCGAAGCCCAGCCACAACCGGCCCGTCTGGGGGCACCTGTCGGCGGTGGCTGGGGAGCTTGAGGACGAGGCCGTTCAGGCCGATGGGGGTCCGGGCGGAGCCCCATCGAGGTCCGGGGCGGAGCCCAGGGATGACGGGGGTTCCCCCGGTCGAGTGAAGCCGAGAGTGGGGAGGGTAGGGGCGGCGCCGAAGAACCGTGGCGCCCGCCCCGCAAGGAACCGCGCCCTATGCCGGGGGCGCCCCGTACGGGCTCTGCGCATAAGGATCCGGCTCAGGATCCCGTGGCCCGAACAACGCGGTCAGCCCCAGATGAACGACCAGCGCCCCCAAGGACCACGCCAGCAACGCCCCCTTCGCCCCAAGCTCCAGCGGCGCAGCGAACGTAACCCCCCGCCCCACCTCCCGCGCATGGGCCGCCACATCCTGCGTAGGCCCCAGCCATATCCCCAGTCGCCAGGCAAGCAACGAACCGACCACACCCCCGACCGTGAGCGCGACAACGATCGGAATCCCACCACGTCGCCGCAGCAGAAACACGAGCAGCGCACTCACCAGGCCGAACCCGAGCGCGAGCAGAGTGAACGTCCCGTCCACCCCGATCGCCTGCTCCCCCTCCGTGTCCTTGAGATAGACCGCGGACGAGTTCGAGACCAACGGCACCTCAGGTGCCAGCCACCACCACAGCACCCCGAGCAACACCCCACCGAGCGCCATCGCCATCGCGATGACACCGGCCTCCCGCAGTTCCGTCTTCATCCCGGGACCGTCCTCCTGATAACCGACGGATCCGCCCGCACCAGCGGCGGCAGGCGGCGACGCCTGCCAGGCAGGGTGCGGAGACTGGTACTCCGGAGGCTGCTGATCCGGAGAAGGACGATGCGGCGGCTGGGGCGGAGTAAGCGGTGCGGTCACCCTGACATCGTGCCAGGCTCGCCCGTCAACCGCGTCATCGGACGGCAGCCCGACGATAAGCCCAGGTCGCAACGGCCAGCGAGACCACCCCGACCCCCGCGCACACGGCGAGGTCGAGTACGACGATCCCCCAGTCGGGATGCGCCCCGAAGGTCAGCCCGAAGGCCTCGACACCGTACGTGGACGGCAGCAGATCACGCGCGTACTGGACGACCGTAGGCAGCCGTTCCGCCGGCAGCACCCCGAGCAGCAGAGCCGCCGACATCCCCAACTGCCCGAGCAACGTGGCCAGTTCGGGCCGCGGCGCCAGCAGTCCGAGCGCGGCTCCGAGTCCGGCGAGCGCCGCGCCCGCGAGCGGGATCACGGCGGCGAGGATCCACAGATGAGACAACGGCAGGCCGAACAGCACGCACCCGAAGACGGCGGTGACCACAGTCCCCGGCACGGTGAAGGAGGCGTACGCACCCGCGGCGCCCAGCACCACCGCCGCCGGTGGCACCGGCAACGTCGCGTAATGGTCGAGGCCACCACTCGCACGCAACTGCCCGAAGTACTGAGCGAGCAGATTCAGCGCGACGAACGCGACGACAAGCACCGACGAGCCCGCCACCACGGCCCGCGCCTCTCCCCCGCCGTCCACCACCCCGCGCATCAGGACCATGATCCCGATCGACTGGAAGGTGGCCACGAACAGCAGCGGAATCCGAGCGACCCGCGCCCGAGACAGCTGCGCCCGGTACACAGCGCACAGCGCAGGCCACAGCCGGGCACGCGGTCCGAGTTCGGCGGCTTGTTCCGCGACGGCGTCCTCGACGGGGAGGGCACGGCCCGGCAGGACCTCGGCGGGTACGACACTCACGTCGCGCGGCTCCTGTTCGCTTCAGCGGTCGTCCTGTTCCGTACGGCCAGAGCGGCCCGAACACTCACGCCTTGACCAACCCCCGTACATTGCCGGCGCTCCCGCCCAGCGCGAGATACACGTCTTCGAGGCTCGGTGTGGCGAGCGTGAAGTCGTCCAGGGCGGCGAACGCGGCCCCGCCCGTGACGGCGGCGACGGCCGCGCGGGCCTCCTCCGGGGCGAGGCGCAGCGCCCAGCGGCGGCCGGACTCGACGGCACGGTCGCGCAGCGCGGCGACCTCGGGAACGTCGAGAGGCGCGCGCTCGCGCCAGACGAGTTCGAGGCGCACCTCGCCCGCGACCTGCTCCTTCAGCCCGGAGGGGGTGTCGCAGGCGATGACACGGCCCTGGTCCATCACCGCGACACGGTCGAGAACCGTCTCGGCCTCGATGACGTTGTGGGTGACCAGGAGAACCGTCGTGCCGTTCTCGGCCCGGCGCCGGTCGACGGCGCCCCAGACTGCGCGACGAGCGATCGGGTCCATGCCGGCGGTCGGCTCGTCGAGTACGAGCAGCGGCCGTTCACCCACCAGCGTGGCGGCGAAGCAGGCTAGCCGCCGCTGCCCGCCGGACAGTTTCCGCAGCGGCCGCGAGGCGAGGGCGGTGAGACCCAGCTCCTCGAGGACGGTGTCCCGCTCGGCCCTCGCGCTGCGCACATCGAGACCGCGCAGCCGCCCGGTGGTCTCCGCGGCGAGCGACACCGTCAGTTCGTCGAGCGCGGTCGACTCCTGTCCCAGGTACGCGAGGATTCGTGCCGCCCGCTCGGGATGGCGCACGACGTCGTGCCCGAGGATCTCGACGCTGCCGCGATCGGGGCGCATCAGTCCGGTCAGCTGCCGTACGAGGGTGGACTTCCCGGCACCGTTGGGCCCGAGCAGCCCGAAGATCTCGCCGCGCCGGATGTCGATCCGAACGCCGTCGGTGGCCCGCACTTCGGGTGTCCCGGGTGCTCCGCGCCGTCCGCGCACCGCCGGATAGGTCTTGGTCAGATCCCGCACCGCGCACACGACATCCCCACCGTGCCCGTTCTGGGCTGTCTGTGCGGTGCGCGTACTCACGAGGGACGAGCCTACGGGGTCGCGGGCGCCGCATCGCGCTCGGGGCACCATCGAGGTGGAAACCGGGACACGGCAGCGCCCGCCGTCCCACTCCCCCGCGGGAGCGTGCTCCGGGCCCCGTCAGGGGCGAAGCGGCCTCGGTGAAGTCCGGAGCGGTACCACGCCCCGTTGATACGGGGCGCGGGGCTGTGACATTTGCGGCTCCGCGCGGGGCGCGACCAGCCCACCGGCCCGCGGGTTTGTCACCACTCGACCAGCGGAGCGCTCAGACGCTCATTCCCCAGCGGGAGCGTGCTCCGCGGCCGTCCGTACATCGATCTCACGCCAGAACCCCGCCCGGATCGCGTACCGGTCATGCTCGTCGATCTGGTCGTCCTTGTGCGCGAGCAGCCCGAACCGCGCCGCGTACCGCAGCAGCTCGCCGTCGATCCGGTGCGGTACCCGCGGATACATCGTGGACAGCTTCTGCAGATGCGCTGGGTCGGACAGCCGCTCCATCCAGCGCCGGGCGAACACCTGCCCGACCTCGTACGGATCCCCGCCCACCGTCGTGATGTCCTCCTCACGGTCGGCCCACCGCTGCTCGGCCGTGGTGAGCTGCGCGAGCGTCGGCAACGCGGCCGCGTCCGCGGACTCGGCGGCGCCGGGCCGGTCGACCCACCCCTTGTCGGACGACCACCGCAGCGTCGCGTTCGCGGGGTGCTGGGCGGCCTGTGCACCGGGCGCTCGCAACGCCGCCAGATCCTTCGGCGTCGGCACCCCCTTCGCGGCCGGCACCCGCTCCTGAGTGCCGTTCTCACTCGGCGCCGACTGCGGGTGCTGCCGCTCCCGCGCGCCCCGCTCGCTCCCGGAGGGCAGCGCGGACTCGGGCAGCGGCGCGGAGAGGATCGCGGCGATCTCGGGCCGCGGCGCGGGCGGCGGCGCGCAGACCCCGCCGAACTCCTTGGCCCGTACGGCTTTGGTGATCCATGTCCGGTCCAGTACGCGGCGCTCGTCGGCCTCCGCGACGAGGTCCTCGGACTGGTTGTAGTCGCCGTCGGCAGCCTGCACCGCCCACAGGTGTACGGCGACCCCGTGCTCTTTGGCGGCCATCATGCCCGGCAGCAGATCCCCGTCACCGGTCACAAGAACCACGTCGGAGCAGGCCCGGTTGCGCGCCAGCTCGGTTAGCTCGGCATGCATGGCGGCGTCGACGCCCTTCTGCGCCCACCGCCCGTCACTGCGGGTCAGCGCACCCAGACGTACGGTCACCCGGGGCATCACACGCAGCCTGCGGTGCTCGGGCTGCGGTACGCGATCGGGGGCGCCGTCGAACCAGTAGATGCGCAACAGGGGCCGTTCCGTGTCGGACTCGGCGCGCTCGCGCAACCCCTGGATCAGGGCAGCGTGGTCCACGGTGATCCGGGACCTCGAAGGCTCCCCGGCGAGGAGACTCGCGGCGGCCCCGAGCAGATACCCGGCGTCCACCAGGACGATGCAGCGGTCCACGCGATCCACCCTCTTTCCGGGAGGTTTGCTTCGGGCTTCCTTCGAGTCTGCCCGACTGCGCGGAGGTTAACGGCCGGAACTCGATCTTCGGCGTGGCGTATCGGAACTTCACTCTCCGACAGGCCTTATTACGCACGGTAATTCTCCGACATGCGCGGCTTCTGCGCCTATGTGAATCTGATCCCGGTCCTGACCCCTAGGTACCCCCACAGGAGGCAGATCACCATGGCCAAGAACAAGAACCGCAAGCAGAGCGGCCCGAACCAGCGCGGCGCACAGGATCAAGCCCGGCGCGGAGCCGAGGAGTTGGCGCCCGCCGCCGATCAGACAGAATCCGCGCCGGGTTCCGCCCAGTTCGTCTCCGGCGGCGGCAAGCGGCAGAAGAAGTTCGGCCACAACTAGGGGGCTGCACAGAACGAGAGGGGCGCACCCGGATTGACCGGGCGTGCCCCTCGTCGCTTTCCGTACGCGGTGCTCCGTACGTACGTCGTTTCAGTACGGGCCTGCTCAGCCGGCCAGGCAGGACGGGCCGAGCAGTACCTTCAAGTCCCCGAAGAGCGCCGGGTCCGGCTTCACCCGATGCCGGTCGAGCCGCAGGACCGTCGTCTTGCGCGGACCCTGGAGCTTGATGCGTACCTCGCTGTCGCCCTTGTGATGGCTGAGGATCTCGCCGAGCCGGCTGACCATGGGCGGGGTGACCTTCAGCGCCGGGATCGTGAGGATGACGGGGGCGTTGGTCCCCGCGTTCGACAGATCCGGGACCTGGAGTTCCATGGCGACGAGGCGGGGTACGTCCTCGCGCTTGTCCAGGCGTCCCTTGACGAACACCACGGCGTCCTCGACGAGTTGGGTTGACACCAGCTGGTAGGTGGCGGGGAAGAACATGCACTCCAGGGAGCCGGCCAGGTCCTCGACGGTGGCGATGGCCCAGGCGTTGCCCTGCTTGGTCATCTTGCGCTGGAGGCCGGAGATGATGCCGCCGATGGTGACGACCGCCCCGTCGCCGAAGTCGCCGCCGGTGAGCTGGGCGATACCCGCGTCGGCCTTGTCCGACAGCACGTGCTCCAGGCCGAACAGCGGGTGGTCGGAGACGTACAGGCCGAGCATCTCCCGCTCCTGGGCGAGCAGGTAGGCCTTGTCCCACTCGTCGTCGGTGAAGCTGACGTCCAGGCCGAAGCCGGGTTCGCTGCTCTCCTGTTCGCCCATGCCGCCGAAGAGGTCGAACTGGCCCTCGGCCTCCTTGCGTTTGACCGCCACCACGTTGTCGATCATCGGCTCGAACTGGGCGGTCAGCCCCTTGCGGGTGTGGCCCATGGTGTCGAAGGCGCCCGCCTTGATCAGCGATTCGGTGGTGCGCTTGTTGCAGACGACGGCCTCGACCTTGTCGAGGTAGTCGGGGAAGGAGGCGTACTTTCCCTTGGCCTTGCGCGAGCGGATGATCGACTCCACGACGTTCGTTCCGACGTTGCGCACGGCCGAGAGGCCGAAGAGGATCACGTCGTCGCCCTGGGCGGCGAAGTTGGACATCGACTCGTTGACGTTCGGCGGGAGCACCTTGATGCCCATGCGCCGGCATTCGTTGAGGTAGACGGCCGACTTGTCCTTGTCGTCCTTGACCGAGGTGAGCAGCGCGGCCATGTACTCGGCGGGGTAGTTCGCCTTCAGGTACGCGGTCCAGTACGACACGAGTCCGTACGCGGCGGAGTGGGCCTTGTTGAACGCGTAGCCGGCGAAGGGGACCAGCACGTCCCACAGGGCCTGGATCGCCTCGTCGCTGTAGCCCTTCTTCCGGGCGCCCTCCTGGAAGAGGACGAAGTTCTTCGCCAGCTCCTCGGGCTTCTTCTTGCCCATCACTCGGCGCAGGATGTCGGCCTCGCCGAGCGAGTAGCCGGCGATGATCTGGGCCGCCTTCTGCACCTGCTCCTGGTAGACGATCAGGCCGTAGGTGACGGCGAGCACCTCTTCGAGGGGCTCTTCCAGCTCCTTGTGGATCGGTGTGATCTCCTGGCGGCCGTTCTTGCGCTCCGCGTAGTTGATGTGCGAGTTCATGCCCATCGGGCCCGGCCGGTAGAGGGCCGAGACGGCGGAGATGTCCTCGAAGTTGTCGGGCTGCATCTGGCGGAGCAGCGAGCGCATCGGGCCGCCGTCGAACTGGAACACGCCGAGGGTGTCACCGCGGCAGAGCAGTTCGAAGGTCTTGGGGTCGTCCAGCGGGAGGGCGAGCATCTCCAGATCGATGCCCTTGTTGGCCTTCACCATCTTGATGGCGTCGTCCATGATCGTGAGGTTGCGCAGGCCCAGGAAGTCCATCTTCAGCAGGCCGAGCGACTCGCACTGGGGGTAGTCCCACTGTGTGATGGTCACGCCGTCGGTGTGCCGCACCCAGATCGGGGCGTGGTCGACGATGGGCTCGCTGGACATGATCACGCCGGCCGCGTGCACACCCATCTGCCGGACGAGTCCCTCGACGCCCTTCGCGGTGTCGATGACCTTCTTCACGTCCGGTTCGTTCTCGTACATCCCGCGGATCTCGCCGGCCTCGCTGTAGCGGGGGTGCGAGGGGTCGGTGATGCCGTTCAGGTCGATTCCCTTGCCGAGGACGTCGGCGGGCATCGCCTTGGTGAGCCGGTCTCCCATCGCGTACGGATAGCCCAGCACGCGTGCGGCATCCTTGATCGCGTTCTTCGCCTTGATCTTGCCGTAGGTGCCGATCATGGCGACCTTGTCGGCGCCGTACTTCTCCGTCACGTATCGGATCACCTCGACGCGCCGACGCTCGTCGAAGTCGATGTCGACATCGGGCATCGAGACACGCTCGGGGTTGAGGAACCGCTCGAAGATCAGACCGTGCGGGATCGGGTCGAGGTCGGTGATGCCCATGGCGTACGCGACGATCGAACCGGCCGCGGAACCACGGCCCGGACCCACAGCGATGCCCTGCTTCTTGGCCCACATGATGAAGTCGGCGACGACGAGGAAGTAGCCCGGGAACCCCATCTGGATGATGACGTCCATCTCGTACTCGGCCTGCTTCTGCCGGTCCTCCGGGATGCCGCCGGGAAAGCGGCGCTCCATGCCGCGGCGCACCTCCTCCTGGAACCAGGTGACCTCGGTGTAGCCCTCCGGGATGTCGAACTTCGGCATCAGGTTCCGCGACTCGAACATCCCGGTGGTGTCGACCTGCTCGGCCACCAACAGCGTGTTGGCACACCCCTGCTGCCAGGCGTCCGAGGAGTCGATGGCGTACATCTCGTCCGTCGTCTTCAGGTAGTAGCCGGTGCCGTCGAACTTGAAGCGGTCCGGATCCGAGACGTTCTTACCGGTCTGAATGCACAACAGGGCATCGTGCGCGGCCGCCTCGTGCGCATACGTGTAGTGCGAGTCGTTGGTCACCAACGGCGGAATGCCCAGCTTCTTGCCGATCTCCAGCAGCCCGTCCCTGACCCGCCGCTCGATCTCGATGCCGTGGTCCATCAGCTCCAGGAAGTACCGGTCCTTGCCGAAGATGTCCTGGTACTCCGCGGCCGCCTTCAGCGCCTCGTCGAACTGGCCCAGCCGCAACCGGGTCTGCAACTCCCCCGAAGGACACCCGGTGGAGGCGATGAGCCCCTCCGACCACTGGGAGATGGTCTCCTTGTCCATCCGCGGCCACTTCTGCAACCAGCCCTCCGCATACGCGTCCGAGGACAGCCGGAACAGGTTGTGCAGCCCGGTCTTGTTCGCCGCCCAGATCGTCTTGTGCGTGTAGCCACCGGAACCGGACACGTCGTCACGCTTCTGGTGCGGCTGGCCCCACTGGATCTTCCGCTTGTTGCGCCGCGACTCCGGCGCAACATACGCCTCGATCCCGATGATCGGCGTGACCCCGGCCTTCTTGGCGGAGTGGAAGAAGTCGTACGCCCCGTGCAGGTTGCCGTGGTCGGACATGGCGATGTGCGTCATGCCCATCTCGTTGCACGCGTCGAACATGTCCTTCAGCCGCGCGGCACCGTCCAGCAGCGAGTACTGGGTGTGGACGTGCAGGTGCGTGAACGGCGGCTTTGACACGGTTTCGGCCTCCAATTAGCAGGTGCGGCGCGAAGCGCCTCGTTGAGGGGCGGTGGTCGGGTGACGGGCGGGCGCGGGTCGACGGGGATCCGACAGGCTGCGGACAGTCTGGGGACAGCGTCGAAGTCTATGCCTCGGCACTGACAATTCGAGGCGTCCCCCGCGTACGTTCACATGCGGAGAACGGGCACTCCCGCGTACCTTCGTCCGTTGGAAGAGGACGGGCGATTTCCGTCCCACTTGTCATGCATCATCCTGCACCTGGAGGCACCCCGCGATGTCGGATCCGCAGCTCAGCGCCGAGCAACGCGGCGAACAGATCCTCGCCGTCTTCGACACCGCCTTCGGCGAGTTGCTGGCCGCCGACCCGGCCGCGTTCCGCGTGAAGTTCCGCAAAATGGCGGCCTCGGCGTTCGCCTTCTACCGCGGCACGGCGTGCCTCTTCTACCACGACCTGGAGCAGGAGAACGCCGGGCGGGGTGGGGGGAGGATCCTCAGTGGGCCGTACCTCGACGAGCGCACCTCGCGCGTGTGGATCCACGGCGATCTGCACGCCGAGAACTTCGGTTCGTACATGGATTCCCAGGGCCGCCTGATCTTCAACGTCAACGACTTCGACGAGGCGTACGTCGGCCCCTTCACCTGGGACCTCAAGCGCCTCGCGGCCTCCGTGGCACTGATCGGGTACGCGAAGGCGCTCAGCGACGAGCAGATCACCGAGCTGGTGCGGATCTACGCGGCCTCGTACCGCGACCGGATCCACGCGCTCGCGACAGGCGCCAAGAGCGACGAGGTGCCTCCCTTCACGCTGGACACCGCCCAGGGCCCTCTCCTGGACGCGCTGCGTGACGCCCGCTCGCTGACCCGCTTCGGGCTGCTCGAGTCGATGACGGAGATCCGCGACTTCGAGCGCCGCTTCGCGCCGGGCGGCGGCTCCATCGAGCTGGACGCGGCCACGCGCTACAAGGTGCTCGCGGCCTTCGACGGCTATCTGGAGACGCTGCCGGAGGCATCCCTGGCCCGCCCGGACTCGTACCGCGTGAAGGACGTCGTGGGCCGCCGCGGCATCG
This sequence comes from Streptomyces sp. NPDC006365, assembly GCF_042870755.1. Lineage (NCBI taxonomy): Bacteria > Bacillati > Actinomycetota > Actinomycetes > Kitasatosporales > Streptomycetaceae > Streptomyces > Streptomyces sp. NPDC006365. The sequence goes on from NZ_JBIAHS010000007.1 coordinate 156,553, forward strand.
GCATCGGCTCGGCCGGTCTCCCCTCGTACAACATCCTTCTGGAGGGCGCCACCGACGCCCTGGAGAACGATGTGGTGATCTACATCAAGCAGGCCCAGACCCCGGCCGTCTCCCGGCACATCACGGACCCGGCCATCCGCGAGTACTTCCAGCACGAGGGCCACCGCACGGTGATCTCGCAGCGCGCCCTCCAGGCGCACGCCGACCCGTGGCTCGGCTGGACCGAGCTGGACGGCTCGGGCCAGCTCGTCGCCGAGGTGTCGCCGTACGCGGTGGACCTGGACTGGGGCGACATCGACGACCCGGAGGAGATCGCGGCGGTCGTCGCCGACCTGGGGCGGGCCACGGCCACCATGCACGCTGCGGCGGACGACGAGAGCGGCCACTCCGAGCTGGTGCCGTTCTCCACGGAGCGGGCCATCGACGCGGCGATCGCGGCGGACGAGTCCGGCTTCGGCGACCTCCTGGTGGACTTCGCCCACGCGTACGGCGCACGCGCACGCACCGACCACCAGATCTTCGTGGACCTGTTCCGCAACGGACGGATTCCGGGACTGTAGACCGGTCACCGCGCCCTCACGCACAGGGAGCTTTTAGCGCTCCCTTACAGGAGTACGTGACACACTCTCCACTGCTATGGACATGTCCGGGACCCAACTGAGAGCCGTACGCGCGGCACTGTTCACGGCACTCGTCGTGACACTGTCCGTCGCGTCGCACGTGCTGCTGTCCCGGGCCCCGCTGCCGCTGGCCACCGTGGCCGCGCTCACCGCCGCCGTCTTCGTCATCACGTACGCGATGGCAGGCCACGAGCGCGGCTTCGGGCGGATCGCCGCCCTGCTGATCCCGCTGGAGCTGGCCGCCGACACTCTGTTCACAGCGGGCCAGCACGCCTGTTACGGCAGGGCGGGCGGCCCGGTGGCGGGCCCACTGCGGTCGGTCGGCCTCGACTTCCTGTGCGCCGGCGAGGTCGGCACTCCGCTGGCACAATTCAGCGGGGGCGGCGCGCAGCGCCTCTATGAGGGGCGGTGGTCGGGCGGCGGGTGGGATGGTGACGGCGACGGTGCCGCCGCATTCCTCGCCCACGCCGACCCGGCGGCCGCCTGGCTGCTGCTCGCCGCACACGTCTGCGTCGGCCTCCTCGCGGCCGTCTGGCTGCGGCGCGGCGAGCGGGCCCTGGCCCAAGTCCTGTGCGCGGCCGTCGCGTCCACCTTCCGGCCGCTGCTGATCGCCGTCGCCACAGTGACCGTGCGGCCGGCGCCGGTACACCGGCTGCCGCGCCCCTCGCGTCGTACGAGCGCGCCTCGCAGCCACTTCTTCGTGCACTCCCTGGGACGGCGTGGACCGCCGTGCTCGCTTGTTCCCGCCTCAACGGCGTGAACAACGGCTGAGCACAACCGTCCACATCCCATGCCTTCACACGGAGAAAACGATCATGAGCAAGAGGAACAGCCAGTCGGCCAAGATGGCGGCCCGTGAGCGACTGCGCGCCGAGCGCGAGCGCCAGGCCAAGCGGGACAAGGCCAAGCGGCAGATCATCGTCGCCTGCTCCGTCGTCGGTGTCCTCGCGGCAGCCGGCGGCATCAGCTACGCCGTCGTCCAGGGCAACAAGCCCGGCTACTGGGAGGCCGCGCAGGACGACAAGCTCGTCAAGCCGGCCCACACCACCGGCGAGAACGGCACGACCGTCGTCATCGGCAAGAGCAGCGCCAAGAAGACCCTGGAGATGTACGAGGACCCGCGCTGCCCGATCTGTGCCCAGTTCGAGCAGGCGGTCGGCTCGACGGTCGACAAGGGCATCGAGGACGGGACGTACAAGGTCCAGTTCATCGGCGCCACGTTCATCGACGACAGCACCCGGGGTGAGGGCTCCAAGAACGCGCTCAGCGCGATGGGCGCCGCCCTGAACGTGAGCACGGACGCCTTCCTGGAGTACAAGGCCGCGCTCTACTCGGCGAAGTACCACCCCGAGGAGAGCCAGGACAAGTTCAAGGACGACTCGTACCTGATCGAGGTGGCCGACACCGTCGACGCGCTGAAGGGCAACAAGAAGTTCCAGACGGCGGTGGAGAACGGCACCTACGACAAGTGGGCGCTGCTCATGTCGGAGAAGTTCGACGACAGCGGTGTCACAGGCACGCCGACGCTGGAGATGGACGGCAAGAAGCTCACCGGCTCCGACGGCAAGAACACGCCGATGACCGTCGCCGACTTCCAGGCGGCGATCAACAAGGCGCTGGCGGCCTGAGCCCGCTGAGAGCGCTCAAGTCCTGAGCGAACCCGTGTCAAAGAGCGGGCGAACTTTCCGAGTTCGCCCGCTCTCGCCATGTACTGATCAGTAATCTGAGCGCCTGTGACCAGTCGCATCAGATCCCACAACAGCCCCAATTCCCTCAAATCCCCCAACTCGCCCACCCCACGCCGCCGTACGGTCGTCAAGGCGGCAGCCGCGACCGCCGCGCTCGCGGGCCCTCTCACCGCCGCGATACCCGCCCGGGCCGCCGCCGAGGCCCCCGCGTTTCTGCACGGTGTCGCCTCCGGTGACCCGCTGCCCGACGGAATCCTGCTGTGGACGCGGGTGACGCCCACGCCGGAGGCCGTGCCCGGCTCCGGGCTCGGCCCGGACACCGAGGTGAGCTGGACCGTCGCCCTGGACAAGGCGTTCATGAACGTCGTCGCCAAGGGCTCCACCACCGCGTCCGCCGCATCCGACCACACTGTCAAGGCGGACATACGCGGTCTGAAGCCCGCCACCGCCTACTGGTTCCGCTTCTCCAGCGGCGGCACCGACTCCCCGGCCGCCCGCACCCGCACCGCCCCGGCCACCGACGCGGCCGTGCCCGGCATGCGCTTCGGCGTGGTGTCCTGCGCCAACTGGGAGGCCGGCCACTTCTCGGCGTACCGGCACCTGGCCGCACGCGGCGACCTGGACGCCTGGCTGCATCTGGGCGACTACATCTACGAGTACGGCACGGGTGAGTACGGGACGCGTGGCACCGTCGTACGCCCGCACGCTCCCGCCCACGAGATCCTCACGCTCGCCGACTACCGCACACGGCACGGCCGTTACAAGTCCGACCCCGACCTTCAGTCCCTGCATCAGGCAGCCCCCGTCATCGCCATCTGGGACGACCACGAAATCGCCAACGACGCCTGGTCGGACGGCGCCGAGAACCACACCGAGGGCGCGGAGGGCACCTATTCGGCCCGCCAAGCGGCCGCCAAGCAGGCCTACTTCGAGTGGATGCCGGTCCGCCCTGCGATCGAGGGCACGACCTATCGCCGGCTGCGCTTCGGCAAGCTGGCCGATCTCTCACTGCTCGACCTGCGGTCCTTCCGTTCGCAGCAGGTGTCGGTCGGCAACGGCGGCGTCGACGATCCGAACCGTACGCTCACGGGCAGGGCCCAACTCGACTGGCTGAAGGCGGGGTTGGCGGCGTCCGACACCACCTGGCGGCTGGTCGGCAACTCGGTGATGATCTCGCCGTTCGCCATCGGCTCGCTCTCCGCCGAGATCCTGAAACCGCTCGCCAAGCTGCTGGGCCTGCCGCAGGAGGGCCTCGCCCTCAACACCGACCAGTGGGACGGCTACACCGACGATCGCCGCGAACTGCTCGCGCATCTTCGGAACAACGCCATCCGCAACACCGTCTTCCTCACCGGCGACATCCATATGGCCTGGGCCAACGACGTGCCGCTGAATGCCGGTACGTACCCCCTGTCCCCCTCCGCCGCCACCGAGTTCGTCGTCACCTCCGTCACCTCCGACAACCTGGACGACCTGGTCAACGTCCCCGAAGGCACCGTCTCGGCGGTGGCCGCACCGGTGATCCGCGCCGCCAACCGGCATGTCCACTGGGTCGACACCGACCGGCACGGCTACGGCGTACTGGACCTCACCGCCGAGCGCGCGCAGATGGACTACTACGTCCTCTCCGACCGCACAAGCACCAACGCAACAGCGTCCTGGGCCCGTTCGTACCGAACGCGCAACGGCACCCAGAAGGTCGAGCGGGTGTACGCGCCCGTGAACTGACCCCTTCTCCTCTCGCTCAGAGGCTGTCGAGGAAGCCGAGCGCCACCCGCCAGGTGGCCTCGGCCGCCTCCTTGTCGTAGTCCGGCAAGCCGGGATCCGTGTAGAGGTGACCGGCCCCCGCGTATCTGTAGACCTCCACCTCGGCGCCCGCCCTGCCCATCCGGAGATACCAGGCGGTCAGCCAGTCGTCGGGCTCGAAGGGGTCCGGCTCCGCGACATGCAACTGGACCGGCAGCTCGTCCACCGAGGCGGTCTCCGCGATGTCCGAGGTGCCGTGCAGCAGCAGGAGCCCACGCGCCTTCTGGTCGCCGAGCGCCAGCGTCTGGGCGGTCGCGGCGCCGAGGGAGAACCCGGCGTAGACGAGACCTCGCTCCGAGTAGGGCGCGGCGGCCAGGACCGCGCGCTTGAGCAGCTCGTCCTTGCCTATCTCGTCCTGGAAGGCCATGCCCTCCTCGACAGTCTCGAAGGTCCGCCCCTCGAAGAGGTCGGGCGTCCACACGTCGTGGCCCGCCGCGCGCAGCCGGTCCGCCGCGTCACGCACCGCGGGCCGCAGCCCGTAGGTCGAGTGGAAGAGCATGATGTCCATGAGCCCATCGTGCCAGCCGACACCGACAACGTCGCCGGACCGGGATCAGGACTGAAACGGGGACTGGGACCGGGCCTGCATGTCCATGGCGGGCCCGAGCCAGTTACCGTCGAGGGCATGGAGAACGTACTGCGCCCGCTGATCGTTGTCGGCGGCTCCGTCGTCCTCACCCTGGTGATCGGCTGGGCCGTGGACCAGATGATGCGACGCATCGACGAACGGCACAGCGAGACCCCTCTGTGGGGCCTGCTGCGCCGCGCCCGCATCCCCTTCCAGGTCGTGCTGCTCACGGCCTTTCTGAGAGGCTCGTACGACCAGGCACGGATCTTCCCGTCCTACTCCTCCGTGATCGGCCGGACCCTGACACTGGTGCTCATCGGGTCCACCGCCTGGCTGGTGGTGAGGATCGCGGCGGCGATCGTCGAGACGTCGTACGCCCGTTACGCGTCCGCCCACCGCGATCCGGCCCGGCTCCGCCGTGTACGGACCCAGGTGTCACTGATCATGCGCGTGGTCACGGCGATCGTCGGCGTGGTGGCGATCGCCGCCATGCTGTTCACCTTCCCCGCGATGCGGGCGGCCGGAGCCTCGCTGCTTGCTTCGGCGGGCATCCTCGGCATCGTCGCCGGTGTCGCCGCGCAGTCCACGCTCAGCAATCTCTTCGCGGGGCTGCAGATCGCCTTCGGCGACATGGTGCGGCTCGGCGACGTTGTGGTGGTGGACGGTGAATGGGGCACGGTCGACGAGATCACGCTGACGTTCCTGACCGTACGCACCTGGGACGAGCGCCGGATCACCATGCCGGTCTCGTACTTCACGTCCAAACCCTTCGAGAACTGGTCCCGCGGCGGCGTCCAGATGACCGGCACGGTCTTCCTGCACGTCGACCACAGCGCGCCCCTGGAGGGGATGCGCGAACGGCTCCGCGACATCCTGCGCGAGTGCCCGGCGTGGGACGGACGCCACTACGACCTGACCGTCACCGACTCGACCCCCACCACCATGGAGCTGCGCGCCCTGGTAACCGCCAAGGACCCCGACGACCTGTGGACAGTCCGCGTAACGGTCCGCGAACACCTCCTCCGCTGGCTGGCCGAACACCACTCCTACGCACTGCCCCGAGTCAACACAGCCGACGCAATCCTGCCCCCGGGCTCCCGACCGGACGGTTCGGCACCGCGCACAAACCGAGGCCGCGTCCACGCCCCACCACGAACAGACCGCGCCCCCTGAACCAAGGGCCGCGCCCCCGAAGCCACCAGCCACCACGCGCCCGCACTCTCCCACCTGCGGAAGTCGCCGGCCACCATGTGCCCGCACTCTCCCACCTGCGGAAGTCGCCGGCCACCATGTGCCCGCACTTGCCCACCGGCGGGAGGGGACGTGGGCCGGTGCGTCGTATTGCCCGTCGCGTAGTGGAAGCCGAAGGGCCGTATGCCCACCCTGCGACGGGCTGACGCACGGCCCACGGCCCGCACCCACCACCCACCCAGGGGCGCGGGGCTGTACCAATGTGCGGCTCCGCCGCGATGGGGTCCCCCCGCTTGAGCGAAGCCCAGAGTGGGGAAGCGACCAGCCACCCACAAACCCGCACCCGCCCGCAAAGCCTCAGTGGCTACGTTCCGCGCCGCCGTTGACCTGGATGACCTGGGCAGTGATATGGCCGGCAGCCGCTGAGGCCAGCCAATGGAGCGTCGCGGCGACGTCACCAGGCGTCCCGGCGCGCCCGGTCGAAGTCTCCGCGATCAACCGCTCGCGCCGCGCGTCATCCATGGCCTCCCCGAAGAACCCGGTGTCCTCGACATAGCCAGGTGCCACCACGTTCACGGTGACGCCGCGCGACCCCAACTGCCGTGCCAGATCAAAGGCGTACGGGTGCAGAGCGGCCTTGGAGGCGGCATACGGCCCGCTCCCGGACCCCCGGTAGGCGGCGATCGAGCTGAGAAACAGCACCCGCCCACCGGGCGACGCGAGCCGGTCCCGCAGCGCCTCGGTGAGCAGCGCCGCCGTCAACGTGTTGAGGCGGAAGTTGAGCGTCCAGTTGTGCGCGGCGATCACCAGCGGATCATCGCTGCCGACCTTCGGCTCCAGATACCCGGCGCCACCCGCGCTGTGGACGAGTACGTCGACGGTGCCCAGTTCGGCAGCCACGAACCGCTCGACCCCACGCACCCCGTCGACCTCACTCAGATCGGCCGCGTACGTGAGCGCCCCCGGCACCTCCGCCTTCTCAAGCACCTCAGCCCGGCGCCCGAGCAGCAGCACCTGATCCCCGTCCGCTGCGAAGGCCCGAGCCGCCGCGAGCCCGATCCCCGTACCGCCACCACTGATCACCACGTTGCGCGCCATGAGATCGATCCTACGAAGCCTCAGCCACGGCGGCAGGCGACGCTACGCAGGCCGGCTAAAGAGGCTGAAGAGAGCGCCTCATCGCCTGATGAGGAATCCCCGCTTCGAGATACTCCGGTCCATACGCCACATACCCCAGCCGCTCATAGAACCCCAGCGCATGCGTCTGCGCGTGCAGATCGACCGCCGTCAGCCCACGCGCGCGTGCCGCGTCCTCGATGCCCTGAACGAGCGCGATGCCGACACCGAGCCCGCGCGCGGACTTCAGTACGGCGAGCCGTCCCAGGGACCCGACACCCGGGTCTCCCCCGGTCTTGGCGACCGCCGCCGCGCCGTACAGCAGACGCCCCGCCCCGATCGGCACCCCGTCCTCGCGGACGGCGAGGACATGCACAGCGTCGGCGTCGTACGCGTCGTACTCCAGGTCCTCGGGGACCTGCTGCTCGCTGACGAAGACCTCCTTGCGCACCGCAAAGCAGGCCTCGCGGTCGGCGGGGTCCTGGGCCACCCTCACCGCGTACGACGCGCTCATGCGTAAGTCTCCTCCCGCACCTGGTCCAGCGCCTGCTGCAGGTCCGCGGGGTAGTCGCAGGCGAACTCGGCCCACTGCCCGTCCCCGGGGTGCTCGAAGCCGAGCCGCACGGCGTGCAGCCACTGCCGGGTCAGCCCGAGGCGCTTGGCGAGGGTCGGGTCCGCGCCGTACGTCAGGTCGCCCACGCACGGATGCCGGTGGGCCGCCATGTGGACGCGGATCTGATGCGTGCGCCCGGTCTCCAGCTTGATGTCGAGCAACGAAGCCGCGCGGAACGCCTCGACCAGGTCGTAATGCGTCACGGAGGGCTTGCCCTCGGCCGTGACCGCCCACTTGTAGTCGTGGGTCGGATGCCGGCCGATGGGAGCGTCGATCGTGCCGCTGGTCGGATCCGGGTGCCCCTGCACCAGCGCGTGGTAGCGCTTGTCGACCGTGCGCTCCTTGAACTGGCGCTTGAGCGACGTGTACGCGTACTCCGACTTGGCCACCACCATCAGCCCCGATGTGCCCACGTCCAGGCGGTGCACGATGCCCTGGCGCTCGGCGGCGCCCGAGGTCGAGATGCGGTACCCGGCAGCCGCGAGCCCGCCGATCACCGTGGGGCCCGACCAGCCGGGGCTGGGGTGCGCGGCGACCCCGACGGGCTTGACGATCACCACCACGTCCTCGTCGTCGTGCACGATCTCCATGCCCTCGACGGGCTCGGCGACGATCTGCACGGGCGCGGGCGCCTGCGGCATCTCGACCTCCAGCCACGCACCGCCCTGCACCCGCTCGGACTTGCCGACCACCGTGCCGTCGACCAGCACCTTGCCTGCCGCGGCCAGTTCCGCCGCCTTCGTACGGGAAAAGCCGAACATGCGTGATATGGCGGCGTCGACGCGCTCGCCCTCCAGGCCGTCGGGCACGGGCAGGGTACGGATCTCGGGAACTGTGCTCACCCGACGAGTATGCCGGACGTGACCGACAGCGCCGTCGGCGATCGAGCACGGGCCACGGGGGCGCGCTCAATCCTGCGGGCTCAGTTCTTGTGGACGGTGCCGTCCGGGTCGAGGCCGCGGAACGACAGCAGCACGATCAGGATGCCGCCGCAGACGATCGCCGAGTCTGCGAGGTTGAAGACCGCGAAGCCCTTGGGGGCGATGAAGTCGACGACCGCGCCCTCGAAGACGCCCGGCGAACGGAAGATCCGGTCGGTGAGGTTGCCCAGCGCGCCGCCGAGGAGCAGGCCGAGCGCGATGGCCCAGGGCAGGCTGTAGAGCTTGCGCGCGAGGCGGGCGATCACCACGATCACGGCCGTCGCGATCACCGTGAAGATCACGGTGAAGGCCTCGCCGAAGCCGAAGGCCGCGCCCGCGTTGCGGATCGCCTCGAACCTCAGCCAGTCCCCGATGATCTCGATCGGCTCATGGTGCTCCAGCTTCGCGACCACGATGATCTTGCTGATCAGGTCCAGGGCGTACGCCAGGGCGGCAACCGTGAACAGCACGGCGATCCGGCGCTTGCCCCTGGGCCTCTCGGCCTGAGCCGCCTTCTCCTCGGAACCGGAGCCGGATCCGGACGGCTCGGCCGGCTCTCGCGCTCCAGGGGAGTCGGACCGCTCGCCCGACGCCGCGCTCTTGTCGGTGTGCTCCGGCTCGGCCCCAGCCGCCTCCGGGATATCCGGCGTACCGATGATGCGCTCCGCCTCTGCCACGTGTGTCCCTCAACCTAGGTGCCTGACTGAGGACGAGAGTACGGCACGGTCACCCGCCCCCAGGAGTTCCTTGGGCGCACCGGGCGCTCAGTAGCGGCGTTCCGTCTTCTGCTTGCACTCGACGCACAGGGTGGCGCGCGGGAAGGCCTGCATACGTGCCTTGCCGATGGGATTGCCGCAGTTCTCGCAGAGGCCGTACGTGCCCGCGTCCAGGCGCTCCAGGGCGCGCTCGCTCTGCTCCAGCATCTCCCGGGCGTTGGCCGCGAGCGCCATCTCGTGCTCACGCGTGATGTTCTTGGTGCCGGTGTCCGCCTGATCGTCGCCGGCGCCATCGCCGGAGTCGCGCATCAGGCCCGCCAGGGACTCCTCGGAGTTCGCGATCTCGGCTCCCAGTCGCACCACCTCCGCGAGCAGCTCCGCACGTGCCTCAGCGACCTCTTCCGAGGTCCAGGGGTCCTCACCGGGGCGTACGGCGAGCTCGCCGGGCTCCGCCGCGGCGAGCCGCGCCTTGGGAACCGCGGTGGCCTTGCCCGCCGCCGTGGCCGTACCAGGAGTCTTCTTAGCAACCACCGTCGTGGCTCCCGTCGTCTTCGCGGCCTCGGCCGCACCCTCGGCCGCGGAGGCGACCGTCTTCTTGGCCGTACGTGTGCGCGTGACGCTGCGCTTCTTTCCGGCGGCACCCTTGTCGGTGCCCTCCTTGCCGCCGGTCTTCCCGGCCGCGGCCTCGGTGGCCACTCCGGTGGTCTTCTTCAGCGCGGTCTTCTTGACCGCAGCCTTCTTGTCCGATGCCCCCTTGGGAGCGCCGCCCTTTGCCGCTGCCTTCTTGGTGACTGCCTCTCCGGCGGCGGCCTTCTTGGTGGCCCCCTTCTTGGTGGCCACCTTCGATGCCGCCTCCTTGGTGGCCGTTTTCTCAATGGCCGACTTCGTAGCCGCCGTCTGCCCGGCGGCCTCTTCGGTAGCGGCCGTCTTCGTAGCGCCCGTTTTCGTAGCGGACGTCTTCGTGCGAGCCGTCCCCGTAGCGGTCTCCCTGGCAGTCGCCCTCTTCGAAGCGCCCGCTTTCGCCCCGGCAGGGCCGGGAGCGGCGGCCGCCCCTGTAGCCGCCGCCTTCGAAGCCGCCCGCTTCGAAGCGCCGGCTCCCGAACCAGCCGTCTTCGCGGCACCCCGCATGCTCTTCTTGCCGTTCACATCCTTGGCCGCCGCTCCGGCACCGCCCGCCGCCCCCGTGGTTCTCCTGGACGCCGACTGCGGTACGGCCGTCTTCTTCGCCACCATGGCTGCGGCCCCTTCACATATTGTGATCTTGTTCGCGAATCGTGCTGGGACGATAAATCGACTTCTGGCCCGCGGCAACGGGGCACGCTGCCCGATTCACCCGCCTCTCAGGTGCCACGTGGCGAGCCTGCAAGCGTTGTGCCCAGCTCCCCGCCAGGTAATCCGCCGAGTCGGCCGTACCGGGACCCGAACCCCGGACCCTGGCCATTCGGGTCAGTCCGTGCGCCTCCCCTCACGCCGTGTGAGCCCCTGCCCACGGGTCCCGGAAAACCGGTCGGCCGCTGTCTGTCCGGCGCCGTACACTGGGCGGAGCGAAAAGCGTGGATGGGGACGAGTAGCGACGTACGCAGCCATGAGCGACCCGGGGACGGTGCGAGCCCGGGGGCGAGCGCGACGTGAAGATCACCCCGGAGCCGCCGGAAGAAAGCCGCACCCCAGCAGCGGCGAGTAGACCCGGCATCGCGACCCCAATGAGGGGGCTCGCCGGAGCACACAGGGCACCGGAGAGCCAAGGAGGGTGGTACCGCGGGAGCGCGCCGCACACGGCGTAGGTGGCAACACGACTCTCGTCCCTCCGACGGAAGGCAGAAAGTCCGCCGGAGGAAGCTCGCCGATGAAACCGACGCAGTACCGCCAGGTGCCCGCCCAGGTTGACCTGCCCGCCCTTGAGCACGCAGTGCTCGACTTCTGGCGTGAGCAGAAGATCTTCGCCAAGAGCCTGGAGCAGTCCGAGGGCCGCCCGGAGTGGGTGTTCTACGAGGGCCCGCCCACGGCCAACGGCATGCCGGGCACCCACCACATCGAAGCCCGCGTCTTCAAGGACGTCTTCCCCCGCTTCCGCACCATGCGCGGCTACCACGTGGCGCGCAAGGCCGGCTGGGACTGCCACGGCCTGCCGGTGGAGCTGGCGGTGGAGAAGGAGCTCGGCTTCAACGGCAAGAAGGACATCGAGGCGTACGGCATCGCCGAGTTCAACGCCAAGTGCCGGGAGTCCGTGACCCGCCACACCGACGCCTTCGAAGAGCTCACGAACCGCATGGGGTACTGGACCGACCTCAGCGACCCGTACCGCACGATGGACCCGGAGTACGTCGAGTCGGTCTGGTGGTCGCTCAAGGAGATCTTCAACAAGGGCCTGCTGGTCCAGGACCACCGCGTGGCTCCCTGGTGTCCGCGCTGCGGCACGGGCCTGTCGGACCACGAGCTGGCGCAGGGCTACGAGACGGTCGTCGATCCCTCGGTGTTCGTCCGTTTCCCGCTCACCTCCGGTCCCCTCGCGGGCGAGGCCGCGCTCCTGGTCTGGACGACGACGCCCTGGACCCTGGTCTCCAACACGGCCGTCGCCGCGCACCCCGACGTCACGTACGTGGTCGCGACGAACGGCACAGATGGCGCAGATGGCGCAGAGAAGCTCGTCGTCGCGCAGCCCCTCGTGGAGAAGGCCCTCGGCGAGGGCTGGGAGCCCACCGGCCAGACGTTCACCGGCGCCGAAATGGAGCGCTGGACCTATCAACGTCCGTTCGAGCTCGTTGAGTTCCCCGCCGGGGAACAGGCCCACTTCGTGGTGAACGCCGAATACGTCACGACCGAGGATGGTACGGGTCTGGTCCACCAGTCCCCCGCTTTCGGTGAGGACGACCTCAAGGTGTGCCGTGCCTACGGGCTGCCGGTAGTGAACCCGGTCCGTCCGGACGGCACGTTCGAGGAGGACGTCCCCCTTGTGGGCGGCGTCTTCTTCAAGAAGGCGGACGAAAAGCTCGTCGCCGACCTCGAGGCCCGCGGCCGGCTCTTCCGGCACATCCCGTACGAGCACAGCTACCCGCACTGCTGGCGCTGCCACACCGCGCTCCTCTACTACGCGCAGCCGTCCTGGTACATCCGCACCACGGCCGTCAAGGACCGCCTCCTGCAGGAGAACGAGAAGACCAACTGGTTCCCGGAGACGGTCAAGCACGGCCGCTACGGCGACTGGCTGAACAACAACATCGACTGGGCCCTGTCCCGCAACCGCTACTGGGGCACGCCGCTGCCCGTCTGGCGCTGCGAGGACGACCACCTCACCTGCGTGGGCTCCCGGGCCGAGCTGACCGAGCTGACCGGTACGGACCAGTCGAACCTCGACCCGCACCGCCCGTTCATCGACGAGGTCACCTTCCCCTGCCCGCAGGGCGGCTGCGGACAGCCGGCCACACGCGTGCCGGAGGTCATCGACGCCTGGTACGACTCGGGTTCGATGCCGTTCGCGCAGTGGGGCTACCCGTACAAGAACAAGGAGCTCTTCGAGCAGCGCTACCCGGCGCAGTTCATCTGCGAGGCCATCGACCAGACGCGTGGCTGGTTCTACACGCTGATGGCCGTCGGCACGCTGGTCTTCGACAAGTCCTCGTACGAGAACGTCGTCTGTCTGGGCCACATCCTCGCCGAGGACGGCCGCAAGATGTCCAAGCACCTGGGCAACATGCTCCCGCCGATCCCGCTGATGGACCAGCACGGGGCGGACGCGGTCCGCTGGTTCATGGCGGCCGGCGGCTCCCCCTGGGCGGCTCGCCGCGTCGGCCACGGCACGATCCAGGAGGTCGTCCGCAAGACGCTCCTGACGTACTGGAACACGGTCGCCTTCCAGGCGCTGTACGCCCGTACGTCCGACTGGGCGCCCAGCGAGGCCGACCCGGCTCCGGCCGACCGCCCGGTTTTGGACCGCTGGCTCCTTTCCGAACTCCACGCGCTCACCGACCAGGTGACCCAGTCCCTGGAGGCGTACGACACCCAGCGCGCCGGAAAGCTCCTGTCGGCGTTCGTCGACGACCTGTCCAACTGGTACGTACGCCGCTCCCGTCGCCGCTTCTGGCAGGGCGACAAGGCGGCACTGCGCACCCTGCACGAGGTCGTCGAGACGGTCACGCGCCTGATGGCCCCGCTGACTCCCTTCATCACCGAGCGGGTCTGGCAGGACCTGGTGGTGCCGGTGGCGCCGGGCGCCCCCGAGTCCGTACATCTGTCGTCCTGGCCGGAGGCGGACCTGTCCGTCATCGATCCGGAGCTGTCGAAGCAGATGGTGCTCGTACGCCGTCTTGTGGAGCTGGGCCGTGCCACGCGCGCGGAGTCGGGCGTGAAGACGCGTCAGCCGCTGTCGCGCGCGCTGGTCGCGGCGAGCGGGTTCGAAGCGCTCGACCCCGAACTGCACGCGCAGATCACGGAGGAGCTGAACGTCTCCTCGCTGGCGTCGCTGAGCGAGGTGGGCGGCTCGCTGGTCGACACGACCGCCAAGGCCAACTTCCGTGCACTGGGCAAGCGGTTCGGCAAGCGCGTCCAGGACGTGGCCAAGGCCGTCGCGAACGCGGACGCGGCCGCGCTGTCCCTGGCCCTGCGCGAGGGCACGGCCTCGGTGGAGGTCGACGGCGAGACCGTGACGCTCGCCCCGGACGAGGTCATCATCACGGAGACCCCGCGCGAGGGCTGGTCCGTCGCCTCGGACTCCGGCGCGACGGTCGCCCTCGACCTGGAGATCACCGAGGAACTGCGCCAGGCGGGCCTGGCCCGTGACGCGATCCGCCTGATCCAGGAGGCCCGCAAGAACAGCGGCCTCGACGTGGCCGACCGCATCGCCCTGCGCTGGACCTCCACGGACCCGAAGGTCACCGCGGCCCTCACCGAGCACTCCGGCCTCATCGCGGACGAGGTCCTCGCCACGGCCTTCTTGAATGAGCACAGCGGCTCCTGCGAGGCGGACGACACCTACGGCACCCCGTTCACGGACGAGTCGCTGTCGCTGACGTTCCGCCTCCGCAAGGCGTAAGCACGCACGGCACGCACGGCACGCACAGCGGCCCGGGCCCACCGAACTTCCTCGGTGGGCCCGGGCCTTCGGCGTTGCGTACCCACGTACAGACGCTCGCAGGGTCAGCACAAAAGCGCGAGACAAAAGGGCGAGGCCCCCGGAAATCCGGGGGCCTCGCCCTGAACGCTGCCGACGCCTAAGGCGTACTAGAGGCCGTCAGTTGTCGTCCTCGTCAATCAGGAACCCACGCATCGGCGAGGGAGCCTGGCCCATCGGCGACGGGCCCTGCGGCCGCACCGGCGCCATCGGCTGGGTCATGGCCGGCGACATCTGCTGCTGGCCGCCGTAGGACGGACCAGCGGGGGCCGGGCCACCGCCCATCGACTGGTTGCCGCCGTACGACGGCGCGCTCGCACCGGCCGGCGCCATGGACGGCGACGACGACGGCAGCGAGGCGGTCGCGGGCTGGCGCGGCGGAGCCAGCGAGTCGTCCGCCTGGGTCTCCAGCTGACGCAGCTGGGACTCGAGGTAGGACTTCAGCCGCGTACGGTACTCGCGCTCGAAGCCGCGCAGGTCCTCGACCTTGCGCTCCAGCGTGGCGCGAGCGGACTCCAGGGAGCCCATCGCGACGCGGTGCTTCTCCTGCGCGTCCCGCTCCAGGGCGTCCGCCTTGGCACGGGCGTCCCGCTCCAGGCCCTCGGCACGGCTGCGTGCCTCACCGACGATCTTGTTGGCCTCGGAACGCGCCTCAGCGATCGCCTGGTCGGCGGTCTGCTGAGCCAGCGAGAGCACGCGGGCCGCGCTGTCGCCACCCGGACCGCCCTGGCCGTGGCCGCCCATTTGCTGCGGGGGACCGCCCATCGGGCCACCCATGGGACCGCCCATCGGGCCACCCATCTGCTGCGGCAGCTGCCCCTGCATCGGGCCGGGACCCTGGCCCATCGGACCCTGACCCATCTGGCCGGGACCCTGCGGACCGCCCTGCCCGCTGGGGCCCGCGGGCAGCTGCGGTGCACCGCTCGGCAGCTGGGGCGGACCACCCATGGGGCCACCCATCTGCTGCTGCGGCGGGCCCGATATACCGGCGGGCACAGGAGAACCCGGACCGCGCATGCCCTGCGGCGGCCCCTGTTGCCCCTGATCCTGGGGTTCGGGCGGCTTGCGCATGCCCTGCTGCTGGTTCTGCGCGGCGGCACGCGTGGCGGCGGCCAGCTTGGCGCGCAGGTCCTCGTTCTCGCGGAGCAAGCGAGTCAGTTCGGCTTCGACCTCGTCGAGGAAGGCATCGACCTCGTCCTCGTCATAGCCTTCTCGGAGGCGGACGGTCGTGAACTGCTTGTTCCGCACGTCCTCGGGGGTCAACGGCATCTCTTCACCTCAACGTAGTCGTCGGCATCGTCGGCGTTCGGCAAGACCGTATCGTTCACAGCCGGCTCACAACGGAGATCAGGATGTAGACGATGATCATCAGTACGAAGAAGGACAGGTCGAGCGCCACGCCCCCGAGACGCAGCGGCGGGATGAACCGCCGCAGAAGCTTGAGCGGTGGATCCGTGACAGTGTAGGTGGCCTCCAGAACGACCACCATCGGCTTGCCGGGTTGCCATGAGCGGGCGAACTGGAAGACGTAGTCCATGACAAGCCGGAAGATCAGCACGATGAGGAAACACATCAGCGCGATGTAGACAACATCCAAGACCACGCTCATGATCCGCGCTTCCCTCTCCCCTGATTCCGTACTCTGTCCGGTCCTGCGTCTCAGCTCTGGTTGAAGAACCCGCCCTCTGCGATGCGAGCCTTGTCCTCCGCCGTGACATCGACGTTAGCAGGCGACAACAGAAACACCTTCTGCGTCACCCGCTCGATACTCCCATGAAGACCAAACACCAAACCGGCAGCAAAGTCGACAAGTCGCTTGGCATCGGTGTCATCCATCTCGGTCAAGTTCATGATCACCGGGGTGCCTTCACGGAAGTGTTCCCCGATGGTACGGGCCTCGTTGTAGGTCCGAGGGTGCAGTGTGGTGATCCGGTACGGCTCTCGTTCCGACACGACCTTGGGCATGATCACCGGTGCGTTCTTCTCCAGGCTTTGACGTTCTTGTGTGATGGACGCCACGGGGGCGATTCGCGCCGGACGCCCGGATTCCGCCGATAGCGAAGCGGAATGTGACACGGGATCACGCTGCACGGGGGGCTGCACCACTCGTACCGATTCGTCCCGTTGGGACTGATGCGACTGGTGTGACTGGTGCGGCGGCTCGTGCCGCCGGCGGTCCCGCTCAGGCTCCGGATCAAGCTCGGGCTCGAAGTCGTCGTCGGGGTCGAAGCCCCTGCCGTCGTACCCATCGTCCTCCACGAGGCCGAGGTAGACCGCCATCTTGCGCATCGCGCCGGCCATTGCTCTGAGTCCTCCGCTCTGTGGTGGATCGGCTGACTATTGCCAAGTGCCCGCGATCCACGAGGTCGTTATGCCCGCTTTCGGCGGTAATGACCATATTTTCTGCTGTGGTCCGACTTCTTGGCGACGTTACCCGAGCCCGGGACGGACGCCGAGTACCGCGGTGCCGACGCGTACATGTGTCGCTCCGACCGCCACGGCCTGTTCGAGGTCCGAACTCATCCCTGCCGAGACCATGTTCGCAGCCGGATGAGCCCTGCGCAGGTCAGTCGACAAATCCATCAGCCGCTCGAAGGCCGCCCGTTCACGCCCCGCGTACGGTCCGGTGAGCGGAGCGACGGTCATCAGTCCGTCAAGTCGCAACCCCGGAGCCTCGGCGACAAGCTCACCCAACTCTTCGACTCCGTCCGGCCCCACGCCCCCGCGCACCCCCCGGCCGCTCTCGTCCGCGTCGAGCGCGACCTGGATGAGGCAGCCCACCTCGCGCCTGGCGCGTACCGCTTCCTTCGACAGAGCCGTAACGAGCCGGGATCGGTCGATCGACTGCACAATTCCCGCATAACCGACCACGGACCGCACCTTATTGGTCTGCAACTGACCGACGAAGTGCCAGGTGAGGGGCAGATTCGAGCACTCGGCGGCCTTGGGCGCCGCATCCTGGTCCCGGTTCTCGGCGACGTGACGTACACCGAGCTCCGACAGGATCCGCACATCGCTCGCGGGGTAGGTCTTGGTGACCACGATCAGGGTCACCTCTTCGCGCTTGCGGCCCGCGGCCACACAGGCCGCCGTGATGCGTTCTTCAACTTGTGCGAGGTTTCTGGCGATTTGCGCCTTACGGTCCGTCATGCCCCATCAGTCCAGCCACACATAGCCCGCGAGCCGACCGGTGGTGCGATCGCGGCGGTACGAGAAGTGGTCGCCGGATTCGAGCGTGCACACCGGCGACTGCTCCCGGTCGCGCACCCCGAGCCGCTCCAGCTGTGCGTGTACTCCCGCGGTCACGTCAACCGCCGGAGTGCCCCAACTGGTCTCGGCGTACGCCGCCGGCTCGACGGCGGCGACCTCGGCGCGCATCGCCTCCGGCACTTCGTAGCAGCGGCCGCAGACGGCGGGGCCGGTGCGGGCGACGATCCGGCCCGGCTCCGCGCCGAGTTCGACCATCGCCGAGACGGCCGCGGGCACGACCCCGGCGACCATACCGGGCCGTCCCGCGTGAGCGGCGGCCACGACTTCGGCGACCGGGTCGGCGAGCAGGACGGGCGTGCAGTCGGCGGTGAGGACGGCGAGGGCGAGACCGCGGCGGGTGGTGACGACGGCGTCGACCTGCGGCACGGGACGATCTCCCCAGGGTTCGTCGACCACTGCCACCTCCGGCCCGTGCACCTGGTTCATCCAGACGACCCGGCCCGGGTCGAGGCCGAGTGACTTGGCGGCCAGTTCGCGATTGGTGCGTACGGCGTCGGGGTCGTCGCCCACCGCTCCGCCGAGGTTGAGCTCCTCGTACGGAACGGCGCTCACCCCGCCCCACCGGTCGGTGAAGGCGAAGTGCGCGCCGCCCGCTGTGCTCGTTTCGGAGCGATGTCCTATCACTTGAGGAAGTCCGGCACGTCCAGCTCTTCGGCCGCGCTGTCGGAGTAGGTCCGCGACGGCGGGACCGGCGGGGAGACCGGCAGTTCGTTCACCGGCTCGGGGGCGGGTTCCGGCGTCTCCTCGCGCGGCGTGACGCTGCCGAGCGAGCCGAAGGACGGGCGGCTCTCGGAGGGCCGTACCGGCGTGGACTCCTCGCGCTTGGCGGAGGAGCCGAGGACGTTGTCCCGCTTGGACGGGGGCTGCCCGCCGTCGAAGCCGGCCGCGATGACGGTGACCCGGACCTCGTCGCCCAGCGCGTCGTCGATCACCGCGCCGAAGATGATGTTGGCCTCGGGGTGTGCGGCCTCGCTCACCAGCTGGGCGGCCTCGTTGATCTCGAACAGGCCGAGGTCGGAGCCGCCGGAGATGGAGAGCAGGACGCCTCGGGCGCCGTCGATGGAGGCTTCCAGGAGCGGCGAGGAGATCGCCATCTCGGCGGCGGCCACCGCACGGTCGTCACCGCGGGCCGAGCCGATGCCCATGAGCGCCGAACCTGCTTCGGACATCACGGACTTGACGTCGGCGAAGTCGAGGTTGATGAGACCAGGGGTGGTGATGAGGTCGGTGATGCCCTGAACACCGGAGAGCAGCACCTGGTCGGCGGACTTGAAGGCGTCGAGCACGCTGACCTGGCGGTCCGAGATGGACAGCAGCCGGTCGTTCGGGATGACGATGAGGGTGTCGACCTCTTCGCGGAGCTCGGCGATGCCGTCCTCCGCCTGGTTGGCGCGGCGCCGGCCCTCGAATGTGAACGGGCGGGTGACCACGCCGATGGTGAGGGCGCCGAGGGAACGGGCGATGTTGGCCACGACGGGCGCGCCGCCGGTGCCGGTGCCGCCGCCTTCACCGGCTGTCACGAAGACCATGTCGGCCCCCTTGAGGACCTCCTCGATCTCCTCGCGGTGGTCCTCGGCGGCCTTGCGGCCGACGGCCGGGTTGGCTCCGGCGCCGAGTCCGCGGGTGAGTTCACGGCCGACGTCGAGCTTGACGTCGGCGTCGCTCATCAACAGAGCTTGCGCGTCGGTGTTGATGGCGATGAACTCGACGCCCTTGAGACCGACCTCGATCATCCGGTTGATGGCATTGACACCACCGCCGCCGACACCGATGACTTTGATGACTGCGAGGTAGTTCTGCGGTGCTGCCACGTCGAAGGCCTCTCGCCTCGAGTTACGTGTCGCCGCCTCGCGGTGGCCCGCGATCCGACGACTGATGCCGAATGGGACGGTCCGAACGCCGACCCGAACCCTAACGCTGAAGTTTAGGGTTACCAGTGTGTCTGTTCTCTGGACTCTTCCGAACAGGACACTAAGTCGACAAGTGGCGCACGTTCAACGAACACGCCGAACCTCCCGTTTTTCTTTTCACCCTATGTGATCAGCCGTAGCGCTGCCCAACCAGGGTGCTGGCCTGCGCGTATGTGCGTCAACTCCCTGATGACGCAGGGGCGGTGGGAACGCTGACATCGAAGTGCCGTGCCCCGGATGCGGCTTTCATGAGAGCGGTCAGTGTTCTGGCCTTCGCGCGGCCCTTCTCGGCACTACCCCACGCGACGGTCCGGTTTCCGCTCAACTCAAGCGAGATGGAGTCGTACGAACGGACCTTGACCGTTCGGGTCTCGCGTGCGACGGCGGCCGGAAGCGCACCCGCGACGCGCACCGCCTCGCGCACCAGCCGGCCCGTCCCGAAGCGTCTCAGGCTCGCGGACTGAGAGGTTCCGGAGGAGGACTGAGGCGCCGTCAATTTCAGTTCCGGCACGCCCTTCGGGGCGCGCGATACCGTTGCGTATCGCACTCCCTTGGCGTCCACTTCTACGAAGTTTCCACCTTTTTTCACCATCAGAACCGGAGTGCGCTCTTTCACTTTCAGCCCGATTTCGTCGGGCCAGGAACGGATGACATCAACCGAGTCAATTCGGGGCAATTTCCGACGCAGTCTTGCCTCAATCGCCTCGGTGTCGATGGAAATCAACGGCGACCCGACCGGAACGTCCGCCGCCGCGAGCACTTGCTCGTCCGTCAGGACCCGCATCCCCGAAGCCGATACGCGCTCCACCCGCATCCATTGCGAGCCGTAGAGCACCCAGACGCCACCCACGGCAAGGAGCACGACGCAGACGAGCAGCACGAGAAGCGTACGAGGCCGGGGCAGCCTCCTGAGGCGGGGCGGACGGGGTGGGCCGGACTGAGGTCGCTGTCGTTCGCCTCGCTCTGCGGTCGTCGGTCCGGCCACGCTCCCCTGCCTTCTGCCACGCGCTAACGGCGTGACGCGATCGCCTCGTACACCATCCCGACGAGCAGTTCGTCGGCGTCCCGGCGGCCGAACTCCGAGGCGGCGCGGGACATCTCGAACAGCCGGTGTGGATCCGCGAGCACGGGCAGGACGTTGGCCTGGACCCACTGGGGCGTCAGTTCCGCGTCGTCGACGAGGAGTCCGCCGCCTGCCTTGACCACCGGCTGGGCGTTCAGCCGCTGTTCGCCGTTGCCGATCGGCAGCGGGACGTACGCGGCGGGCAGTCCCACCGCGGCGAGTTCGGCGACGGTCATCGCGCCCGCCCGGCAGAGCATCATGTCGGCCGCGGCGTACGCGAGATCCATCCGGTCCACGTACGGTACCGGGATGTACGGGGGCATCCCCGGCATCTGCTGGACGTGCGGCAGTTCGTTCTTGGGGCCGACCGCGTGCAGGACCTGGATGCCGGCCTGCTGGAGGTACGGGGCGACCTGCTGGACCACCTCGTTGAGGCGGCGGGCGCCCTGCGAGCCGCCGGAGACCAGCAGGGTCGGCAGGGCAGGGTCGAGACCGAAGGCGGCGCGGGCCTCGGGGCGTACGGCGGCACGGTCGAGCGTGGCGATGGTGCGGCGCAGCGGGATGCCGATGTAGCGGGCTCCGCGGAGCTTGCTGTCCGGAGAGGACACGGCGACCTGGGCCGCGTACCGCGAACCGATCTTGTTGGCCAGTCCGGGCCGCGCGTTGGCCTCGTGGATGACGATCGGGACGCCGAGGCGCTTGGCCGCGAGGTAGCCGGGCAGGGCGACATAGCCGCCGAAGCCGACGACGGCGTCGGCCTTGGTGCGCTCCAGGATCTGCTCGGCCGCCTTGATCGTGCCGCGCAGCCGTCCGGGGACGGTGATCAGCTCGGGGGTGGGCTTGCGGGGCAGCGGGACGGCGGGGATCAGCGCGAGTTCATAGCCCCGCTCGGGTACGAGCCGGGTCTCGAGTCCGCGCTCCGTGCCCAGGGCCGTGATGCCCACGGTCGGGTCCTGCCTGCGCAGGGCGTCCGCGAGGGCGAGCGCGGGCTCGATGTGGCCGGCGGTCCCTCCACCGGCGAGTACGACATGCACCGAAATTCACCGCTCTCCGGACGAACGCGCCGAGGCACGCCGTCGCATCGTGTTCCAGCTCCGAGGTCTCCGACTGGTTCCGGAACCTCCAGCCCGCTTTCTACCAAAGCGTGGTTGTCGCATCGCAAGCGCCGCCCGCGCAGCGGGATCCTCCCGCGCGAAGGCGATCAGGAGCCCGATGGCGAACATGGTCGGCAGCAAAGCGGAACCCCCGTAGGAGAACAGCGGGAGCGGGACTCCGGCGATCGGCAGCAGACCGAGCACCGCACCGATGTTGATCACGGCCTGGGCCGTGATCCAGGTGGTCACGCCTCCCGCGGCGTACCTCACGAAGGGGTCCTCCGTGCGTCCGGCCACGCGGATACCCGCATAGCCTAGAGCCGCGAAGAGGGCGAGTACCGACAGCGTCCCCGCCAGGCCCAGTTCCTCACCGGTGACGGCGAAGATGAAGTCGGTGTGCGCTTCGGGGAGTTGGCCCCATTTCTCTACGCTCGCGCCGAGGCCGGAACCGAAAATTCCGCCGGAGGCGAGGGCGTAGATTCCGTGCACGGCCTGCCAGCAGGTGTCGTTCGGTCCGGGCTCGGTGGCGCCGATGCAGCCCAGCCGCGCCATACGGTTCGGGCTGGTCGTGATCAGCATCAGACCGATCGTCCCGGCGATGGCCAGTACACCCGCGAAGAGCCGCGTGGGGGCTCCGGCCAGCCAGAGCAGCCCGAACAGGATCGCGGTGAGGATGATCGCCGTGCCCATGTCGCCGCCGAGCATGATCAGTCCGAGCAGCATGAAGGCCACCGGCACGAGCGGCACCAGCATGTGCTTCCACTGGGTGAGCAGCCGCTTGTCCTGTTTGCGGGCGAGTAGATCGGCGCCCCACAGCACGAGCGCGAGCTTGCCGAACTCGCTGGGCTGGAGCTGGAACGGGCCGCCGATGGAGATCCAGTTCTGGTTGCCGTTCACCGCCACCCCTATCCCCGGGATCTGCACCAGGACCATCAGGAAGACCGAGCCCAGGAGCATCGGATACGCCAGCGCGCGGTGCAGCTTGGACGGCATCCGTGAGGCGAGCAGGAGCAGTACCGTGCCCAGCACGGCCGCCAGGAACTGCTTCCGGAAGAAGTACGTCCCCGGCAGCGACAGTTGCAGCGCCGTGATCTGGGAGGCCGAGTACACCATCACGATCCCCAGCACGGTGATCAGCATGCTGCTGCCGAGGATCAGGTAGTACGCGGTCAGCGGCCGGTCCCAGGCACGGCGCGCACTCGTGTAGAGACGGCGCACGGGGTTGTCACCCGGCGGGCTGGAGACTGCGGGGCGCCCGGTGGCGCGCGGAGCGGAGGGCCGGCCGGTGCGGTTACCGGACATCGGCACCGCCCAGCGGCCCACGATGCACCGGCCACGATGGCGTCACGCGTCCCTCCCAGAGGTACCGGGCGCCTCCCGGCGCGGCAGCAGCCGAGTCAGGCGCCGGCGGCGCCGAGTTCGCGGACGGCCTCCGCGAACATGTCGCCGCGCTGGTTGTAGTTGGTGAACATGTCCATGGAGGCACAGGCGGGAGCCATGAGCACCGTGTCTCCCGCGCGGGCGAGCCGCGTCGCCTCCCGAACGGCCTCGAGCATCGCCCCAGTGTCGGTCCGGTCGAGGTCGACGACCGGTACTTCGGGCGCGTGTCGCGCCAGCGCCTGCCGGATCAGGGCCCGGTCGGTACCGAACAGGACGACGCCCCGAAGTCGCTTTGCCGACTTGGCGACCAGCTCGTCGAAGGTCGCTCCCTTGGCCAGCCCTCCCGCGATCCACACAATCGACTCGTATGCCGCCAAAGAGGCTTCCGCGGCATGCGTGTTGGTGGCCTTGGAGTCGTCGATGTAGGCGACCCCGCCGACTTCGGCGATGTGCTGGATGCGGTGCGCGTCCGGACGGAACGCCCGCAGACCGTCTCGTACGGCCGCTGCGGGCACCCCGTAGGCGCGCGCGAGGGCCGCCGCCGCAAGGGCGTTGGTGATGTTGTGCGGGGCGGGCGGCTGGACGTCGCCGACCTCCGCGAGTTCCTGGGCCTGCTTGTGCCGGTCCTCGACGAAGGCGCGGTCGACCAGCAGGCCCTCCACGACGCCCAGTTGGGACGGCCCGGGTGTGCCCAGCGTGAAGCCGACCGCCCGGCAGCCCTCCTCGACGTCCGCCGCGCGCACCAGGTCCTCGGTGGCCTTGTCCGCGACGTTGTAGACGCAGGCGACCCGGTTGCCCTCGTAGATACGGCCCTTGTCGGCGGCGTACGCCTCCATGGAGCCGTGCCAGTCGAGGTGGTCGGGCGCGATGTTGAGCACGACGGCGGAGTGGGCGCGCAGGGAGGGCGCCCAGTGCAGCTGGTAGCTGGAGAGTTCGACGGCGAGGACGTCATACGGTTCCTCGCTCAGCACGACATCGATGATCGGCGTGCCGATGTTGCCCACGGCGGCCGTACGCAGGCCCGCGGCGCTCAGGATCGACGCGAGCATCTGCGTGGTGGTCGTCTTGCCGTTGGTGCCCGTGACGGCGAGCCAGGGCGCCGCGTCCGGGCCACGCAGAAGCCAGGCGATCTCCACGTCACCGACGACGTCCACGCCCGCCATCGCGGCTGCGGCGAAGAGCGGCGAGGTGGGCTTCCAGCCCGGCGAGGTGACCACGAGGTCGGTGCCCTCGGGGAGGGTCTCGGCGTCGGCGAGACGTACCGAAATGCCTTCCGCCTCAAGGGAGTCGGCCCGCTCCCGGTGTGCCGGGGAGGAGCCCCCGTCGACGACCGTGACGGACGCGCCGAGGCCGGCCAGGGCGCGGGCGGCGCTGATGCCGCTCACGCCGAGGCCGGCGACGGTGATGTTCCGGCCCTGCCAAGTGGTCACTTGTCGGCTGCCCACCCTGCGTAGAAGAGACCCAGACCCACGATCACGCACATGCCCTGGATGATCCAGAAGCGGACCACGACAAGGACTTCGGACCACCCCTTGAGTTCGAAGTGGTGCTGGAGCGGGGCCATGCGGAAGACGCGCTTTCCGGTCAGCCGGAAGGAGCCGACCTGGATGACGACCGACATGGTGATCAGGACGAAGAGACCGCCGAGCAGCGCGAGCAGCAGCTCGGTGCGGGAGCAGATGGCGAGTCCGGCGAGCGCGCCGCCGAGCGCCAGGGAGCCGGTGTCGCCCATGAAGATCTTGGCGGGCGAGGTGTTCCACCACAGGAAGCCGAAGCAGGCACCCATCAGTGCCGAGGCGACGACCGCGAGGTCGAGTGGATCGCGTACTTCGAAGCAGGCGGTCGGGTTGGTCAGCGTCTCCCCGTTGGCGCAGGACTCCTGGAACTGCCAGACACCGATGAACGTGTACGCGCCGAAGACCATGACGGAGGCGCCGGTGGCGAGGCCGTCCAGACCGTCGGTGAGGTTCACGCCGTTCGACATGGCGAGGATCATGAACAGCGCCCAGACCACGAACAGCACCGGGCCGATGGTCCAGCCGAAGTCCTGCACGAAGGAGAGCTTCGTGGAGGCCGGCGTCTGGCCCCGGCTGTCCGCGAA
Source organism: Streptomyces sp. NPDC006365 (assembly GCF_042870755.1). Classification (NCBI taxonomy): domain Bacteria; kingdom Bacillati; phylum Actinomycetota; class Actinomycetes; order Kitasatosporales; family Streptomycetaceae; genus Streptomyces; species Streptomyces sp. NPDC006365. The sequence goes on from NZ_JBIAHS010000007.1 coordinate 181,716, forward strand.
CTGCAGCGAGAGCACGGCGAAGCTGATGCCGACGATCAGCTGGCCGGCCATCTTGGCCTTGGCCCGCAGACCGAGCGACCTCCGCTTGACGATCTTGATGTAGTCGTCGAGGAAACCGACCAGGCCCATGCCGCCCATCAGCCCGAGGACCAGCAACCCGGAGAACGTCGGCGGCTTGCCGGTGATCACCTTGCTGAGGAAGTACGCGATGATCGTGGCCAGGATGAAGGCGATGCCGCCCATGGTCGGCGTACCGCGCTTGGCGTGGTGCTCTCGCGGGCCGTCGTCGCGGATGTACTGGCCGTAACCCTTGCGGGCAAGGAGTTTGATCAGCAGAGGGGTGCCCACGAGAGTCAGGAAGAGGCCGATGACTCCCGAGAACAGGATCTGGTTCATCATCGGGCGGCGACCTCACCCTCGGCACCCTCGAGCAACGCCTGGGCCACCCACTCGAGACCCACCGATCTGGACGCCTTCACGAGCACGACGTCCCCTGGGCGCAGCTCATTGCGCAACAGGTCGACAGCCGCCTGTGCGTCGGACACGTGCACCGACTCCTCACCCCACGAACCCTCGTTATATGCGCCCAGTTGGAGCCAGGACGCTTCCCTGCCCCCGACCGCGACGAGCTTGCTGACGTTGAGCCGGACGGCGAGCCGCCCGACCGCGTCGTGCTCGGCGAGCGCCTCGTCCCCGAGCTCGGCCATCTTGCCGAGCACCGCCCAGGTCCGGCCCCCCCTTGCCCGTGAGGCTCCGCCCATGGCAGCCAGCGCGCGCAGAGCCGCCCGCATGGATTCGGGGTTCGCGTTGTAGGCGTCGTTGACGACCGTCACGCCGTCCGGGCGCTCGGTGACCTCCATCCGCCAGCGGGAGAGGGAGCCCGCCTCGGAGAGCGCGACGGCGATCTCGTCTGCGGACATGCCCAGCTCATGGGCGACGGCGGCCGCGGCGAGCGCGTTCGACACGTGGTGCTCACCGTACAGGCGCATGGTCACATCGCTTGCACCGGAGGGTGTGTGAAGCGTGAACGAGGGCTGCCCGCTCTCCGTGAGCCGCACGTTCTCGGCCCGTACGTCCGCTTCGCCGGACTCTCCGAAGAGGAGCACGCGTGCCTTCGTCCGGGATGCCATGGCGCGTACGAGGGGATCGTCGGCGTTGAGAATCGCGGCGCCCTCTTCTGGGAGCCCTTCCACCAACTCGCCCTTGGCCTGGGCGATCTGCTCCCGCCCGCCGAACTCGCCGATGTGGGCGGTGCCGACGTTCAGGACGAGGCCGACCCTCGGCGGGGTCAGCTCCGCGAGGTAGCGGATGTGGCCGATACCGCGGGCGCCCATCTCCAGGACGAGGAACTTCGTCTCCTCGGTGGCGCTGAGCGCGGTGAGCGGCAGCCCGATCTCGTTGTTGAGCGAGCCCGGCGTGAAGACGGTCGGCGCCTTGCGCCGGAGTACCTGCGCGATCAGGTCCTTGGTGCTGGTCTTGCCGGCGGAGCCGGTGAGGGCCACGAGGGTCGCGCCGAGCCGCTGGACGACATGGCGGGCGAGGGCTCCCAGGGCCGCCTGGACGTCGTCCACGACGATCGAGGGCACGCCGACGGGCCGGGACGCCAATACGGCGGTGGCGCCACCGGCGACGACCTGTGCGGCGAAGTCGTGGCCGTCCACGCGCTCGCCCACGAAGGCGACGAAAAGGCTGCCTGGCTCCACCTCACGGGAGTCCCTGACGACCGGTCCGGTGATCTGGACCGACGGATCCGGTATGTCGTACGTCTGCCCGCCGACGACTGAGGCGATCTCGGCGAGAGAGAGGGCGATCACAAGTTCATCCCTGGGTCTTCTGGATAGCTTCGCGAAGCACCTGGCGGTCGTCGAAGGGACGGACCACTCCGGCGATGTCCTGGCCCTGCTCATGGCCCTTGCCCGCGACCAGCACGGTGTCGCCTGGCTCGGCACGGGCGACGGCTGCGGCGATCGCGGCGGCCCGGTCCTCGAAGACCTGGACCTCGCCGCGCTCGTGCGCCGGCACGTCGGCGGCGCCCGCGAGCATGGTGGCGAGGATCGCGAGGGGGTCCTCTGAGCGGGGGTTGTCCGACGTCAGTACGGCGGTGTCGGCGAGGCGGGCCGCGGCGGCGCCCATCGGCATCCGCTTGGACTTGTCGCGGTCTCCGCCACAGCCGAGCACGATGTGCAGCTTGCCCTCGGTGACCTTGCGGAGTGCGCGGAGCACGGATTCCACGGCGTCCGTCTTGTGGGCGTAGTCGACGACCGCCAGGTACGGCTGGCCGGCGTCCACGCGTTCCAGGCGGCCCGGCACGCCCGGTACGGCCGCGATGCCGTCGGCCGCGGTCTGCGCGTCGAGCCCCGCGGCGGCCAGGGCGACGATCGCGGCGAGCGTGTTGGCGACGTTGAAGGGGCCCGCGAGCGGCGACTTGGCGCTGATCCGCTCCCCCTTGGGGCCGATCGCGACGAATGTCGAGTCCAGCGGACCCACCTCGACGTCCTCGGCGCGCCAGTCGGCGTCCGGGTGTCCCTCGGCGGAAAACGTCACCACAGGGACGGTGGCTTCCTTGACGAGCCTCCGTCCGTACTCGTCATCAAAGTTGACTACGCCGAACCTGCTGCGCTTCGGCGTGAACAGCTGCGCCTTGGCCCCGAAATAGTCCTCCATGTCGGAGTGGAACTCCATGTGCTCCGGGCTGAGGTTGGTGAAGACCGCGATGTCGAAGACACAGCCGTCGACCCGGCCGAGGACCAGTGCGTGGCTGGAGACCTCCATGGCGACCGCGTCCACGCCGCGCTCGCGCATCACCGCGAACAGCGCCTGGAGGTCGGTGGCCTCGGGAGTCGTCCGCTCCGACTTGATGCGCTCGTCGCCGATGCGCGTTTCCACGGTGCCGATGAGTCCGGTGCTGCGGACCGTCTTGAGGCCGCCCTCGATGAGGTACGCCGTCGTGGTCTTGCCCGAGGTACCGGTGATGCCGATCTGGAGGAGATCGCGGCCGGGGTGGCCGTAGATCGTGGCCGCCAACTCGCCCATCCGTCCGCGCGGATCGTCGACGACGAGGACCGGAAGGCCGGTCTCGGCGGCGCGCTCGGCGCCGGTCGGGTCCGTGAGCACCGCCACCGCACCCAGGCCGGCGGCCTGCGTCACGAAGTCGGCGCCGTGCAGCCGGGCGCCGGGCAGGGCGGCGTAGAGGTCGCCCGGGCGCACGGCCCGGGAGTCGTGGGTGATGCCCGTGACCTCGGCCGCAGCGGGGGCGGTGACACCCAGCTGATCGGCGAGGTCCGCCAGGTCTGTGGCGGAGACCTGAACCGGTCGCGGCGGCCCCGGAAATGTCACAGGAACGCCCTTCTGGGTGGTTTGGGACTGATCAGCGTGTGGCACGGCGGTGAGCGTACCGGGCGCGCCCCCGGCTGGGCGAAGCGAGGGGCGGGGCTCCGGATGTTTCCCCGGATCGGGAGTGATGGTTGTCATGAATTGGTTCCTGCTCGGTGTTCCGGGTTACCGGACGTGTCCGGCGCTGATCAGGGTGTGAAGGTGACCGGAAGCCGGGCGGGCGCGTCTCCGGTGGGCGGCACCTGGAGGGTCTTGAGGGCGAACTCCAGGACCTCCTTGTAGACGGGCCCGCAGATCTGGCCGCCGAAGTAGCTGCCCTTGGTGGCGTTCTGGATCGCGCAGTACACGGTCACCCGGGGGTTGTCGGCGGGTGCGAAGCCGGCGAACGACGAGGTGTAGCCGCGGTAGCGGCCGGTGGCCGGATCCACCCGGTTGGCGGTGCCCGTCTTCCCCGCGACGCGGTAGCCGGGGATACGGGCCTTGGTGCCGGTGCCCTCCTCGTCGTCCACGACGGACTCCAGCATCTGCGCCAGCGTCTTCGCCGTCTTCTCGCTCACGACCCTTGTCTTCTGGGGCTTTGGGGCCGGCGTGAAGCGGCCGTCCGCCCCCTTGGTGCCTCGTACGAGGGTCGGCTCGACGCGCACACCTCCGTTCGCGATCGTCGAGTAGACGGAGGCCGCCTGCATCGCGTTGATCGACACGCCTTGGCCGAAAGGAATCGTGTACTGCTGCGAGGTCGACCACTTCTCGGCGGGCGCCAGAATGCCGTCCGTCTCGCCCGGGAAGCCGAGCCCGGTGGGGCTGCCGATACCGAACTTGCGCAGATACGAGTAGAGGACCTGGTTGGCCTTCTGCTGCGTCTTGCCGAGCTGGCCGGTCGCCAGGATGGTGCCGATGTTGCTGGACTTGGCGAGGACGCCGTTGAGCGTCAGGTACCAGGTCGGGTGGTCGATGTCGTCCCGGAAGAGCCGGTCGCCGCGGTGCAGCCGGTTGGGCACCGTGACATGCGTCGAGGGCGTGGCGACGTTCTCCTCCAGTACGGCCGCGATCGACATGACCTTCGCGGTGGAGCCGGGTTCGTACGCGTCCTGGAGGGCCGCGTTGCCGAGCGCTGTCGAGCGGGCCTTGGAGAGGTCGTTCGGGTCGAAGCCGGGCGAGTTGGCCATCGCGAGGACCTCGCCGGTCTTGTTGTCCTGCACGATCACATAGCCGCGGTCCGCCTTGGACTTCTTCACCTGCTTCGCGATGGCGTTCTGCGCGGCCCACTGAATGTCGCGGTCGATGGTCAGCTCGACCTCGGAACCGGCCACGGCGGGCGTTTCGGTACTGCCCGCGGTCGGGACCCGGTGGCCACCGGCCTGGGCGTAGCGGATCTTGCCGTCCTTGCCGGACAGTTCCTCGTTCAGCTGCTGCTCGATACCGCCGCCGCCCTTGCCGTCGGCGTTGACCCAGCCCAGTATCCCGGCGCCGAGGTCGCCATTCGGATAGACCCGCTTGCTGCTGGGCTCCTGGAAGACGCCCGCGAGCACGTTCACGGCCGTCCTGTCCTTCTGGGCCTTCTCGGCGAGCGTCGTCTTCAGGTCGTTGATCTGCGTCCAGACCTGCGGGGTCTCGCGACGGGCCAGCAGGACGTACTGGGTGCCCTTAGTCCTGAGCTTCTCGGCGAGCTCGGCGGGTTCCTTGCCAAGGATCGGGCCGAGCAGCGCGGCGGCCTGCGCTGGGGCGTCGTCGACCTTCGTCGCCTTCCGCGTGAACATCGTGGGGTCGGCCGTGATGTCGTTCGCGTCCACGCTGGCTGCCAGCTCGACGCCGTTGCGGTCGGTGATCCCGCCGCGTTCGGCCGTCAGCGTGCGGCTCAGGTACCGGTTCTGTTCGGCCTTGGCCGAGTACACGCTCGCGTCGACCGCCTGCACCTGAAGCAGCCGCACCACGAAGGCGATCATCACCAGTGTCAGGGCGAGGCTGACCAGGCGCAGCCGGGGGCGGGGGCTGCCCAGACGGATCATGCGCGGCCCGGGTGAGCGCCCCGCGCGGGCCGCGGCCGGGCGGCCCGCGGGGCGGGCACCGGACCCCGGGCGCCGACCAGGCCCCTGGCGCCGACTGGCGGGGCGCACGGGCCTGGCGGGCGACGGCACGCGGCGGCGCGGGGGTTCCTTGTCGGACACTTCCGTCACCTGCCGGGGGTCGTAGGGGGCTGCGTGGACGGGGTGGAGGGCTTGGCTTTCGGGGAGGGGGCGCGGCTCGCGGTGGGCGTGGGCTTCGGGGTGGGTCTCGACTTCGGCGTGGGCGTGGGCGTCGGCTTCGCAGTCGGCTTCGGCTTCCTCGCGGAGTCGAGCGTCTCGGGCGACAGCACCAAGGGGACGCGTACCGAGGACTGCTGGGCGGCTTCAGGAACCCCTCGCACTGTCCCGTCGGGGTTGAGGAAGGCGGGGTCGCCGCCGGGGACCATACCCAGCTCGCGGGCGCGGCGCTGGAGGGCGTCGGGGGCGGAGTAGGCGTCCACGTCCCGCTGGAGCGCCTGCTCCTCGTCGGTGAGGCTCTTCGTGTCGTCCTGGAGGTCGTCCAGCTTGAACGCCCCTTCGCTCAGTGCGGAGTTCAGCATGAGCAGCCCGATGAGGCCGCCACCCAGGAGGAGCACTACGAGCAGGACGAAGGGCGTACGGGCAGCCTGCCCGGAACCGGACGGGATGAGCCGGGCGAGCCGGGCGGCCCGCCCCCTCAGTTCGGGTTTCCTACTCACTCACCCGCCCCCTTCTTGTGCCTCACGCCCCTCATTCCATGGACTCCCTGATGCGCTGCGCCCCGCGCAGCCGCGCCGGTGCAGCACGCCGGTTCTGAGCGATCTCTTCCTCGGTTGGCAGCTCCGCACCGCGCGTCAGCAGCTTCAGCCGGGGCTGATAGCGCTCGGGCACCACCGGCAGGCCGGCTGGCGCGGTGGTGGCGGCACCGGCCGCGAACACCTGCTTGACCAGCCGGTCCTCCAGCGAGTGATACGACAGGACGGCGATCCGGCCACCGACGGCGAGCGCCTGCACGGCCGCGGGAATCGCCCTCTCCAGGACGGCGAGTTCGCCGTTGACCTCGATACGCAGCGCCTGGAAGGTCCGCTTGGCCGGGTTGCCCCCGGTGCGCTTGGCGGCCTGTGGCAGCGCGTTCCGGATCAGCTCGACGAGACGTGCGCTGTTGGTGAAGGACTCCTTCTCGCGCTCACGCACGATCGCGGACACGATCCGCTTGGCCTGCTTCTCCTCGCCGTACAGCCGCAGGATCCGGACGAGTTCGCCCGGCGGGTACGTGTTGAGCACCTCGGCCGCGCTCACGCCGGTCGACTGGTCCATGCGCATGTCGAGCGGGGCGTCCTGGGCGTACGCGAACCCGCGGTCAGCCTCGTCGAGCTGCATGGAGGAGACGCCGAGGTCGAAGAGGACGCCCTGGACGCGCGGGAGCCCGAGCCGGTCGAGTACGTCCGGGAGCTCGTCGTAGACGGCGTGCACCAGGGTGGCCCGGTCACCGAAAGGGTCGAGCCGCTCTCCGGAGAGGCGCAGCGCCTCCTTGTCGCGGTCCAGGGCGACGAGGCGGGCCTGAGGGAACCGGGTGAGCAGGGCCTCGCTGTGGCCGCCGAGGCCGAGGGTGCAGTCGACGACGACCGCTCCGGGCCGCTCCAGCGCCGGGGCCAACAGGTCCAGGCACCGCTGGAGCATCACCGGGACATGTCGTTGGCTCAAGGGGCCCTCTCAAGTCCGGCGTGGCGTACGTACCACCGGGTCCCCTCTCGCTCGGTGAAGGGGAAGGCCTGCCGGCGCCGGAAGCGTCGTCGACCGGGAGCGGGAGGAGGCCGAGCCGTACGTACGCGCCGCGCACGCGGGGAGATTCCGGCAGGCGCCGGGTCCTCCGGGGGACAACAGTCCAGTTGGGAGACTCTCGCCTCCCAGTTCGCGTCACTTTAGTCCACCGTGTGACGCGGTCAATCAGCCGCCCTGCGCGTCGCGGGACCTCGCCGCCATCGACGCGGCACGCCGCGGAGAACCACCCTTACGGGCAGCTTCGCAGCCGCCATGTGGGTTAGCTCACAACAATGCTTGTTGATGTTCTTTGTCCCCTCTCACAGCAGGCATGTACGGACTGTGACGATTACCGTCATGGGTATGACGACTTCCGCATCCGCTCCCCCCGAACCCGAAGACGCCATAAACGGCGGCGGCACCGTCACCGACCGTCTCGTCGAGGCCAACGAGCGGTACGCCGCCGCGTTCAGCGACCCGGGCATGGATGCCCGCCCGGTGCTGCAGGTCGCGGTCGTGGCCTGCATGGACGCCCGCCTGGACCTGCACGACGCGCTCGGCCTGGAGTTGGGCGACTGCCACACGATCCGTAACGCGGGCGGCGTCGTCACCGACGACGTGATCCGCTCCCTCACCATCAGCCAGCGGGCGCTCGGCACCCGCAGCGTCGTACTCATCCACCACACCGGCTGCGGTCTGGAATCCCTCACCGAGGACTTCCGGCACGACCTGGAGATGGAGGTCGGCCAGCGTCCCGCATGGGCGGTGGAGGCCTTCCGGGACGTCGAACAGGACGTACGGCAGTCCATGCAACGAGTGCGCACTTCTCCGTTCCTTGTTCACACCGACGACGTACGTGGTTTTGTGTTCGATGTGAAAACGGGACTCCTGCGTGAGATTGACCCCACCTGACCCCACCCAAAGGCCGCAAGCCCCGACATATCACAGCCAGTTGTCCACAGGCGAGTGACACGAACCGGTAACGGCAACAAGAATGCGGGTGTGGCGTCACGCGGAACTATTCACGCGTGGTGTCCGTGTTCGAGATGGGCCGGTTCGCGTCGTGAGCGTCGGCCCGGAGAAAGAACGGGCCGAGGAGGGCCGGGTGACGACCTATGACGATCGAGCGAGCCTTACGGATCTGACCACCACTGTGGAGCGAGTCCGCAGTTCGGTGGAGGGAGTGATCGAGGGCAAGCCTGAGGTCGTACGGCTTTCGCTGACCGTACTGCTCGCCGAGGGACATCTTCTGATCGAGGATGTTCCCGGCGTCGGCAAGACCATGCTGGCCAAGGCACTGGCGCGGTCCATCGACTGCTCGGTGCGGCGTATTCAGTTCACGCCGGACCTGCTGCCCTCGGACATCACCGGGGTGTCCATCTGGGATCAGCAGCGCAGCGAATTCGAGTTCAAGCCGGGCGCGATCTTCGCGCAGATCGTGATCGGCGACGAGATCAACCGCGCGTCGCCCAAGACGCAGTCCGCGCTCCTGGAGTCCATGGAGGAACGCCAGGTCACCATCGACGGGCATACCTACGAGCTGCCCAGCCCCTTCATGGTGGTGGCCACCCAGAACCCGGTCGAGATGGAGGGCACCTATCCGCTGCCGGAGGCGCAGCGCGACCGCTTCATGGCCCGTGTCTCCATCGGCTATCCCAGCGCGGAGGCCGAGCTGGAGATGCTGGACATCCACGGCGGTGTCTCGCCGCTGGACGACCTCCAGCCGGTGGCGCACGCCCACGACGTCGTGAAGCTCATAGACGCGGTCCGCACGGTCCATGTCGCCGACCCGGTGCGGCGTTACGCGGTGGACCTGGTCGCCGCCACCCGCACCCACCCCGACCTGAGACTGGGCGCCTCCCCGCGCGCGACACTGCACCTGCTGCGCGCGGCCAAGGCATCCGCGGCGCTCAGCGGCCGGGACTACGCACTGCCGGACGACATCCAGGCGCTCGCGGTGGCGGTACTCGCCCACCGTCTGCTGCCGACCGCGCAGGCACAGCTGAACCGCCGTACGGCCGAGCAGGTCGTGCTGGAGATCCTGCAGCGCACACCTGTGCCCGCGGCTCCTGTGTCGCAGAGCGGTCTGACGATGGGCCGGGCGGCTCCGGAGTACGGCCAGCAGCCGCCCCGGAGGCTGTGATGACCACCGGGGGCATGCCGGCGGCGCAGACCGAGGAGGACAAGGGCGGGCTGCGTACGGCACTCGCCGGGCTCACCACGCGCGGGCGGTCCTTCCTGGCGGCGGGCGTGGCGGCCGCGGTGTGTGCCTACGTCCTGGGGCAGAGCGATCTGCTCCGGGTCGGGCTGCTACTGGCCGTGCTGCCGCTCGTGTGCGCAGCCGTGCTGTACCGCACGCGCTACCGGGTGGCGGGCAGCCGTCGCCTTTCGCCCGGGCGCGTGCCCGCGGGGTCCGAGGCCCGGGTCCACCTGCGGATGGACAATGTCTCGCGGCTGCCCACGGGGCTGCTGATGCTCCAGGACCGGGTGCCGTACGTGCTGGGGCCGCGGCCCCGGTTCGTACTGGACCGGATGGAGGCGGGCGGTCGGCGCGAGGTGTCGTACCGCGTGCGCTCCGACCTGCGGGGCCGTTATCCGCTCGGCCCGCTCCAGCTGCGGCTCAGCGACCCGTTCGGGATGTGCGAGCTGACCCGTTCCTTCTCGACGTACGACACCCTGACGGTCATCCCGCGCGTGGAGCCGCTGCCGCCGGTGCGGCTGACCGGTGAGGCCAAAGGGTACGGCGACGGGCGGAACCGCTCGCTGGCCCTGGCCGGCGAGGACGACGTGATCCCGCGCGGGTACCGCTACGGCGACGATCTGCGCCGGGTCCACTGGCGCTCGACCGCGCGCTACGGCGAGCTGATGGTGCGCCGCGAGGAGCAGCCGCAGCGAGCCCGCTGCACGGTGCTCCTCGACACCCGCGGCATCGCCTTCGAGGGCGCGGGCCCGGACTCGGCCTTCGAGTGGGCCGTGTCCGGCGCGGCGTCCACGCTGGTGCACATGCTCGAACGCGGCTTTTCGGTACGGCTGTTGACGGACACCGGCAATTCGGTGCCCGGCGAGGGGGCCGACGGGTTCGCGGGCGCCAACCAGGAGTCGGCGGACGCGGCGGGTCTGATGATGGACACCCTGGCGGTGATCGACCACTCCGACGGTACGGGCCTTTCCTCGGCCTACGACGTGCTGCGCGGGGGGAACGAAGGACTTCTGGTGGCTTTTCTCGGCGACCTCGACGAGGAGCAGGCGACGGTGCTCGCCAAGATGCGGCAGCGCAGCGGCGGGGCGGTCGCCTTCCTGCTGGACAGTGACTCGTGGGTGCAGGGTGAGGCCCACGAGGACAGCGAGGAGCAGCTTCGGATGCTGCGGGAGGCGGGCTGGACCGCTGTGACCGTGCTGCCGGGTACGGATCTCGCCGATCTTTGGCGGGAAGCGGACCGGCAGCGCAATCAGGTCACGCCGACGGGCGCGGCGGGAGGCCGCTCATGAGCGGGGGCGCGCGACTGGCGCTGTGCGCCACGGCGGCGACTCTGCTGTCGGCGTGCGCGCTGCTGCCGCTGGTCACTCCGGCGACCTGGCTTCTCCAGGCGGCGTTCCTGCTCGCGATACAGACCGGTGTGGGCGCGGCGGCCCGGCGGGTCCCCCTGGCCCGGCCGCTGACGATCGCGGCGCAGGCTCTGGTGACACTGGTGCTGCTGACGCTGACGTTCGCCCGCGAGCAGGCCATCCTCGGGATCATCCCCGGCCCCGAGGTGTTCGAGCACTTCGGGGTGCTGCTGCAGACGGGCGGGGAGGACGTCGGGCGGTTTGCGATTCCCGCGCCGCTGTCCGACGGCATCCGGCTGATGATGGTCGGCGGTGTCCTGGTGATCGGGCTGGCGGTGGACGCCCTCGCGGTGACGCTGCGCAGCGCGGCCCCGGCCGGGCTGCCGCTGCTCGCGCTGTACTCGGTCGCCGCCGGGCTCTCGGACGGCGGCGCGGGATGGCTGTGGTTCCTGCTGGCAGCCGCCGGTTATCTGCTCCTGCTGCTCGCAGAAGGCCGTGACCGGCTCTCGCAGTGGGGCCGGGTCTTCGGCGGCGCGCCCCGCACCCCAGGTCCCGACACGTCGCCGGGCGCGGTCGCTCCGGTCCGCACGGGACGGCGTATAGGCGCCGTCGCACTCGGCATCGCCCTGGTGGTGCCGCTGGGCCTGCCGTCCCTCGACGGCGGCCTGCTGGACGGAACGGGGACGGGTGTCGGCTCGGGCTCCGGAGGCGGCGGCACGATCTCCGCGGTGAACCCGCTGGTCTCGCTCCGCGACAATCTGAACGTGGACGAGGACCGCCAGGTCATGTCGTACAGCACCAACTCCGAGGAGACACAGGACCTTTATCTGCGGATCGTCTCGCTCGACGAGTTCGACGGCACGGCATGGAAGCCGTCCAAGCGCAACATCACGGATGTGCCGGGCAGCTTCCCGACGCCGCCCGGTCTCGGGGACGACGTCCAGCGCACCGAGGTCGAGACCAGGATCTCGGCGGCGGACTGGTACGCGCAGGACTGGCTGCCCATGCCCTACCCGGCCAGCCAGGTGGGGATCAGCGGCAAGTGGCGATTCGAGCCCGTGGGGCGCACGCTCGTCGGCGACCACGGCCAGACCACGCGCGGACTCGACTACTCCGTCAAGAGCCTGATCGTGCAGCCGACCGCCGAGCAGCTCGCCGACGCGCCGGAGCCGCCCGGATGGCTGCGGCGCGAGTTCACCGATGTGCCGGACTCGCTGCCCCCCGTGGTGTACGACACGGCGCGGCAGGTCACGGCGGGTTCGAGCAACAACTACGAGCGCGCGGTGAAGCTCCAGGACTGGTTCGCCCTGGAGGGCGGCTTCGTGTACGACACGGAGGTGCAGGTCGGCAGCGGTTCGCAGGCGATCGAGCGCTTCCTGAGGGACAAGGAGGGCTTCTGCGTCCACTTCTCCTTCGCGATGGCCTCGATGGCCCGCACGCTGGGCATACCGGCCCGTGTCGCGGTCGGCTTCACACCCGGCTCACCCCAGTCGGACGGCACGATGTCCGTGGGCCTGCGGGACGCGCACGCCTGGCCCGAGCTGTACTTCGAGGGCGTGGGCTGGACCCGCTTCGAGCCGACGCCGAACCGCGGCACGGTTCCGGAGTACACCCGGTCGACCACGCCGGGCACCACTCTCCCCGAGCCGGGTACTTCGCAGGAGGCCGCGCCAAGGGCACCCTCGGCCGCCCCGTCGACCAGCGAGAGCTGCACGGCGGAGGAGAAGAGGCTGCAGGAGCCCTGCGGCAGCGAGTCTCCTGAGGCGGCGATCACGGCGATGGACGACGGTCCGCCGTGGCCCCAGATCCTGCTGTGGGTCCTGGGCGGTCTTGCCGTGCTCGCGATACCACTGCTGCCGATGATGTGGCGGGTGAGAGTACGGGCCGTACGGCTCGGCACGCACGGCCGCACCGAGGCCGACGCAGCGGCTCACACGCTGGCCGCGTGGCATGAAGTGACCGATACGGCCTGGGACTTCGGTATCGCGCCGGACGAGTCCCAGACGCCCCGCAAGGCGGCGGCCCGGATCGTGCGGATCGGGCACCTCGATCCGGCGACCGCGACCTCCGTGCACCGGATCGCGGACGCCGTGGAGCAGGTCCTGTACGCGCCGCGGCCCCGTCCCACGCCGGGTCTGGCCGACGACGTCCGCACGATGACCGACGGCCTGCGCGCCACGGTCAGCACCGCCACCCGCCTGAGAGCACTGCTCGCGCCCCGCTCGGCTGTACGGGTGGCGTGGGCGGTCTCGGCGAGCTGGGCCTCGCTCAAGTCCCGGGCGACGGCTCGCTTGACGACGCTGATCCGGCGGCCGTCGGCGGGAGAGGGCAGCGGCTGAGGGGCCTGATCCTGGCCCCTGGAGGGGCGCCTGCCCGGTCGGGTGGGCGCCCCCTTGGTCGTATCGGCCGGGTGTGGTGTCGTACGCCGGTGGGTGCGGGTGCCGTACACCGATGAGGTCCGGTGTCGTACCGGTGAGGTGCGGCCGTCGTACGCCGGTGGGTGCGGGTGCCGTGCTTCAGCGAGGCGCAGGTGCCGTATGCCGGTGCGGCGCGAAACGCCGGGTGAGGCGCGGTGTCGTACGTCAGCGAGGCTCAGTGCCGTACGCCGCTCAGGTGCGGTGCCGTACGCCTCGTGAGCGAGGGCCGGTGAGCGTCGCGTGGGCGAAGCGCGCCGTGCGCGACCGCGGAGGCCGCCGTACTGCACGAACGCGGCCCGCGGTCGACGCCGGAGGAGTGCCGTACGCCTCGTGGGCGAGGTCAGTGACCGAACTCGGCTGAGCAAGCCTCAGTCGGGCAGCAACTCCGGTCCTCCGCGGAGGTGCACGCAGGCATGCCGAAGGGGCGGCCACCGCTGGGTGGTCACCCCTTGCGCGCTGTATTGGCTCTCCGCCCGGGGGCTAATGGCCTTGTTCGTCGCGGCGCCGCTGCCAGCGCTCCTCGATGCGGTCCATCATGGAGCGCCGCTGCCGGCCCTGACGGCGGGCTTGTGGAGCGCTCGGCGCACTGGCACCCGCGGCGGGCTGCTCGCCCGGCTTGGGGGCTTTGCGCCAACCGGTGACGGCGAGCACCGCGCAGCCCAGCATGACGAGGAATCCCACCACGCTGACCCAAATCTGCTGTGCGACCATTCCGGCCATGAGGAGCGCGATACCAACCAGGAAGCCGACGACCGCCTGGTAAACCCGTCGCCGGGTGTACGTACGCAGCCCGCTTCCCTCAAGCGCTGTCGCGAACTTGGGATCTTCGGCGTACAGCGCTCGCTCCATCTGCTCGAGCATTCGCTGCTCGTGCTCCGAGAGCGGCACGGAGTCCTCCTCATCGTGCAGTCGCCGGGGCGACCGGGGGTCCCCTTCAGGATAGGCAGGGAATCGCCCCCGTGAAACCCGCCCCTCTACGCCAATTAGCCAACCGGATTCCGCCATGGCACCCCGGTTCACTGAAGCGTGCATTCCCCAGCGACGGGCCCGTCATGCCGGACGGTCTCCTCCGATCATACGGCTCCGAGCGCCCGATCGGGGGCGCTGTGGCGTACTCCATCTGCCGCCGCGCTCCTGATCAGCGGCCGGGGCAGGGGAGCCCGCTCAGGCATCGGCGGCTTCGCGGGTCTCGCCGAGCACATGGAGCTGGGTCGCCACGGAGTGGAAGGCGGGCAGCTCAGCCGCCGCGGCCTCCAGCTTGAGCAGGGCGTCCAGGGCCCCCGGCTCGGTGTCGACGAGGACTCCGGGGACGAGGTCCGCGAAGACCCGTACGCCGTGTACCGCGCCCACGCGCAGACCGGCGCCCTCGACGAGAGCGGTGAGCTGCTCGGCGGTGAAGCGCCGGGGCACGGGATCGCCCTCGCCCCACCGGCCGTCCGGGTCGCCGAGTGCTTGCCGGGCCTCGGTGAAGTGTCCGGCCAGGGCGCGCGCGAGCACCGCGCCGCCCAGGCCCGAAGCGAGCAGGCTCAGGACTCCCTCGGGGCGCAACGCGGCCACGGCGTTGGCGACGCCCTCGGCGGGGTCGTCCACGTACTCGAGCACGCCGTGGCACAGAACCACGTCGTAGCCGCCGCGCTCGACGACGTCGAAGAGGCCGTGGGCGTCGCCCTGGACGCCCTGGACCCGGTCGGCGACGCCGGCCTCGGCGGCTCGGCGCTCCAGCGCGAACAGCGCGTTCGGGCTGGGGTCCACGACGGTGACGCGGTGACCGAGGCGGGCGGCGGGCACTGCGAACTTGCCGCTGCCGCCTCCCGTGTCGAGCACGTCGAGCGACTCCCGGCCGGTGGCCTTGACCCGGCGGTCGAGGGCGTCTTTCAGGACGTCCCAGACCACAGCGGTACGGAGAGAAGCGCGGGGGCGCGACGGGTCCGACACGGCAGTTGACTCCTCGGCGCGGCACCGCCTCGGCTACGGCGGAGCGATAGGGATGTCTTCCCCGGACCTGTGTGGCCAGGGGAAGGTGCGGGCTCTGCCAACCCTATTGCCTCCGGCCCTCCGCCCGGCCCTCCGTCTCGCGCGACGGACGACCGTGCCTCGCCCCTGGGCGGACGCGACCTCGCTCATCGGGCTCCTGCGCCGTTCATCCCGCATCTGGTACCTCCGGTACCTCCGGCTCCTCCTGGTCGGCGTCCTGCCGTGGCTGGGGCAGTACGGGCTGCAGGACGAGCATGCGCTCGACGAGGCGCAGGAACATCGCCACGTCGCGCAGCAGGTCGTCGGCGTCGCGGCTGCTGGCCGCGCCCTGTATGCCTGCCTCCGCGCGGGCACGACGGCGGGCGCCGGAGGCGAACAGCGCGCTCCACTCGGTTAGTTCGGGCGCGATCTCGGGGAGCACTTCCCAGGCGCTCCGGATCTTCGCCCGGCGCCTCGGGGTGGACTCCGGGCGGCCCCGGGCGGCGAGCACGGCGGCGGCGGTGCGCAGGGCCGCGAGGTGGGCCGTCGCGTAGCGCTCGTTCGGCGTTTCCAGCAGGGCCGCCTCGTCGAGTCCGGCGCGGGCCTGGGCGAGCAGGTCGAGGGCGGCGGGCGGGGCCGTGGCCCGGCGGAGCACGGGGTGCACGTCGCTCGCCGGGCCGGTCAGTGAGGGGGCAGGGCCGGTGGCGCGGCGCCGACGGGCGGCGGCTGCGTGGTGACTGGCCATGACGAACCTCCTGTCGTCTGTGTGACGGCATCGCCATGTCAGGTCGTGCCGTATGTGCCCATCGTGAGGTATGCCACTGACAACGCGTTCTGACCTGGCCTTTTGCTTCGATCTAGCGTTCGGGCTATCTTTTGCACTGACCAGTCAGTTCAAAAGTTCCCGGCTTGTGGGAAGGGGTGCGGAAAGTGGTGGGGGAAGGTTCCGACGGACCGCGTGGTCTCGGCGTCACGGCTGAGGGCTTCGGCCTCAGGGGCCCTCGCGGCCGGGCGTTCCAAGGAGTGACCCTCGACGCGGAGCCCGGCTCGCTGATCGCGATCGAGGGGCCGTCGGGCTCCGGGCGCACATGCCTGCTGCTCTCGCTCACCGGGCGCATGAAGCCCACCGAGGGGCACGCGGCGGTCGGGCCGTTCCGCCTGCCGAAGCAGATGGCGGCCGTCCGCAGGATCAGCGCGCTCGCGCACGTGCCCGGGATCACGGACCTCGATCCCGCCCTGACCGTCGGCGAGCACCTGCGCGAACGGGCGCTGCTCCAGCGGCGGTTCGGCGGTTCCGTACGGGGGCTGCTACGGCCCCGCAGCGAGCATGCGGCGGAGGCCCGGCTGCGGATCGACGCCGCGCTGAACGCCGCCGGGCTGGACCGGGAAGCGCTGCCGAAGGGCTCCCGGACCGCTGTACGCGACCTGGAGCGGGTCGAGGCACTGCGGCTCTCCGTGGCGCTGGCCCTGATCGGCCACCCGCGCCTCCTCGGCGTCGACGACACCGACCTGAAGCTCTCGGAACCCGAACGGGCCGAGGTCTGGACGCTGTTGCGCGCACTCACCGAAGCGGGGACGACCGTCCTCGCGGTGTGCCGGGAGGCACCCGAGGATGCCGTCACCGTGTCCACCGGGTCCGCCGACGAGCCCACCCCCGAGGAAACCGACGAGCCCGCCCACGCGGAACGCGACGAGCCCTCCGACACGGAAGGCGAACAAGACCGACAAGACGGAGACAAGGAGGCGGCGGATGCGCTCGCCGAAGCTGGCCGCGCTTGAACTCAGGCGGTTCGGCAGGGGGAAGCTCCCGCGCGCGGCGATGACCTCGCTCCTACTGCTGCCGCTGCTGTACGGCGCCCTGTACCTGTGGTCGTTCTGGGACCCGTACGGCCGTCTCGACCGCATCCCCGTGGCCCTCGTGAACGACGACAAGGGAACGACGGCGAACGGCGCGAAGATCGCGGCGGGCGACGACATCACCAAGGGCCTGCACAAGAGCGACACCTTCGAGTGGCACGAGGTCAGCGCCGCCGAGGCGCGCAAGGGCGTCGAGAACGGCACGTACTACCTGTCGCTGACCATGCCATCCGACTTCAGTGAGCGCGTCGCCTCCAGTTCGGGCGACTCCCCGGAGACGGGCGCCCTCCAAGTGCGTACGAACGACGCGAACAACTACATCGTCGGGCAGGTCTCCAGGACGGTCTTCGGCGAGGTAAGGACGGCGGCGTCGACGAAGACGTCGCGGTCGTTCCTCGACAGGATCTTCATCTCGTTCTCGGACATCCACGGTCAGACCGTGAGGGCCGCCGAGGGAGCCGATCAGCTGAAGGGCGGGATCGGGAAGGCCAAGAAGGGCTCGAAGGATCTCGCCGACGGGCTGAAGGACGCCAAGAAGGGCAGCGGCAAGCTCTCCGCGGGCCTGAAGAAGCTCAACAAGGGAGCAGGCGACCTGGAGAAGGGCTCACGGCAGGTCTCGGAGGGGACACGGGCGCTGGCGGAAAAGGCCAACGGCGTCGCGGACAAGGTGGGCCCCTTCCTGAAAGGCAACGAGAAGGAGATCGGCGACACGGCACAGCTGGTCGCGGACTCCGCGGCGGCCATCCGTCGCAACCTCGACACGCTGGTGAGGACCGCCCCGGCCGCCGCCAAGTCGGCCCGCACGGCCTCCGACACGCTCAGCGGCGTCTACCAGGCGCGCTGCGAGACCGCGCCGCTGCCCGACGCCGCCTGCCCGCAGCTGAAGGAGGCGAAGGACGCGGCCGCGGACGTGGCGAAGGTCGCCGACGACGTCAACACGCTGGTCGCGGGCCAGGACGGCGATCTGGACGCGCTGGACCGGCACCTGGCCACGCTCCAGAAGCAGGCACAGACGCTCGCCGACCGCTCGCCGCGCCTCTCCGAGGACCTCGCCACCGCCGTCTCCAAGATCAACGCACTCGACAAGGGAGCCGGACAGGTCGCCAAGGGGGCGAAGACCCTGCACACCGGACTCGGCACGGCCAAGACCGGCGCTGCCGACCTCGACACCGGCGTCGGTGCCCTCAAGACAGGGGCGATCGACCTCGAAGGAGGCATGTTCAAGCTCGTCGACGGCTCCGGGAAGCTCGCCGGCGGACTGCACGACGGCGCCGGAAAGATCCCCGACTACGGCAAGAAGGACCGCGACCAACGCACCGAGGTGATGGCGGACCCGGTGCGGCTCGCTTCGAAGGACCTGCACAAGGCGCCCAATTACGGCACCGGATTCGCCCCGTATTTCATCCCGCTCTCCCTGTGGGTGGGCGCGATGGTGGCCTACATGGTGATCCAGCCCCTCAACCGGCGCGCTCTCGCGACGGGCGCCTCCGCCTGGCGCATCGCGCTCGCGGGCTGGCTGCCGGTGGCCGCCCTGGGCGTGCTCCAGACGGCCACGCTGATGGCCGTACTGCACTGGGGGCTGGGCCTTCAGATGGCGCGAGCCGCCGGGACGGTGGGGTTCCTCTGCCTGGTGACGGCGTGCTTCGCGGCGATCGTGCAGTGGCTGAACGCGCGATTCGGAGCCGCGGGCCGAATCCTCGTCCTCGCCTTCCTGATGCTGCAGCTGACGTCGGCAGGCGGCACGTACCCCGTGCAGACCAGTCCGGCCTTCTTCAACGTGATCCACCCCTTCATGCCGATGAGTTACGTCGTCGACGCCCTGAGGAGGCTCATCACGGGCGGCGGCCTCGTACCGGTCTGGCAGGCATGCGTGGTCCTCACGGCTTTCACCGCGGGCGCCCTCGCGCTCACCGCCGTGGCCGCACGCCGCAGGCAGGTGTGGACACTGGACCGGCTGCACCCGGAGCTGAGCCTGTGACAATCAGGGCCATGGAAAGCAGCAAGGCCGTGGACAGCGGCAGCAGCCGGAGACAGGTGACCCGGCAGAAGCTCTACGAGGCGGCCGTGACACTCATCGCGGAGCAGGGCTTCTCGGCCACCACCGTGGACGAGATCGCCGAGCGCGCCGGGGTCGCGAAAGGCACCGTCTACTACAACTTCGCGAGTAAATCCGTCCTCTTCGAAGAGCTGCTCCGGCACGGTGTGCGACTCCTCACCGCCTCCCTCCGGGAGGCGGCAGAGAAGACCGCTCAGGACGGCGGCAGCAAGGTCGACGCCTTGGACGCGATGATCCGGGCGGGGCTCGTCTTCATCGACCGCTATCCGGCCTTCACACAGCTGTACGTGGCGGAGCTGTGGCGTACGAACCGGGCCTGGCAGTCCACCCTGATGGTGGTCAGGCAGGAGGCCGTCGCGGTGGTCGAGGGAGTTCTGCGCGACGGCGTCGCGAACGGCGAGCTGAGCGACGAGATCGACATCCCGCTCACGGCGGCGGCCCTGGTGGGCATGGTCCTGGTAGCTGCCCTGGACTGGCAGGCCTTCCAGCCGGAACGCTCCCTGGACGACGTCCACGCGGCGCTGTCGCGGCTGCTTCAGGGGCGGGTGAGCGGCAACCGCTGAAGCACCGGGGAGCACAGGGGGCCGAAAAGCGAGCGCCGGCCCGAGGTGGCCGCGTCCCCCGCGGGCCACGCCGGACCGGCGCCCTTCTTGTTCCCCCGTAGTCCCCCGTAGTCCCCCGTTTTCGGTCTCCCCCCGGTCCCCCCGTGCCTCGCTCCCGCCCGGCTTCTCGGCGGAAGGAGCGGCCAAGGGCGCTGCACCGTTCCGCCGCCCCGTGTCGGCAGTGCCGGAGCCGCGCCCCTTTCCGTGCCCCCACTCTCCCGTTCGCGCAGGTCGTGCCCCATCCGCGCGCGTACTCATCTCTCTGACTAGGTACGGATACCTAGTCCTGCGCATTCAGGCCCAGAACGCACCGTTGCCGACTGGTTACGAACGCGTCCGCGCTGCTACTCCCCCGCTGCTCCCCCGGCCGGGAATCCGGGACCCGCGCGTGCGAGGCGGTGACAGGCGGACGGTGGCGGCAGGGTTGTCAGTAGCGGCCGATACAGTCCCTGGCATGGCACGAATTGCGGTGATCGGCGCCGGGATGGGCGCGCTGGCGGCCGCCGCCCGGCTGGCCGTCGCGGGCCACCGGGTGGTGGTGTACGAGCGCGCGGCGACGTACGGCGGGTCGGTGGGCGTCGTCGAGCGTGACGGCTTCGTCTTCGACACGGGCCCGGGGCTGTTGCCGCTGCCCGCTGTGTACCGCGATCTGTTCGTCAAGACCGGCAAGGAGCCGCTGGAAAAGTGCGTCGACCTGGTCCAGGTGGACCCGGCCTCGCACCACGTCTTCGCGGACGGCACGGAGGTCTCGCTGCCCAACGCCTCGCGTGCGGGAGTCGTCTCGGCCCTGGACGCGGCCCTGGGGGCGGGCGAGGGAGAGCGGTGGGGCGAGTTCCTGGTACGGGCGCGAGAGGCCTGGGACCGTACGCGCCGACCGCTGCTCGAAGAGACCCTGTGGCCCAACTGGCAGGTTCTCGCCGATCGTGACCCGTATCCGTCGCTCAAGCAGCGCCGTCTGCTGCGCCCCCGGGTGGCGACCACACTCGCGGAGGTCGGCGCCTGGGAACTGCGCGACCCACGGCTCGCGGCCCTCCTGGAGAGCCAGGCCCTCGCGTATGGCCTCGACCCACGCGTCACCCCGGCCGCCGCGGCCGTGCTGCCGTACATGGAGCACGCCTTCGGGACGTGGTATGTGCGCGGTGGGATACGGGGGTTGGCGCGGGCGGTGTACGAGCGGTGCCTGGCCCGCAGGGTCGAGTTCCACTTCGACACGGCCGTCGAGCGGATCGTCGAGAAGGACGGTCGAGCGGCGGGGCTGGAGCCGGCCGACGGCACCATCGAGGAGGCGGACTTCGTGGTCGCGGGCGTGGCGCCCGGAATGCTGGACGGGCTGATCTCCGGGACCGCGCCGCACGGCGACGGCGAAGTGCTGCCCCAGCGGGGACTGCCGAGCCGCCTGACGGTTCACCTGGCGCTGCGCGGCGGGCGGCCGGAGGGGGTGGCTCATCGGACGGTCGTACACGCGGCGGATCGCGAGGCGGAGTTGCACGCGCTGTTCGGCGACCGACCCGGGCGTACGGCTTCTCCGGGCTCCGGGCTCCCGGCCGCGCCCACTGTGACGGTGCTGCGCCCCGGCGATCCCGCGCTGGTGCCGGACGACGACCACGAGGCGGTCACGCTGAGCGTCACGGTGCCGTCAGGCGTGGCGCCGACCGAGGACGATGTGGATCGGGTACTCACCGCCGCTGGGCGCGCGATACCCGACCTGCGCGAGCGCCTCCTCTGGCACGAGGTCCGTACGCCGCTGGACATCGCGGAGGCGACGGGTGCGGACGGCGGCGCGGTTCCGGCCCCGGCGCTGGCCGCCGCGGGCGGACGTCTGCTGCACCCGTCCAACAGCACCCGCCTGCCGGGCCTGTTCACGGTCGGCGGCTGGGCACACCCCGGCGGCGGACTGCCGCACGCGGGCATGTCCGGTGCGCTGGTCGCGGGACTGATCGTGGAGGGACCGGGCTTCCAGGGCTCGCAGTAAGGCGGTTGTCAGAACCGGTACTGCTCGTCGTACCCGTTTCCGTTCCCGTTGCCCTCGTACGGATACTGCTGCTGCTCCGGCGGGAGTTCGCCGCCGTACGGATCGTCGGTGGAGCGCTGCTGTGGGACCCAGACGCCGCCCGGCGGGGTCTCGCCGCCGCCGTAGCTCCCGCCCGCGTACTGGTCCTGGGCGTAGCCCTGCTGCCCGTACTGCTGCTGTGAGGCGTCGTAGGAGGAGTCGTACGAGGCACCCCCGTACGTCTGCGTGCCGAGGTACGGGTCGGAGTAGGCGGCGTACTGCTGCTGGCCGTTGTCGTAGCCGTACTGCTGCTGGTCGTAGCCGGAGTATCCGTCGTACCCGTAGTTCTGGCCGGCGTCCGGGGACTGGGCGGACGCGGCGTAGGACGGGTCGGTGGCCGCGGCGTAGGCGGCGTCGCTGTAGACGCCGTAGTTGCCCGTGTCGTCCGGCAGGGGCTGCGGCTCGTAGACGGCGGTGGACTCGGCCGCCGTCTCGGCGTGCTGCCCGAAGCTCGCGGACTGCTGTCCGAAGGCGTCGGACCGCTGTCCGAAGACGGAGTCCTCGCGGCCGTAGAGGTCGTCGCCCTGGCCGAAGTCGTCCCGCGGACGCATTCCGCTGTCCGCCGCCTGGAGGTCGGAGACCTCGAGCGTCGGATCCCGGTCCGGCTCGCCGCGGCGCCGCTTGCTGGCGCCCGGGCGGCCTGCGACGGCCCAGCCGGCCGCGAAGCCGCGGCGGAACGACAGTGTGACGTATGTCTGCCCGACCGCGAAGGCGGCGGCGCCCAGGCCGATGACCGGCACGGACGGGATGAGCACGCCGAGCACCACGCCGAGGAAGCCCGCGAAGGCCAGCAGCCTCCAGCGCAGCCGTGCCTTGTACTGCAGCAGGACCTCGCCGAGCAGCCACAGCGCGACGATGCCGAACGCGATGTAGAGGACCGTCCAGCCCATGTACGCCCCTCTCCCAGTGACCGTTACGCAGTGTGTCGTACGAGGATGCGTGCGGTCTAGGCCTGCTGTGGGTGGTGCAGCCCCAGATTTTCGTAGATTTCCAAAGACGCGGTCGAGTTGTTCAACGTGATGAAGTGCAGTCCGGGGACTCCCTCGGCCAGCAGCGTCGCGCAGAACTCCGTAGCGAACTCGATTCCAATGGAGCGTACAGCCGTCGGATCGTCCTTGGCTGTGAGGATCCGCTCTTTGAGGGCGTCCGGGAACGAGGCGTTGCTGAGCTTCGGGAGCCGCTCCAGCATCTTCACGCTGGTCACGGGCATGACCTCGGGGATGACCGGGGTCTCGCAGCCGGCCGCGTCGACTCGGTCACGTAGCCGCAGGTACGACTCGGGATGGAAGAACATCTGCGTGATCGCGTAGTCGGCGCCGGCCCGGCATTTGTCGACAAAATGCGCGACGTCCATGTCCCAGTCGGCAGAGCGCGGATGCATCTCGGGGAAAGCCGCGACGCCCACGCAGAAGTCGCCCGACTCCTTGATGAGTCGGACGAGTTCGGCTGCGTAGGTCAGGCCCTGAGGATGCGGGATCCAGTCGCCCATGGGGTCGCCCGGCGGATCGCCGCGCACGGCGAGGATGTTCCGGATCCCGGCGTCCGCGTACTGGCCGATGATGTTGCGCAGTTCGGCGATGGAGTGGTTCACGGCGGTGAGGTGGGCGACCGGGGTGAGCGTCGTGTCCGCGACGATCTGCTCGGTCTCCTTCACTGTGCCGGCGCGGGTCGAGCCGCCCGCTCCGTAGGTCACCGACACGAAGTCGGGAGCGACGGCCTCGACGCGGCGGAGCGCGTTCCACAGGTTCCGCTCGCCCTTCGGGCTCTTCGGCGCCGCGAACTCGAACGAGTACGTCGTCTTGCCAGTGGCGAGCATGTCACGCACAGTGCGTGCGCGGTCAGTCCTGGTGGACGCAGATCCTAGGGCCATACCCGCAGGTTAGTCAGGGGCTGGCGGTCCCCCAACCGGACGATGGAAATTGCCCGGTTTGTCGGCCACTTGTCCACACCTCGGACAACTAACCGTGACGCAATCGTTTCGCGAACTCCCGGGCCGCCGCGCCCGGGTCATCGGCCTCCGTGATCGCCCGTACGACAACGACGCGCCGGGCGCCCGCTTCGAGGACCTCGTCGAGGTTGCCGAGGTCGATGCCGCCGATGGCGAACCAGGGACGGTCGGTGCCGAGCGCGGCCGTGTACCGGACGAGGTCCAGGCCCGGCGCATGGCGGCCCGGCTTGGTGGGCGTCGGCCAGCAGGGGCCCGTACAGAAGTAGTCCACTCCGTCCTCGACGGCGGCGGACGCGGCCTCCGCATCGGCGTGTGTGGAGCGGCCGATCAGGACGTTGTCGCCGAGGATCGCGCGGGCGGCGGGGACGGGCAGGTCGCCCTGGCCCAGGTGCAGCACGTCGGCGTCCGCCGCATGGGCGACGTCCGCGCGGTCGTTCACCGCGAGCAGCTTGCCGTGCCGCGCGCAGGCCTCGGCGAACACCTGGAGGTGCTCCAGCTCCTCGGCGGCTTCCATGCCCTTGTCGCGCAGCTGCACTATGTCGACACCGCCGGCGAGGACCGCGTCCAGGAACTCGGCGAGGTCACCCTGGCGCTTTCGGGCGTCCGTGCAGAGGTAGACGCGGGCATCGGTGAGCTGCGTGTGTGCGGTGGCTTCGGGCATGCGAAAATCCCCCGTTGTCGGTGGCGTACGGACCCTGCCGTGCGGGGCACGGCCCGTACGCCGGACGGTGTGTTCAGGTCAGACGGCGAGCGCCTGGGCTCGGCGCTTCACCTCCGTACCTCGGTTCTCGCTGAGGGCCTGCGCGGGGGTGCCGGGCAGGCTCGGGTCGGGGGTGAAGAGCCACTCCAGCATCTCTTCGTCCGTGAAGCCGTCGTCCCTCAGGAGCGTCAGGGTGCCGGACAGGCCCTTGACGACCTTGTCTCCGTCGATGAAGGCGGCGGGGACGTGCAGCGCTCGGTTCTCACCACGGCGTACGGCGATGAGCTGGCCCTCCTTGACCAGCTGCCGCACACGGGTCACCTCGACGCCGAGCTGTTCGGCGATGTCGGGGAGGGTGAGCCAGGCGGGGACGAGAGCATCGATTTTTGCGTCAATCTCGGTCACGGGATTAAGCGTGCCATCCCGGACTGACAGTCGGAAGTCGTGGCCGCCCCGCCTGGGCCGTTCGCCGGACCCCGGCGGCCCGCCCTGTCGCCCTACGCGGTCGCCGATTTCGCCGATTTCAAGGGCCGGGACGGGTCCGACAGCAGTTCCGGAATCATCGGGACACCTGCTTCGATCAGCTTGCGGCCCTGCGCCAGGTCCCGGGGCCGTCCCACCGCGAGCACGGCGACCAGCCGGTTCTCCCGGAGCCAGCACACCGACCAGGCCGGGCCCGTCGGGTCGCCGCGCCAGATCGTGGCGTCCGCGCGCGCGTGGTGCCCCGCGTACTGGACGAAGCGGCCGAACTGCTCGGACCAGAAGTACGGCACAGGGTCGTAGGCGGCGGGCGTCTCGTCGATGATGTTCGCCGCGACCGTACGGGGCCCCTGGAGGGCGTTGTCCCAGTGGTGGACCAGAAGACGCTCGCCGTACCTGCGCGAAGGGAAGGAGGCGCAGTCGCCGACCGCGTACACGTCCGGGACGGATGTGCGCAGGTGGTCGTCCGCGACCACCTCGCGATGGGCGCCGAGCTCGATCCCGGAACCGGTCAGCCAGGCGGTGGCGGGCCGCGCCCCGATGCCCACGACGACGGCTCCCGCGGGCAGCCGCGAGCCGTCGTCCAGCACGACCGCCCCGGGTTCGACGTGCTCCACGCGCGCGTGGGTGCGCAGCGATGCGCCGCTGTCCGCGTACCAGGCGGTCATGGGCGTGGCCACCTCGGCGGGCAGTGCGCCGGCGAGCGGCCGGTCGGCGGCCTCGACGACGGTCACCGCGCACCCGGCCTCGCGCGCCGCCGTGGCGAACTCGGCGCCGATCCAGCCCGCGCCGACGACCACGATGTCGTGCTGCCGGGCCAGCACGGGCCGCAACCGCTCGGCGTCGTCCAGGGTGCGCAGCAGATGCACTCCCGGTACGCCCTCCGCGCCCGGCAGCCGCATGGGTTCCGCGCCCGTGGCGATGACCAGGACGTCGTACGGAACGGGCCCCATGGCCGTGTCGAGTTCATGATCAACAGGACGTACGCCTGTCACCTCGAGCCCCAGGCGCAGCTCGATGCCCAGGGCCTCGAAGTCGACGTCGAAGGCGGAGCCCTCGGCCGTGCCGAGCAGGACGGCCTTGGAGAGCGGCGGGCGGTCGTACGGCTGGTGCGGCTCCGCGCCGATCAGCGTCACGGTGCCGGTGAAACCCTGCTCCCGCAGGGCGACCGCGGTCTGCACGCCGGCCATGCCCGCGCCGACGATCACGACACGTCGTCGCGCTGCCCGGCTCCGTTCCCGCGTCTGCTCGTTCACCCGATCACCATAGTCAACTGACGTTGTGTCAGTCAGCGGGAGCGATCAGTGACGTCCTGCACAGCCGTCATGACGTCTCGCACGGCCGTCAGAGATCGTCGGCGAGCTGTTCCACCACGCTCGTCCCGCTGCCCGTCTGCGACTCCCACTCCCAGGTCTCCTCCAGGCGTACGCGCCCGTCGGCGAGCTCGACCACTCGGGACAGGCAGTGCCCCGAGGAGGTGCTGCCGTCCCGCTTCAGCTGCACGTACCGGAAGTCGAGGCGGTCACCCTCACGTGTACCCACCAGGTGGCCGCGTACGACGTCGCCGCCCGCGTACTCGGCCCAGATCTCGCCGTCCTTCTCGTGGTACGAGAAGCGGGTGCGCGTACCGACCTGACCTGGGGCTTGGTCTGCGACCGGGGCGAGGACGAGACCGTCGAGCGAACCGGCCATGCCGTGCGGCTCCCTTACTGAGGTGTGACACGAAGAGTTAGGGTGGCCAACCTAGAGCACTCGCGGGAGTCCGGACGCACCGGACTGAGAGGGAGGCTGGGACGGCCTCCGACCGTACGAACCTGATCCGGGTCATGCCGGCGAAGGGAGGGGCTGGACGCCCATGTCGCGTACATCGCTCGCATCACACGCGTCGTCAAGCACATCCGACACATCCGACGTCCTGATCGTCGGGGGCGGGATCATCGGCCTGGTGACCGCCTGGCGTGCCGCGCAGCGCGGCTTCGCCACCGCACTCGTGGACCCCGACCCCGGCGGCGGAGCGGCCCAGGTGGCCGCCGGAATGCTGGCCGCCGTCACCGAGCTCCACTACGGCGAGCAAACCCTGCTCGGCCTCAATCTGGCGTCCGCCCGGCGCTACCCGGAGTTCGCCGCCGAACTCACCGAAGCGACGGGCCTGGACCTCGGCTACCGCGAGTGCGGCGCGCTGGCCGTCGCGCTGGACGCCGACGACCGCGCCCATCTGCGCGAACTGCACGCCCTGCAAGTCCAGTCGGGCCTGGAGTCGGAGTGGCTCAGCGGCCGCGAGTGCCGGCGCCTGGAGCCGATGCTCGCGCCGGGCGTGCGAGGAGGGCTCAAGGTCGACGGCGACCACCAGATCGATCCACGGCGGCTCGCCAAGGCGCTGGTCGCGGCGTGCGAGCGGGCCGGAGTGACATTCCACCGGGTGTGGGCGGAGCGGCTCAGCGTCGTACGGGACCGAGCCACCGGGATCGTCACCACCGACGGGACCGAGCTGATCGCGGGCCAGGTCGTCCTCGCCGCGGGCAGCCTCAGCGGGCGGCTCGCGGGCGTTCCCGACGCCGTACTGCCGCCCGTACGGCCGGTGAAGGGGCAGGTACTGCGGCTGACCGTGCCGAAGCGGTACGCGCCGTTCCTGAGCCGTACCGTGCGGGCCGTCGTCCGGGGCAGCCATGTGTACCTGGTGCCGCGCGAGAACGGTGAGCTGGTCGTCGGCGCCACGAGTGAGGAGCTGGGCTGGGACACGACGGTGACCGCGGGCGGCGTGTACGAATTGCTGCGCGACGCCCACGAGTTGGTCCCCGGCATCACCGAACTCCCGCTCACCGAGACCCGCGCGGGACTGCGCCCCGGCTCCCCCGACAACGCGCCCCTGCTCGGCCCCACAGAACTGGACGGCCTGCTCCTGGCCACCGGTCACTACCGCAACGGCGTCCTGCTCACCCCCGTCACGGGCGACGCCATGGCGCACCTGCTGACCACCGGTGAACTCCCGGAGGAAGCCCGCCCGTTCACACCCAGGCGCTTCAGTACGGCCCGCACGGAGCAGCCCGTATGAACGTCTACGTCATGAACGTCTTCGTCAACGGTGAGCGGCAGGAGATCGCCGCCGGCACCGCCCTCGACACACTGGTCGCCACCCTCACCGCGGCGCCCTCCGGGGTCGCCGCCGCGCTCAACGAAACCGTCGTCCCGCGCGCGCAGTGGCCGGACACATCCCTCTCCGAGGGAGACCGCATCGAGGTCCTCACCGCCGTCCAAGGAGGCTGAACCATGGCCGACGACCCGTTTCTCATCAGCGGTACGTCCTTCACGTCCCGCCTCATCATGGGCACCGGCGGGGCGCCCAGCCTCGATGTGCTGGAGCGGTCGCTCGTCGCCTCCGGCACGGAGCTGACGACGGTCGCGATGCGGCGCGTAAACGCTTCCGTGCATGGTTCGGTGCTGTCCGTGCTCGATCGGCTCGGTATTCGTGTGCTGCCGAACACGGCGGGCTGTTACACCGCCGGGGAGGCCGTGCTGACGGCTCGGCTCGCTCGCGAAGCGCTCGGCACCTCGCTGGTGAAGCTGGAGGTCATCG
The DNA here is from genome assembly GCF_042870755.1 of Streptomyces sp. NPDC006365. NCBI lineage: Bacteria > Bacillati > Actinomycetota > Actinomycetes > Kitasatosporales > Streptomycetaceae > Streptomyces > Streptomyces sp. NPDC006365. Next base: position 210,014 of record NZ_JBIAHS010000007.1, read on the forward strand.
CTGACGAGCGCACGTTGCTGCCGGATCCGATCGAATTGCTCGACGCGGCCGAGACGCTCGTCGATGACGGGTTCACGGTGTTGCCCTACACGAACGATGATCCCGTTCTCGCGCGGAAGCTGGAGGATGTGGGCTGTGCCGCGATCATGCCGCTCGGGTCCCCGATCGGGTCCGGGCTCGGAATTCGGAATCCGCACAACTTCCAGTTGATCGTGGAGCACGCGCGCGTGCCGGTCATTTTGGACGCGGGGGCCGGGACGGCGTCCGATGCAGCCCTTGCCATGGAGTTGGGGTGTGCCGGTGTGATGCTTGCGTCTGCCGTCACTCGGGCTCAGGAGCCGGTGCTGATGGCCGAGGCCATGAAGCATGCGGTGGAGGCGGGGCGGTTGGCTCGGCTTGCGGGGCGGATCCCTCGGCGGCACTTCGCTGAGGCGTCGTCTCCTGTGGAGGGAGTGGCTCGGCTGGATCCGGAGCGGCCCGCTTTCTGAGCGGGTGGGGGCCAGGGGGTCCTTTCCCCAAGCCCGCCCCTTCCCGGCTGTATCAGTTTGCGGCTCCGCCGCGTGGGGGGGGGGCTGCGCCTCCAGGCCCCCGGGTTGTATCTCGGCTGCGGCTCCGCGCCCCTTACGGGGCGCGACGGGACATAAACCAGCCACCGGCCTCGGAGACGGTGCCACCGGCCTCGGAGACGGTGCTCCCCTCGCGATCACCGGCCTCTGAGACAATGGTCCCCTCTCGATGATGATCCCGGTCTGACCTGCGGTCTCGTCACAGCTCGGCTGCAGTCCGGCTCCGAATCTCCACCGATCACGCGGCGTTGACAGCCTCGGCTCGTACACTCACCTGCGTGGATACGACCCTTCAGGACCCGTTGGTCGGTCAGGTGCTCGACGGCCGCTACCGCATCGACGCACGTATCGCGGTCGGCGGGATGGCCACGGTCTACAGGGCTGTGGACACCCGCCTGGACCGTGTGCTCGCGCTCAAGGTGATGCATCCGACGCTGGCCGCGGACGCCACGTTCGTCGAGCGGTTCATCCGCGAGGCCAAGTCGGTGGCCCGCCTTGCGCACCCCAATGTGGTGCAGGTTTTCGACCAGGGGACCGACGGGCCGTACGTCTATCTCGCCATGGAGTACGTCGCCGGGTGCACCCTGAGGGACGTACTGCGCGAGCGCGGGGCCCTGCAGCCGCGGGCGGCGCTCGACATCCTGGAGTCGGTGCTCGCCGCGCTCGGCGGCGCGCACCGCGCCGGGTTCGTGCACCGCGACATGAAGCCGGAGAACGTCCTCATAGGGGACGACGGCCGGGTCAAGGTGGCCGATTTCGGCCTCGTACGAGCTGTTGACACCGTCACGAACACGACAGGGTCCGTGCTCGGCACGGTGTCGTATCTGGCCCCGGAGCAGATAGAACACGGCACGGCCGATCCACGGGTCGACGTATACGCCTGCGGAATCGTCCTCTACGAGATGCTGACCGGCGACCGGCCGCACCTCGCGGACTCGCCCGCGGCGGTGCTCTACAAGCACCTCCACGAGGACGTCCCGCCGCCGTCGGCGGAAGTGCCGGGCCTTGCCTACGAACTCGACGAACTGGTCGCGTCGGCGACCGCGCGCACCGCGGATGTACGTCCGCACGACGCGGTGGCCCTGCTCGCACAGGTCCGGGACGCGCGCAGCGGGCTGACCGCCGAGCAGCTGGACGCGGTGCCGCCGCAGGCGCTCGCCGAGGGCCACGACATCGGTGCGGACCGTACGAGCGTGATCCCGCGCTCGCTGTCCGTGCCGCGGCCGCTCCCCGTGAACGAGGACGGCGGCGATCACGGGTTCCAGCACACGAGCATCCTGGCGACCCCGCCTCCGAACGCCCCTTCGCGCCGCCGTACCCGCACCCCACTCCCCCGGCGCGGCGTACTCGCGATCGTCGCCGCCGTGCTGCTGGCGCTCGGCCTCGGCGCGGGCGTCTGGTACATCAACTCCGGCCAGTTCACCAAGGTCCCACCGCTGCTCGCGATGACCGAGGCGAAAGCCAAGGATCGGCTCGAGAGCGCCGGGCTCGATGTGGGACCGGTCGAGCGCGAGTACAGCGACACCGTCGAGCGCGGCACGGTCATCAGCAGCGATCCCGAGGCGGGCGCCCGGATCCGTGACAACGACCCGGTGTCGCTGACGATCTCCAGGGGTCCGGAGACCGTACGGGTGCCGAATGTGGAGGGCTTCAAGCTGGACAAGGCCAGGGCGCGGCTGAAGGACGAGGGCCTGAAGGCGGGCATGATCACCAGGGACTTCAGCGAGGAGGTCCCCTTCGGCTTTGTGATCCGTACGGAGCCGGGTGCGGGCACCACGCGCCGCGCGGGCTCCGCCATCGCCCTCACCGTCAGCAAGGGCAGCCCCGTGGATGTGCCGGAGGTCGTGGGCGACGAGCTCGCCGACGCACGGCAGGAGCTCCAGGACGCGGGTCTGAAGGTCGAGATCGCCCCCCAGCAGATCAACTCCGAGTTCGACGCCGGCCAGGTCGCCGAGCAGTCGCCGTCCCCCGACCGGCAGCTGAGCGAGGGCGACACCGTCACCCTGACGATCTCCAAGGGCCCGGAGCAGGTCGAGGTCCCGGACGTGGTGGGCGACAACGTCGACGACGCCAAGCGGGAGCTGGAGGCCGCCGGCTTCGAGGTCAAGGAGGACCGAGGCTTCCTCGGGCTCTTCGGGGACACGGTCAAGGACCAGTCGGTGGACGGCGGCGACACGGCACCGAAGGGCTCGACGATCACCATCGAGATCGAGTGACGGCAGGTCGGCAGGGCTGATGGCATCCGCCGACGGGGCGCGCAGGACCCCATGGCACCCTGAACGGGTGAGCACTCCGCAGTCCCGCAACCCCGTCGGCAGCCATGTCCCGGTGTCCGGCGGCCTTGCCTCCGTAGGCCTGTCGTACGCGCGTGATCTGGGCGCCGAGACCGTCCAGGTCTTCGTCGCCAACCCGCGCGGCTGGGCGACACCACCGGGGAATCCGCGGCAGGACGAGGAGTTCCGCGCGGCCTGCGCCGCGGGGTCGATCCCCGCGTACGTCCACGCGCCCTACCTGATCAACCTCGGCTCGCACACCGAGGCGACCTTGGAGCGGTCCGTGGAGTCGCTGCGGCACTCACTGCGGCGGGGGCGCGCGATCGGGGCACGGGGAGTCGTCGTACACACCGGTTCGGCGACCGGCGGTCGGACACGTGCGGTCGCGCTGAAGCAGGTACGCGAGCATCTGCTTCCGCTGCTCGACGAGTTGACCCACGACGACGACCCGGACCTGCTGATCGAGTCGACCGCGGGCCAGGGCGCTTCCCTGTGCTCCCGGACCTGGGACTTCGGGCCGTACTTCGAGGCACTCGACGCCCACCCTAAGCTCGGCGTCTGCCTCGACACCTGCCACATCTTCGCGGCGGGCCACGACCTCACCGGCCCCACCGGAACGCACCAGACCCTCGACCTGCTGGTGGACACGATCGGCGAGGGCCGCCTGAAACTGATCCACGCCAACGACTCCCAGGACATCGCAGGCGCCCACAAGGACCGCCACGCCAACATCGGCGCCGGCCACATAGGCGAGGACCCCTTCCGCGCCCTGATGACCCACCCCGCCACCGCCGACGTACCTCTGATCATCGAGACGCCCGGCGGCAAGGAGGGCCACGCGGCAGACGTGGAGCGACTCAAGAAACTCCGGGACGGCTGAGTCTCAGAGCCAGGAGACTCAGAGCTCGGGGCCGTCCCCCGGCTCCTCCTGGTACGAGTAGCGCTGTTCGCGCCAGGGGTCGCCGATGTTGTGGTAGCCGCGTTCCTCCCAGAAGCCGCGGCGGTCGGCGGTCATGTACTCGATGCCGCGGACCCACTTGGGGCCCTTCCAGGCGTACAGGTGGGGCACCACCAGGCGCAGGGGGAAGCCGTGTTCCGCGGTGAGGAGTTCGCCGTCCTTGTGAGTGGCGAAGATCGTGCGCTCGGAGGTGAAGTCGGTGAGGCGGAGATTCGAGCTGAAGCCGTACTCCGCCCAGACCATCACATGCGTGACGCTGGGCGCGGGCGGGGCGATCTCCAGGAGTGTACGAGCCGGGACGCCGCCCCATTCGGCGCCGAGCATGCTGAACTTCGTCACGCAATGCAGATCGGCCACGACCGTGGTATACGGCAGGGCCGAGAACTCCTCATGATTCCAGCAATGTTTCTCGCCATCGGCAGTAGCTCCGAAAACCCTGAACTCCCAGCGCTCGGGCCGGAACTTGGGGACGGGCCCGTAATGCGTGACCGGCCAGCCGCGCTGCAGTCGTTGCCCCGGCGGAAGGTCCGACTGCGCTGCTTCTCCAGATTCACGCTCCACCGGCTGACCCATGTCTCCATCCTGACAGACCAAAGACGGTGCAGATGACCAGGCCTGTCCCGATTCGGGCATCTACTACTAAGCCTGCACTTACTGGACGGCCCCAGGTACCGGTGGAATCATGCGGCGCATCCCGCCAGTCCCCCGCGTGGAAGGAGCCTCTGCAATGCAGGGCGACCCCGAGGTCATCGAATTCCTCAACGAGCAGTTGACCGCCGAGCTGACCGCGATCAACCAGTACTTCCTGCACGCGAAGATGCAGGAGAACTTCGGCTGGACAAAGCTCGCGAAGTACACCCGGGCCGAGTCGTTCGACGAGATGAAGCACGCGGAGGTGCTCACCGACCGGATCCTCTTCCTGGAGGGCCTGCCGAACTACCAGCGGCTCTTCCACGTCCGGGTCGGGCAGACGGTCACCGAGATGTTCAAGGCGGACCGGCAGGTCGAGGTCGAGGCGATCGACCGCCTCAGGCGCGGCATCGAGGTGATGCGGAACAAGGGCGACATCACGTCCGCGAACATCTTCGAGTCGATCCTCGCGGACGAGGAACACCACATCGACTACCTGGACACCCAGCTGGAACTGGTGGAGAAACTCGGCGAGGCGCTCTACATCGCCCAGCTCATCGAGCAGCCGGACAGCTGAGCGGCCGCACACCTACGCGGCTTCACGCCTAAGCGGCTTCGTCCAGCTCTGCCAGCTCGGCGAGCGCGGACGGCGCCTGGTCGGCCACCTCGGTACGGCACGCGCCGCGGCCCAGCAGTGCCTGAATCCGCCGTACGCACGAACCGCAGTCGGTGCCCGCCTTGCAGGCCGAGGCGATCTGGCGTGGCGTGCACGCACCCGCTTCCGCGTGCTTCCTCACCTGCGCCTCGGTGACCCCGAAGCAGTTACAGACGTACACGCGGTTCACCACCCGACGGGACAGAAAGCGGGACAGACAGGTCGCCATCCCGATTGATCGGTGAGGCAAACCTAACCTTACCCGTCCGGTGCGCGTCCTAAAAGTGTGATGGGGCGCGGATCGTATGTGATCCGCGCCCCATCGCATGCCCTGTGCACCAACCGATCCGCTACTGGTCGCGGTACATCTCCGCCACCAGGAACGCCAGGTCCAGGGACTGGCTGCGGTTCAGGCGCGGGTCGCAGGCCGTCTCGTAACGCTGGTGCAGATCGTCGACGAAGATCTCGTCGCCGCCGCCCACGCACTCGGTGACATCGTCACCGGTGAGTTCCACGTGGATGCCGCCCGGGTGCGTACCCAGCTCCTTGTGGACCTCGAAGAAGCCCTTGACCTCGTCCAGCACGTCGTCGAAGCGTCGGGTCTTGTGACCGGAGGCCGCCTCGTAGGTGTTGCCGTGCATCGGGTCGGTGATCCAGGCGACGGTCGCACCGGAGGCGGTGACCTTCTCGACCAGCTCGGGCAGCTTGTCCCGGACCTTGTCGGCGCCCATGCGGACGATGAAGGTCAGCCGGCCCGGCTCGCGCTCCGGGTCGAGGCGCTCGATGTACTGCAGCGCGTCCTCGGCCGTCGTCGTCGGGCCCAGCTTGATCCCGAGCGGGTTGCGGATCTTCGAGGCGAACTCGATGTGCGCACCGTCCAGCTGACGGGTGCGCTCACCGATCCACACCATGTGCCCGGAGACGTCGTACAGATGCCCCGTGCGTGAATCGACCCTGGTCAGCGCCGACTCGTAGTCGAGCAGCAGCGCCTCGTGCGAGGAGTAGAACTCGACGGTCTTGAACTCCTCCGGGTCGGTCCCGCAGGCGTGCATGAAGTTCAGCGCCTGATCGATCTCGCGCGCCAGCTGCTCGTAGCGCTGCCCGGACGGGGACGACTTCACGAAGTCCTGGTTCCAGGCGTGCACCTGGCGCAGGTCGGCGTAGCCGCCGGTGGTGAAAGCGCGGACCAGGTTCAGCGTGGAGGCGGAGGCGTGGTACATCCGCTTCAGGCGCTCGGGGTCCGGGATGCGGGCGGCCTCGGTGAACTCGAAGCCGTTGACCGAGTCGCCGCGGTAGGTCGGCAGGGTCACGCCGTCGCGGGTCTCGGTCGGCTTGGAGCGCGGCTTGGAGTACTGGCCGGCGATGCGGCCCACCTTCACGACCGGCACAGAGGCCGCGTACGTGAGGACGGCGCCCATCTGAAGCAACGTCTTCAACTTGTTGCGGATGTGGTCGGCCGACACCGCGTCGAAGGCCTCGGCGCAGTCGCCGCCCTGAAGCAGGAAGGCCTCGCCCCTGGCAACAGCTCCCATCCGGGCGCGCAGCTGGTCGCACTCGCCCGCGAAGACGAGGGGCGGATAGCTCGCCAGCTCGGCGATCACTTCGCGCAGGGCCTCGGCATCGGGGTAGTCGGGCTGCTGCGCCGCGGGCAGGTCTCGCCAGGTCGCCTTGGTGGCGACGGCTTGGGTATCAGCGTTCACGGTCACCTCGCCAACATTACGGGGTCGTGTCGAGCGATTTTCGTCCGGTTCGGCTGGTGAGACAAAACCGTCGATGGAGCGTCCGAGCGGCGTGCGCCCCGCGACCGGGCCCCGGCACGGGATCCGTATGGGATAAGGTGCCGCACATGTTCGCGCACTCGACCAAGACCCAGAACCAGAACTGGTGGTGGACCGCTCACCCGGCGGCCCACTGACTGCGCGTACGCAGGACTTCGCGAAGGCCGCCCGAGGGGCGGCCTTCAGTGTTTCCACGACCAGGGCCGTTCCTCCCGATCACGACATCGATCACCGGCATCGATCGCCGGCGATCACGAGGGAAGAGGAACCCATGCACCTGGCCCGGCTCCTGCACGACGACCGCCCGTTCGCACTGCTGCGGCGCCGTACCCCCGGAATCGACCACGACACCGTAGAAGTCATGCTCGGCCCGGTCGCCACGTACGACCGGCTCGCCGACATCCCCGACGAGGGCCTGGCCCTCATCCCGTTCCGCCAGATCCGCGAGCGCGGCTTCGACGTCCGCGACGACGGTACGCCGCTCGCGGTGCTGACCCCCGAGGAGGCGTACGAACTCCCCCTGGACCAGGCCCTGTCGCAGCTGCCCGCACACGATGTGAAGGTGACGGGCGGTGGCTTCGACGTGGGCGACGAGGAGTACGCGGAGATCGTCGGGCGCGTGCTGCGGGAGGAGATCGGGCAGGGCGAGGGCGCGAACTTCGTCATCCGGCGTACGTACGAGGGGCAGATCCCCGGCTTCGGCAGGGTCGACGCGCTCGCGCTGTTCCGGCGGCTGCTGGAGGGTGAGCGGGGTGCGTACTGGACGTTCGTCGTGCACACCGGGAAGCGGACGCTTGTCGGGGCCAGCCCGGAGGTGCACGTCCGCATGTCAGGTGGAAGGGGCGCGCCCGAAGGGCTCTCGGTTGAGGGCGGTGGTGGGAGACGGGCGGGCGGGACCGTCGTGATGAACCCGATCAGCGGGACGTATCGCTATCCGGCCGATGGGCCGACCCCCGAGGATCTCCTGGACTTCCTCGCCGACGGCAAGGAGATCGAGGAGCTGTCGATGGTCGTCGACGAGGAGCTCAAGATGATGTGCACGGTCGGCGACATGGGCGGGGTCGTCATCGGGCCACGGCTGAAGGAGATGGCTCACCTCGCTCACACGGAGTACGAGTTGCGGGGCCGGTCGTCGCTCGATGTGCGCGACGTCCTGCGCGAGACCATGTTCGCGGCGACCGTCACCGGGTCGCCGGTACAGAACGCCTGCCGGGTGATCGAGCGGCACGAGGTGGGTGGCCGCGCGTACTACGCCGGAGCGTTGGCGCTCGTCGGCCGTGATTCCGGCGGCGCCCAGACCCTCGACTCCCCCATCCTGATCCGTACCGCGGACATCGACTCGGTCGGCCGGCTGCGGGTGCCGGTCGGCGCCACGCTCGTACGCGGCTCCGATCCGGCGAGCGAGGTGGCCGAGACGCATGCGAAGGCGGCGGGGGTGCTGGCCGCGCTGGGGGTACGTCCCGGAAGGCGGCCGGACGAGCGCGTACGGCCGGGGCTGGCCGAGGACCCGCGGGTGCGGGCCGCGCTCGACGGGCGGCGGTCCTCGCTGGCGCCGTTCTGGCTGCGGATGCAGGAGCGTTCGGCTGACTTGGACGGCCATGCGCTGGTCGTCGACGGGGAGGACACCTTCACGGCGATGCTCGCGCACCTGCTGCGTTCGTCGGGTCTCGAGGTGTCCGTGCGGCGGTACGACGAGCCGGGCCTGCGGGAGGCGGTGCTGGCGCACGAGGGGCCGCTGGTCCTGGGCCCCGGTCCGGGCGACCCCTCGGACACCGCCGACCCCAAGATGGCGTTCCTGCGCGGGCTCACCGCCGAGGTGATCGGCGGTCACCGGCACGGCGTGCTCGGTGTCTGTCTCGGGCATGAGCTGATCGCGGCGGAGCTGGGTCTGGAGATCGTACGGAAGGAAGTCCCCTACCAGGGCGCACAGACGGAGATCGACCTCTTCGGGCGGACGGAGACCGTCGGCTTCTACAACAGCTTCGTGGCGCACTGCGACGACGAGCGTGCGGCGGAGCTGGCGGCGCACGGTGTCGAGGTGAGCCGGAGTGACACCGGGGAGGTGCACGGGCTGCGCGCGAGAGGGTTCGCCGGGGTGCAGTTCCACCCGGAGTCGGTGCTGTCGCTCAACGGCACCACTGTCGTACGGGAGTTGATCAGTCAGCTGCGGGGCGCCGGCACGGTCTCCGAACGGCGCCCCGCCGTTTAGGTCGTTTACGTGCGGTTACGCGGCCTCAGCCGAAGAACACACCGACCTCCTCGTACAGCTTCGGGTCCACCGTCTTCAGCTTGGCCGTGGCCTGAGCGATCGGGACGCGAACGATGTCGGTGCCGCGCAGGGCGACCATCTTGCCGAAGTCGCCCTCGCGGACCGCGTCGATGGCGTGCAGGCCGAAGCGGGTGGCGAGCCAGCGGTCGAAGGCGCTGGGGGTGCCGCCGCGCTGGACATGGCCGAGGACCGTCGTGCGGGCCTCCTTGCCGGTGCGCCTTTCGATCTCCTTGGAGAGCCATTCGCCGACGCCGGAGAGCCGGACATGCCCGAACGCGTCCAGCGAACCGTCCTTGAGCACCATGTCGCCGTCCTTGGGCTTCGCACCCTCGGAGACGACGACGATCGGGGCGTACGAGGCCTTGAAGCGGGAGGTGACCCAGGCGCAGACCTGGTCGACGTCGAAGGGCTGCTCGGGGATGAGGATGACGTTTGCTCCGCCGGCCAGTCCGGAGTGGATGGCGATCCAGCCCGCGTGCCGGCCCATGACCTCGACGACGAGGACGCGCATATGCGACTCGGCGGTGGTGTGGAGGCGGTCGATGGCCTCCGTGGCGATATTGACGGCCGTGTCGAAGCCGAAGGTGTAGTCGGTGGCCGAGAGGTCGTTGTCGATGGTCTTGGGTACGCCGACGCAGGGGACGCCGTAGTCGTCGGAGAGGGTGGCGGCGACGCCCAGGGTGTCCTCTCCGCCGATCGCGATCAGCGCGTCGACCTCCTCCTTTTCGAGGTTCTCCTTGATCCGGCGAATGCCGTTGTCCACCTTGAGGGGGTTGGTGCGCGAGGAGCCGAGGATGGTGCCGCCACGGGGCAGGATGCCGCGTACGGCGGGGATGTCGAGCTGGATGGTGTCGCCTTCCAGCGGACCGCGCCAGCCGTCCCGGAAGCCGGTGAAGTCGTAGCCGTACTCCTGCACGCCCTTGCGGACGATGCCACGGATGACGGCGTTGAGCCCGGGGCAGTCGCCGCCTCCGGTCAGTACTCCGACCCGCATTGGAAATGTCCCTTCGCCGCGGTTGCCTGATGAAGGTCACGCTAATAGTGATCCAGGTCACTTAGGCATGGTGCGAACGGTCAATTCCGGTGAATTGTGGGGAGCTTGATCACCGGGATTCACTCGAAGGTGGGTCGCTGACTATTGGGTTGACTCGGTTTCCGGCGGATGCGGGCTACTCGTCGTCGAGGCCGCGCTCTATCGCGTAGCGGACGAGTTCCACGCGGTTGTGGAGCTGGAGCTTGCCCAGGGTGTTCTGGACGTGGTTCTGGACGGTGCGGTGGGAGATGACGAGGCGTTCGGCGATCTGCTTGTAGCTCAGGCCCTTGGCCACCAGGCGCAGGACCTCGGTCTCGCGGTCGGTGAGCTGCGGGGCCTTGGGCCCGTCGGCGCCCGGGGCGGGGGCGGGCTCGGAGGCGAGTCTGCGGTACTCGCCGAGGACCAGGCCCGCGAGGCCGGGCGTGAAGACGGGGTCGCCCACGGCCGTGCGGCGCACCGCGTCGATCAGCTCCTCCGTGGAGGCCGACTTCAGGAGGTAGCCGGTGGCTCCGGACTTGACCGCCTCCAGGACGTCGGCGTGTTCGCCGCTCGCGGAGAGGACCAGGACGCGCAGGGCCGGGTTGGCTCCGACCAGCTCCTTGCAGACCTGGACGCCCGGTTTGGCGGGAAGGTTCAGGTCGAGTACGAGCACGTCGGGGGCTGTGGCGTGGGCACGGCGTACCGCCTGGTCGCCGTCGCCTGCCGTGGCGATCACGTCGAGGCCGGCCTCGGCCAGGTCGCGGGCGACGGCGTCCCGCCACATGGGGTGGTCGTCGACGACCATGACCTTGATCGGGTCCTGTTGCTCACTCATCGCCGCTCCAGCTTCGCCGTGGCTTTTGCTTTTCCCCAGCCCCGCCCCTTCTCGAATCCGGGGGATGCTTCGCCCCCAGACCCCCTAGTGGGTCGTATCTCGGCTGCCGGGCCGTTGTGTGGGTGGTCGCGCAGTTCCCCGCGCCCCTCCGGGGCGCCTTCATCGCCGAGTCGCCTTTCTCGGCACCCTCAGCTCTACCTCCGTGCCCTGGCCCGCGATCGAGATCACCTCTGCCGTGCCGCCCAGGTCGCGTAGGCGGCCTCGGATGGAGAGGGCCACGCCCATGCGGCCTTCGCCCTCTGCCTGGGCCAGGCGGCCCTCGGGGATGCCGGGGCCGTCGTCTCGGACGGTGACGATCACCGCGTCCGGTTCGTCCTCGACGAGGATCCAGGCTCGGGCGTTCTCGCCTGCGTGGCGGTGGACGTTGTCCAGGGCGGCGCCTACGGCGGCCGCCAGTTCCTTCGCCGCGGAGGGGGCCAGGAGGACGGGGGCGCCGGGCTCGGAGAAGGTGACCTTCGCGGTGGCGTACTGGGTGAGCAGCGCGCGGAGGTCGCGGGGGTCGTCCTCGCCGGACCCGTCGCTCTCGTCGGGTTCTTCCACCGCGCGTACCAGGGCTCCCTGCGTCGCGTCCTCCGAGACTCGGGACGCCGGCAGGCCGCCCGAGACCAGCGTGCGCAGCGCCACCTCCTGCTCGCCCGCCATACGGCCGAGCTCCGCCGCCTCGCCACCGAGCGTGGAGCCGCGGCGTTGCACCATCGCGAGGACCTGGAGGACGCTGTCGTGGATGTCGCGGGCCAGCCGCTCACGCTCCCGCGTCGTGGCCTCGATCTCCAGGGCCCGCGCGAGGGTGCGCTCGGAGGCGCGGGCGACCTCGACGACGTATCCGATGGCGATGGAGGCGACCCAGACGAGCAGCACGTTGTGGAGCGTGTCCTGGCTGAGCGTTCCACGCTGGATGACGTTCGCGATGCCGACGAGCGTCGACGCGAAGGCCGCCCAGCGCCAGCCGCCCTTGACCGCGAACGCCAGGACGGAGCCCGCGGTCCATATCGACGGCAGCGTCGGCCCGCCGGCCACGATCCGGTCATGGGAGTCCGCGACCGGCGTGAGCAGGATGCCGGTGAGCGCGACGGTCAGGTCGGCGGCCAGAAACGGCTTGGTGCAGCTCGCCTCGCCGGCCACCTTGGGCAGCGTCACCAGCGTCCACACGAGGAGCACGGAGAGGAAGGCGACGGCCACCTCCGGTCGGGGGAACTCGTCGTACGCGGTGACGAAGAGCCCGATCGCGTAGCACATCGTCAGTACGCGGTAGGCCGAGAGCGCGCGCCACAGCGGCTGCTCGACCGACATCCTCATGACTCTCTCGCGCTTGGCCATGTCCCCCGCCCCCACCTTTGACGATCACCCCACCCCAGACGGACGCTCCTAGGGGCCGGATCGTTCCTTCCCGGCCGCCTTCTCCGCTTCCCGTTCGGCCGCTTGCCGTTCGGCCGCCTTCTCGGCTTCCTTACGTGCCTGCTCGGCCTGCTTCTGCGCCTGTTTCTCCGCCTTCGCAGCCTCCACGAGCTGCCGTTTGGCGGCGGTCGCGTAGATGTCGACGTACTCCTGGCCGGAGAGCTTCATGATTTCGTACATGACCTCGTCGGTCAGGGCACGCAGCACGAACCGGTCGTGTTCCATGCCCTGGTACCGGCTGAAGTCCAGCGGCTTCCCGATGCGGATCCCCGGGCGCATCAGCTTCGGGACGACCTTGCCGGGCGGCTGGATCTTCTCCGTGTCGATCATGGCGACCGGGATGACCGGCGCCCCGCTGGCGAGCGCCACGCGCGCGAGGCCGCCGGGCTTGCCCCGGTAGAGGCGGCCGTCGGGCGAGCGCGTGCCCTCGGGATAGATGCCGAAGAGCTCGCCGCGCTCGAGAACGTCGAGGCCGCTCTTGATGGCCGCCTCGCCCGCGCCACGGGCTCCGGAACGGTCCACCGGGAGCTGGCCGACGCCCTTGAAGAACGCGGCTGTCATACGGCCCTTGATGCCGGGCGTCGTGAAGTACTCGGCCTTCGCGATGAAGGTCACCTTGCGATCGAGGACCGCGGGCAGGAAGAAGGAGTCGGAGAACGACAGGTGATTGCTCGCCAGGATCGCGGGCCCCTCGGCGGGAACGTGCTCGAGGCCTTCCACCCAGGGCCTGAAAGCGAGCTTCAGGGGCCCTCCGATGGAAAACTTCATGGCGCCGTAGATCACCCGAATGCCTCCTGTGTCCGTGGATCAGACCCTAACCCGGAGCACCGTCAAAGGACCCGACGGCCCTGGTCGGTGTCAGTGCCGTCGCGTACGGTGAAGTACACCTCGAAGTCCTGGGGTGATCGTCTTGTCGCCCCTGTGGGATGAACGCCCCTTTTGGACGCCCCTTTTTGTATGTCCCTTTGTACGCCCCTTCAGACGAACAGGAGACCGAAGGTGCCGGTCCTTCCTGGAGCCGAGCCGTACCGCCACGAGGGCGGCGAGGTCGGTGTCCTCCTCTGCCATGGCTTCACGGGTTCCCCGCAATCGCTGCGCCCCTGGGCGGAGTACCTCGCCGAGCGCGGTCTGACCGTCTCGCTGCCCCTGCTGCCCGGCCATGGCACACGCTGGGAGGACATGCAGCTCACCGGCTGGCAGGACTGGTACGCGGAGGTGGACCGTGAGCTGCGCGCCCTGCGTGAGCGCTGCTCCCGGGTCTTCGTCTGCGGCCTCTCCATGGGCGGCGCGCTGGCCCTGCGGCTGGCCGCGAAGCACGGGGACGCGGTGAGCGGCATCGTCGTCGTCAACCCGGCTAACAAGGTGCATGGGCTGTCCGCGTACGCCCTTCCACTGGCCCGCCACGTGGTCCGTACGACGAAGGGAATCGCCAGCGACATCGCCAAGGAGGGCAGCGTCGAGATCGGCTACGACAAGGTCCCGCTGCACGCGGCGCATTCGCTGCGGAACTTCTTCCGGCTGGTCGACGGCGAGCTTCCGCAGGTCACGCAGCCTCTGCTGCTCCTGCACAGCGTGCAGGACCATGTGGTGCCGCCGGCCGACTCGGCGCGTGTGCTGAGCCGGGTGTCGTCGACGGACGTACAGGAGATCGTGCTGGAACAGAGCTACCACGTCGCGACGTTGGACCACGACGCGGACCGTATTTTCGAGGAGAGCTTCGCCTTCGTCGAGCGGCTGGCGCCCGAAGCCGGCAAGGAGACCGACGCGGTTCGGATGGACCAGACAGGTCAGGCAGGTCAGGTGGGTCAGCAGGAAGGGACGGCCACTGGTGGCTGAGCACGACGCGGACCGCGAGCCCGAGGAGAAGGACGCGCCGCCCGGCGAGGAGCAGGGCCCGTCGTTCGACGAGGCCGCGGCCTGGGCTGCGATCGTCGCCGGATACGGCGAGGAACCGCCGGACCCGCCCGGCGCCAAGCCCTTCAAGTCGGTTGAGGACCTGGCCCTCCTGGAGTCGGAGACGAACGGCGCGAACGACGCCGACTCCGAGCGGCCCGGGGACACCAAGGAGAAGCCCAAGGGCTCCGAGGGCGATACGGCGGCCGACAAGAAGGCCGACGCCAAGGCCGACGACAAGGGGGACGACAGGAAGGTGGGCGACAAGCCCGCCGCCGAGAAGCCGCTCGGCAGCTCCGTCGCCTTCCCACCCGGCGTCGGCGGCCCGCGCGACTACAAGGCGCCGGAGCCCTCCGAGGAGGATTTCGACGCGGACGACGAGGGCCACTTCGTACCGCCCGAGCCGCCCCCGCTGCCCGCAGCGGACACCACGGCCAAGTTCGCCTGGCTCGCCGTGCTCGGCGGCCCGCTTCTGCTGCTGCTCGCCGTTCTGCTCGGCTGGCACATGACCTGGTGGCTGGCCACGCTCGGCATCGGCGGCTTCGTGGGCGGCTTCGGCACGCTGGTGCTGCGGATGCGTCCGGACGACGAGGACGACGAGGATCCGGGGCGCGGCGCGGTGGTGTGACCCGCAGCCCCGCACTCCTAGACGGCGGGAACCCTGAGGGCGGCCAGTACGGGCAGATGGTCCGTGGCCGCCCTCAAGTCTGTTTCCGTGATGCCCGGCAGCCCCAAGGGCACGCCGCAGCCCAGGACTTCGATGCCCTCGGTGGCGAAGAGGGCGTCGATCCGCTGATGCGGCTCGACGGGCGTGGAGGTGTACTCGCCGCCCCAGGGAGCGACCGCCCAGCAGTCCTGGAGCTCGGTGGCGAGACGCTTGAACGTACGGCCGCCCGGGCGTTCGTTCAGGTCGCCGCCCCCGATCGCGTACGGCGTCCCCGACGCGGCCAGGCGGTCGAGCAGCATGCCGCCCTGCTCGTACCGCTCGTCCTTCTGCAGCGAGAGGTGGCAGCTCAGCACGCCCAGCCGGGCGCGCCCGAACCGTACGACCGCGGTGGCGAAGCCCCGCCGGTGAAGGCCGGGTGTGAGCGGCAGGAGTACGTCCTCGGTGTGCTCCACCGTTGCTCGGAGCGAGGAGAGGAGGGCGGGGCCGGAAGCGGTGGCCCCGCCGGAGAGGATCACCTGGCCCGACGCGGCGGCCAGGCGGGCCAGCTTTTTGCGCCAGCGGAAGAAGCGGGGGGCTTCTTGTACGAGTACGAGGTCAGGGGCGCAGGCGCGGATGACTCGGGCCAGCGCCTCGGTGTCGTCGCGCATGGAGCGGATGTTGTAGCTCAGCACCCGGATGACTGCCGAACCGTCCGGCTCGGTACGGGAGGTTGGGAGCGGCGTTGCCATGCGGTCAATTTACGTAGGGACCGCGGGTCGGGGGCGCTTAATAGCTCGGGGCGCGAGGTTGTGTGTGCGACTGACGGTCAGGTGTGGCTTGTCGCGCCCACCCGGCGGAGCCGCATATCGACACAATCCCGCGCCCCTTACGGGGCGGGCCCCGCGCGCTACATGATCGGGTCCGGCTCCCTCGCCAGGTCCGCCGCGCCCACCAAACCCGCCTTGTTGCCGAGCTCTGCGGCGATTACGTCGGCCACGGGGCGCCAGTTTCCGCCTACGAGCCAGCGCTTGTACGACTTGCGGATGGGGTCGAGGACCAGCTCGCCCTCGTCCGAGAGGCCGCCGCCCACGATGAAGGCCGAGGGGTCGAAGAGGGAGGCGAGGTCCGCCAGGCCTGCGCCTGCCCAGCGGGCCAGTTCGCGGTAGGAGTCCACGGCTACCGGGTCGCCTTGCCTTGCCGCCATCGAGATGTGCTTGCCCTCGATTCCCTCGGGGGTTCCGTCGCCCAGCGCGAGGAGGATCTCCGCGTTCTCGGGGGTGGCGTTGGCCCGCTGCTTCGCGTACCGGACGAGGGCGCGGCCGGAGGCGTACTGCTCCCAGCAGCCCTGGCTGCCGCAGCCGCAGAGGATGCCGTCGGGGACCATCCGGATGTGGCCGAACTCGGCGGCGACGCCGAAGTGGCCGCGGCGGAGCTTGTTGCCGATGATGATGCCGCCGCCCAGACCGGTGCCGAGTGTGATGCAGATGACGTTGCGATGGCCCTTGCCCGCGCCGAACTTGTACTCGCCCCAGGCCGCCGCGTTCGCGTCGTTCTCCACGACGACCGGCAGCTTGACGCGTGCCTCGACCTTCTCCTTCAGCGGCTCCTGGCGCCAGTCGATGTTCGGCGCGAAATAGACCGTGGAACGCTGCCGGTTGACGTACCCTGCGGCGCCGATGCCCACGCCGACGATCTCGTGTCCGGCACGGGCGCCCTCGACGGCGGAGGCGATGGCGTCCACGATGGCCTCGGGCGTGCCCGGAGTCGGCACCTTGTGGGTCGAGAGGATGTTGCCTTCCTCGTCGACCACGCCGGCCGCGATCTTCGTGCCGCCGATGTCGACGCCGATGGTGAGTCCCATGAATCCCTCAGTTTCGGTCGAGCCCCGCTACGGCCAACCGTACCCGAGGGCCTTCAGTCCAGGTCGATGTGTTCCCCGGGACCGGAGTCCTCGTCGGGCCGGTTCGGGGGCCGGTCCTGGGTCCAGCGGCGCTCCTGCGACTCGACGGCGGAGCGGTACGCGGCGAGCAACTCGTTACCGGCCGCGGCCAGGTGGTCGAAGAGGTCGGGGTTGCGCTCGATCACCGGCTCGACGGCGGCCTTTGCCTGCTGCACGACCTGGTTCACCATCTGCTGGGCCGCACCGCCGGCCACGGCACCGAGCAGCGGCGACTGCAGTCCGGACAGCCGGTCGGTGACGGCGTCGAAGAACTTGCGCAGCTCCTCGCCGGCCGAGCCCGGAGGCGAACCGTACTGGGCGCGACGGCGGGCCTTCTCCGCGGCCAGGTCCTCCGCGCACGCCGTCGCCCAGGCGTCGGCGTCGGTCGCTCGCACCTCGTTGCCGTGCGGCTTTTCGAGCGCGTCCTCCGCGGATTCGGACGTGGGGCGCTCATCGCTCATGGCGGACTCCAAGCATTGGCTCTGTGTCTCTCGACGTTACCCGAACCGGGATGTGCCGTTCACCGTCTCCGGCGCCACAGAATCCCGGACGGGCACGTACGCGGCAAACTCAGCCAACGTACCGGGGTCACAGTCACGTTCCCTGCGGCCACAGCTCCGGGTCCGGTGCGAAACGGATGCGCAGCTCGCCGTCGCGCAGGGCCGCACCGTGCACGGTGCAGCGGCGCAGGGCCGACGGGAGCGGGACGATGCGGTGGAACGGGCCGACTGTGACGACGAGTTCGTCGCCGCGCCGGATGAGCTCGAGGTCGTCCCGTACCGCACCGGGCAGCGGGATGTGCCAGACGATCACGCCGTCGGCGGCGAGGCTGTCGGTCATCGTCCACTCGACCGGGCGCGGGGCCTGGCCCGCGCCGGGCACGGTCAGCGCCGTGAGGTCGTCGGTGCCGCGCGGATCGTGGCCGAGGTGCGGCACCTCACACACCTCGTACGTGCCCCGCCACTCGTCCAGCGCCTTGCGCTGCTGGGCTCCGAGGGCGGCCAGCCAGGTATCGGGGGACGCGTCGGGCAGGACGCGGTTCGCGATCAGTGCGTCGGGGCGCAGTCCGCGCAGGGCGAGGCCGGTGGTGGCGGTGCGTACGGCGTCGGTGCCGGCCGGGCCGGGCTCGGCGACCAGGCGTACGGTCGTCGCCCGGTCCGCCAACACCGCCTCCACGGCGGCGAGTTCGATGTCCCAGCGGGCGGCCGTGTCGTACAGCCGGTCCGTGGGCATCGGGACGCCGGCGAGGCGGCCGAGTACGGGGCGCAGGGCCCGCGCCGCCTGACGCTCCGCGGGGAGCAGGCGGCTGAGGTAGCGGCGCAGTTGCTCCGGGAGCGCGAGGAGGGCGAGTGCGTGCGGGGTGGGCGGCATGTCGACGATCAACAGGTCGTACGTGTCTGCCGTCGCCGCGTCGCGCAGGGCGCGCAGGAGGGCGAGTTCCTCGGCGCCGGGGAGCGGGGTGAGTTCCTCCGCTTCCAGGCGGGTGGCGCCCAGCAGGTCCAGGGCGGAGGCGGCCCGTTCCTGGAAGGCGAGGAGGTCGTCGCGGAAGTCCTCGCCTGCGTCGGGGCGCCAGGTAGCCAGGGACGGCTCCGCGTCCGCGGGGGTTGCGCCGGTGGGTTTGCCCAGAGCGGCGCCGGGGGTGTCTGTGCGGTCTGCGCTCAGGAGCAGGGTTCTTGTGCCCTGGCGGGCGGCTTTCAGTGCCGTGGCTGCGGCGACCGTTGTGCGGCCGGAACCGCCGGGGCCGGTGATCAGGACTGTGCGCATGCGCTCCGCTCGGGGGTGCTTGGTGTGCGGCCTCGCTTATGGCGGCACCCGGTACTCGTGAACTGTGCCCACCCGTTCCGCCGCTGCGGAACGATTGCCCACAGCCGGCCTACTTGCCCGTCTCCACCCTCTTCTTCAGGCCCGCCAGTGCCCTGTCGATGATGACCTTTTCCGCCTTGCGCTTGATCATGCCGAGCATGGGGATCTTGACATCCACCGTCAGTTTGTACGTCACCTCGGTGGCGCCCGAGCCGGCCGGCTTCAGGATGTACGAGCCGTCGAGGGACCTCAGCATCTGGGACTTGACCAGGGTCCAGGAGACCTCGTGGGGACCGGTCCAGGTGTAGGCCAGGACCTGGTCGTCCTTGATGGCGCCGGCGTCCATGACGAGGCGTACCTGCTCGGCGCGGCCCTGCTCGTCGCTGGCGAGCACCTCCGCCTCCTTCACCTCGCCGGTCCAGTCCGGGTAGCGCGCGAAGTCGGCGATCACCCCCATGACGTCGGCCGGTGCCGCCTCGATCGTGATACTCGAGCTGGTGTGCTCCGCCATCGCTGTGGCTCCTCCAGTTGCGGTCCGGACAAGAGGGGTGTTTCTCGGTGCCTTTTAGGTGCTTACCTGCGTATGCAGCGTGAAGGCTACCGCGTGACAGCAGGCCACCCGTCGCCGGGAGCCCTCACCACTCCAGAACCCACGGCTTCCCCGATCCCGCGAAGTGCCCGACGTTGACGCACTCGGTCGCCCCGAGCCGCATCCGCCGCACCAGCGGCTGGTGGACGTGCCCGAAGAGGGAGTACCGCGGCCGGGTCCGCCGGATCGCGTCCAGCAGCGCCCGGCTGCCCCGTTCGAAGCGCCGCGCCACCGTGTCGTAGACGAGCTCGGGGACCTCCGGCGGGATGTGCGTGCACAGGACGTCGACCTCGCCGAGGGCCTCGATCTTGGCCGCGTACTCCTCGTCGCTGATCTCGTACGGCGTCCGCATCGGCGAGCGAAGGCCGCCGCCGACGAAGCCGAAGGTCCAGCCGCCGATCTCGACACGCTGGCCGTCGAGCACGGTGGTGCCGGGTCCGGCGTATTCGGGCCACAGGGCCGGCATGTCGACATTGCCGTACGTGGCATACGTCGGCGTGGGGAACGCGGCGAACAACTCGGCGTACTGCTTGCGTACGGCCTTCTCGATGGCCGAGCCGCGGTCGACGCCCGCCCAGAGCCGGTTTCCGAACTCCCGCGCCTCCTCGTAGCGGCGGGCGGTGCGCAACTCGACGATGCGGTCCGCGTTCTCGGCGCCGAACAGGTCGGGGAAGATGCCGCGCGAGTGGTCGGCGTAGTCGAGGAAGAGCACGAGGTCCCCGAGACAGATCAGGGCGTCCGCGCCGGTGCCGGCTCTTGCCAGGTCACGGGCGTTTCCATGGACGTCGCTGACGACGTGGATCCGCGTTCTGGGGGTACCGCCTCGTGTGCCTGCCATGGCGATCAAGCGTAAGCGTGTGGAGCAAACGTGTGTAGACGTGGTTGGACCTGCGGTGACTTCGTGGGTCGGCCGCAGACTGGACTACGCTCGTCGGAGAACGTCCGAACGCGTGACGCCGTTGTGACGGAGGGAACATCTCCCCGGACCCCCCTGTCGTAGAGGTGGTACTGGCGGGTAACGTCCGGGCAGTCCAGTGTGCTCAGGGTTTCAACAACTGATTCCCCGAGCACCCGCCCGAGCCTTGGACCGCTCCGTCGCAACACACGAGGTCGTGGCGTCGGTGCCCTATGAGGAGCAGCAGTCTTGCGCGAGTTCAGCCTTCCGGCTTTGTACGAGGTCCCTGCGGACGGCAATCTGACCGACATCGTCCGCAGAAACGCCGCGCAGCATCCGGATGTCGCGGTCATCGCCCGCAAGGTGGGCGGCAGTTGGACGGATGTCACCGCGACCGTGTTCCTCGCCGAGGTGCAGGCCGCCGCCAAGGGCCTGATCGCGTCGGGGGTGCAGCCCGGCGACCGGGTCGGCCTCATGTCCCGTACCCGCTACGAGTGGACACTGCTGGACTTCGCGATCTGGAGCGCGGGCGCGGTCACCGTGCCGGTGTACGAGACGAGTTCGCCGGAGCAGGTGCAGTGGATCCTCGGTGACTCGGGCGCGACCGCCTGCATCGTGGAGCTGGACACCCACGCCGCGTCCGTCGAGTCGGTGCGCGACCGGCTGCCCGAGCTGAAGCACGTCTGGCAGATCGAGGCGGGCGGCGTCGAGGAGTTGGGCCGCGCGGGCAAGGCCGTCACCGACGAGACGGTCGAGGAGCGCAGTTCGCGCGCCAAGGCGGACGACCCTGCGACGATTGTCTACACCTCCGGAACCACCGGCCGCCCCAAGGGCTGTGTGCTCACCCACCGCAGTTTCTTCGCGGAGTGCGGCAACATCGTGGAGCGGCTGCGGCCCCTGTTCCGTACGGGCGAGTGCTCGGTCCTCCTCTTCCTGCCTCTCGCCCATGTCTTCGGGCGGCTCGTGCAGGTCGCGCCGATGATGGCGCCGATCAAGCTGGGCACCGTCCCGGACATCAAGAACCTCACGGACGAACTGGCCTCGTTCCGGCCGACGTTGATCCTCGGTGTGCCGCGGGTCTTCGAGAAGGTCTACAACTCGGCGCGGGCCAAGGCGCAGGCGGACGGCAAGGGCAAGATCTTCGACAAGGCGGCGGACACGGCGATCGCGTACAGCAAGGCCCTGGACACCCCGTCGGGCCCGTCGCTCGGTCTGAAGATCAAGCACAGGACGTTCGACAAGCTCGTCTACAGCAAGCTGCGCGCGGTACTCGGCGGCAAGGGCGAGTACGCGATCTCCGGCGGCGCCCCGCTGGGCGAACGGCTCGGACACTTCTTCCGCGGCATCGGCTTCACGGTCCTGGAGGGGTACGGACTGACCGAGTCCTGCGCGGCCACGGCCTTCAACCCGTGGGACCGGCAGAAGATCGGTACGGTCGGTCAGCCGCTGCCCGGCTCCGTGATCCGCATCGCGGACGACGGTGAGGTGCTGTTGCACGGCGAGCACCTGTTCAAGGAGTACTGGAACAACCCGGGCGCGAGTGAAGAGGCGCTGACCGACGGCTGGTTCCACACCGGTGACATAGGCACGCTCGACGAGGACGGGTACCTGAGGATCACCGGCCGCAAGAAGGAGATCATCGTCACCGCGGGCGGCAAGAACGTCGCTCCGGCCGTGATCGAGGACCGTATCCGTGCGCATGCGCTGGTCGCGGAGTGCATGGTGGTGGGCGACGGGCGGCCGTTCGTGGGCGCGCTGATCACCCTGGACGAGGAGTTCCTGGGCCGCTGGGCCGACGAGCACGGCAAGCCGGCGGGTTCCACCGCGGCGTCACTTCACGAGGACGCGGACCTGCTGGCCACCATCCAGTCGGCGGTCGACGACGGCAACGCCGCGGTGTCGAAGGCGGAATCGGTGCGGAAGTTCCGCATTCTGTCCTCCCAGTTCACGGAGGATTCGGGCCACCTGACGCCGTCCCTGAAGCTCAAGCGGAACGTGGTGGCGAAGGACTACGCGGACGAGATCGAGGCGATCTACCGGAAGTAGCACCCGGCGTCCGGGCTCATGGCGCGGTGTCCTCGGCGAGGACCCGCGCCATGGTCCGTTCGGCGAGCGCGGTGATCGTCACGAACGGGTTCACTCCGATCGACCCGGGCACGAGCGAGCCGTCGGTGACGTACAGCTTCGAGTACCCCTTCACCCGGCCGTAGTTGTCGGTCGCCCTGCCCAGCACGCAGCCGCCGAGCGGGTGGTACGTGAAATCGTCGGCGAAGACCTTGTTGGACGAGCCGAACAGGTCGTACCGGTAGATCGTCGAGTTCGCGGAGTTGATCCGGTCGAACAGCTTCTTGGCCATGGAGACGGAGACCGCGCTCTGGGCGGCCGTCCAGCCCAGCCTCACCCCGCCTGTGCCGCTGTCGTACGAGAACGACGCCCGCTGCGGGTTCTTGGTGATCGCCAGATAGAGGCTGACCCAGTGCTCGAGGCCCGTGGGCAGCGGGGCGATCTCGGCGAAGACAGGGTTGGCGGTGTTGGCCCAGTCGTCGATGCCCATGACGGGCATGGTGGACTGGTTGGCCCCGACGGTGTCCCACAGATGGTTGGCCCGCCCGAGCATCACGTTCCCGTTGGTCCCCCAGCCGCTGCCGACGCTCGCGTCCAGGGCGGGAAGCGTCCCTGTCTCCCGCGCGCGGACGAGGAGTTCGGTGGTGCCGAGGCTGCCACCGCCGAGGAAGAGGTACGTGCAGTTGTACTGCTTGGTCTCGACGACCGTGCCGGTGGCGTCGATGCGGTCGGCGGTCAGCACGTACGTGCCGTCGGCGGCCCGGTCGATCTGGCGCACCTTCTCCAGCGTGTGGATGGTCACGTTCCCCGTCCCCAGCGCCGATGCCAGATACGTCTTGTCCAGGCTGCGCTTGCCGTGGTTGTTGCCGTAGATCACCTCCTGGCCGAGCGCCGACCTGGTCGCCGTACCGGCCGCCTCGCGCTGCATGTAGCCGAAGTCGTAGACGTTCGGCACGAACCTGGTCCGCAGGCCGGTGTTCTGAGCGTGTTTGCGGGACACACGCGTGAACTGGTACCACTCGGTCGACTCGAACCAGGCGGGGTCGACGTTGTTGACGCCGAGCACGGACCGGGCGCGCGGGAAGTACGTGCCGTACATCTCGTTCACGTCCACGGTGGGGAACTGCTCGGCGAAGTACGACTGGAGCGGGGTGACCGCCATGCCGCCGTTGACGAGCGAACCGCCCCCGACGCCCCGGCCTACGAACACGGACATGTTGGCGAAGCGCACGCGGTCCAGGACCCCGGGGTACCGACTGATGTCCCTGTTGACGACGTCCAGCCACAGGAAGGTGGCGAGCGGCGCCTCGGTGCGCGTGCGGAACCACATGGAACGCTGGTCGGGGACGGCCGTGGAGCAGAAGACCTTGCCGTCGGAGCCCGGCGTGTTCCACAGCCGGCCCATCTCGAGGACGATCGTGCGGATGCCTGCCTGACCGAGGCGGAGGGCGGCGACGGCACCGCCGTAGCCCGAGCCGATCACGATGGCGGGAGCGTGGTCGACGGCGGCCGGTTCGGCGGCCGACGCCGACTGCAGTCCGATGCGGGTGAGACCGGAGGCCGCGGCGGTCTGGAGGGCCACCATCCCTAAGATCTGACGTCTTGTCAGCTGATGCTGCATCAGTTTTACTGTCATGTGCGCAGCATGTGCGGATTTTCCCGTTCCGCCTAGGGCTCTCGCTACAGCAACGTCCTCAATTTCTCCGCCAGCAGATCCCAGCGCCATGTCTCCTCGACCCACTGCCGCCCTCGCTCCCCCATCCGGCGACGGAGTTCCGCGTCGCCGAGGAGCGTCACGATGCGCTCGGCTGCCGCCTCGGGGGAGCCGCCCCGGACGACCCAGCCCGTTTCGCCGTCCAGCACCGCGTCCGGCGCGCCGCCGGAGTCGCCGGCGACGACCGGCAGGCCCGTCGCGGAGGCCTCCAGGTAGACGATGCCCAGGCCCTCCACGTCGAGCCCGCCCCGGCGGGTCCGGCAGGGCATGGCGAAGACGTCGCCCGCGCCGTAGTGGGCAGGGAGTTCGGACCAGGGCACGGCGCCGGTGAAGTGCACGGAGTCGGCGACCCCGGTCTCGTACGCGAGCTTGCGCAGCTCCCTCTCGTACGGTCCGCCGCCGACGATCAGCAGGACCGCCTCGGGCTCGCTCGCGAGGATGCGCGGCATTGCGAGGATGAGCGTGTCCTGACCCTTGCGCGGGACGAGCCGCGAGACGCAGACGACGACCGGGCGGTCGGTGAGGCCGAGGCGTGCCCGTACGGCGTCTCCGCCCGAACCCGGGTGGAAGGTCTTCTCGTCGACACCGGGCGGCAGTTGGACCATACGGCCCGCCGCCTCGGGCGTCAGCGCGGTGGCGATCCGTGAACGGGTGTACTCGCCGAGGTAGGTGATCGTGTCCGTGGACTTGCCGATACGGCGCAGGAGTTGGCGCGAGGCGGGCAGCTGGGCCCAGCCCGCCTCGTGGCCGTGCGTGGTGGCCACGAGACGCTCGGCACCGGCCTTGCGGAGTGCGGGCGCCATCAGGCCGAGCGGAGCCGCCGCGCCGAACCAAACCGACGTGCAGCCGTGTCCCCGCAGCAGCCCTGCGGCCCGCCGGGTGACGGCCGGTGTCGGCAGCAGCATCGTCGTGCGGTCGCGTACGACGGTGAAGGGCTGCTCGGCGTCGAAGGCAGCGGTTGCCTCGATGCCGTCGCGCCCGCGTTTCCACGTGGACGCGTAGACGACGAGCTGGTCGGAGTCCAGGCGCAGGGCCATGTTGTGCAGGAAGGCCTGGATGCCGCCGGGTCTGGGCGGGAAGTCGTTGGTCACGATGAGGGTCTTGTGCATCTTGCCTCCGGCGGTCGAGCAGGGTGCCTACGGGGGTGGGGGGTTGGGTTCGTTGGGCGGGTGCGGGTGTTCTGTGGCCGGTCGCGCCCCGCGGCGGAGCCGCTGATGTCACAGCCCCGCGCCCCTGGGGTCCGTGCGTGGGTCGGGGCCGTGGGCCGGTACGTCAGCCCGTCGCGGGGTGGGCATACGACCCTGGGCCGGCACAAGGCGCTGGTTTCCTGAGACAGAACCTACGCGACGGGCATACGACGCACCGGCCCACGTCCCCTACCGCCGGTGGGAGGGTGCGGGCACTTCGGGGCGCAGTCTTGTTCGGGGCCTCACAGTCGGACACGTCATCATGGTCGTACGCGGGATCCGTACGAAGAGAACTGGGTGGTCATGGCGCGCGCGAGGGCGACGAGGACGTACGGGCTGCTCGCGGCGTGGTGCCTGACCAGACTGCTGCTGCTCCTTTTCGTCTTCAAGGTGGTCGTGTTCCCGGGTCCGGACGTCACCAGCGACGTTTCGGGGATCTACCAGGGCTGGTATCACACCCTGCGCGACGGCACCTTCCCGCTGAGCGACGTGGCCTGGCAGTATCCGCCCGCCGCCGCGCTCCCGATCCTCTCCCCCGCGCTGCTGCCCTTCCTCGACTACGCCTCGGCGTTCTTCGTCCTCGTCTGCCTCGCCGACCTGTGCGTCCTCGCTCTGCTCCAGTACGCGGGCCGGCGTCCCGGCCAGAGCCCGCGCGGCGCCTGGGTGTGGACGCTGGGTGTCCCGCTGCTCGGTCCGACGGTGTACGCCCGCTATGACGTGATGGTGACGGCCGTCGCCGTGGCGGCGCTGGTCGCCGGGCTGCGGCGGCCGCGGCTGTTGGGTGCGCTCGCGGCCTTCGGCGCGCTCCTGAAGGTGTGGCCGGTGCTGCTGCTGGTGGGCACCACGAAACGCAAGCCCTGGGCCGCCGCGGCGGTGACGGCCGTGGCGATCGTGCTGGTGTTCACCCTGACCATGCCCGGCCCGTTCGCGTTCCTGACCGCACAGCGCGACCGGGGCACCGAGGTCGAGTCCCTCGGTGCCCTGGTCTTCCACGTCGCCCGGCACTTCGGCTGGGAGGGCGAGGTGCTGCTCAACTACGGCTCCGTGGAGTTCGTCGGCCCGTACGTCGGCGTCGTGAGCACCGCGGCTCTCGTGCTGACCGTGCTCGCCTTCGGCTGGCTCCTGCTGTGGCGGCTGCGCGCCAGGCGATTCGCACCGCACACGCTCGCGGACGCCGCGTTCGTGGCCGTGCTCCTGTTCACGGTCACCAGCCGGGTGATCAGCCCTCAGTACCTGGTGTGGCTGATCGGCCTCGCCGCCGTCTGCCTGGTCTTCCGCGACAGCCGGATGACGCTGCCGACCGTCCTGCTCCTCGCGGCGGCCTTCGCGACGGTGCTGGAGTTCCCCCTCTGGTTCGGCAATGTCGTGGTCAGCGACGCCCTCGGCATCACCCTCCTCTTCGCACGCAACGGCCTGCTGCTCGCCGCGACGGCCGTCGCCGCGGTACGCCTCTGGCGCGATACGGTCTCGTACCCGCCGCCGGCTCCGGAGCCCGGGCAGGCGCCCCCGCCCCGTACCGGGCAGCTGATTCAGCCGAGTTGAGAGTTGAGATACGCCCGCCACTGCTCGGTGAACTTCTCCGGGGTCGTATCCAGCACGTCCCGCATCGCGGCCTCCACCGCACCCTCGCGCGTCCCGTTCGCGCCCACCGCACGGTAGAACTCGCCGAGGCGGACCTCGCCCCACCGTTCGGCGATCAGCCGGCAGGCCATCCAGCCGGCCTCGTACGCCTGCGCCAGCTCGCCCGCCTCCCCGCCGAACTCGAAATCTTTGTCGGCCGGGAGACCGCCGGAGATCCGTCCCTCGCGCACCGCACTGCGCAGTTCGGGGGCGACCTGTGCCGGGGTGCGGCCGGTGCCGCGGTAGCCGACCCAGTCCGCGTAGCCCTCGGAGAGCCACAAGGGGGTGGCCGCCGTGGTCTGTGCGCGGGTTGCGACATGGGTGGTCTCATGGGTGAGGACGACCTGCCGGCCGAAAGCGCCGAGGACGGCGTACGCGTCGGGGTTGACCACGATCCGGTCCGCGGGCGCCTTCTCCGCCCCGCCCGCCTCGCCGGTGGTGACCGCCGCTATCCCCCGGTATCCGGACGCGGGCGCCCCGAGCAGCTCCGCCATCTCCTCCAGCGACTTCGGTACGAGGACGACAACCCGTCCCGACCATTCCTCGCC
This sequence comes from Streptomyces sp. NPDC006365, assembly GCF_042870755.1. Taxonomy (NCBI): domain Bacteria; kingdom Bacillati; phylum Actinomycetota; class Actinomycetes; order Kitasatosporales; family Streptomycetaceae; genus Streptomyces; species Streptomyces sp. NPDC006365. The sequence goes on from NZ_JBIAHS010000007.1 coordinate 237,343, forward strand.
CCACGCCTCGCGTACCGCCGGCACCGCGCGGTCGGCCAGTTCGGTGTACCCGCGCAGGGCTTCGGCCGTCTGCCCCACGCCGAGGACGAGGCTGTGTTCCCCGCGTACGACCTCGACGGCCCCCTGCTCCCACAGCTGCTCGCTGGCGTCCTCGGCGGGCCGGTCGGAGGCAACGTACCAGTGGCCGTCGGCGCGTCTCAGGCTCAGGGTGCGGGCGGCGACCAGGGGCGCCCTGTCGTAGCCGGCTATGCGGTAGCGGAGGTCCGCTTCGGCCGTGGCGCGGTCGCCGGAGCGGTGGAAGCCGGTCACGCGGTAGGACCAGGACTCCAGCGGCAGGGCTCGCAGTCGCTCGAACTCGGTGCGGGCGGCGGCCCGTTGACCGCTCGGCGCCCACGTCGTGACGTACGCGCTCCCGTTGCCGTCGAGCACCGCCCTCGCCCGCCGGTCGAGCAGCCGCTGGACGTCCGTGGCAGCGGGGTCGGAGCCCGTGGAGCCGCAGGCCACCAGACCGGCCAGCAACAGCCCGATCATCCACCACGGCGCACGCCCACGACCAGCCACAGGTCCCGATCGTACGGGCCCGGCAGCGCGTGGTCAGGGGCGCGTCACGGACGAGATCGGCATCATGCCGACAGGGTCGTAGCGCACGGGAGCGCCCGGGTAGGGCGCGTGGACCACCTGTCCGTTGCCCATGTACATCCCGATATGGCTGGCGTCGCTGCGGTACGTGACCAGGTCGCCGGGCTGCGCCTGCGAGAGCGGCACCTGGCGTCCGGCGTGCGCCTGGGCCTGTGAGGTGCGCGGCAGACCGACGCCGGCCTGCGCGTACGACCACTGCGTGAGGCCCGAACAGTCGAAGGCGGTGGGCCCGTTGGCGCCCCAGACGTACGGGCGGCCGACGGCCGAGCGGGCCGCGGCGACGGCGGCTGCCGCGCGTGCGGAGGGCGGGACGACGCCGCCGAGGTCGGGGACGCGGCCGGAGCGGGAGGCCCGGTCGTAGGCGGCGCGCTCCTCGTACGGCAGCGCGTTGAGGAGCCGCCGCGCTTCGGCGAGTTTCTGCTCGACGGTGCGTTTGTGGCGGGCCACGGCCGCGCGGCTCTTCTCCAGCTCGGCGAGGTCGTGGGTGGCTTCCTGGCGGTCCTGGGAGAGCTGCCTCATGGCGCCGCGGAGGTCCCTGAGCGCTCCGGCCTGGCGGGCGCCGATGCGGTCGAGTACGGCCGCCTTGTCGAGGTAGTCGTCGGGGTCGCCGGAGAACATCAGCGCCAGGGTGGGGTCGAGGCCGCCCGAGCGGTACTGGGCACCGGCGAGCGAACCGAGCGCGTCCCGCATGGTGTTGATGCGGTCCTGCTGGCGGGCGAGCCGGTCCTGGGCCGTGGTCACCTTCTCGCGCAGGGTGTCCGCGCGCTCGCCGGCCTTGTTGTGCGCTTCGGTGGCCCGCTCGGCCTCCGCGTACAGCCGGTCCACCTCGGCGCGTGCGTCGTCTTGCGGCGCGGACGGTGCGGACGGTGCGGCGCCGGCGGGAACGAGGCCGACGGCCGCTGCCGCGGCGGACAGTACGCAAAGGGTGGCGCTGCGGGCGCCCCGGTCGAGACCGGATGGTGCGGGACGGCGATGTGACCCCACGGGAAGCCGCTCTCCCTTCCGCTGACGGAACCCCCTGAGTTGGGGGAAGCGCGCCAGACAGTAGCCGCGCGACTACACAACGAACAAAGCCCTCGGCGTGCACGCACCGTGACGGCGCGCCTCAGACGCAGGTCATCGGCGGGACGTACGGCGAGTGGGAGGCGGCGGAATTCCCCCGTTCGGACGGGTGGCGCCGCAGCTCAGGAGCCGCTCGCTCAGCGCAGGTGCCACTCGAAGAACGCCATCGTCCGGTCCATCGAGTCCGGCCACCGGGGCGCGAACGTATGCCCTTCACCGGCGTACTTCACGAACTCGACCCTCTTGCCCGCCGCCTCGAAGTCGGCGACCGTCCGCTCCGACCAGGCGATCGGGCAGGTGTCGTCGGCGGTGCCGTGGTGCAGCAGCAGCGGCTCGGTCACCCGGTCGACGTAGGTGAGCGGCGAGACCTGCTCCCAGAACTCCGGGTTCTCCTTGGGGGTGCCGTGCTTCGCCTCGATCTCGGCGACGATCGGATCGCCGTTACGGCGCTGGAAGTGGTCGAGGTTCTCGGCCGGACGCGAGCTCACGGGCGCGAAGACCACCGCGGCGTCGACGAGGCCGGGTGCCACCACCATCGTGTTGTAGACGACGCCGCCGCCCATCGACCTTCCGAGCAGGCCGATCCGCTCCGGGTCGATCTCCGCCCGGCCGGACGAGCGCAGCGCCATGACGGCACCGATGACGTCCTCGGTGTAGCCGAGGCGGAGGTTCACGTCGTTGTCGGCGTCCTTGTCGGAGCCCGCGTGGTTGCGGTAGTCGGTGTGCAGGACCACGTAGCCGTTACGGGCCAACAGGTCCTGTTCCCGGGCCAGGCCGCGCCCAGTGGTGTAGACGGCAGGGTCGATGTAGCCGTGGGCCAGTACGAGCGCGGGGAACGGTCCCTTGCCTCGGGGGATGTTCATCAGGCCCGAGACGGTGAGCCCGTTCGCCTCGTACGTGACCGTGTAGCTGGTGTAGGCATCGGTCCGGGCACGCACGGCACCGAGGCGCAGGTCCGAGCCCGAGTGCTTGCGCGCGATCAGGCCCGGGATCGACACGGGGTTCACCGGCGAAGGGCTCGGGCTGGGCGTCGCGCTGGGGGCCCTGCTCGCCGCGCGGGACGATGCCGGTGGATTCGTACGCCCGGCCTCGTCGCCGTCACCGCTTCCGGTGCAGCCGACCGCCGCCACCAGGGCCAGTACCAGCCCGGCGGCGATACGGGCCATGCCCCGTATCCGCATGCGGCTCAGTATCCCCCATCGGACACCGATGACAGCGCCCTACGGGGCGGCCCGACAGGCCCTGGAATCAGACGCGGACGCCGAACTGGAAGCTGCCGATCGTGTCCATCGACTCCATGCGGACGACGGCGCCCGGCTTCGGGGCGTGCAGGAGCACGTTGTTGCCCGCGTACAGACCGACGTGCCCCAGGTTGTTGAAGAAGGCCAGGTCGCCGGGCTTGAGCTCGCTGCGGCTGATCCTCGTGCCGTCGTTCTGCTGCGTGTACGTGGTCCGGGTGATCGACACGCCGGCCTGGGCGTACGCCCACTGGGTCAGCCCGGAGCAGTCGTAGGAGTTGGGGCCGCTGCCACCGGAGACGTACGGCTTGCCGAGCTGGGTCTCGGCCGCGGCGAGGGCGGCGGCACCGCGGCCGGAGGCCGGCTTCTCGTTGCCGAGGTCGACGCGGTCCCCGGCGGAGCGGCTGGCGCGCTGCTCCTCGGCGGCCAGATCCGCCTTCTCCTGGGCGGTCAGGGTGTTGAGGAGCTTCTGGGCGTCGGCGAGCTTGCCCTGGATCTCCTTCTTCCTCTCACCCAGGGTCTTGCGGGTGTCGGCGAGGTCCTTGAGCTTCTCGGCGGCTTCCTTGCGCTGCTGGGCGAGCGTGCGCTGCTTCTCCTGGACCTTCTTCAGCGTCTCGACCTGCTGAGAACTCAGCTGGTCCATCGTGGACGCCTTGTCGAGGTAGTCGTCCGGGTCGGAGGAGAGGAACAGCTGCACGGAGGGGTCGATGCCGCCCGAGCGGTACTGGGAGCTGGCCATCAGGCCGAGGCCGTCCCGGAGTTCGTTGAGATCGCCCTGCCCGCGTGCGACCTGATCCTGGAGATCGCTGATCTCCTTCTCGAGCTTGTCCTGCTTCTCCTTGGCCCCGTTGTACTTGTCGGTGGCCAGCTCCGAGTCGTGGTAGAGCTTGTCGACCTTGGACTTGACCTCGTCCTTGCTCGGCTTCTCGCCGGGCGCGGCGTTGGCCGCCTGCGAGGTGAGGGCCACGGCAGCAGCGGCAGCGGTGGTGAGCACGGTCACGCGGGTGCGGCTCGGCTGCTTAGGTCGACGGTGGGACGCCACGTGGGCGAGCTCCTTCATTACCTCAGCCGCCACCGAGAACACCGGTTGGCGGTGCCCCTCCACCGTCACTCCCAATGAGTGATCGCCCGAGTGGGGGTTCGAGGCCAGACCCTAGTGATCCTCCTGTGATCAGATCAAATCCTTGCAGGAAAAATCTCGGCTACCGAGCGTTTTCTTTACTCCGAACTCACATGCGGTAATACGCGCTTGACACTATGTTGCGTGAAGACCATGACAATTCGGGCAAACAGCGCAGAGGTTGCGGTTGGGATCTTTGGTCCTCATGGGGCGGACGCCCCAGAAGCTCTGCCGCGCCGGAGACGACCGGTTCGCCTTCCCCGAACGGGCCCGGCTCAACCCCGCGAAAATCGCTTGAGGAGCACCGCGGAAGCCACCGGCCGCGCGCCCGCCTTGGCCACTCCGTCGGCCACCTCACGGTCGGTCGAGGCGACGATGACGGGCCGCCCGGGCGGCTCGGCGCGCACCAGCTGGCGGATCAGCTCATCAGCGGTGACGCCCGCTTTGGAGAACAGCACCCGCACACCGCGCGGCGGCGCAAGCAGCACCGGCGCGGCCAGCTCGGCCCCGTCGAAGACGCAGGTGACCTCGGCGCCGGTCTGCGCGGCGAGCTGCGAGAGCTGGCCGAGGAGGCGCAACCTCTGCTTCTCCAGGGGCATTTGGGGATAGCCGGTCTTGGTGACGTTGTAGCCGTCGACGACCAGATGCGCCTGCGGCAGAGCGAGCAGCTGGTCGAGGATCGCGGGATCGTTTTCGGACAGCGCGCGGGTGGCGATGTCCTTCGGGGTCATTCGTCCCGGTTCGACCGCGTCCACCGTCTCCGCGGGCCGCACCGAGACGGGCGGCAGAGCCAGCTCACGCCTCAGCCCCTGTGCCGCGTCGAGCACGGTGTCGAGCAGCAGTCGTACGCGCATGTCCTCGACGCTGCGGCCCTCCCGCGCCGCTCTGCGGGCAGCCTCCAGGGCGGCCTCGGTCTCCCCGAGCCGCGACTTGAGCCGGCGACTCTCGCTCTCGGCGGCCGACACCTGGGCCTGCCCCTCGGCCCGTACGGACTCGATCTCGCCCCGTACCTTCCGCAGGGCCGCTTCGCCGCGCTTCACGTCACTGAGGGCCGAGCGCAGCTTGCGATGCAGTGATTCGGCCTCTTTCTTCGCCGACTCCAGCTCCGTGCGCAGCCGTTCGGTCTCGGCCCGGGTCTGCCCGCGGGCCTCGGCGAGTTCCTGGCGCAGCCGCTCCAGCTCGGCGCGGTTCTCCTCGTCGGCGCGCTCGGCGTCCGCCCGCTGGGCCTCCTCGCCCGCGGCGGTCACCAGCTTCACCCAGCCCGTGGGCCGGAGCACATAGGCCGCGGCCGCCACATCGAGCGGGTCCGCGGCCGGGGGCGGCGAGCCCGAGTCGAGGGCGCCGGCGAGCTCCGGCTGGGCCTCTCGGAGCCGCTCGCTGATCCGCTGCCGGAAGAGCGGATCGGTCTCCAGGGCCGCCGCCATGGCGTTCCCCGCGAACTTGGCGCGGCGGGTGGGGGTGAAGCGGGCGTACTGCCGCAGCTGAGCGGGCAGCTCGGCGACCGTCAGCCCGCCGAAGCCGTCCGAGACGATCTGTACGACCTTGCGGCGCACCCCGTCGGGCATCGGACGGTCGAGCACCTCAGCGGCGCCGTCGACCGGCTCCCCGCCTGTGGTCTCCACCATCGGTCACCCCAATACGTCGACGGGGCCCGCTCCCTCAGGAGCCGGCGCCCGGCCTGTCCACCAGTTCCACCTGATCCACCGCATTGCACCAGCGGCAGCGCACCGACTCGATGGTCTCACTGACCACCTCCCGCTCCTCGACCTTCGGCTCACCGGCCAGATCGAGGTGCACGTACTCCACGACCTTCGACGAACGGGTCACGTCGAAGCGCGTGAGATTGCCGCAGAGCGTGCAGCGCCACCGGGTCTCGGCGGTCGGCAGGGGAACCGTCATCGTCGCAGTCGCTCGCTTTCCTCAAGTTTTCGTGCCGCGCCGGGCAGCCCCGGAGCGTGTTGGCTCGTAACCCTACGGCCTGGCGTGTAGTCGACGCCCGTCACCGGGTAACGGCGAGGCACTCTGTGCCGTCTGGTCCGGTTACGTCATGATCTGGTCATGATCGGCAACTGGGGTGCGGCCCTCGTCCGGGCGGCCCGGAATCAGTCCGCACCGGTGACTCACTCACTGATCACCCTGTGCTGTCTGATCTTCCTGGTCGGCCCGGCCTCGGGGCTCAACCCGGTGTACGGCACCGGTGACGAGCTCCTTTCCGCACAGCGGGCCTATTTCGAGCGCTGGGGTGTCGTGCCCGTAGAGCTGTTCAGTGGGGCGCCGCGCGCCGCGCTCACCCCGGCCACGGCGCTCTTCGTGCACGGCAGCTGGCTGCATCTCCTCGGCAACATGCTCTTCCTCTACGTCTTCGGTGCGATGGCCGAGGAGCGGATGGGCCACCTCGCGTACGCCCTCTTCTACCTGGGCTGCGGCTGCCTCGCCCTGCTCGGTTACGCGGCCGCCCACGCCGACTCCGGACAGACCCTGGTCGGCGCCTCCGGGGCGATCTCCGCGGTCCTCGGCGCGTTCCTTTACCTGTTCCCCAAAGCCCGGGTGACCAGTCTCTTCCCGTTCTTGTTCTTCCTGCCGCTGCGGTTACCGGCCTGGGTGGTCCTGCCGTTCTGGGTGTCCCTCCAGTGGCTGGCGGCGACCCGTGAGACCCGGGGTCCGGGAGTCGCCTATCTGGCCCACCTCCTGGGGTTCTCGTTCGGCTTCGGCTACGCGTGGGTGCGCTACCGCTGGACGGCTACAGTGAAATCCCCAGCGACGGCCACCGAGGGAGAAAACCAGCCGTGATCACCGCGATCGTGCTCATCAAGACCAGCGTGGACCGGATTCCTGAGATCGCCGAGTCGATCGCGGCGCTGGACTCCGTCAGTGAGGTCTTCTCCGTGACCGGTACGTACGATCTGATCGCCATGGTCCGGGTGAAGGCCCATGACGATCTGGCGGACATCATCCCCGGGCAGATCAGCAAGATTCCGGGGGTGGAGGCCACGGACACGCATGTGGCGTTCCGTACGTACTCCCAGCACGACCTGGAGGCCGCGTTCGCCATCGGCCTGGACAGCTGAGGGTCGGCCGGCCACTGGATGAAGAGTTCCTCATCTTGGACTCATCCTCTGTGACGGGTTCCGCCCGCAGGATCTGAGCCATGAGTTTCTCTCATCGCATCGCAGCCCTCACGGCCGTCGTGGCCATTCCGCTCGGGATCGCCGCGACCAGTTACGCCCTGACCGACAGCCCGGAGCCCCCCAAGGTGCCCGCCAAGGTGGAGCTCGACAAGGGCGATTCGCCGTCTCGGACCCCCTCCAAGAAACCGACACCCAGTGACGAGGTCGTCTCCCGGCCTCCGGTGACCGACGACGACAACAGCGACGACGGCGGAACAGGGGGCAGGGCGGACGACGGAGCGAGTGGCAGGACGAGTGGCGGCGGAACAGGTGGCGCGGCAGACGACGACGGGGCCGGCGACGACGGGCCCGGCGACGACGACGGGCCCGGCGACGACGGCTGAGCCCGTTCCCGTACGCCGGTGGATCACGGCCCGGGTCCGCATCCTGCTCTGGCTGCTGCTCGTGACGGCGGTCGCCTTCGCGGCGGTGGCCATGACCACGCGCTCGATCCTGCTGCGCGACGTCGACAACCGGGTCAGCCGACTGCTCGCGCAGGAGACCGGCGAGTTCGCCAACTTCGAGACCAGGGGCAAGGACCCGGAGACCGGTCGCCCCTTCACCGACCCCGAGCGGCTGCTGGAGGTCTTCCTGGAGCGGCAGTACGCCGATCCCGACGAGGAGCTGATCGGCCTGATCGGACGGCCGGACCAGGGCCCCGCACAGCGCACCCAGCCACGCGAGATCGACGTCTCCCGGCCCCTGCATGACGACCGGGAAGCCCGCCGCCGCATCTTCGACTCCCCGGACTCCACCGGCACGCTGCACCGCGCCTCCGGAGAGATCCGCTGGGCCAAGGTCGCCGTCGCCCGGTCCGGCGGCGAGCCCGAGGCCGCCTTCGTCGTCGCCTTCCATCCCGGGCGCGAGCAGGCCCGCGCGAACGAGGTGTTCCGTATCCTGCTGGCCATCTCCGGGGTCGCGCTGGTGATGACGACGGGCATCGGCTGGGTGGTGGCCGGGCGGATCCTCAAGCCCGTACGCCTGGTCCGTACTGCCGCCGCGCAACTCACCGAGCAGGACCTCACCCGGCGTATTCCGGTCCATGGCCGGGACGACGTGGCGGCGCTCGCCGAGACGTTCAACGCGATGCTGGACCGGCTTGAGCGAGCCTTCGCCGCCCAGCGGGAGTTCGTCGACGACGCGGGCCACGAGCTGCGCACCCCGATCACGATCGTGCGCGGCCACCTGGAGCTGATGGGCGACGATCCGGCCGAGCGGGACGAGACCATACGCCTGGTCACCGACGAGCTGGACCGGATGAGCCGCATCGTCGAGGACCTGCTGCTGCTCGCCAAGGCCGAGCGCCCCGACTTCGTCACGCCCGAGCCCGTACAGCTCGGCGAGCTGACCGCCGACGTCTTCGTCAAGGCCCGCACGCTCGGCGAGCGCCGCTGGGAGCTGGCCGAAGTCGCCGACGGGGAGATCCGCCTCGACCCGCAGCGCATCACCCAGGCGATGGTGCAGCTCGCGCAGAACGCCGTACAGCACACGGCTCCCGGCCAGTCCGTCCGCATCGGCTCGCGCCTCGACGGCTCCCGTATCGAGCTGTACGTCGCCGACTCGGGGCCCGGGGTCCAGCCGCAGGACGCCGAGCTGATCTTCGAACGGTTCCGCCGTGGCACCGCACGGCGCGGCGCCCGCGGCTCCGGCGCCGGCCTCGGCCTGTCGATCGTCCGGGCCATCGCGGAGGGGCATCGCGGGCAGGTGGAGCTGCGGGACACCGAGGGCGGCGGGGCCACCTTCGTACTCGTACTGGAAGAGGAACGCACATGACGGGGTGTCTCGGATGAACCGGATCCTGATCGTCGAGGACGAGGAGCGCATCGCCTCCTTCGTCGAGAAGGGCCTGCGCGCGGGCGGTTTCACCACGACCGTCGTCGGCGACGGAGACGCGGCCTACGAGTACGCGCTGACCGGTGGCTTCGACCTGGTGATCCTCGACATCGGGCTGCCCGGACGGGACGGCTTCACGGTGCTGCGGGAACTGCGCGAGGCCCGGGTGACGGTCCCGGTGATCGTGCTGACCGCCCGGGACTCCGTACGCGACACGGTGGCCGGTCTGGAGGGCGGCGCCGACGACTGGATGACCAAGCCGTTCCGCTTCGAGGAACTCCTCGCCCGGGTACGGCTGCGGCTGCGTACGGCGGTCAGGGCGCCCGAGGTGACCATGCTGCGCGGCGGTGACCTCACGCTGGACCTGCGCACCCGCAGGGCCCGCGCGGGAGAGCGAACGGTCGATCTGACGGCTCGGGAGTTCGTGCTGCTCGAGTTGTTCCTGAGGCACCCCGGGCAGGTGCTCTCGCGCGAGCAGATCCTGTCCCATGTGTGGGGGTACGACTTCGATCCCGGGTCCAACATCGTGGACGTCTACGTCCGTGCGCTGCGTAAGAAGCTGGGGGCGCAAAGCGTGGAGACGGTGCGCGGGATGGGGTACCGGCTGCCGGGGTGACGCCGGACCCGTCCGCGTGAACTTCCTTTCATCTACGGCTCATTGAGGGCTCACCGCGCGCGTGAACTCTGGATGTCGTGAGCCTGACTTCCCCACGAATACGCCAAGCCGCAGCCCTCTGCGTGGCCCTCAGCATCTGCGCCCTGCTGGTCGTGCCCGGCAACTTCCCCGGTCTCAGCGGTGACGCCAGACTGACGCTCGCCGTCTTCGCCCTGGCGACCTGCGCCTGGATCGGTACGCCCATCGACGACACGTACATCGCCCTGGGCGCCGGACTCGCCCTCACGGTGACCGGGGTGATCAGCAGCAACACGCTCTTCGGCACCCTCGGAGACCCGACCGTGTGGCTGCTGATCTGCGCCTTCGTACTAGCCGCCGCGGTGGCCCGGACGGGACTCGCGGGGCGGGCGGCGGCGTTCCTGGTGAGCGGGGCGCGATGGGGGTCCCCCCGCTCGAGCGAAGCCGAGAGTGGGGGAGTCCGCCAGTTGGCCCATCTGACCACGGCGGCGCTGGTCGTGACGGCCTTCGCGGTGCCCGCCACCTCCGGCCGGGCGGCGCTCGCGCTGCCGGTGTTCCTCGCGCTCGCCAAGGTGCTGGCCGACCGGAAGCGACTGGTCGTGATGCTGGCACTGCTGTTCCCGACCGTGATCCTTCTGTCCGCGGTGGCGACCCTGATCGGCGCGGGAGCGCATCTGATCACGGTGTCGGTGCTGTGGGAGGCGACCGGTAACCGGGTCGGCTTCACACAATGGCTGCTGCTCGGCCTGCCGTTGGCGGTGGCCTCCTCCCATCTGGCCGCCGAGGTCGTGCTGTTGACGACCACGAGGCGCGCGGACCGCCGAGGTCCCGTACGGATCACGGCCGATGACATCCAGCGGCACAGCGAGCAGCCCGTCACCGGCCCCTGGTCGTCCGCCGAGTCGCGCTGTCTGCTGCTGCTCGCCACTGTGGTGGCCCTGTGGTGCAGCGAACCACTCCACCAGGTACCCCCCGCGGTAGTCGCCCTGATCGGCGCGGTCGTCGCGTCCTCGCCCGCGCTCGGCACCGTCCATCTCAAGGACGCCCTCAAGACCGTCCCTTGGTCGCTGCTCCTCTTCATGGCCGCGACGATGGCGATGGGGGTCGCGCTCGCGAACTCGGGGGCGGCGAAGTGGCTGGTCGCCGGCCTTCCGGTCGACGTGGAGCCATGGCTCTTCCTCGCGCTCGTCGTCGCGGTCAGCACGGCGGCACACCTCATACTCCAGTCCCGCTCGGCCCGCTCGTCCGTCCTCGTCCCGCTGGTCGTCGCGGCGGCCGTGGGCGCCGGGGTCAACCCCGTGGCCGCCGCACTGGCGTCCACCGCGGCGGCGGGCTTCTGCCACACGCTCCCGGCCTCCGCGAAGCCGGTCACGCTCTTCGCCGAGATTCCCGGCACGCCGACCTACACACCGCGCGACCTGCTGCGCCTGTCCGGCGTACTGGCCCCGCTGACCGCCGCACTCGTCCTGCTCTTCGCGCTCGCGGTGTGGCCGCTGCTGGGCGTACCGGTCCTCAAGCCCTGAACAGCCCGCCCCCACCCCCTGAAGGAGTACCCCCATGCTGACCCGTTTCGCCGTGGCCCCCAGCGGCTTCAAAGAGTCCCTGTCCGCCCGGGCCGCCGCCGACGCCATCGCGGCCGGTGTACGCCGTGTCGTCCCGGACGCCGAGGTCGACCTCATCCCCCTGGTCGACGGCGGCGAGGGCACGGCCGCCGCCCTTGCCGCCTCGACCGGGGGCCGGCTGGTCGCCCTGCCCGCCACAGGGCCGGTGGGGGAACCCGTCGGCACCCACTTCGCGCTCCTGGGGCCGCGGGACACGGCGGTGGTGGAGATGGCGGCGGTCGCGGGCCTCTCCCTCGTCCCGCACGGCCTGCGCGACCCGGGCGCCACGACCACGTACGGCGTGGGCGAACTGATCCGCGCCGCCCTCGACACAGGCGTACGACGGATCCTGGTGGGCTGCGGCGATTCCGGTACGTCGGACGGGGGCGCCGGTGCGCTCCAGGCACTCGGCGCCCGGCTGATCGACACGGACGGTTTCGAACTGCCGCATGGCGGGCGGGAGTTGAGGCGCCTGCATCGGATCGACCCTTCCGGACTCGACCCCCGCCTCTCCCAGGTGGAGCTGATCGTCGCCTGCAACCCGTACAACGTGCTGTGCGGCGAGCGCGGCGTGGCGCGGGTCTTCGGCCCGCAGAAGGGCGCGACCCCCGCGCAGGTCGAGGAGCTGTCGGCGGCCCTGGAGAACTGGGCGTACGTCCTCAAGCGGGACCTCGCGGTCACCTCCGACCTGTGCGGCGGCCCTGGAACCGGCGCCTCCGGAGGCCTGGGCGCGGGCCTGGCCGCCCTCGGCGCCCGCCTCCTCCCCCGCTTCGAGGTGCTCCTCGACCACCTCGACCTGGACGCCCGCCTCGCCCGCGCCGACCTTGTCCTCACCGCCGAGGGCGCCCTCGACCGCCAGACGCCACGCGGCAAGGTACCCGCGGAAGTGGCCCGCCGCGCCAAGCTGCACGGCCGCCCGGTCCTCGCCCTGGCGGGCACGCTCGGCGAAGGCGCGCACACCGTGCCGGGCGTGGACGCCTTCACCGGCATCCTGCCCGCCCCGATGGCCCTCGCCGAGGCACTGGTCCGCGGCAGCGAACTCCTCACGGACGCGACCGAGCGGGCCCTGCGGATGATCCTGCTGGGGGCCCGGCTACCGGTTCACGCGGAGATTCCGGCAGACGTGCCGGTGGAGGTGTCCGGGACGCAACGCCCGTCCTCCGTGCGGTAGTTCCACCGCGCGCCGTCCCTCACCAGCTCCTTGACCGCATCCACGAACCGCTCCACATGCTCGCCCGGCGTTCCCGCCCCGAAGCTCACCCGGATCGCGTTGAGGGACCTCTCGCCGGGCGCGGCCTCGGGGGCGCCGCACTCGCCCTGGCTCTGCGGATCGCTGCCGAGGAGGGTACGGAGGAGAGGGTGGGCGCAGAAGAGCCCGTCGCGCACGCCGATGCCGTACTCGGCGGAGAGCGCGGCGGCGAAGTGCGAGCTGTTCCACCCCTCGACGACGAAGGAGATGACGCCGACGCGGGCCGCGTCGTCCCCGAAGAGGGACAGGACGCGGACCTCCGGAACCTCGGCGAGCCCGGCGCGGACGGTGTCGATCAGGTACTGCTCCCGGGCCGCAAGCGCGTCGAACCCCGCCTCGGTGAGAGCCTTGCAGGCGGAGGCGACGGCGTAGGCGCCGATGACGTTGGGCGACCCGGCCTCGTGCCGCGCGGCGCTGTCGTGCCACTCGACGTCCACGCCCCCGTCGCTGCGCCGCGACACCTTCCGGCTCGCACCACCACCCGCGAGGTATGGCTCGGCCGTGCGCAGCCAGTCGGAGCGCCCGGCGAGCACGCCCGCCCCGAAGGGCGCGTACAGCTTGTGCCCCGAGAAGGCGACCCAGTCGACGTCCAACTCCCGTACGGAGACGGGGTGATGGGGCGCCAACTGCGCGGCGTCGAGCACGATCCGCGCACCGTGCGCATGCGCGGCGGCGGCCAGTTCGCGTACGGGCCACAGCTCGCCGGTGACGTTCGAGGCACCGGTGACGCAGACGAGGGCCGGCCCTTCGGGGTCGCGTTCGGCGAGGGCGCGCTCGAGGGTGGCGACGGCCTGGGCGGGCGTACGCGGCGCGTCGAGGTACGTGACGCGGGCCTCCCGCCAAGGGAGCAGCGAGGCGTGGTGCTCGGTCTCGAAGACGTAGACCTGGCAGTCGGCGGGGAGGGCGGCGGCGAGCAGGTTCAGCGAGTCGGTGGTGGACCGGGTGAAGACGACCTGGTCCTCGTCACGGCAGTCGAGGAACTCGGCGACGGTCTTCCGGGCGTTCTCGAACAGGTCGGTGGACAGCTGGGACAGGTACCCGGCGCCACGGTGCACGCTCCCGTAGTACGGCGCGTACGCGGCCACGTCGTCCCAGACCCGCTGGAGGGCCGGGGCGCTGGCGGCGTAGTCCAGTGCGGCGTACGTGACCTCGCCGCCGGTGACGAGCGGGACGGTGACGTCCCGTCCCAGCACGGGCAACGGCTCGGCGACGGACTGCTCGGCGACGGCGGAGACAGACATGACACTCCCTCAAGACCAGGACCCCTGGTCTGTGCGAGGGGTCCGCGCTTGTCGCAGGCCTTGCTGCCTACGACCTGGTCTTCACCCGGGGCACCCCGCCACGGACGGAGGGTTGCCGGACAGCCGGCCGGGGCCTTTTGGCTGTCACTCATGACCTGCCATCGAACATACGCAGTCTGATCGTCCGCCCGCAACTCCGGTCCGGATCCCGGACCGACGGGGTCGGGGACAGGGGGTTTCTTCGCCCCGCCGCCCCTACCCGTCCCATCCCAGGGGCGCGTGGCTGTGACATCAGCGGCTCCGCCGCGGGGCGCGAGCAACCACCCACGCACCCGCAGCCGCCCGCGAACCCCAACGCACCACCCCCGCAGGCGCGCTACCCGTTGCTGACCGCCACCCAGCGGTCCAACGTCCGCTTCGCCGCCCCGGAGTCAATGGCCTCCCCCGCCTTGGCCATCCCCTCACGAAGCTGGTCCGCGAGCGGACCGGAACCCGGCGTCAGCGCCACCAGCGCCGCCGCCGAGTTGAGCAGCACAGCGTCCCGCACAGGCCCGGTCTCCCCGTTCAGCAAGCGCAGCGCCACGTCGGCGTTGTACGAAGCGTCGGCGCCTCGCAACGCCTCCACCGGCACCAACTCGATGCCCACATCCCGCGGATCGAACGTCTCCTCGTGGACCTTCCCGTCCTGTACCACCCAGACGCGCGACGTGGACGTGGTGGTCAGCTCGTCGAGACCGTCGTCACCGCGGAAGACGAGCGACGAGTTGCCGCGCTCGGCGAACACGCCGGCCATGATGGGTGCCATCCGCGCATCGGCGACCCCGACGGCCTGTGCCTTCACCCGGGCGGGATTCGTGAGCGGCCCGAGGAAGTTGAAGATCGTCCGGATACCGAGCTGTCCGCGCGCAGCACCCACGTGCCGCATCGCCGGGTGGAACTTCGCCGCGAAACAGAAGGTGATCCCCGCTTCCTCGGCCACCTCCGCGACCCGCTTCGGCGTCAGCTCCAGGTTGACGCCCAGCTTCTCCAGTACGTCCGAGGCCCCGGAGGCCGACGACGCCGCCCGGTTGCCGTGCTTGACGACCTTCGCGCCGGTCCCGGCGATGACGATCGCGGACATGGTGGAGATGTTGACCGTACGGGCCCCGTCCCCACCGGTACCGACGATGTCGACGGTCTCCCCCGGCACCTGGATCACGTTCGCGTGCTCGTACATCGCCCGGACGCACCCGGTGATCTCGCCGACGGTCTCCCCCTTGGCCCGCAGCGCCACCGCGAACCCGGCGATCTGGGCGTCGGTCGCCTCGCCGCGCATGATCAGGTCCATCGCCCAGGCTGTGTCGTCCGCGCTCAGATCACGCCCGTCCAGCAGTCCGTTCAGCAGCGCGGGCCAGGAACGGCCCGCCGCGGTGTCGCCTCCAGCGGGGGTCACAGCGTTCATCAGCCGCTCCTGGTCGTCGTACGTCCCGAAAGGTTGGCACCCACCCTATCCAGCCCCGGGGACGGCAAAGAGCCCCGTCCAGGCAATGGACGGGGCTCTTACCGTGGCAACGATCGGAGATCAGTGGTGGCCGTGGCCGCTCGTGATCTCCCGGTACTCCTCGGCGGTCGGCTTGGGGATCTGGCTGTCCTCCCCGTAGTACGCCTCGCTGAGCTTGGCCCGCAGCTTCTGCGGAGCCTTCACCTTGCGCTCGACGCCGTTCTCGTCGACCGTCGGGCCGATCTCGGCCGGCTGGTACTGCTCGTGCGCGGTGAGCACATGCAGCTGCTCCTGGCTGAGCGGCTCGTGGACCTCGATGAACTCACCGTGCGGCAGGCGCTTGATGATGCCCGACTCGCGGCCGTGCAGCACCTTGTCCTTGTCGCGGCGCTGCAGGCCGAGACAGATTCGCTTGGTGACGACGAACGCGATGACCGGTCCGACGAAGAACCCGATCCGGACGAACCAGGTGACCGCGTTGATCGACAGATGGAAGTGCGTGGCGACGATGTCGTTGCCACCACCGATCAGCATGATCATGTACGCGGTGATCCACGCGACACCGAAGGCCGTCCGGGTCGGGGCGTTGCGCGGCCGGTCCAGGATGTGGTGCTCGCGTTTGTCCCCGGTGATCCAGGATTCGATGAACGGATAGAGCGCGATCACTCCGAGGAAGAGACCGAAGAGCACCAGCGGGATGAACACGCCCAGGACGAGCGTATGGCCGGCGAAATTGATCTCCCAGCCGGGCATGGCGCGGATCAGTCCCTCGGCGAAGCCCATGTACCAGTCGGGCTGGGCGCCCGTGGACACCAGGTCCGAGCGATACGGTCCCAAATTCCAGATCGGGTTGATGGTCGCGACCGCGGCGAGGGCGGAGGTGAACCCGAAGACCAGGAAGAAGAAGCCTCCGGCCTTGGCCATGTAGACCGGCAGCAACGGCATGCCGACGACGTTCTTGTCGGAGCGGCCGGCGCCCGCGAACTGCGTGTGCTTGTGGTAGAAGACCAGGATCAGGTGGCCGACCACGAGCCCGAGCATGATGCCCGGCAGCAGCAGGATGTGGATCGAGTAGAACCGCGCGACGAAGTCGCCGCCCGGGAACTCCCCGCCGAACAGGAACATCGAGATGTACGTGCCGACGATCGGCGTGGCCAGGATCGCGCCCTGGGTGAAGCGGACACCGGTGCCGGAGAGCAGGTCGTCCGGGAGCGAGTAGCCGGTGAAACCGGTGAACATGCCCAGTACGAACAGCAGGAAGCCGAACAGCCAGTTGATCTCACGCGGCTTGCGGAAGGCGCCGGTGAAGAAGACGCGCATCATGTGCACGAACATGCCGGCCAGGAAGATGATCGCCGCCCAGTGGTGGATCTGCCGGATCAGCAGACCGCCGCGGACGTCGAAGCTGATGTCCAGCGTGGAGGCGTATGCCTCCGACATCAGCTGGCCCTGCATCGGCACATAACTGCCGTGGTACTCGATCTCGTTCATCGACGGGTGGAAGAACAGCGTCAGATACACACCCGTGAGGATGATGATGATGAAGCTGTAGAGGCAGATCTCGCCCAGCATGAAGGACCAGTGGTCCGGGAAGATCTTGCGCATATTGGCCTTGGCCAGGCCGTAGATGCCGAGGCGGCCATCAGCCCAGTCGGCGACCCGCTCGCCCGCGGGTGCCTTGCGGCGGTCGTCGGTTGAAGTGCTCATCCGCGCTCCCAGAAAGCAGGACCGACGGGCTCTTCGAAGTCGCCGAGCGCCTCGAGGTAGCCCTCGTCGTTCACGCTGATGCGCAGCTGCGGCAGAGCGTGACCGGCGGGGCCGAAGATCACTCGGGCACCGTCGGAGAGGTCGAAGGTGGACTGGTGACAGGGGCAGAGGACGTGGTGCGTCTGCTGCTCGTACAGGGAGATCGGGCAGCCGACGTGGGTGCAGATCTTCGAGTACGCCACGATGCCCTCGTGGGACCACTCGAGCTCGCGCTGGTCCTTGATGTCGTCGGGCTGCAGCCGGACGATCATCAGGGCCGCCTTGGCGATCTCGGTCTGGAAGTCGTGGTCGTGCTCCTCCAGGCCCTCGGGCTTGGCGAAGGTCAGTGAACCGACCGCGACGTCGGAGGGACGCAGCGGCTCGTTCGTGTTCATGTTGACGAGTAGCTTCCCCTTGGCCCACAGCGTGTGCCGCAGCTTGTCCTCCGGCAGCGGACCGAGGTCGCGCAGCAGGACCACGCCGGAGAGCGGGAACAGGGCCAGCGCGCCGAACATCGTGTTGCGGATCAGCTTGCGGCGGCCGAGGTCGGAGTCCTTGGCACCCTGCCGGAAGTCCTCCATGACCTTGGCCTTGACCTCGGGCGTGGCCTCGATCGCGTGCCGCTCGTCGACGAGTTCCACGTCGGACATCAGCGTGCGGGCCCAGTGGACCGCGCCCGCACCGATGCAGAACAGCGCGCTGCCGAGGGTCATGCCCAGCGCGAAGTTCAGCGCGCTGATGTGGCCGAGCGGCCAGATGTAGACCGACTTGTCGACCGGGATCGTCACGAACGCGGCGATGAAGCCGACCGTGGACAGCATCGACACCGTGAACAGGAGGGCGACCGTACGCTCGGACCGCTTGGCGGCCCGCTCGTCGATGTCCTGGATGCGGTGCTCGTGGGGCGGCAGCCCCGGGTCCGCGAACGGGTGTTTCTCGTCCGCGACGGCTACCCCGCCGTTCTTGTCGGCGGCCTGCTCAGCGGGCAGGTTCTCTTCCGGGGTTTCTTGGTTACTCATGACTTCCTGGCCTTTGCGGTCCGGGCGGCGACCCACACGGCGACGGCGATCAGTCCACCGAGACCGAAGACCCAGCCGAACAGGCCCTCGCTGACCGGCCCGAGGCCGCCCAGCTCCAGTCCGCCCGGGCTCTCCGACTTGTCGCTGTTGACCTCGTCCAGGTACGCGATGATGTCCTTCTTGTTCTTCTCCGTCAGCGTGGTGTCGGGGAAGGACGGCATGTTCTGCGGGCCGGTCTGCATGGCCTCGTAGATGTGCTTCGGATCGACGTCTTCCAGCGTCGGGGCGTACTTGCCGTCGGTCAACGCGCCGCCCTTGCCGGTGAAGTTGTGGCACTGCGCGCAGTTGGTACGGAAGAGCTCACCGCCCTTGGCGATGTCCGCGCCCTCCGGGTTGTACTGGTTCTCGGTCGGCACGGAGGGACCGGCACCCAGCGAGGCGATGTACGCCGCGAGCTGGTCGATCTCGGCCTGCGAGTAGATGTTCCTCTTCTGCGGCACCTGAGCGCCGGGCTGCTGCGCCGGCATACGGCCGGTCGCGACCTGGAAGTCCACGGCGGCGGCGCCCACACCCACCAGACTCGGACCGTCGGTGGTGCCCTTACCGCCGGTGCCGTGGCAACTGGCGCAACCGACGGCGTAGAGCTTCTGGCCCTCCTCGATGGTGAGGGACTGGGCGGTCTCATCGGCCACGGCCTTGTCCGGGGGCGCGACCAGGGTGTAGATCCCCCCGGTGGCCGCCAGCGCGATGAGTAGGACGACGACCGCCGCCAGCGGATGGCGTCGTCGTGCGGAGAGCTTTTTCACGGATTACCCCGGTGTCAGGATCTTCTGCGTCGATGCTTCTGGGATGTGCGCCTGTGGGGCGCTCGGGAGCGGGCCCGGCTACTTGATCATGTAGATCGTGGCGAAGAGGCCGATCCAGACGACATCGACGAAGTGCCAGTAGTAGGACACGACGATGGCGGCGGTCGCCTGCTCGTGCGTGAACCTGTGGGCCGCGTACGTACGCCCCAGGACCAGCAGGAAGGCGATGAGACCACCCGTCACGTGCAGGCCGTGGAAGCCGGTCGTCAGGTAGAACACCGAGCCGTACGGGTCTGACGAGAGCGACAGGCCCTCGTGCTTGACCAGCTCCGTGTACTCGAAGACCTGACCGCCGATGAAGATCGCACCCATGATGAAGGTGACGATGAACCACATCCGGAGCTTCTTCACATCCCCGCGCTCGGCGGCGAAAACGCCGAGCTGGCAGGTGAGGGAGGAGAGCACCAGGATCGTGGTGTTGGCCGCCGAGAACGGGAAGTTGAGGGTGTCCGCCATCTCCTTCCAGTGATCCGGACCGGTCACCGATCGCAGGGTGAAGTACATCGCGAAGAGGGCCGCGAAGAACATCAGCTCGGAACTCAGCCAGATGATGGTTCCGACGCTGGTGAGGTTCGGCCGATTGACCGACGGGTGCGCGTGCCCGGTTTCTACTGTCGTTGCTGTCGCCACGACCGACATTATGTCGGTCGCTTATCCCGCCCTCACCCCGGGGGGTGCCGTTCGGAGTGTCTGCCCGCTGTGCGCTGCTCGGATGGCTCAGGGAAGGGGCTACGGACCGGTGTGTAGCAGGTGTCCGAGGGAGTAGCATCCGCGCATCGGTCCATGACCGTATGACCCATGTCCGTACGACGTTCTTACGACGCGAGTCCCGAAGTCACGGAGGAACAATGCAGGCGACCGCCACGGTGCTGGTCTACAGCGACGACTCCAATACGCGGGAGCAGGTGCGGCTCGCCACGGGGCGCCGGCCGGCGAGTGATGTTCCTCAGGTCGAGTTCATCGAATGTGCGACTCCTGCGGCGGTTCTGAAAGAGCTGGACCGGGGTGGGATCGATGTCTGTGTGCTGGACGGTGAGGCCGTGCCCATGGGCGGCATGGGGATGTGCCGCCAGATCAAGGACGAGGTGTTCAACTGCCCGCCTGTGCTGTTGCTGATCGGACGGCCTCAGGATGCGTGGCTGGCCACGTGGTCCCGGGCGGATGCGACGGCAATCCTGCCGGTGGAGCCTGTCGACTTCGCGTCGGCGTTGGCTTCTCTGTTGCGACAGAAGGCTTTGAGCGCCTGAGAGCTCGGCCCAGTGGGTTGTCCGGCGGCTCCCGGCCGTTGTGGTTGATCGCGCCCACGCGGGGGAGCCGCAAATTGATGCAGCCCCGCGCCCCTTCGGAGCGCCCACTGAGCGTCCGCTTACGCCGGCACCGTCACGCCGATACCGGACTCAGGCGCGCCCTGTCCTGTGGGCTTGGGCCCTCCACCAGTGCGCTGCCCTTCTGCCAGTCCTGCCAGGTGAGGTTCCACTCGCCGAAGCCGTTGCCGAAGGGGGTCATCATGTCGCCGTTCGAGTTGACGACCTTGACCAGGTCGCCGGGGCGGACGGTCTTGAAGAACCAGGCGGCGTTCTCGGTGCTCATGCCGGTGCAGCCGTGGCTGACGTTGGCGGAGCCCTGGGAGCCGGTGGACCAGGGGGCGGCGTGGACGTACTCGCCGCTCCAGGTGACGCGGGTGGCGTAGTACACGGGCAGGTCGTAGTTCTCCGCGCTGCCCTCGGCGATGCCGATGCTGGTGCCGCGCATCCGTACGAAGTACTCCTTGCCGAGCACGACCTTGACGCCGTTACGGGTCTCGAAGCCGGGCTTGCCGGTGGTGATTGGGATCCGCTTGATCTCCTTGCCGTTCCGGTAGACCGCCATCGAGTGCGTGGCGGCGTCCGTGACGGCCTCGACGCGGTCGCCCGTGGTGAGCTTCAGGGGCTTGGCCTTGCCGCCCCAGAGCCGTTCGGCGACCTTTATGCCCGCGAGGTTGCTGGACGCGTGGATGGTGGCGTGGGCGGGCCAGTACTCCCTGGGCCGGTAGTGCAGGGTCTTGTTGTCCACCCAGTGCCAGGCGCCCTGCACGGCGGGCTGTGAGACGACCTTGAGGGCGCGCTCGACGACCTTGCGGGCAGCCTTGTCCTTGAGGGGGGCGCTGAGTTCGGCCGTGACGGGCTGGCCGACGCCGTACGTACCCGCTTTGGGGCCGAACGTGACCCCCAGCCGCTTCTTCGTGGTGGGCCTGCCGGTGTCGAAGGCGAGGACCTTGCGGCCGGGTTCCCCGTCCTCGTTCTCCGTGCTCACCCGCACCGTGTAGCGGGCGCCCGCGGCGAGCGGTGAGGTGCTGTGCCAGCGGGAGCCGTCCGCGGAGAGTTCGCCCGCCACGTACCGCCCGGCGGCGTCCGTGGCCGTCACGTCGGTGATGCGTCCGTCGGAGTCCTCAGCGGTGATCTCCAGCGGCTTGTCCGGGTCGGTCTTCTTGCCGTCGCCCACCGGGGCGTTGAAGGAGATCTGGTCCGTCGCGTCGTACGGACTGGCCGAGAGCGGGTGGCCGTCGGAGCTGCAGGCCGTGACGCCCGCGCCCAGGGTGACCAGTAGCGCGGTGCAGCCGGCTACCGTGCGGTTTCGCCGTGGGCGCGACGGTGTCGAGAGGCTGGGTGCGCGGAGGCCCGAAGGGTCGAGCACGGTCCGACTCTCGACACCGCCACGCGCCGACAGGCGCATATCGGACGCAGTGGCGCCCCGAAAAGACACTGAGAGGCTCATGCGTTCAACGTAGGAACGCATGACCACTGTGGCGCGGCGGGTGGCCCATGTGGGGGACGCGTTGTCCGGCAAACGAGGGAGCCCGGACCCTCCGTGACGGAGTGTCCGGGCTCCAGAGCGCCGAGCGCGTGTTACTGGGTGCGGTTCTCGCCGTGGTAGTACTCGAAGACCCAGCCCCACAGGCCGATCATGATGATCGGCAGCGAGAAGTACAGCAGCCACCAGCCGAAGACGACGCCCATGAAGGCGAGCGCGCCACCGATACCGAGGGAGAGCGGCTGCCAGCTGTGCGGGCTGAAGAAGCCGATCTCACCGGCGTCGTCCGCGACGTCGGCCTCCTTGTTGTCCTGAGCGCCCACGTCGACCCGCCGGGCCGTGAAAGCCAGGTAGTAGCCGATCATGATGCTCAGGCCGAAGCCCAGGAAGAGCGCCGTGGTACCGGCCGGCTCCTTCGACCACACGCCATAGACGATCGCCATGACCAGGATGAAGACGGCCAGCCAGATGAACATCTTGCCTTGGATCTTCACTTGCCGGCCTCCTTGCCACCAGCGAGGGACTTCTCGGCGGGACCGACGTTCTCGAGCTGGTCGATGGCGGCGATCTCCGGGTGGTGCAGGTCGAACGCCGGGGATTCACTGCGGATCCGCGGCAGGGTGAGGAAGTTGTGCCGCGGCGGCGGGCAGGACGTGGCCCACTCCAGCGAGCGGCCGTAGCCCCACGGGTCGTCGACTTCGACCTTCTTGCCGTACTTGGCGGTCTTCCACACGTTGTAGAAGAACGGCAGGATCGACAGGCCGAGCACGAAGGAGCTGATCGTCGAGATCGTGTTCAGCGCGGTGAAGCCGTCGGCCGCGAGATAGTCCGCGTACCGCCGTGGCATGCCCTCGGCACCCAGCCAGTGCTGGACGAGGAACGTGCCGTGGAAGCCGATGAACAGCGTCCAGAAGGTGATCTTCCCGAGGCGTTCGTCGAGCATCTTGCCGGTCATCTTCGGCCACCAGAAGTGGAAGCCGGAGAACATCGCGAACACCACCGTGCCGAAGACGACGTAGTGGAAGTGCGCCACCACGAAGTACGAGTCCGAGACGTGGAAGTCCATCGGCGGCGAGGCCAGGATGACACCGGTCAGACCACCGAAGGTGAAGGTGATCAGGAAGCCGGTGGCCCACAGCATCGGGGTCTCGAACGACAACGACCCCTTCCACATCGTTCCGATCCAGTTGAAGAACTTCACGCCCGTTGGCACGGCGATCAGGAACGTCATGAAGGAGAAGAACGGCAACAACACGCCGCCGGTGACGTACATGTGGTGCGCCCACACGGTGACCGACAGGCCGGCGATCGCGATGGTCGCGCCGATCAGGCCCATGTAGCCGAACATCGGCTTGCGGGAGAAGACCGGGATGACCTCGGAGATGATGCCGAAGAACGGCAGCGCGATGATGTACACCTCTGGATGGCCGAAGAACCAGAAGAGGTGTTGCCACAGCAACGCGCCGCCGTTGGCCGCGTCGAAGATGTGGGCGCCGAACTTGCGGTCCGCCTCCAGCGCGAACAGCGCGGCGGCCAGCACCGGGAAGGCCAGCAGCACCAGCACCGCGGTGAGCAGCACGTTCCACACGAAGATCGGCATGCGGAACATGGTCATGCCCGGTGCGCGCATGCAGATGATGGTGGTGATGAAGTTGACCGCGCCGAGGATGGTGCCGAAGCCGGAGAACGCCAGACCCATGATCCACATGTCGGCGCCGATGCCCGGCGAGCGGATCGCATCCGACAGCGGGGAGTAGGCGAACCAGCCGAAGTCGGCGGCGCCCTGCGGGGTGAGGAAGCCGCCCACCGCGATCAGCGAGCCGAACAGGTACAGCCAGTAGGCGAACATGTTCAGCCGCGGGAACGCCACATCGGGGGCACCGATCTGCAGCGGCATGATCCAGTTCGTGAAGCCGGCGAACAGCGGCGTCGCGAACATCAGCAGCATGATCGTGCCGTGCATCGTGAACGCCTGGTTGAACTGCTCGTTCGACATGATCTGGCTGCCGGGGCGCGCCAGTTCGGCGCGCATCAACAGCGCCATCACGCCGCCGATGACGAAGAACGCGAACGACGTGACCAGATACAGCGTGCCGATCGTCTTGTGGTCCGTGGTGGTGAGCCACTTGACGACGACGTTGCCGGGCTGCTTCCGCCGTACCGGGACCTCGTTCTGGTACGTGTCTTCCGGCGCGGCACCCTGAGGTTCGTTGAGGATGCTCACAGTTGGTTCGTCTCCCGGTTCTTCTCGTGGTCCGTCTGCTCGATACCGGCCGGGACGTAACCGGTCTGGCCCTTCTCCGCGAGCTCCCTGAGGTGGGCCTCGTAACGCTCGGGAGAGACGACCTTCACGTTGAAGAGCATCCGGGAGTGGTCGACGCCGCACAGTTCGGCGCACTTGCCGAGGAAGGTGCCCTCCTTGTTGGGGGTCACCTGGAAGGCGTTGGTGTGGCCCGGGATGACGTCCTGTTTCATCAGGAACGGCACCACCCAGAAGGAGTGGATGACGTCACGCGAGGTGAGGACGAAGCGGACCGTCTTGCCCTTGGGGAGCCAGAGGGTCGGGCCGGGGTTTCCGGTCTGCGGGTTCTCCGAGCCGGGCGTGCCGACGTCGTAGACGCCGCCGGCGTTCGCCGGGAAGTCGTCCTTGAACCGGGTCGGAATCGCGTCCAGGTTCTCGTCGGTCTTCGCGTCGCCGTCCGAACCTTCGACGTCCTCGACGTAGTTGAAGCCCCAGCTCCACTGGTAGCCCACGACGTTGATCGTCACGTCGGGCTTCTTGGAGGTGTCGAGGAGCTCCGACTCGTCGCGGGCGGTGAAGTAGAAGAGCACCGAGACGATGATGAGCGGGACGACCGTGTACAGCGCCTCGATGGGCATGTTGTACCGGGTCTGCGGGGGAACCTCGACCTTGGTGCGGCTGCGCCGGTGGAAGATGGTGCTCCACAGGATCAGGCCCCACACCAGCACGCCGGTGGCGAGCGCGGCAGCCCAGGAGCCCTGCCACAGGGAGAGGATCCGCGGAGCCTCTTCCGTGGTCGGGGTCGGCATACCGAGGCGGGGGAAGTCTTCCCAGTTGTACGAGCAACCAGAGGCTGTCGCCAGAACCAGGCCCGCAGTCAGTGCCTGCAGCAGCTTCCGCCGGAGCGGGCGCCGCGGCGTGGGGGTACCGCCCGCGCCCCCCGGGGCGTGGGGGAGGTCGGAGCCGTTGGGACTCACGTAGCGCCTTCCCGAGAGTCTCGCCCGCGCGTGTTGGCTGCGGCCTTCTCGGTGGTCGGTCGCCGCCCTGCGTCGGGCAGGGGTTTGGATGTTTATGCGGACCAAACCCTAGCCGACGCTCTCCGAGGGTTCGCGGGGAGGGGGCCCCAACGTGCCGCGAGTCGCTCCCGGGGTCACGCCGACGGGTTGGACGCCCTTGGGATCGCTTTCAACCGGCGGGGTCGGGACGCCCAATTGCTCGGTCGTGCGGCTTTGTGCGGCGAGTGCGGGCTGTCCGTGGTTTCTCGCGCCAACGCGGCGGAGCCGCATCTCGACACAACCCCGCGCCCCTGCCGGGGCGGTGCCCTGCTGGAAGTCTTAGCGTTGCTGTGTGGCCTACTTTGACGCTGCTTCCAGCGCTCCTCTTCATCCCGTCGCCCGGCAGGCTCTGCAAGCTTCGCTCGACGAGGGGTGGGCCGATCCCGCGCGGCTCTACCGCGAAGGGCGGCGCGCCCGGCTGTTGCTCGATGCGGCGCGGGAAGCCATGGCCGAGGCCGTTGGGTGTCGGGCGGACGAGCTGGTCTTCACCTCATCCGGTACCTCGGCCGTGCATTCCGGGGTCGCCGGGGCGCTGGCGGGACGTCGCCGTGTCGGGGGCCACCTGATCGTGTCTGCAGTCGAACACTCTTCGGTGCTGCATGCGGCGGAGGTTCACCGGGCCGAGGGCGGGACGGTGACCGAAGTGCCCGTACGGCGCACGGGAGCCGTCTCCCCCGACGCGTACGCCGCCGCGCTTCGCCCGGACACCGCGCTCGCCTGTCTGCAGTCGGCCAACCATGAGGTGGGTACGGAGCAGCCGGTCGCCGCGGCCGCCGCCGCGTGCCGTGCGGCGGGCGTACCGCTGTTGGTGGACGCGGCGCAGTCGTTGGCGTGGGGGCCGGTCGAGGGTGACTGGTCGTTGCTGACGGGCAGCGCCCACAAGTGGGGCGGGCCGTCGGGTGTCGGGCTTCTCGTCGTGCGCAAGGGGGTGCGGTACGCACCTCAGGGCCCCGTCGACGAGCGGGAGTCGGGGCGCGCTCCCGGTTTCGAGAACATCCCCGGCATCGTCGCCGCGGCGGCCTCGCTGCGCGCGGTGCGCGCTGAGGCCGCGGCGGAGTCGGCCCGGCTGCGGGAGTTGACGGACAGGATCCGGGCGCGGGTGCCGAAGCTGGTGCCGGATGTGGAGGTGGTGGGCGAGCCGGTACGCAGGCTCCCCCATCTGCTCACCTTCTCCTGTCTTTATGTCGACGGAGAGACATTGCTGCACGAGCTCGACCGCGAGGGCTTCTCGGTGTCGTCCGGATCGTCCTGCACGAGCAGCACGCTGACGCCGAGCCATGTGCTGAAGGCGATGGGGGTACTGACGGAGGGCAACGTCCGGGTGTCGTTGCCTCTGGGCACGTCCGAGGAAGACGTGGACCGCTTCCTGGAGGTGCTGCCGGGCGCGGTCTCGACGGTCCGCGACAAGCTGGGCGCTCCGGTCCACGCGCCGAAGGCCCCCGCCGCCGAGGACACCCTCACCGTGGACGCGCTCGGCAGGCGCTGCCCCATCCCGGTCATCGAACTCGCGAAGGTCATCGACAACGTCCCACTGGGCGGCACGATCCGCGTCCTTTCGGACGACGAGGCGGCCCGCCTGGACATCCCGGCGTGGTGCGCGATGCGGGGTCAGGAGTACGTCGGGGAGGAGCCGGCGGACCACGGTTCGGCTTACGTGGTCCGCCGGACGTCGTAGCCGGGCGACTGCCGGGCCAGATGTCGGGCCAGATGTCAGGCCGGCCGTCAGGCCAGGTGAGCCTGGACCTCCGCCGCCGCGTCATGGCCGTACGCCTTGGTGAAGCGGTCCATGAAGTGGGTACGGCGCAGCTCGTACTCCTGGGTGCCCGTGGTCTCGATGACCAGCGTGGCGAGCATGCAGCCGACCTGGGCGGCGCGCTCGTGCGACACGCCCCAGGCCAGGCCCGAGAGGAAGCCCGCGCGGAACGCGTCGCCGACGCCCGTCGGGTCGACCTTCGCCGTCTCCTCGGCGGTGCCGACTTCGAGGGTCTCCACGCCGACGGCCTCGATGCGGACGCCGCGCGCGCCGAGCGTTGTCACACGGTGACCGACCCTGGAGAGGATCTCGGCGTCCGTCCAGCCGGTCTTGGACTGGATGAGCCCCTTCTCGTACTCGTTCGAGAAGAGGTACGTCGCGCCGTCCAGCAGTATCCGGATCTCCTCGCCGTCCATGCGCGCGATCTGCTGGGAGAAGTCGGCCGCGAAGGGGATCCCCCGGGTGCGGCACTCCTCGGTGTGCCGGAGCATCGCCTCGGGGTCGTCCGCGCCGATGAGGACGAGGTCGAGCCCGCCGACGCGGTCGGCGACCGACTTGAGCTCGATGAGCCGGGCCTCGCTCATGGCGCCGGTGTAGAACGAGCCGATCTGGTTGTGGTCGGCGTCCGTGGTGCAGACGAAGCGCGCTGTGTGCAGCACCTCGGAGATGCGTACGGACGCGGTGTCGACGCCGTGCCGGTCCAGCCAGGCCCGGTACTCGTCGAAGTCGGCGCCCGCGGCTCCGACCAGGATCGGCGAGGAGCCGAGCTGGCCCATGCCGAAGGCGATGTTGGCGCCAACACCTCCGCGGCGTACTTCGAGGGAGTCGACCAGGAACGAGAGCGAGACCGTGTGCAGCTGGTCCCCGACCAGCTGGTCGGCGAAGCGCCCGGGGAAGGTCATGAGGTGGTCGTTGGCGATGGAGCCGGTGACTGCGATACGCACGGCTAGGACACACTCCTGCGAGGAGGGAGATTGACAGTTCACGCTATCGGGTCGGCTCCACGACTTCGAAGCGGGCAGAACTACCCGATAGTAGGGCTTTTGCCGTAGGCCTTGCGGTGCATACGGTTCCAATATGACGAACCTCAAGATCCACGGATCCGCTCCGCTCGGCCTCGAGGGGTCTGTCGACCTCGAGGGCGGCCTCGCGGAGCTGCGCGGCGACTGCGCGCGGATGGTGCCGCACTGGGCCGCACCCGCCCGGATCACTCCCCTCCCGGTGTCCCCTTCACTCATCCACGGCGTCACGGTTCCGTCGACGTCCGCGCGACTGCTGGACGCGATGTCGGACTACGGGGACTGAAGGCTCCGCTGGGAGGACGATTCAAAGCTGCGGGTTCGTTGTGGCTGGTCGCTCCCCCCCCACTCTCGGCTCCTCCCCTACTCTCGGCTCCGCTCGAGCGGGGCCCCGTGAGCGGGGCCCCATCGCGGCGGAGCCGCACATTGACCCGGCCCCGCGCCCCTGAAGGGGTGCGACGCCGCGAACGGCCCCAGGAGGGAACCATGCGCTCCCCCGCCGCGTCCCATGGCTGTCCCCCGTAAAGGGGAGACGGGATACGACCCTGCTGCGCCCTGCCCTGTCAGGGCTGGGTCTCATGGGACCGCGGTGCGGTAGAAGGAGCGATGCGGTGAACACCGAGCGACCCGATGACGATGCCGTCCGGGAGGAAGCCATCCCGGACGAAACGGTCGGGGACGAGGCTGCCCAAGACGAAACCGTCCGGGACGAAGCCACCCCGGACGAGACCGTCCGCAAGGAAGCCACCCAGGACGAACCCGTCGGGGACGAGGCTGCCCAAGACGAAACCGTCCGGGACGACGTCGGCCGAGGCGAGGCCGGTCAGGACCAGGCCGCCCAGAACGAGGTCGTCCGGGGCGAAGCTGCCCGCAACGAACCCGTCCGGCCGCGCCGGAGGCGTTCAGCGGTCGTCGCCGCCTCGGTCGCGGCCGCGGTGCTGCTCGTCGGAGGTGGCGGGGCGTACTTCGCCACGACCGCGGCGGGCGGTGGTGGCGCCGATGACCGGGGCGGGTCCGGTACGCCGGGCGACGTCGGCGATCCGCCGCCGCTCGCCCTGGACGGCTACACCGAGAGCGGTACGGGCGACCCGAACGGCATCGCGCCCGGCGAGCCCGACCCGAACGGCACGAAGTACCGCTTCGAGGGCAAGGCCCCCCAGGGCCCCGACTCCGCGCCCGTGTACCGCGCGAAGGGCGAGGTCACTGCGGCAGAGGTGGCCGACCTTGCGAAGGCCCTCGGCGTGCAGGGCAAGCCGACAGCGGAGGGCGAGGCCTGGAAGGTCGGGGCCGCCAAGGACGGTTCGGGACCGAGTCTCCAGGTGAACAAGAAGGCGCCCGGCATCTGGACGTACAGCCGCTCTGTCCCCGGCACCGTTCCCTGTGAGAGCACCACGGTGTGCGAGAGCGACGCGACCGCCCCGGACGCCAAGGTCGACCCGGTGAGCGTGGACGCCGCGAAGAAGGCCGCCGCGCCCGTCCTGAAGGCGATCGGCCAGGACGACGCGAAGCTGGACGCGAGTCAGCTCATGGGCACCAAGCGCGTGGTGAACGCCGAGCCGGAGGTCGGCGGGCTGCCGACGTACGGCTGGACGACCGGTGTCCAGATCGGCGCGGACGGTCGAGTCGTGGGAGGCAGCGGCCAGTTGAAGGCCCCGGTGAAGGGCGACACGTACCCGGTGCTCGACGCCGAGCAGACGCTCGACCTCCTGAACCGGTCCGCGGGCGACGGGCGCGTGGGCATCGGCGGGTGCGCCACCCCAGTACCCCTGGAGGACGGGGAGAAGGGGACGGACAATGTCACGTGCGGGCCGTCGACCTTGGAGTTCACGCCCGCTGCGGTAGTCGAGGGCGCCACCTTCGGTCTGGCGTCGCACTTCGTGGACGGGCAGCAGGCGCTGGTGCCGTCCTGGCTCTTCGAGGTACGGACCGAGGGGGCCGAGGAGAGCTACACGGTGACGCATCCGGCGGTCGAGCCGAGGTATCTGACCTCTCCGGACCAGCCGGGGAACACTCCGGCCCCTCCGACCGCGAAGCCCGGGGAACCCGGTGACGAGCCGAGCGCCGCGCCATCCCAGCGGAACGTCAGGGTCGAGGGCTACAGCGCGGACGACACAAAGCTGACCGTGCGCTTCACGGGCGGTGTGTGCAGTGACTACTCGGCGTCGGCCGAGGAGACGGGCAGCACCGTGACGGTCAAGGTGACCGAGACACCGTGGAAGGACAAGGTCTGCATCATGATCGCGAAGACCTTCCACAAGACGGTGGACCTGAAGGAGCCGCTCGGCGACCGCAAGGTCGTGGGCACGGACGGCAAGGCGCTGCCGCTGGAGAAGGACCTGCCGAAGCTGACGAAGTAAACCAAGTAGGCCTGCCGGGCAGGGCCTGAACCCGCGAAGGCGGCGCCCCGTTGGAGGGGGCGCCGCCTTCCTGCGTTACACGGCCTTCTGTACTGGGACGTACGAGGCCGGGCTCCGGGTCAGCTGAAGGAGTCGCCGCAGGCGCAGGAACCCGTCGCGTTCGGGTTGTCGATCGTGAAGCCCTGCTTCTCGATCGTGTCCACGAAGTCGATGGAGGCGCCGCCCAGGTACGGAGCGCTCATACGGTCGGTGACGACCTTCACGCCGCCGAACTCCTTCACGACGTCGCCGTCGAGGGAGCGCTCGTCGAAGAAGAGCTGGTACCGCAGGCCGGAGCAGCCGCCGGGCTGAACGGCGACGCGCAGCGCCAGATCGTCGCGGCCTTCCTGCTCCAGCAGGCCCTTGACCTTGGCCGCGGCGGCGTCCGACAGGAGGATGCCGTCGCTCACGGTGGTGGTCTCGTCCGATACGGACATCTGCTTCTCTCCCGGGTTGTACGGAGACTGCTTGCCGACGGTTGCAACCGGCGGGGCCGCGGATTCATTCCGGGCCGAGCGCGTGTCTTTCGCTTGCTCCTTCATGCTCGCACATGCGGTCGGGACCGGAAAATGTCCTGTGGGAAGCCCGGCGCCGAGCCCGGTGCCTGTGGACAAGCCCGGTACACGCCCGTGCGTACGCCTTGGCGTCCTGGGTGAACGCCCTCGTGTACGCCTTCCCGCAACCTGCCCTTCCGCCGCTTCTCACCCGCCCGGAACCGGATGGGAACGCGGCGGGATTCACGTCACATCGACAATATGGACATCGTCAAACTGACGTGAAGCGGTTATGATAAATAACGTCAATTCGACGAAAAGGCTTGTCCCGCTTGATCGTTCCAGGTGATTCAAGCGAGCCGCAGAACAGAAAGGGTGCGTGTTTCGTGACCACCGCCCAGACCCAGGAGCTCGACGTACAGCCGACGCCCCTCGCCCTGCTGCTGCTCGGCCGCGAGGCCGACCCGAGGAGCGAGCGCGGCGTCGAGTGTCCCGGAGACCTGCCCTCGCCGTCCGACCCGGACCTGGTCGAGCGCGCCCGCGCGGCCAAGGAGAAGCTCGGCGACAAGGTCTTCGTGCTCGGCCACCACTACCAGCGCGACGAGGTCATCCAGTTCGCAGATGTCACCGGGGACTCCTTCAAGCTGGCCCGGGACGCTGCCGCGCGCCCGGAGGCCGAGTACATCGTGTTCTGCGGCGTGCACTTCATGGCGGAGTCCGCGGACATCCTGACGTCCGACGACCAGAAGGTCGTCCTCCCCGACCTCGCCGCCGGCTGCTCGATGGCCGACATGGCGACGGCCGAGCAGGTCGCCGAGTGCTGGGACGTGCTGACCGAGGCCGGGATAGCCGAGCAGGTCGTCCCCGTCTCGTACATGAACTCGTCCGCGGACATCAAGGCGTTCACGGGCAAGCACGGCGGCACGATCTGTACGTCGTCCAATGCCAAGCGCGCCCTGGAGTGGGCCTTCGAGCAGGGCGACAAGGTGCTCTTCCTGCCCGACCAGCACCTGGGGCGGAACACCGCGGTGCGGGACATGGGCATGTCTCTGGAGGACTGCGTCGTCTACAACCCGCACAAGCCGAACGGCGGGCTGACCGCCGACCAGCTGCGGGCCGCGAAGATGATCCTGTGGCGCGGCCACTGCTCGGTGCACGGCCGCTTCAGTCTCGAGTCGGTCGAGGACGTACGGGCCCGGATCCCCGGCGTGAACGTCCTCGTCCACCCCGAGTGCAAGCACGAGGTGGTGGCCGCGGCGGACTACGTCGGTTCGACCGAGCACATCATCAAGACCCTGGAGGCGGCTCCGGCGGGCTCCAAGTGGGCCATCGGCACGGAGCTGAACCTGGTCCGCCGCCTGGCGAACCGTTTCGCACCCGAGGGCAAGGAGATCGTCTTCCTCGACAAGACGGTCTGCTTCTGCTCGACGATGAACCGCATCGACCTCCCCCACCTGGTGTGGGCGCTGGAGTCCCTGGCCGAGGGCAACCTCGTGAACCGCATCGAGGTCGACCGGGAGACCGAGCAGTTCGCGAAGCTGGCGCTGGAGCGGATGCTGGCGCTGCCGTAACTCGGTCCCCGATCCCGCTCACCCCGAGGCGGACTTCCGCTCGGGGTGAGCGGGATCGAGGCTGAAGACCGTGCCGTCCGGGATGGTCACCAGCAGCGCCCCCTCCTGGAGCAGCACCTCGGGCCCGGCAGTGAGGCCGGACGACGACACCTTCTCGGCCCGTGGCAGCGTCTCCCACAGCAGCGTGCCCTTGCGCGTGTCGAGGGCGGCTACGCGGCCGCTGGCACTGGCCAGGTACAGAGCCCGTGTCCGCGGGTCGTACGCGGGCAGGCTCGGCAGTTCCAGGCTGGTCGAGGTCTGCGAGCCCGGCTCGTAGCCTCGTCAACCCGAACGAATGAGGCTCGGCCTCGGGCCGCCGGAGTTCACTCCACCCTTGGACGTACCAGCCCCGACTCGTAGGCGATGACGACCAGTTGGGCCCGGTCGCGGGCACCCAGCTTGGCCATGGCTCGGTTGACGTGGGTCTTCACGGTGAGTGGGCTGACCTCGAGGCGTTCGGCGATCTCGTCGTTCGAATGGCCGCCCGCGACCTGGACGAGGACTTCGCGTTCGCGGCCGGTCAGCGCGTCGAGGCGTTCGGCGCGGGCCGGGTCCCGGTCGTCGTCCCCGTCGCCCTGCGCGAGGAACTTGGCGATCAGTCCCTTGGTGGCCACCGGCGACAGCAAGGCCTCACCGCTCGCCGCGACCCGGATGGCGTTGAGCAGCTCGTCCGGCTCGGCCCCCTTGCCGAGAAAGCCGGAGGCGCCGGCCCGCAGGGACTGCACCACGTACTCGTCGACCTCGAAGGTCGTCAGCATGACCACGCGTACGTGCGTGAGGCCCGGGTCGGCGCTGATCATCCGGGTCGCGGCGAGACCGTCCGTGCCGGGCATGCGGATGTCCATCAGGACGACGTCGGCCCGCTCCTCGCGCGCGAGCCGCACCGCCTCGGCGCCGTCCGAGGCCTCGCCGACGATCTCCATGTCGGGCTCGGAGTCGACCAGCACACGGAACGCGCTCCGCAGCAGGGCCTGGTCGTCGGCGAGCAGGACGCGGATGGTCATGCGGGGTCCCCCGTGGGTGCCGTTGATCTGGCTGCCGCGGGCCTCGACGGCACGTTCGCCGAGGCAGTGCCCCCGACCGTGTCCGCGGTGCGGCTCTTGACCGGCAGGATCGCATGGACGCGGAAGCCGCCTCCGTAGCGGGGTCCGGCGGTGCAACTGCCGCCGAGCGCGCCGACCCGCTCGCGCATGCCGAGCAGCCCGTGCCCGCCGTTCTCGTCCTGCCGGGCCTCCGCGTCGTCGCCGGGTCCGTCGTCCAGCACGGTG
The DNA here is from genome assembly GCF_042870755.1 of Streptomyces sp. NPDC006365. Classification (NCBI taxonomy): domain Bacteria; kingdom Bacillati; phylum Actinomycetota; class Actinomycetes; order Kitasatosporales; family Streptomycetaceae; genus Streptomyces; species Streptomyces sp. NPDC006365. The sequence continues at coordinate 270,865 of NZ_JBIAHS010000007.1, forward strand.
ATCTCCACGTTCGGTCCCACGCGTACGACGCTGACCTCGGCCTTCGCCTCCGTACCCGCGTGCTTCTGCACATTGGTGAGGGCTTCCTGGATGACGCGGTACGCGGCCAGGTCGACGGCCGCGGGCAAGGTGGTTCCATGGTCGGCGCGGGCCACCTCGACGGGCAGGCCCGCGCTGCGGAAGGTGCCGACGAGTTCGTCGAGCCGGTCCAGGCCGGGGGCCGGTTCTGTGGGCGCCTCGGGGTCGCCGGACTGCCTCAACAGGCCGACGGTGGCGCGGAGCTCGTTGAGCGCGGAGCGGCTGGCCTCGCGTACGTGCGCGAGGGCTTCCTTGGCCTGGTCGGGACGCTTGTCCATGACGTGGGCGGCGACCCCGGCCTGGACGTTGACGAGCGCGATGTGGTGGGCGACGACGTCGTGCAGATCGCGGGCGATCCGGAGGCGTTCCTCGGCGACGCGGCGGCGGGCTTCTTCCTCACGGGTGCGTTCGGCCCGTTCTGCGCGCTCTCTTATGGCGTGCACGAAGGCCCGGCGGCTGCGCACCGCGTCGCCCGCGGCGGCGGCCATGCCCGTCCAGGCGAAGATGCCGAGGTTCTCCTGCTCGTACCAGGGCATGGAGCCGGCGAGCATCGCGACGCCCGTCAGGACGGTCATGGTGAGCAGGCCGACCCGCCAGGTGGTGGGCCGGTCGGTCGCCGACGCCACCGTGTAGAGGGCGACCACGGCGGACATGACGACCGGGGTCCGCGGGTCACCGCTGACCAGCTCCAGGAGGGAGAGGGCGCCCGTTACGGCGAGTACCGGCAGGGGGCCGCGGCGACGGAAGACCAGGGTGACGGCGGCCAGCGTCATCAGGATGAGGCCCAGCGCGTCGGGTGTCTGCGTGCCCCAGGTCTTGCCGCGGTCGTGCTCGTCCGGGGCGACGAACGAGGCGACGATCATGCACCCCAGGACGGCTGCCGCCAGCGCTCCGTCCACTGCCAGCGGGTGGGCCCGCAGCCAGGTTGCGGTGCGCTTGATTGTGGTCACGCGTTCACCGTACGGGGCCACTGCGCTGGGCGGAACGGGGGCGCCTACGGGGCTGGCGGGTTCAGGGTCGTGGGCGAGTGCGGGTTCGTTGTGGCTTGTCGCTCCCCCGCTCTCGGCTCCGCTCGAGCGGGGGGACCCCCATCGCGGCGGAGCCGCACATTGATACAGCCCCGCCCCGTTCGAAGGTCCGGGTTTTCGTCAGCCCGGGATCAGGCCGTCCTCGCTCAGCATCTCCCTGACCTCCTCCAGTGTTGCCTCGGGGGACGGGAGGATCAGTTCCGAGGGTTCCAGGGCGTCGTCGGGGAGTGGCGCGCCCAGGCGGCGTACTGCTGCGAGGAGTGCTCCCAGGGTGCGGCGGAAGCCCTCCTCGTCGCCGGACTCCATTTCTGCCAGGAGTTCGTCGTCCAGCTTGTTCAGTTCGGTGAAGTGGGCGTTGTCCAGCTTCACCTGTCCCTCCCCCATGATCCGTACGATCACGACGCCCTCCTCAAGGCGTGGGACTGCTACGGCGTGGGACTCACTGCTTGTCGAAGCGCGGAGTGTCCCGTGGCTGGTCCTGTGCCCCTGACTGGGACTGGTCCTGGGACTGAGTCTGACCCGTACCGCCCTCGATCGCCTGCTGGGGCGACGAGGGGCCGGCCAGCTCCGCCTTCATGCGCTGGAGTTCCAGCTCCACGTCCGTGCCACCGGAGAGCCGGTCCAGCTCGCTCTGGATGTCGTCCTTGGCCAGCCCGGACGAGTCGTCGAGGGCACCGGAGGCGAGCAGTTCGTCGATGGCGCCGGCTCGGGCCTGGAGCTGCGCCGTCTTGTCCTCGGCGCGCTGTATGGCCAGACCGACGTCGCCCATCTCCTCGGAGATCCCGGAGAAGGCCTCGCCGATCCGGGTCTGCGCCTGGGCGGCGGTGTACGTGGCCTTGATCGTCTCCTTCTTCGTACGGAAGGCGTCGACCTTGGCCTGCAGCCGCTGGGCGGCGAGCGTGAGCTTCTCCTCCTCTCCCTGGAGGGTCTGGTGCTGCGTCTCCAGGTCAGTGACCTGCTGCTGGAGCGCGGCACGGCGCGACAGCGCCTCACGCGCCAGGTCCTCCCGGCCGAGGGCGAGGGCCTTGCGGCCCTGGTCCTCCAGCTTCGAGGACTGGCTCTGGAGCTGGTTGAGCTGCAACTCCAGGCGCTTGCGGGAGGTCGCCACGTCGGCGACTCCGCGGCGCACCTTCTGCAGCAGCTCCAGCTGCTTCTGGTACGAGTAGTCGAGGGTTTCGCGAGGGTCCTCGGCCCGGTCAAGGGCCTTGTTCGCCTTCGCGCGGAAGATCATCCCCATACGCTTCATGACACCGCTCATGGGCTTCGCGCGCCCCCTTCTGACGGACTCCAGCTCCAGCGACTGCAACAGAACCCACGGTACGGGCTCTGCATCCATTACCGCACTGTTCGGGGACGGATGCGCTCATCCCCAAGGACGACTGTGGTCGGTACCGCTCCCGCGTAGGGAGTAGGTGCCTCCCGGGGTTAGGTACGGGACGAGTTCGGGATTACCTCAGGCGCACTGGGGGCGAACCGTCGGCAATGCCCTCTCTGTGTCCCCCCTGTGCCCCTACAGACGACGGGTGTTGCCGGATCGTTCCCCTCTGGACTGTGGTCCATGCCTGGATACCCCTTACCCTTGGGTTTTGTGTTCCGTAGCCGTGCCAAGGAAGAGAAGGCCCCCGCCGACAAGGCGCAGGTGACCGACTCCAAGCAGCCCCGCGACCCGCAGGCCCCCAAGGGTCGCCCCACGCCCAAGCGCAGTGAGGCCCAGTCCCAGCGCCGCAGCGTCGCCAGTACGCCGACGAACCGCAAGGAGGCGGCCAAGCAGCAGCGCGAGGACCGCCGCCGTGCGCTGGCGAAACAGCGCGAGGCGCTGGCCAGTGGTGACGAGCGCTATCTGCCCGCCCGTGACAAGGGCCCGGTGCGCAAGTACGCGCGCAATTTCATCGACTCGCGGTTCTGCGTCGCCGAGTTCTTCCTGCCGATGGCCGTGGTCATCCTCGTACTGAGCATGGTCCAGATCCCGCAGTTGCAGAACATCGCTCTGCTGCTGTGGCTCTTCGTCATCGTGATGATCGTGGTCGACTCGATCGGCATCACGATCCGCCTGAAGAGGCAGCTGAACGAGCGCTACCCGGACGAGTCCAAGCGCGGCGCCCTCGCCTACGCGCTGATGCGCAGCCTCCAGATGCGTCGCCTCCGGCTGCCGAAGCCGCAGGTCAAGCGCGGAGAGCGGCCCTGAGCGCGGCAGCTTTCACAGGTGGTGCGGCGGATGCCTGGCTGAACAAGCTGGGCGGACTGCGTGACGTCGTACGGCAGGAACTGGTGACCCGGCAGCTCGACGAGCAGATAGCCGGGCGGTTCCCGGTGGGGCAGCGGCTGCGGGTGCTCGACGTGGGCATGGGCCAGGGCACCCAGGCGCTCCGTCTGGCGCGGGCCGGGCACAAGGTCACCGGGCTCGAGCAGGACCCGACGATGGTCGCCACGGCCCGCGAGGCGCTCGCCGCCGAGCCGGAGGGGATCCGCAGCCGGGTGCGGCTCTTCGAGGGGGACGGGCGGGAAACCGGCGTCCACTTCCTGCCGGGCAGTTTCGATGTGGTGCTGTGCCACGGCGTGCTCATGTACGTCGAGGAACCCGACGCCCTGATCGCAGGCCTGGCCCGGATGCTGGCCCCCGGCGGACTGCTCTCGTTGCTCGTACGGAACGGCGACGCCCTCGCCATGCGACCGGGTCTCGCGGGCGACTGGGCCGGTGCCCTGGCCTCGTTCGACACAGGCGCGTACACGAATCGGCTCGGCCTCGACGTACGCGCGGACCGGCTCGACGCACTCACCGGCACGCTCGCCGGGATCGGGGCGCCGTTGCACGCCTGGTACGGGGTGCGGGTCTTCACGGATCTGGCCGCGGACGACGCACCCGTTCCGGATGACGTGGAGGCGCTGCTGGCCGCCGAGGAGCGGGCCGGGCGGACGGATCCGTATCGGGGCGTGGCGGCGTTGCTGCACCTGTGCGGGGTGCGCGGCTGAGGGCCCCGGAAACCCGTGGTGGCCGCGACCGTTCGTACGGTCGCGGCCCCCACTGTGTCTCTTGCGGTACGTCTACGAAGCCTCGGCGTGCAGGCTCATCGGGCCGTAGATCTCCGTGGCGTCCTCGAACAGCCGCACCTGGTCCACTCCCCCGTCGGCCAGCGCCTTCCAGTGCTCACCGATCCAGGACTCGGCGTCGCCCTGCGTGGTGAACTCCTCGGGCTGTACCGCGGGCTGGACTTCCGCCCCGTCGGCCTTCTCGAACCGCCACGTCCATGCCGCCATGTCGCCTCCCAAGTACCGAACCAGTACCGAACAAGTACCGAGCAAGATCGGGTTACGGCCCAGACTAGGCGTTCCGCTGGGAGCGCGGGGTTCGCGGCTCCAACACGCCTCCAAAGGGGCCCCTGCCGCGCAAGCGGTGGACCGAGGCGGAAAAATCAACCCCGTGGACATCACTCTGCTCGGGACCGGTGCTCCCGATGGTCTGCCCCGCCCCGGTTGCCCGTGTGCGGCCTGCGCGGCTGCGCTCGGGCGGGATGCGCGGGCTGCCACCGCTGTTCTCGTCGACGGCACGTTGTTGCTCGACCTCACTCCCGGGGCGGCGTTCGCGGCCGCCCGGGTGGGGCAGTCGTTGGCCGGTGTGCGGCAGGTGCTGTTGTCGCATCCGCATGGCGGGCCCCCGGTCGAGGTGCCAGCGGGACTGCCGCAGCCCGGACGGGTCCCGGACGGGCGGGAGCTGGCGCTGCTCACGGGGCACCGGGTGCGGGCGGTGGCACTGGACGCACCCGGCACGGGGTACGCGGTGACCGGGCCCGACGGGCAGCGGCTGCTGTATCTGCCGCCGGGCGCCGCACCCGCGGGGCTCGAGGGTGGGGGTCCCCCCGCTCATGGGGGTCCCCCCGCTCGAGCGAAGTCGAGAGTGGGGGAGAAGCCGAGAGTGGGGGAGGACGAGTCGTACGACATGGTGGTCGCCGACGTCCTCGGGCGGCCGGACGCGCTGGCCCGGTTGCGCGCGGCCGGGGCCGCCGGACCCGCGACCGACGTGATCGCGGTGCATGTCGGCCACGATGTGCCGCCGGGTCCCGAGCTGCGGCGGCGGCTCGCGGCGGCGGGGGCACGGGCGGTGCCGGACGGGACGACGCTGACCGTAGGGGTGTACGAGGACGTTCCTGACGTACCGCGCCGGACGCTGGTCCTCGGCGGGGCGCGGTCCGGGAAGTCGGTGGAGGCGGAACGGCGGCTGGAGGCCTTCCCGGATGTGCTGTACGTGGCGACCGGTGGCGCCCGCGACGGGGACGGCGAGTGGGAGGCCCGGGTGAGCGCCCACCGTGAGCGGCGCCCCGGTTCCTGGCGTACCGCCGAGACCTGCGATCTCGTACCGCTTCTGAAGGAGGACGGGCCGCCGCTGCTCATCGACTGTCTGTCGCTGTGGCTGACGGACGCTATGGACTCCGTGGACGCCTGGGACGACGACGTGTGGGCGGGCGGCGGCGAACGTGCCCTGCGGACGCGGGTGGAGGAGCTGACGGCCGCTGTCCGTGAGACCCGCCGCACCGTCGTGGCCGTGTCCAACGAGGTGGGCTCCGGCATCGTCCCCGCCACGCCCTCCGGCCGCCGGTACCGGGATGAACTGGGTCGGTTGAACGCGGGGTTCGCGGCGGAGTGCGAGCACGTGTTGCTGGTGGTGGCGGGGCAGGCGGTGCCGCTGCGGGGGTGAGTGGGCCGCGGAGCTGTCCAAGGCTCACCGCCGCGCAATCACCCGATACGAGTTGGAGAACCTGGTGCGGCGCAGCAGTGGGGCCAGCGCATGGTCCAGGGCGAACGGAACGGCCAGCGCAGGAGCACACCGGCCGGCCAAGCGCAGCGAAACCGCTCCGGTGAGGTCGTACGGGACATGCGGCGAGCACCGGTCGACGCAGACGACCGCGCAGCCGAGCGCTTCGAGCTCGCCGAGCAGATTGCTCAGCGGCACGAGGTGCAGATGCCTCGGCTGTCCGTACGACAGCCACCACCTGCCGAGCAGCGTGGCGAACGCGCAGTCGGGGTCCGGGACTTCGACCACCAGATGCCCGCCGGGCCGCAGCACGGCGAGCGCGGCGCGCAGCTCCTCGCGCGGGTCGGGGCTGTGCTCCAGGTGGTGGAGCATGCTCACCACGTCGTAGCGGGCCCGCAGCCGCTCGGCCAGGTCCGGCAGCCGGCCGCGGTACTCCTCCTCGACGCGGCCCAGCGTCCGCGCCCTCTCGACGCGTGCACTCGGGTCGGTCCCGTCGAAGGCGGTGTACGGGTGCACCTCCCTCGCGGCGGCCGGGAACCTGCCGTATCCGGTGCCGACGTCCAGCCAGCTCTCGGGCTCGGGGTACGTGAGCATCGCGCGGGCCAAGGCCAGGTGGCGTCCGCGTCCGGCCCGGGTGCGGAGGACGCGTACCGGCAGGGTCTCGTGGGGGAAGTCCCGGTGGTAGTAGGCCAGGCCCTCGGCGGTGAGGCGGGGGTTCTGGAAGGCGTGGGCACAGTCCTGGCATTCGTCGAGGACGAAGATGCCGGGCTTGTGCTGGAGCAGGTCCCTCGTACGCAGAAGGGTGCGCAGCCGCCGCGAGCCGCACCAGGGACAGTCTCGCCTGCGAGGTTCGTGGAACTGGTCGGGATCCAGGGCGAGTTCGCCGGGATGGGCGGCGCCGCGCGCGGCGCCGGCCTGCGGTGTGGGGGGCATGAGCTGCTCCTGCCGGGAGAGAACGACGCGATACGACCCGTACGACAATTCGCTGCAAACCGGAACGTATGAGATCACCCTCACCGATGCAATCACGTCGTGGAGTCGTCACTTCACGTGCCGTGACAGGGGTACTGACAGTGCGGACCGGAGGCCGTGTCGCACGGGCGGCCCGTCCAAGGCCGGCGGCGGACGCTGCCGGTACTGTTCGGCGAATGAGCTCGCTTAATCTCGACGACTTCACCGATCTGATCGAGCGTCCCGACGGCGGTGTGCGCCGGGACGCCGAGGCGCGCCGGGAGCGGCAGATCGTGCCGCCCGGGTCCCTCGGGCGCCTCGACGAACTGGGTGAGTGGCTGGCGGCCGCGCAGTCGGCCGTGCCGGTGCGGGCGATCGAGCGTCCGCGTGTGCTGTTGTTCGCGGGTGACCACGGGGTTGCCGAACTCGGTGTCTCGGCACGACCGCCCGGAAGTGCCGACGAGCTGGTGCGGGCCGTGCTCGACGGCGCGAGCCCCGGGGCGGTGCTGGCCCGGCGGCTGGGCGTGCCCGTACGGGTGGTCGACATGGCGCTCGACTGCGAGCCGGAGACGCTGCCCGACGAGGTCGTACGGCATCGGGTGCGGCGTGGCTCCGGGCGGATCGACGTGGAGGACGCGCTGACCATCGAGGAGGCGGAGGCGGCGTTTCGCGCGGGGGTCGCCCTCGCGGACGCGGAGGCCGACTCCGGGACCGATCTGGTCGTCCTCGGGGATGTGAGCGTGGGCGGGACGACGGCCGCGGCCGTACTGATCGCCGCGCTGTGCGGGACCGACGCCTCCGTGGTCACCGGGCGCGGCGGGCGCGCGATCGACGACCTGGCCTGGATGCGCAAGTGCGCGGCCGTACGGGACGCGCTGCGGCGCGCTCGGCCCGTGCTCGGGGACCAGTTGCAGCTGCTCGCGACCGTGGGGGGCGCCGATCTCGCCGCGATGACCGGTTTCCTGCTGCAGAGCGCGGTACGCAAGACGCCGGTGATCCTCGACGGCGTCGTCTCCGCCGCCTGCGCGCTGGTCGGGCAGCGGGTCGCCTTCCGTGCCCCCGACTGGTGGCTCGCCGGCCAGAACAGCGGGGAGCCCGCGCAGGTGAAGGCCCTCGACCGTATGGCCCTCGAGCCGCTGCTCGACCACGGGGTCACGGTCGGTGAGGGTGCGGGGGCGCTGCTTGCCCTTCCCTTGGTCCAGGCCGCGGCTGCGCTGGCCGCTGAGCTGCCGGAAATGGCCGAGGCGGAGGAGTCCAAAGGTGCGGAAGACCCGGAGGAGCCCGTGAGCCTGGAGCCGCAGGGCCCTGACGGGGCTTGAGCGCTCCGCTGGGTCAGGCGGTTTCAAGCTGCGGGTTCGTTGTGGCTGGTCGCTCCCCCCACTCTCGGCTCCTCCCCCACTCTCGGCTCCGCTCGACCGGGGGGACCCTCATGAGCGGGGGGACTCCCATCGCGGCGGAGCCGCAAATCGATACGCAAGTCCGCCTAGCCTTCGGGGAGCCGCGTCGGGGTCGGGTCCGGTCTGCCGCCGATCCAGTCCTCCATTCGGCGGCGGGGGCCGGACCAGCGGCGGTCGTGGCGGTAGGCGCGCAGGCTTGATCTGGCGCGGGCTCGCGGGCGGCGGCGGTAGAAGCGCTTGGCCCAGGGCGAGCCGGGGCGGGCCAGGCGGATGGCGCCGATCAGGGCGATGAACGGGACGATCACGCCGAAGATGGCGAGACGGGCCTTGCCCTTGCTGAGGGCGAGCAGGGCGATGAGGAAGTTCCCCACCACGGTGCTGATGGCCGCGCCGCGGTCCTGGAGTTCGTTCTCGCTGAGGTCGTTGACCCCGAACGGCAGGAAGCCGAGGAGGACCAGGCCCACCAGCGCCGCCGTGACCGTCACCACCTCGACGCTCTGGCGGCCCTGCTCGCTCCAGTAGACGTCGTCGAGATGCAGGATCAACGCGAACTCGTCGAGCACCAGGCCCACGCCCATCCCGAAGAGGACCGCGCACATCCCCGAGCCGAAGCCTTGCCCCCCGCCCGCCACCGAGCCGAAGCCGCCGACAACGGTCAGGATCACTCCGGGGACGACGTGGTGAATGTGCACGCCGCCGGTCTTGACGTTGCCGAACGGGCCCTTGCCCGCGCGAATGAGCCGGGTGATGACCCGCGTGATCACGAAGGTGAGCACGAACGAGGCGAGCGCCAGCAACAGGGGTAGTTTCCCCGGCTCGTAAATGTTCTGATACCACCAGTCACCCATGGCACCATCCTGCGACCGGATCCGGCGCGCTGCCTGCTGTGCCGTACCCTGCGGCCCGTGTCCAAGCCGGAGAACGAACCCGAGTACGAGCCGGAGAACAAGCCCGAGGGCGAGCCAGGAAGCGAGCCCGCGCCCGAGACGTCCGGGACCCCGTGGCCGGACGGCCTCCGCTTCGCCTTCGGCACCCTCACCGTGTTCCCCGTCGCGGTGTCCCGCTGGGACCGCGAGGCCGCCCGCGCGGGCATGCTCTGCGCTTCTGTCGCGGGTCTGGTCGTCGGCCTGTGCGCGGCTGTGACGGGCGGGCTGTTCCTGCTCCTTGGCGCCGGTCCGCTGCTCGCCGCCGTGGCCACCGCCGCGATACCCGCCGTCCTCACGCGCGGTCTCCATCTCGACGGACTCGCCGATACGGCGGACGGCCTCGGCAGCGGCAGGCCCGCGGCGGACGCGTTGCGCGTCATGAAGCAGTCGGACATCGGTCCGTTCGGTGTCATTGCCCTGCTCTTCGTGCTGCTGGCTCAGGTGGCGGCGCTCTCCCAGGCGTACGGGGCCTCCTGGACCGGTGGGATGTTCGCGGCCGTCGTCTCGGCGACCGCCGCGCGGCTTGCGCTCACCCTTGCCGCTCGTACGGGGGTGCCGGCGGCCCGGCCCGAGGGGCTGGGCGCGGCCGTCGCGGGCACGGTTCCCCTTCGGGGTGCGCTGCTCGTGGTGGCCGTCGTAACGGCCTCAGGCGCGCTCCTGGGGGCGTACGACGGGATGTACGGCGTCGTGCGCGGCGCGCTCGCCGTACTCGGCGCCTGCGCGTCGGCCGAGCTCCTGCTGCGGCACTGCGTCCGCCGGTTCGGGGGAGTCACGGGTGACGTGTTCGGGGGTGTGGCTGAGACTGCCGCTACCACGGCGCTGGTGGTCCTGGCCCTCGGATGAGGGTCCGTGAGGTTGTGTTGGGGCCGCGGGCCGTCTGCGGCTGATCGCGCCCATGCGGCGGAGCCGCACATTGGTACAGCCCCGCGCCCCTGTCGTGGCGCTCGTGCCGGACCCCGCTGAGAAACCGACCCTCACCGCAGTTTCAGCGTCCGCGGCAGCGTGCCCCACGGATGCGTCCCCGTCCCCGGCACCGCGCAGTGCACCATCGCCCCCCGCGCGTGCGCCAGTTCCCCGACCCGGGCACCCGGCGGCACCCCGTACACAAGGTGGCACAGGCGGGTCCGAGTGCCACCCGGCCACGGGTCCGGGCGCAGGGTGCGGTACGTCTCCCAAGGGCCCTCGAAGGTGACGAGGACGTCGGCGAGCCTGCCGTATGCGGGGTGTGGTGGCGCCCCGTGGTTGAAGGCCAGGGTGTCGTAGCCGGCGCCCCAGGCGGCTGTGGCGAGCCGCTGGTAGTAACCGAAATCGCCCAGCCCGGTGGCTACTTGGTCGAGGAAAGCGCCGTCCGTGCCGTACCAGTCGCGGTGTCGGGTCAGGTCGGCGACGACCTCGGCGCCCGGTCTTCGGCCGTAGGCGGTGTCGACGTATCCGAGGACCCGGACGTCCGCCGTGCGCAGTCGCTCCGCGATCTCGGCGAAGGCAGGATCGGGGTGCTCGCCGGGGCCGCTGGCCGGGTTCAGTACGACCCCGTAGAGGCGGGGCGCGGCGGCGACGATCGCCTCCCATTCGGCGGGGCGGACGGACGGGTGCTCGTAGTAGGGGACCAGCAAGCGGCTCACCGGTGGGCCGTCGCTCTGCCCAGCAGCCAGCACACCAGGCCCGCCAGCACCCCGGCGGCCGTGGCGTACACGACGAGGCCGATCAGGTGCGGGTCCGCTCCGTCCACGAGCAGCGCCACGCTCTGGGCGATCCCCGCGGCGCAGCAGACCACGGCGGCGCTCAGGACCGCGCCGAACGACTGGAGCAGCAGGCCCGTCCACAGGACGACGCCGAGGAGCATCAGGGCGGTGAGCCGTACGCCGCCCAGGCCGGGCGCGTCGGGCCACAGCGCGGCGGTGGCGAGGCTGAGCAGGAACAGCGCCACGAGATAGCCGCTGAGGCCCTTCACGAGGGTCACCGCGGTGGTCCGCCAGAACGCGCGGGACGTACGGCTGGAGCGCAGCCCGGCGAGGCTTGAGCTGCGGAACCGGTACAGCAGCCACTCCGCGGGCCCCATGCTCAGCGTGAGCGCCACGGCGGCCGGTGCGGCGATCGCGGCGTCCGAACCGGCGCCCTCGGCCATCACGTCGCCGAGCGCCACGTACACGACGAGGACGCCACTGCCCACCCCGAAGAAGGCGTACGGCAGCGAGGCGCCGAGCCAGGGCGCGGCACTTGTGCCCTTTCTGTCCGAGGTGCCGCCCCGGAGAGGCAGCAGCGCCGCGAACGCCGCCGCCCGGCTGATCCGTTTCCCGTCCCCCGACTCCCGTACGGCTGGGGCGACTTCACGCACTGCGAGCGCCGACACCGCGGCCAGGGAGCCGAGGAGCAGGGCCAGTCTCGCGGCGTCCGGCACCGGGCGGGCCAGTGCCAGGAGGGCGCCCGCCGTCATGGGCAACAGGGCGGCCAGCAGGGCGCGTTCGCGGCCCATCACGAGCAGGACGGTGGCCGCCCCGAGATAGCAGGACTGCCCTGCCGCGAAGGCGACCGCGCCGAGGTGGTCCGAGGCGACGGCCAGGGCAACCAGCGAGCCGAGCAGCGCGCCCGCCGGAGCGCCGAGGAGGAGCGAGCGGCGGGAGGCGGTGCGGTCGCCCAACCCCAGCCAGGAGTACGCCCGATGAGCCAGGCCCTGGTTCCAGGCCCAGCCGCACAGGGCACCGGCCAGCAGCGGCGCCGTACCGGCCGGGAGCCCGAGGCCGTCCTCGGGGCCCGCGAGGAGGGGCGCCCCGAGGACGTAGCCGAGTCCGGGCAGCGCGAAGACGACGCCTCGGAGCAGGCAGCCCAAAAGGCCTATGCGCCAAGGGTCGTGGGCCGGACCGTCCGGTTCGGGGTGTCGGCGCTCGACGCGTGCGTACAGTTCCTCGGCGAGCGAGAAGGAGTCCTTGCAGCCGTACTTCTCGCGTATCTGGTCGTCCGACATGCCGTCGGACTCCAGGAGGGCGGCGATCTCGTCGGGGTGGACGGCGGCGGCGATGAATTCGTCGAGGCGCGTGGCGAGTTCGTCCACCGCGTCGGGTCCCGCCCAGCTGGGCCGGCGCCGGCGCGGTACGGCGGGCAGGGTGTCGGGGCGCGCCCCGGGCGGCATCCGGATCGACCCGCTCACCAGTCGGTCCCGTCCGTGGCGACGGCCTGGTACCAGGGGTCGCGCAGCTCGACGGTCCAGTCGGCGACGGTCTCGACGGTGGGCTCGTACACCTCGGGCAGGCCGGCGAGTTCCTGGTAGATGGTGCGGAAGGCGTCCACGGAACGGCGGAGCGTGAACCGGTCGATGACCCGCTGGCGCGCCAACCGGCCGAGTGTCAGGCGCCATTCGTCGTCCTTGAGCAGCGTGAGCGCCGCCGCGGCCATCTTCTCGGGCTCACGGGGCGGCACCACGAACCCGGTGTCGCCGACCGCCTCGCTCACCCCGCCGACGTCGGTGGAGACGGTGGTCCGCCCGCACGACATGGCCTCGATGATCGAGAAGGGGAAGCCTTCCGATATCGACGACAGCATCACCACATGCCCGGCCGCGTACGCGCGCCACACCTCACTGAGCCGGCCCTCGAAGCTGAGCCCGTCCGTCACACCGAGTTCGGCGGCGAGCTTCTCCAGGCGTGTCTTGTACGCCTCTCCCCCGGGCGGCACAGGACCGAACAGCCGCAGCCTGGTCTCGGGGAGTTCGGCGCGCACCATGGCGTACGCGCGGATCAGTGTCTCCAGGTCCTTGATGGGGTCGATTCGGCCGCACCAGGCGAGCGTGGGCAGCTCCGGCTCGGGTCCGGCGTGCGGGAAGGCGTGCGGGTCGACGCCGTTGTAGACGGTACGGATCCTGTCGGGGTCGGCGCCGCCGCGCTCCTCCCAGCGGCGGTTGTACTGGTTGCACGGGGTGATCAGGTCGGCTGCCTTGTAGCCGAGAGTGTTGAGCTCGCGGTAGAAGCCGAGCATCAGGGCCTTGACGGGCCAGCGCTGGGCCTCGCTGCGGTAGCCGAGATAGCGCTCGCGCAGATAGATGCCATGCTCGGTGAGCAGGAAGGGTGTGCCGTCCAACTCCCGTGCGGCCAGGGCGGGAAGTGTGGCCAGGCCGCTTCCGGTGGAGTGCGAGACGGAGCCCTCGGGGAGCCGTACGCCGAGCGGGCGCAGAGCGTGCTCCAACAGGTCGGTCGCGGTCAGTGCGTCGTGCACGGTGGGCCGTGCGGCGGCGGTCGGCAGATGCGGCATGGTCCAGATCCACATCAGCGAGCGCAGCGCGGCCTCGGTGCGCAGGGCCGCCGACAGCCGTCCATCGCGGGCGAGACGGGCCAGTTCGTAGAGTTCCTCGCCGAAGTCGCAGTGCGCCTCGGGGTCGAGGAAGGACAGCAGGAACCGTTCGTAGGTGTCGATGAAACGGCGGCGGGCGCGCCCCCGTGGTGGGCGCCGGGAGCCGGGGCGCCTGCCCCACAGGGGCACGGATATGTGCCGGTGGACGTTGGACGGCAGCTCCCAGGTCACGGGTTCGCGACCGCTGCCGACGAGCGATATGAGGTTGAACTCGACTTCGGGCATGCCCTTCACGAGCTGGTCGCACCAGGTGCTGACCCCGCCGTGGACCAGCGGATACGTGCCCTCCGTGAGCATGGTGACATGACGGCCGGTGGTCATCGTGGGGTTCCCCCTGGAACATGTCTACGGTTGCGCGCCTCGGCCGGTCCTGGCCGGGGCGGGCCTCGTGCTGTTGCGCTGCGCTCTCGTCGGGCGGGCGGGCGGTCGTTATGCGGGAAGTCTCAGGGTGAGGGCGGTCTGCGAGGCGTCCGGCGTGGTCCAGGCCGAGCGCTCGCCCGCGTACGGAGTGCCGAACTCGGTGGTCCCGAGTGGGAGTCGCTCGAGCGTGCCCTCCGGCGCGGTCACCGGGATCTCGGTCCCGGACGGGGCAGTGACGGTGACGGTGTCGCCGACGCGGTACGCCGTGACGTCACCGTCGGCGACGGCCTGCTGCCAGGCGGCGCGTCGCTGGAACTCGGTGCCGATCGCACTCTGCCGCGGGTTCTCCAGCGGGGTGTTGTCGGCGAACAGCGCACGGTAGTCGGCGAGCACCTTGTCCAGAACCGGGTAGAGCAGCCGGTCCTCGGCCAGGTTGGACTGGTGGACGTAGTGCGGGCGCGGGTCGTTGTTCACGGCGTGCCCGAGGGCGATACGGGCCTCCTGCGGGACGATGTACGACTCGAAGCCTGTGGCCGGGTCGAGCGGGTCCTCCAGGCAGGTGGACGTGGGGTTGTTCTCGCAGACGCCGCTGCCGCCGTCGGCCGCGGACGTGTAGACCCAGTTGTACTCGTCGGTCATCTCGGCGGCCGTACCGACGTTGTAGTACACGTTCATCGGATGGCGCGGCACGGTCAGCGCGGCGCCCACCGAACGCTGGTCCGGTTCACGGGAGTTGTCGGAGGCGATCCACTCGACGCCGTTGTCGGCGAGGGCGCCCGCGAGGTTCGGGTTGTCGTCCGGCTGCTGCGGCAGCGTCTTCAGACCCGAGTGCTCCCCGGTCACCAACTCCGTGGAGTCGACCGGGAGTCCGTGAGCGGCGGCCCACTGGTTGTTGTCACTGATCTGCGCCGAGATCTCGGCGCGGCTCATGTACCGCGTCGTGCCGCCGGCACTCTCGGGGTTCTTGGCGCAGCTCCACGGCACGGTGCTCGTGTCCTGGACGCAGCCGAGGAAGGGGTGCGTGTACGTGTGGTTGATCCAGCGGTACTCGTCCTTGTCGGCGAGCAGTCGGTCGGCCAGCGCGTCCGTGCCGCCGTTCTCGGCCTTCCACTCCTCGCCGGAGCCCGCGTTGTAGACCATGTCGAGCGTGAAGTCGCTGCTCTTCTGCCACTGCGCGGCGTACACCGCGTCGTCCGCGGTCATCCGGATCGGCGTGGTCCCCTCACCGTCACCGCCGACGCAGTCGAAGTCGCCGGGTGTGCAGTTGCGTTCGGTGTCCCAGCGGCTGTCGGGCGCGAAGACGTCGTCGACGTGGACGGAAAGGTAGTTCCTGCTCTGTCCCAGATGTACGCCCTGAGTCAGCCATTCGACGATTCCACGGGCCAGGACCCGGAACTGCTGCTGGTCGTCGTTGTACGCGAAGGTCACCACGAGTTCGCGGCGACCGTCGTGGGCGTACTCGCCGACCAGGCTGCCGCGGCCCGTGCCTCCGGGCACGGCGATGTCGACGTAACTGGTGAAGCCCTCGCGGGGCCGGGCCACGTACCCATAACTCTCCTGTACGGAGCCGGAGTTGTCCTCGAACTTCAGCGGCCCGTCGAGATAGCCGAAATACCCCGCCTGCCCGGCCCCGGTGACCGACGCCTCACGGCCGTCGAGCGTGCCGGCCCAGCCGCCCTCGCTGGTGTAGTCGAGGCCGACACCGGGGTGCGCCCAGGTGTAGGCGTCGACCTGGGGGATGCCGAAGGTCTTCTCGTACGACTCCAGGGCGGCCTGCTCCGCCGAACCCGCCCCGAACGGCGCTTCGTTGGGCAGGACGACGCCTTGGTATCTGGCGCGCGGGACACCGTCAGCACCGTCAGGGGTGTCGCTCAGGAACGCCTCGTCGATCGTCGGGCGGTCCGCATCGTCGAGACGGACGGTGGTGTACGGGACGCCGGTGCTCTTCAGCTCCTCGGTGATGGCCTCGACGGGGCTGTCGCCGTTGTCGACGACCAGCACCTTGAGATCGATACGCGGCCCCCCGGCCGCGGACGCTCCCGGTGCTCCGAGGCCCAGCGCCAGCATGCCCGCCGCCGCCAATGCAACGGCCGCGGTTCTCCAACTGCGCGCGCTCTGCGCCACGGTGACTTCCTCCCCTGACGGATCCTCATGTGGTCAGTCGAAGGAGGATCCGTGGAAATCATGCAAAGCGGAGAGAGGATCACTCACACCAAATGCGACGAGTGTGACTCAGGTCACCTCATGTGAGAGCTGAGAAGTGGCCAGCCCGCCACAGGGGGATGAACGGCCTCTGGAATGAGCGAAACCCGCTGCCGAGCGTAGGCTCGTGTCCGGGACTCCCCCGGTCCGGTCCAGCCTGCCGATCCGCCGTCTCCTAGGCTCCTTCGTCGGGCCCGGCCGAGCCACCCCCCTCGGCCACAGCAACTCAATGAAAGCGAGATTTCACCACCGTGACTGCTCTCACTCTCAGCACCGCCGCAGCGCCCGGCCTGCGCGCCGACGCGATCGTCGTCGGTGTCGCCAAGGGCGGCTCCGCCAAGTCCGGGGACCTGGTCGTCGCACCGGGCGCCGAGGCCGTGGACAAGGCGTACGACGGCGGGCTCGCCGGCGTTCTGGAGACCCTCGGCGCCTCCGGTGGCGAGGGCGAGGTGACGAAGCTGCCGACACCGTCCGGCTTCAAGGCGCCGGTCGTGCTGGCGGTCGGTCTCGGTGCGCAGCCCGACAAGGACGCCTCGTTCGGCACCGAGACGCTGCGCCGCGCCGCCGGCGCCGCCGCCCGCGCGCTGGCCGGCTCGAAGAAGGCCGCGTTCGCGCTGCCGGTCACGGACGCCGCCGACGCGGGCGCCATCGCCGAGGGCGCGCTGCTCGGGGCGTACGCCTTCGACGTGTACAAGGAGAACGGCAAGAAGGACGGCAAGGACGCCAAGAAGGGCGCGAAGAACGGCAAGGCCCCGCTCGCCGAGGTCGCGCTGCTCGGCGGGAAGCCCCGCGACAAGGCGTACAAGGCGGCCGTGGAGCGCGCCTCCGCCGTCTGCGAGGAGCTCAACCGCGCCCGCGACCTCGTCAACACCCCGCCGAACGACCTGAACCCGGAGGCCTTCGCGGCTGTCGCACAGGCCGCGGCCAAGGAGCACGGCATCAAGGTGCAGGTGCTCGACGAGAAGGCCCTGGAGAAGGGCGGGTACGGCGGCATCCTCGGCGTCGGTGCCGGCTCCGCGTCCGCTCCCCGCCTGGTGAAGCTGTCGTACACCTCGTCCAAGGCGAAGAAGCACCTGGCCTTTGTCGGCAAGGGCATCACGTACGACTCGGGCGGTATCTCGCTGAAGCCCGCGGGGCACAACGAGACGATGAAGTGCGACATGAGCGGGGCGGCGGCGGTCTTCGCCGCGGTCGTCGCTGCCGCTCGGCTGGGCCTCGAGGTCAACGTGACCGGCTGGCTGGCGCTGGCCGAGAACATGCCGTCGGGGTCGGCCACCCGGCCCGGGGATGTGCTGCGGATGTACAGCGGCAAGACGGTCGAGGTGCTGAACACCGACGCCGAGGGGCGGCTCGTCCTCGCCGACGCGCTGTGGAAGGCGTCCGAGGACAAGCCGGACGCGATCATCGATGTGGCGACGCTGACCGGGGCGATGGTGCTCGCACTGGGCAACCGTACGTTCGGTGTGATGGCCAACGACGACGCGTTTCGCTCCGCGGTCGTCGAGGCCGCGGAGGAGGCCGGAGAGGCGTCGTGGCCGATGCCTCTGCCGGACCATCTGAAGAAGGGGATGGACTCCCCTACCGCCGACATCGCCAACATGGGTGAGCGGATGGGCGGGGGCCTGGTCGCCGGGCTGTTCCTCAAGGAGTTCGTCGGCGAGGGCATCACCTGGGCCCACCTCGATATTGCGGGCCCGGCCTTCAACGAGTCCGGCCCCTTTGGCTACACCCCGAAGGGGGGCACGGGATCGGCTGTGCGCACGTTGGTGCGGGTTGCCGAGCTCGCGGCTTCGGGGGACCTCGGCTGAGGGCGCCTGTGAACTCGGGGGCTGCGGGGTATTGCGCGACTGCGGGTCGCATGTGGTTGATCGCGGCGGAGCCGCATATGTCACAGCCCCGCGCCCCTGAAGGGGCGCTGCCCTGCACGTCGCGAAAGAGGATGACGTCTCACACACCGGCCCGGCGTCCACGTTCCCGCGGACAAGTGCAAAGATGGGTTCTCGGCAGGACAGGGCCCCACCACAGGGCCGAAGAAAGAGCGGCCGGACACCAGCCGCCGCCCGGTCGGGAGACCGGCGTACGGCGCACATGCATGGAGGACGTGACGTGGCGAACGACGCCAGCACCGTTTTCGACCTAGTGATCCTCGGCGGCGGTAGCGGCGGCTATGCCGCGGCCCTGCGCGGAGCGCAGCTGGGACTTGACGTCGCCCTGATCGAGAAGAACAAGCTCGGCGGCACCTGCCTGCACAACGGCTGCATCCCCACGAAGGCTTTGCTGCACGCCGGCGAGATCGCCGACCAGGCGCGCGAGGCCGACCAGTTCGGCGTCAAGGCCACCTTCGAGGGCATCGACATCGCGGCCGTCCACAAGTACAAGGACGACGTGATCAGCGGCCTCTACAAGGGCCTGCAGGGCCTGGTGGCCTCACGCAAGGTGACGTACATCGAGGGCGAGGGCCGGCTGTCCTCCCCCACCTCCGTCGACGTGAACGGCCGGCGCGTCCAGGGCCGCCACATCCTCCTCGCGACCGGCTCCGTGCCGAAGTCGCTGCCGGGCCTGGAGATCGACGGCAACCGCATCATCTCCTCGGACCACGCGCTGACGCTGGACCGCGTCCCGCAGTCCGCGATCATCCTCGGCGGCGGCGTCATCGGCGTCGAGTTCGCCTCCGCCTGGAAGTCCTTCGGTACGGACGTCACGGTCATCGAGGGCCTCAAGCACCTCGTGCCGGTCGAGGACGAGAACAGCTCCAAGCTTCTTGAGCGCGCCTTCCGCAAGCGCGGCATCAAGTTCAACCTCGGCACCTTCTTCGAGAAGGCCGAGTACACGCAGGACGGCGTCCGTGTGACCCTCGCCGACGGCAAGACCTTCGACGCCGAGGTGCTGCTGGTCGCCATCGGCCGCGGCCCGGTCTCGCAGGGCCTGGGCTACGAGGAGCAGGGCGTCGCGATGGACCGCGGCTACGTCCTGGTCGACGAGTACATGCGCACGAACGTGCCGACCATCTCGGCCGTCGGTGACCTGGTTCCCACGCTCCAGCTCGCGCACGTCGGCTTCGCCGAGGGCATCCTGGTGGCGGAGCGTCTCGCCGGTCTGAAGACCGTGCCCATCGACTACGACGGTGTGCCGCGGGTGACGTACTGCCACCCGGAGGTCGCCTCCGTCGGTATCACCGAGGCCAAGGCCAAGGAGGTCTACGGCGCGGACAAGGTCGTCGCTCTCAAGTACAACCTCGCGGGCAACGGCAAGAGCAAGATCCTCAAGACCGCGGGCGAGATCAAGCTCGTCCAGGTCAAGGACGGTGCCGTCGTCGGCGTCCACATGGTCGGCGACCGCATGGGAGAGCAGGTCGGCGAGGCCCAGCTGGTCTACAACTGGGAGGCGCTGCCCGCCGAGGTCGCGCAGCTCATCCATGCTCACCCGACGCAGAACGAGGCCCTCGGCGAGGCCCACCTGGCCCTCGCCGGCAAGCCGCTGCACTCGCACGACTGACAGCCCTCGGGCGCGACGACACAGACTTCCGCAATTCGTAAGGAGCAACAGAAACCATGGCGGTTTCCGTAACCCTTCCGGCGCTCGGCGAGAGCGTCACCGAGGGCACTGTCACCCGCTGGCTGAAGGCCGAGGGCGAGCGCGTCGAGGCCGACGAGCCGCTGCTCGAGGTGTCGACCGACAAGGTCGACACCGAGATCCCCTCGCCCGCCGCCGGCGTACTGGCGTCCATCAAGGTCGCCGAGGACGAGACGGTGGAGGTCGGCGCCGAGCTGGCCGTCATCGACGACGGCACGGGCGCCCCCGCTGCTGCCCCGGCCCCGGCTGTCGAGGAGGTCGCCGCACCGCCCGCCCCCGAGCCGGCCCCGCAGGCCGCGCCTTCCACCGAGGCCGCCGCTCCGGCTCCGGCCCCGACCGCTCAGGCCGCCACCGGTGGCGGCACCGCCGAGGGCACCGATGTGGTCCTCCCGGCGCTGGGCGAGTCCGTCACCGAGGGCACCGTGACGCGCTGGCTCAAGGAGGTCGGCGAGAGCGTCGAGGCCGACGAGCCGCTGCTCGAGGTCTCCACGGACAAGGTCGACACCGAGATCCCGGCGCCCACCTCCGGTGTGCTCCTGGAGATCACCGTCGCCGAGGACGAGACCGCCGAGGTCGGCGCCAAGCTCGCCGTCATCGGTGCCCCGGGCGCGGCTCCGGCCGCCGCTCCGGCTCCGGCGCAGCCCGCCCCGGCCGCGGCGCCCGCCGCTCCGGCCCAGCCCGCTGCCCCGGCTGCGCCTCCGGCTCCGGCTGCTCCGGCCGCCCCCGCGGCACCCGCTGCCCCGGCCGCTCCGGTTCAGCCCGCCGCTCCGGCCCCCGCGCCGGCCGCGCCCGCTCCTGTCACTCCGGCTCCGGCGGCACCCGCCGCCGCGCAGCCGACCGACGAGGGCGCGTACGTGACCCCGCTGGTGCGCAAGCTTGCCGCCGAGAACGGCGTCGACCTGGCCACCGTCAAGGGCACCGGCGTCGGCGGCCGTATCCGCAAGCAGGACGTCATCGCCGCCGCCGAGGCCGCGAAGGCCGCAGCCGCCGCTCCGACTCCCGCCGCTGCGACTGCCGGGGGCCCTGCCGCCACCGCCGCGAAGAAGGCCCCGGTTCTCGAGGCCTCCCCGCTGCGTGGCCAGACCATCAAGATGCCGCGGATCCGCAAGGTCATCGGCGACAACATGGTCAAGGCCCTGCACGAGCAGGCCCAGCTGTCCTCGGTCGTCGAGGTCGACGTCACGCGGCTGATGAAGCTGCGCGGCCGGGCCAAGGACGCGTTCGCGGCCCGCGAGGGCGTCAAGCTCTCCCCGATGCCGTTCTTCGTGAAGGCCGCGGCCCAGGCGCTGAAGGCCCACCCGGCCGTCAACGCCCGGATCAACGTCGAAGAGGGCACGATCACCTACTTCGACACCGAGAACGTCGGTATCGCGGTGGACTCCGAGAAGGGCCTGATGACCCCGGTCATCAAGGGCGCCGGGAACCTGAACCTCGCCGGTATCGCCAAGGCCACCGCCGACCTGGCGGGCAAGGTCCGGGCCAACAAGATCACTCCGGACGAGCTGTCCGGCGCGACCTTCACCATCAGCAACACCGGTTCGCGCGGCGCGCTGTTCGACACGATCATCGTGCCGCCGGGTCAGGTCGCGATCCTGGGCATCGGTGCCACGGTCAAGCGTCCGGCGGTCATCGAGACCGACGAGGGCACCGTCATCGGCGTACGCGACATGACGTACCTGACGCTCTCCTACGACCACCGCCTGGTGGACGGCGCCGACGCCGCCCGCTACCTGACGGCGGTCAAGGCGATCCTGGAGGCGGGCGAGTTCGAGGTCGAGCTCGGGCTGTAACTCCGTTCGTACGTACGCGCCCTCGTCCTCTTCGGAGGACGGGGGCGTCGTCGTATCTGCACGGGGTATCCGTACGGTCATCCGCACGGCTCTTTACATCGGGCGACCCCCTGGCACCATGTAAGGCTTGTCTCACCTGCGCTGAAGCACCCCCTAGCGCCCCTCTCGGACGGGAACTCGGCCTTATTGTCTAGACGTCAACGCCCTCGGATCCCGCCCGCCGCCCGACCACCGCCCCTCAACGAGGCCCTTCGGGCCGCAGCATTGGATTCAGCGCCCCCTCAGAAGGAGCCCTCATGACCGCGCCCGTCGTCCACTCGCTGCGCGAACAGATCCGCGAGCACATCGTGGACGGCATCGTGAGCGGGCGCTGGAAGCCGGGCGAGCGGATCGTGGAGCGGCGGATCGCCGTGGAGCTGGAGGTCAGCCAGACGCCCGTACGGGAGGCCCTGCGGGAACTGGAGGCGCTGCGGCTGATCGAGTCGGCGCCGAACAAGGGCGTGCGGGTCCGGAGCCTGACGGCGGCCGACTTGGAGGAGATCTATCCGGTACGGGCCGGTCTGGAGCAGATAGCCGCCGAGCTGGCGGCGCAGCGGCTGGCCGAGGACACCTCGGCACTGGAGCCCGAGGTCGCGGCGCTGTACGAGGCGGACCGCGCGGCCGACGGTGAGGCCCAGGTGCGGCACACCGTGGCCTTCCACCGGGAGATGGTGCGGGCGGCCGGGAACAGCGTGCTGCTGCACACCTGGGAAGGGCTGGGCATCGAGGTGTTCACGGCCCTGTCCATCCGCTGGCTCGGCACCCGGCAGCAGTCGTACGCGGAGGAGCACGAGGCGCTGGTCCAGGCATTCAAGCTCCGGGACCCGGACATCGGCCGTCTGGTGAAGGAGCACGTGCTGGGCTGCGCTCCGCGCGCTGACGCTTCGCTGGAAGTGCAGTGATTCGGCTGCGGCGCCGTCGTGGCCGGTCGCGCCCCGCGGCGGAGCCGCATGTTGATACGGCCCCGCGTCCCTGAGAGCCCCGCGCCCCCAAGAGGCCTGCGGTCTCCCCAGGGCGCGATACTGCACCGGACTTCACCGAGGCTGCTCAGTCCGCCGAACGCCCTCCTCCCTGCCGGTCCATCCAGCGGGCCCGCGCAGGGCGCAAGGCGCCCATGCGTGCACATACTGGTACGAGTCGTATCGTCCTCCGGGGCGCCGCCCACGCCCGTAGCCGGCCGATGGTGGAATCCGCATGATGCTGCCAGCGCTCTCCTCCGCGCTCGCCAAGTCCGTGCTCTTCAAGTCCGTCCAGGTCGCGGCCGTACTGCCCGCGGCGATGTACTCCGCGGCGTCCTCCACGGTCCGCTCCGGCGCGGGGCGGCTGACCACCGTACCGACGGTGCTGCTGCGGTCCATGACGTCGACGCCCCGGCTCTGGCCGACCCCCGGAGGCGTGCAGATCGAGGTCCGGCGCCTGGGGCGGCCCGGCACGGCAGCCGCGGCACGCGAGGTGGAGGCCACGCTGCGGAGGGTGCCGGGGGTGAGCCGTGCCGAGGTGAACGGCACGCTGGGCTGCGTATACGTCGGCTGCGGGCCGGAAACCGACCTGGAGCGTGTCACCGGACTCGTCGCCACGGCGGACGCCGCCCAGGAGGCGAAGAGTACGGATGCCCGGCGGGCGGGGGAGGCCAGGCGGGCGCGGAGCCAGGCCGGCTTCCCGGGTGATCCGGGCGCCGCGGTCGGGGCGGCCGTCCGGCTCGGCGCGGGCCTGGTGGCGGTGGGTGTGGCGAGTGTGGGCGACAGGCTCCGGCTGCAGGGCCTGCCGCCGGTGGTGATGTCGGCGTTCCAGCTCGTGGAGTCCGCGCCGCCGCTGCGCGACGGCCTCGCCCGCCGGATCGGCGAGAAGGCCACGGAGCGCGGTTTCGCCATGACGAACCTGCTGCTGACGATGCTGACGTTCCGGCCGCTCGGCGCCGCGGTGGCCACCACAATGGCCACCGCCCGGTACGTGGAAGTGCAGGCCCGGCGCAGGTCGTGGGCGGACTGGGCGAGCAGGCTGGCCGTCCACGAGGGGACGTACCGGCACGACGCGCTGCCAGGTTACGAGCGGCCGGCCAAGCTGCCGCCGGGGCCCGGCGACCGGTACGCGAACGTGGCGGCTCCGGTGTCCCTGGCCGCGTACGGGCTGACGGCGACCGGCACACTCAGCCATGACCGGGGCCTGGCGCTGCTGATCGCGGGGACTCCGCGGGGCCCGCGGTTCGGCCGGGAGGCGTTCGCATCCTCGGTGGCCCGCGCGGTCTCCGACCGCGGGGCACTCGCGCTGCGGCCGGAAACGCTGCGCCGCCTGGACCGGATCGACACGGTGGTCCTCGACGCCCGGGTGCTGGCCACCGGCGGCTGGACGGTCGAGGGGGTGGCGCCCCTGAACGGCGGCCCGGAGGGCACTGTCGAGCAGGAGCCGGACAGTCCGGACGACGACGAACTGCATGCGCGGATCCACGAGTTGATGGAGCCGGACGGTCCTCCGAGGCGCGCCCGGCCGCCCGGTGCCGGTCCCCTGCCGCCACAGCGGCAGGGGGACTGGGAGCTGCGGCCGTTCACCGGCGTGGACGCCGCCCCGGCCGCCGACCTACCCGCGGAGCCTGCCGCGCTCGCCCGGCAGTGGGCCGAGGAGGGCGCGCGGGTCATGCTCGTCCTACGGGAGGGCAGGCCGGTGGCCGTGGCCGCCCTGGCGCCCCAACTGCACCCGCTTGCCCACCATTTGGTGCGCGCGGCGCGGGAGTGCGGCCGGGTGCGGCTGGTGGGCGGCCCGCCGGGGCTGCACCGCCGGTTCGGGCTGCGTGAGGCCGCGCGCACGGGGCACCGGCGTACGGCCTCCCTGGTCCGCTCCCTCCAGTCGCAGGGCCATGGTGTCGCCGTGGTCTCGGCACGGACCCGGCGTGCCCTCGTCCGCGCGGACCTGGGCATCGGGGTGATCACCGGTGGGCGGCACGTGCCGTGGGACGCCGATGTGGCCGCCCCGCCCGATGTCGTCCATCTGCTGCTGACGGCCCTTCCGGAGGCCCGGCGGATCAGCCGGCTCTGCACCCGGCTTGAGGCCGCCGGCGCTGTGACGGGTTCGGGCCTCGCGCTGCTGGTGCCCCGGCCGCGGGCCTGGGCGCGGGCCCGCCTGGTGACCGAAGCGGTGACCATCGCCGGGATCGCGACGGGCTTCTGGGCGGGCTGGCGGCTGCACGGGCGTCCGCCGCCGGCGGCGGCCGAGCGTACGCCCTGGCATGCCATGGCGGTACGTCAGGTGATGACCCGGCTCGGCACCTCGTCCCGTGGCCTGGACGAGGCCGAGGCCGCGCGGCGCAGGCAGTTCGCGGGCCGTGACCGGCATGACGGTGCCGTCACCCTGTTCGGCAGGGTCGTCGAGGAGCTGGCCAATCCGCTCACGCCCATCCTGGCGATCGGCGGCGGCATCTCGGCCGCGCTCGGCTCCGTGGTGGACGCCGGGCTCATCGGCGGCGTACTCGGCGTCGACGCACTGGTCGGCGGGGTGCAGCGGCAGCAGGCCGACCAGGCGGCGGAACGGCTGGTCGAGGCCACCTCGGCGCGGGTGAAGGTACG
Organism: Streptomyces sp. NPDC006365; assembly: GCF_042870755.1. Lineage (NCBI taxonomy): Bacteria > Bacillati > Actinomycetota > Actinomycetes > Kitasatosporales > Streptomycetaceae > Streptomyces > Streptomyces sp. NPDC006365. Next base: position 295,854 of record NZ_JBIAHS010000007.1, read on the forward strand.
CCGGCCCGGCCGGACCGAGGCGGTGGAAGCGGCCGGTGAGCACCTGGTGCGCGGGGATGTGACCGAGCTGCGGGCCGGGGACGCGGTCCCGGCGGACTGCCGTGTGGTCCGGGCGCAGGGCCTGGAGGTCGACGAGTCCAGTCTCACCGGCGAGTCGCTGCCTGTCGTGAAGAGCGCCGCGCCTACCGCGGCCCGGGCTGTCGCGGACCGTACGTCCATGCTCTATCAGGGGACGACGGTGGCGGCCGGCGAGGCGCTGGCCGTGGTCGTCGCCATCGGTACTGCCACCGAGGCGGGCAGCGCCGCGGAGGCGGGCCCCGAGGGCGGGCCGCCGGAGAGCGGTGTGGAGCGGCGCCTGAAGGCGCTGGGCCGCTGGTTCCTGCCGCTGTCCGTCGCCGCGGGCGTCTTCCTCTTCGCCGTCGACCTGCTGCGCAGGCGGCCCCTGGGCGCCGCCTTGGGCTCCGCGGTCAGCCTGTGCGTGGCGGCCGTGCCCGAGGGGCTGCCGTTCGTCGCCACGGTCGCGGAACTGGCCGCCGCCCGCCGGCTGTCCACCCGCGACACCCTCGTACGCAGCGCCTCCACCATCGAGGCGCTGGGACGTACCGATGTGCTGTGCTTCGACAAGACGGGCACGCTCACCGAGGGCCGGATCAGTCTCCAGCAGGTCTCCGACGCCCTGGAGGAGCGTCCGCCCGACCAGCTCACCCCGCCGCTGCGCCGGATCGTCGCCACGGCCGCACTGGCGGGCCCACCGGGGCAGGCCGCGACGCTCGCCCATCCCACCGACCGTGCCATCGCGGCCGGCTCCGAACTGCTCGGTGCCCCTCCCGCCCGGGCCGCCGGGCTCGGCACGGACTCCTGGGAGGGCCTTGCGGAGCTGCCGTTCGAGCCGGGGCGCGGCTACCACGCCGTGCTGGGACGCTCCGACTCCGAGACCCGGATCGTCGTCAAGGGCGCGCCCGAGGTCGTACTGGCCCGCTGCGTGAACATCCGCCGGGACGACACCCCTGAGCCCTTCGACGACCAGGTGCGGGAGGAGCTCGAAGCGGAGATCGACCGGCTGGCCCGGCGCGGTCTGCGGGTGCTCGCGGTCGCCGAACGGGTGCTGCCCACGGGTGCCCCCGAGCCGCCGTCGCCGGAGCCGCAGGTGCCGGAGTCGCCGGAGCGGACCGGCACCGCTCCCCCACAGCTCGATGACGAGGACGTCGGCGAGCTGAGTCTGCTGGGCCTGCTCGGCCTTGCGGACCCGGTGCGGTCCACAGCGGCCGGGAGCGTGGACCGGCTGTCCCTGGCAGGGGTACGTATCGTCATGCTCACCGGCGATCATCCCAGCACCGCCGCCGCGATCGCCCGGGAGCTGCGGCCCGAGGAGGAGCCGCGGCTGATGACCGGGACGGAGCTGGACTCCTTGGACGACGCGGCGCTCGCCAGGACACTGCCGGAGATCACGGTGTTCGCCCGGGTCACCCCGGGGCACAAGGTCCGCATCGTCACCGCGTTGCGCGCGGCCGGCCGGATCGTCGCCGTCACCGGCGACGGCGCCAACGACGCGCCCGCCATCCGGATCGCCGACGTCGGCATCGCACTGGGATCCCGGGCCACCCCGGCGGCCCGCGCCGCCGCCGACGTGGTGGTCACCGACGACCGCATCGAGACCATCGTCGACGCCTTCGTCGAGGGCCGGGCCATGTGGGCGTCGGTGCGCAAGGCGCTGGGCATCCTGCTCGGCGGCAACCTGGGGGAGATCGCCTTCACCCTTGCTACCACCCTGCTCACCGGGCGCAGCGCGCTGAACGCGCGCCAGCTCCTGCTGGTCAACCTGCTCACCGACATGCTGCCCGCCATGGCCATCGCCGCCCGTCCGCCCGCCGACCGGACCGACCGGCTGCTCGCGGAGGGCCCGGAGGCCTCCCTCGGCAAGGCCCTGATCCAGCACATCCGGCTGCGTGCCGTCGTCACCACCGCGGCGGCCACCGTCGCCTGGATCGCCGCCCGAGCGACCGGCACCCGGGCGCACGCCGACACCGTTTCCCTGGTCGCCCTGGTGGGATCCCAGTTGCTCCAGACGCTGCAGGACGCGGGCCGCGATCCGGTGGTCGCCGCGGCCGTGGTGGGGTCCTTGGTGGTGCTGGGCGTGGTGGTGAGCGTGCCGGGGCTCAGCCACTTCTTCGGCAGCCGACCTCTGGGTCCCGTGGGCTGGACGATCGCGGTGGCGTCGGCGGTGGGCTCGGTACTGGTGCCGGCCGTAGTGCAGGGTGCGGCCGGTGCCGTCACGCGGATGGGGCGGCCAGCGGGCGGCCGGGCCTGACCTGACCGCAAGGGGATGTTCACGCGCAGGTCACCTTGGGGCAGCCCGCCCGATGACGTCGGGGCGGACAAAGGAGCCGTAACCCCGCACGTCCACATGAAAGGCGGCTCGCCGTGCCGCACATCCTCAGCACGATCCTGACCCAGGTGGCGATCGCCCTGATCGAGGCCGTTCTGGTACGCCTGATCATGCAGCTCTGGAAGTCGTTCGCCGCCGGCGGGCGTCCGGTGGCCGCCACTGCCTGACCGCCGCGCGGACTCCGAACCTCCCGGCAACCCCGGGCATGTTTGTCCGTTTGATGGGTTTATCGGCCCGTATGCATGGAAGGCGGTCCGGGGACAGCGACTCACGCTTTCCAGCATGGGAGTGCGGAGATGATTCCCCCACACGTCAAGCCAGAGCCCCAGGAACCGTCCCAGGAGGAACCGACCCAGGCACAGGGCGAGGAGACCCGCGCCCAGGAGGCGCAGGACCAGGAGAAGCAGACCGGCGGCAAGGTGGTGCACCTGCACACCGCGCACGCCAACGTCCCCATTCCGTACGTGACTCCGGGCGACGCCTTCTCCAAGATCCGGCTCCCCAATGTCCGTACGGTCACTTCCGCGGCCACGTCCGTGGCCACCACCGCGACTTCCGCGGCCACTTCACTGCTCCCCTCACCCCGCAAGCTGGCCTTCTACGGCATCCTCGGCGGCATGACCGCGGCCGGGGCCATCGGCTGGCCAGTGGCGGTGGCGGTCGGCGCCGCCACTGAAGTGGTCACCCGGGAGCAGTCCGCACACCAACGCGAGGAACACGAACGCATCGAGCGCGAACGCGCCGAACGCGAGGAGCGCAGGCAGACTTCCTCCGCCGCAGATCAGCCGGAGGCCGAGAGGCAGACGGCGACCGGATGACGCTGACGTTCCCCGCACCCCTTGAGGACGCGGGGAACTGCGCAGACCAGCCACAACGGACCCGCAGCCTCCAACCGCCCTTCCAACCGAGCCTTTCCCGGCTCGCGCTCAGCTGAGCAGGGAAAACGCGGCACCCGGTGCCTCAACCGGCGGCACCGCATGCCAATTTCTCGACATCGGCAGATTTAGGGCTGCAACCCTTTGATCGATCATCGATCAGGGAGTTACAGTCGCCGACGGGCTGCCACACACAGCCCGCCGCCCTGTCCTGCCAAAGACAAAGGGCACATCCCAACCCCTTACCGCTGAGGGAGACCGTCGAAGGAACCCCCTTCACGTGCCCCTCCGTATCCGGAAGGCGGCGCAATGACCGACCCCACCGCTATCCAGCCGAGCGAGCTCGACCAGCTCCCGGACCGCGACCCCGAGGAGACCGCCGAGTGGCGGGCCTCTCTGGACGCCGTCACCAAGGCGGCCGGGCCGCACCGCGCCGCATATCTGATGCGCCGCACGCTGGAGCGCGCGGAGGCGGGCGGTCTCGCGCTGCCCAAGCTCCTCGAGACCGACTACGTCAACACCATCCCCACCGCCGCAGAGCCGACCGTGGACGGCGACGAGGCGATGGAGGCCCGTATCACCGCGTGGAACCGCTGGAACGCGGCCGCGATGGTGACCCGGGGTTCGAAACACGGCGTCGGCGGCCACATCGCCACCTTCGCCTCCGCGGCCTGGCTCTACGAGACGGGCTTCAACCACTTCTTCAGGGGCAAGGAGGGCGACGGCTCGGGCGACCAGCTCTACATCCAGGGCCACGCCTCCCCCGGCATCTACGCCCGTGCCTTCCTCGACGGCCGCCTGAACGAGACGCACCTCGACAACTTCCGCCAGGAGGCGGGCGGCAACGGCCTCCCCTCCTACCCGCACCCGCGCCGCCTCCCCTGGCTGTGGGAGTTCCCGACGGTCTCGATGGGCCTCGGCCCGCTCTCCGCCATCTACCAGGCACGCTTCAACCGCTACCTCACCAGCCGCGGCATCAAGGACGTCTCGCAGTCCCACGTATGGGCGTTCCTCGGCGACGGCGAGATGGACGAGCCCGAGTCGACCGCGGCACTCGCGCTCGCCTCCCGCGAGGGTCTCGACAACCTGACCTTCGTCATCAACTGCAACCTGCAGCGCCTCGACGGCCCGGTCCGCGCGAACTTCAAGATCGTGCAGGAGCTGGAGGCGCAGTTCCGCGGCGCGGGCTGGAACGTCATCAAGTCCCTGTGGGGCAGCGCCTGGGACGAGCTGTTCCAGCTCGACACCACGGGCGCGCTCGTACGCCGCCTGCGCCAGGTACCCGACGCGCAGGTGCAGACGTACCAGACCCGCGACGCCGCCTACATCCGCCAGGACTTCTTCGGCGCCGACCCCGCGCTCGCCGAGATGGCGAAGCTGCTCAGCGACGACAAGATCCTGGAGTGCTTCCACCTGTCCCGCGGTGGTCATGAGGCGCGCAAGGTGTACGCCGCGTACAAGGCGGCGGTCGAGCACGAGGGCGCGCCGACAGTGATCCTCGCTCAGACGGTGAAGGGCTACACGCTCGGCCAGGGCTTCGCGTCCAAGAACGCCAACCACCAGATGAAGAAGCTGACGACGGACGAGTTCAAGCAGATGCGTGATCTGCTCGAACTGCCCATCTCGGACGCGCAGTTCGTGGACGGGGTCGTCCCGTACGGCCACCCCGGCACCGACTCCCCCGAGGTCCGCTACCTCCAGGAACGCCGCGCGGCTCTCGGCGGTCCGGCGCCGGCCCGTCGTACGCATGCGCTCGCGCCGCTGCCCGCGCCCGCCGAGAAGGCGTTCACGTCGTTCGACAAGGGCTCCGGCACGCAGAACGTGGCGACGACGATGGCCTTCGTACGCCTGGTCAAGGACCTGGTCCGGGACAAGCAGACGGGCAGGCGCTGGGTACCGATCGTGCCGGACGAGGCGCGCACCTTCGGCATGGAGAGCCTCTTCCCCTCCCTCGGCATCTACTCGCCGAAGGGGCAGACGTACGAGCCGGTCGACCGCGACCAGTTGATGTACTACAAGGAGGCCAAGGACGGCCAGATCCTCAACGAGGGGATCACCGAGGCCGGTTCGATGGCGGACTTCATCGCCGCGTCCACGTCGTACGCGACGCACGGCGAGACGATGATCCCCTTCTACATCTTCTACTCGATGTTCGGCTGGCAGCGCACGGCCGACCAGATGTGGCAGCTCGGCGACCAGCTCGGCCGCGGCTTCCTCATCGGCGCCACGGCCGGCCGTACGACGCTGACGGGCGAGGGCCTGCAGCACGCGGACGGACACTCACCGGTGATCGCGGCGACGAACCCGGCGGCGCTGACGTACGACCCGGCGTTCGCGTACGAGGTGGCGGCGATCGTGCGGGACGGCCTCCGCCGGATGTACGGCGAGGCGGCTCCGGGTGAGGACCCGAACGTCTTCTACTACCTCACCGTCTACAACGAGCCCCTGCCCCAGCCCGCGAAGCCCGCCGCCCCCGGCGTGGACGAGGGCATCATCAAGGGCCTCTACCGCTTCAACACGGCCGAGTCCGCGGGCCTTTCGCCCGCCTCCCCCAAACTCTCGGCTTCGCTCGAGCCCGGGGGGACCCCCATCGCCCCGCGCATCCAGCTGCTGGGCTCCGGCACGGCGATCCACTGGACGCTTCAGGCACAGAAGCTGCTCGCGGAGGAATGGGGCGTGGCGGCGGATGTCTGGTCCGCGACGTCCTGGACGGAGCTGCGCCGGGACGCCCTGGAGGCGGACGCGGCGCTGCTGCGGGGCGAGGAGCGGGTGCCATACGTCCGTCAGGTGCTTCATGGCGCCGAGGGTCCGGTCCTCGCGGTCTCGGACTACATGCGCCAGGTTCCGGACCAGATCGCGCAGTGGGTGGAACAGGATTACTCCTCACTCGGCGCGGACGGCTTCGGTCTGTCAGACACCCGCGAGGCGGCTCGCCGCCACTTCGGGGTCGACGCCGAGTCGATCGTGGTCGCCGCCTTGGCCCAGCTCGCCCGCCGGGGGGAGATCAAGGCTTCCGACGTGAAGGAGGCGCGGGAGCGGTACAGGTTGTAAGGGGCCAGGAGGGGGTCGCCCCCGCCGCCCCTACCCGTGCCATCTCCAGGGGCTCCGCCCCGCGCCCCGCAGCAACGGCCGGTTCGTAATCTGCGGGTCCGTCGTTGCTTGTCGCGCAGTTCCCCGCGCCCCTAAGAGGGGTTCGCGCGGGGAACTGCGCGCTCAGCCACCGACAGTGCGCAGATTCCGACCGCCCTTCCCGCAGAGCGCCCGGCATCATGAAGCCATGCGCGCTGCCCGCCTCATCAAGATGGTGCTGCTCCTCCAGTCCCGCCCCTCCATGACCGCCGCCGAACTCGCCCGCGAGCTGGAGGTCTCCGAGCGGACCATCACTCGGGACGCGCAGGCGCTGTCGGAGGCCGGTGTGCCGGTGTACGCGGACCGGGGCCGGGCCGGTGGGTATCGGCTCATCGGTGGGTACCGGACGCGGCTCACCGGGCTCGCGCGGGGTGAGGCCGAGGCGTTGTTTCTGAGTGGGGTGCCGGGGGCGTTGCGCGAGATGGGGCTCGAGGATGCTGCCTCGGCCGCGCGGCTGAAGGTGTCGGCGGCGTTGCTGCCCTCCCTGCGCGACGCCCCGCACAGCGCGGCGCAGAGGTTTCACCTGGACGCGCCCGGCTGGTTCACCGAGCCCAAGACGCCCGAGCTGTTGCCCGCCGTCGCGGAGGCGGTGTGGGACGACCGCCGGATCACTGCCCGTTATCGGCGGCAAGAGGCCGAGGTGGAGCGGGAGTTGGAGCCGTACGGGCTCGTGCTGAAGGCGGGCGTCTGGTATGTGTGCGCCCACGTTCCGAACCCGGGCTCCTTCCGCGTCTACCGCATCGACCGGTTCACGGCGGTCGAGAGCGGCGACGAGCGCTTCGTACGCGATGAGGCATTCGATCTGCCCGGCTTCTGGGCGGAGCGCGCGGTGCAGTTCGCGCGGTCGATCCTGCGGGCGACGGTGGTGATCCGGTTGTCGGAGGCGGGCAGGCGGCAGCTGCAGTACGCCGTCGATCCGCTCTCCGCACAGGAGGCGCTGGCCCAGGCAGAGCCGCCCGACGGCGAGGGCCGGGTGACGCTCACCCTGCCCGTCGAGTCGCACGACGTGGCGTACACCCAACTCCTCGCCCTCGGACCGGAGGTGGAGGTCCTTCAGCCGTCCGGGCTGCGGCAGCGCTTCGCACAGGCGGCGGCCCGGACGGCGGCGTACTACGACGCGCGGGTCACCGATAGCCCGTGACGTCCGCGGACGCACTCGTCTGATCGACCTCGGCGATATAGCGCCAGGCGTCGGGCGCGGACCCGTCGGCGTCCGTGAAGCCGTACTCCCGGGCCAGGCCGCCGCTGGAGAGCGACTGCCCGTTCCAGCGCGCCACATCGGGATCGGCGGCGAGCGCGGCCAGCGCCCGTCCGATGTACGTGGGCGACTCGGAGATCGCAAAGTGCGGAGCCTGCTCGCAGGCGTCCCGCCAGTTCTCCTCGGTGACGTGGAAGGCGCTGTCGAGCATCGCCTCGGAGCGCAGCCAGCCCGGCGTGAGACAGACAGCCGTACAGCCGAACTCCTTCAGCTCCTCGCCGAGGCCGTACGCCATGCGGATCGGGGTCGTCTTTGCGAGGTCGTAGAAGAACGGCTTGCGGTAGGTGGCGCGGTTGTACTCCTCGGTGCCGTCGGTGACTTCGACGAGCAGACCGCCGGGGTTGCGGACCAGGAGCGGCAGGGCGCAGTGGCTGGTGACGATGTGCGACTCGATACCGAGGCGCATGACCCGCAGTCCCTTGTCGAGATCCATCTCCCACAGTTTCGGCTGCTCACGCGACCCCATGTCGAGGAGGGCGTCGCCGCCCCAGAGGTCGTTGACGAGGAGGTCGAGACGGCCCTGTTCCCGGTCGATGCGGGCGACGAGGGCCCGTACCTGATCCGGCTCCAGGTGGTCGGTCGGCACGGCGATGCCCCGGCCTTCGGTTCCGGCCGCCGCGTCGACCAGTTCGGCGGTCTCCTCGATGGTCTCGGTGGACCGGCCGATCTCGCTGACGTGGTCACGGGTCGTGCGTCCCGTGACGTACACGGTGGCTCCGGCGCGTCCCAGCTCCACGGCCATGGCCCGCCCGGCGCCGCGCGTCGCGCCCGCGACCAGGGCGATCTTTCCCTTGAGTGCCTGTGCGTTCTCCATACGCCGAGCATCCCGCCGAAAGGCGACATCTGCTGTCCGGCTTTCCAGGCGACTGTCCGGTGGACTGTCCGTGGCCTTTCCTTCGGCATGTGCACGCATAACGATCTGTCCGTCCCCGGGTGCGCAGGCCGGGTACAGGCCCGATGCTGGTGCACGTGATGGACGAGACGGAGTTCTGGGAGCTGGTGGACACAACCCGCGAGGCCGCCGAGGGCGACCCCGAGGAACAGGCCGACCTGCTCGTCGAACGGCTTCTGGGGCTGGACCCGGACTCGGTGCTGGACTTCGCCCGTCACTTCGAGGCCCGCTACAACCGCGCCTACACCTGGGACCTTTGGGGCGCCGCCTGGATCCTCCTCGACGGCGCCAGCGACGACGCCTTCGACTTCTTCCGCTGCTGGCTGATCGGCCAGGGGCGCGAGGTGTACGAGCATGCCGTGCACGATCCCGACCAGCTCGCCGAGCTCCTGCCCGACTTCGACGACGAGGTCGACGGGGACGGGGAGGAGCTCGGCTACGCGGCGGACGAGGCGTACGAACAGCTCACCGGCGCCGTCGCCCCGGACCTCGGCATCCCGGCGGCACCCCCGGAGCCGACGGGCACGCCGATCGACTTCGAGAACCAGAAGGTGCTGGCGGAACGTTTCCCACGGCTGTGGGAGCGATTCGCGGACTGAGCGCTACCGGCTCTGGACGGGTACGTGCCGGGAAGCGTCCGGGGCGTACGAGCCGGTCCTCGGCGCGCTGTGCGGAGGCGCCGCGTTGGCCCGGTCGAGTGCGGACGCGGTGGCGGCGGAGGGGCCCACCACGACAGCGGCCACCACGCAGGCCACGGTCCATGGGCTCCGTACGGCCCGTGCCCACGGGGACGTCCGCCGGGGCAGCTGATGCCTGTCGTTCTGGTGACTGTTCATGATCCCCACCTCCGGTCAGTGCGTGCCTCGACGCTAGAAGGCGCGGCTCTGGGTGATCGGTGAGCCGGCTGTGGCGTAGCTGTGACTAACGCCTGCCCTGGAGGTGGGCCGCCCGTTCCCGGATCGCGGGGAGACGGGCCGTCAGGGCCGCGCCCGGACAGGCGGTGTAGTAGCCGTCGGCGTGGCCCGCGACGGCCACGAAGGTCCCGGGGGCGCCTGCCCGGTACTTGCTCATGCTGTTCGTGGAGACCAGCCGCACCGGGGAGCGCGGGTCGATGTCGCTGAGGCCCAGCTTCCAGGCGGCGACTGCCGCGATGGCGTCGGTCATGGCCTGTGGGACCGGCACTCCGGCGGTGAAGGTGCCGATCGCGGCGATCCCCGTCGTACCGACGTTGAAGCCCTGCGTGTGCGCCCCGACGACGGGCCGCTCGATTCCTCCCGCCCGGCCCTCGTAGACGGTGCCGCAGCGGTCGACGAGGAAGTTGTAGCCGATGTCGTCCCACTCCCGGCCTCCGGCCTGACCGACGTACATGTCCCGGATGATGCGGGGCACGTCGGCGCAGTCGTAGTCGTTCGGCGAGTCGGTGTGGTGCACGAACACGGCCAGGACGCGGTCGGCGTACCGGGCGGGCGGGCGCGTGTACGCGGCGTCGCCGAGCCAGCGCTCCCTGTGCACGATGGCGGGACGTTCAGCGCGGTGTCCCGCGGGGGTCCGCGCCGTGGTGGGCCGTCCGGCACCCGTCGGCGGCCGGTCGGCGCCCATGGCCAAGAGGACCAGCGCGGTGACGGCCGCGAGGCCGGGCAGACAGACCAGGGCCACCCGCACCGCACGCGGCAGTCGCGACAGCGGTGCACGGAAGACACGCATGAGGCCCACTCTCCGGGACACCCGTGCCGTCCGCGATGTGTGCTGTGCCACCTGGTGGAACCAACACCCGTGCTCAGCACGTTTCTTAGGTTCCACGCGCGCGTGGCCGAAACAGGGGCTCCCCGCTCGCGTGCCTGATCACTGGGCCTGCGGCGCACGTACTGAGGGGCCCAAGAGAAAGGGTGCTCCGTGGACCTGCTCGACATCCTGCTGTTGCTGGTGATCCTCGTTTATGCGGCGTCCGGCTACCGTCGCGGGCTCGTGGCGGGCTGCGTGTCGCTGGCCGGCTTCGTGGGCGGCGCGGTCATCGGCGTATGGGTGCTGCCATGGATGATGGACCTGGTGACGGCGGGGACCACGACGGCGACGCTCACGGCGGTGTTCACCGTGCTCCTGCCGGCCGTGGTCGGGCACGAGCTGGCCGGGCGCCTCGCTCTGCGGCTGCGCCGCGAGCTGGACCAGGGTCCCCTGCGTATCGCCGACGGAGTCGGCGGAGCCGCGGCCAACACCGTGGCCGTCCTGGTGGTGTCATGGGTCGCCGCGAGCGTGCTCGCCGCCTCCGCCTCCCCCGTCCTCAGCCAGGCCATCCGCGGCTCCTCGCTGCTCGGCACGGTCCAGGACGTCATGCCGGAGACGACCCCGGCGTGGTTCTCCCGCGCCACCTCGGCGCTCACGGAGGCGGGCTTCCCGCAGGTCTTCAACCCGTTCGAGAGCGAGCCGGCGACGAGCGTCGCCAAGCCCTCCGGGGACAGCGTCACCGCGGCGGCCAACCGGGCGGCGACGCGTTCCTCGGTGAAGGTCGAGGGTGTCGCGGGCGGCCAGGGCCGCGAGGGCAGCGGCTTCGTGTACGCGTCCGAGCACGTGATGACCAACGCCCACGTGGTGGCGGGCATCGACGAGCCGACCGTACGCGTGGGCGGCACGGGGCGGGCGTACGAGGCGAGGGTCGTCCTCTTCGACCCCGACAAGGACGTCGCCGTCCTCCACGTACCGGGCCTCGAGGCCCCCGTACTGCCCTTCGACAACAGCGCGACCCGCGGCGACGCGGCCGTGGTCGCGGGCTACCCGCAGGACGGCGGCCTGGACCTCCAGGCGGCCACCGTCGCGAACAAGATCCAGGCCAGGGGCCAGAACATCTACGGCTCCGACATCGTCACCCGCGAGATCTACTCCATCCGCTCCACGGTCCTGCCCGGCAACTCCGGCGGCCCCCTGCTGACCACGGACGGCAAGGTGTACGGGGTCGTGTTCGCCCGGTCCACGAGCGACGACGAGACGGGTTACGTCCTGACCGCCGACGAGGTCGCCGACGACGCGCAGCGGGCGGCGAGGTCGTCGACGCCGGTGGACACGGGCGACCTGGTCACGTCCTGAGCGCTGAAGGGGCCGGGACGGTGTCCTGACGGAGGCTCAGAGGCTGCGCCCCATCAGCACGTCGTCGACGTACTTCCCGTCGAGGTAGAACTCTCCCGGCTGGATGCCCTCCACGACGAAGCCCTCCGACTCGTACAGCTTGCGGGCCGGAGTGTTGTGGCCGAGGACGCGCAGCGAGATGCGCAGGGCGCCCTGGCGGCGGGCCTCCGCGATCACCGCACGGATCAACGCCCGGCCCACGCCGAGGCCGCGCGCCTCCTCGGCGACGGCGAGGCCCTGGATCTGCCGTACGTGTGCGTTGGAGACGAGCGGGGTGGGGAAACCGAGGCGCACATAGCCGACGAGGCGTCCGTCCAGCTCCGCTACGAGATGGTCGCGGGGCCCGTAGCGCTCACCGAAGAACGGCTCGTACGGCGGCTCTTCCCGGGGCCTGACCGCATGCAGATACGACCAGGTCGCACGGTCGAGACGGCCCAGGGCGTCCTCGTCTTCGAACAGGGCGGGGCGTATGTGCAGGACGGGCATGGAGGTCACTGTACGGCGGGCGTGCGAGCCCTCGTTCGGTGTTTCGGCACGCTTCGGACACCCCTCGGCACGGTGCCCCGAAGGCCGTGGGCGGAGGATGGGGACATGGAAGCTTCCCGAATCGCCGTGGCCGGGGCCTCCGGTCTCATCGGTGCGGCACTGGTGCGGTCGCTGACCGCGGACGGGCACGAGGTGGTGCGGCTGGTGCGCCGTACACCCCGGACGAAGGACGAGGTCGAGTGGGATCCCGAGCGGCAGTACGTCGACGCGGCGGGCCTCAACGGGTGCGACGCCGTGGTGAACCTCGCCGGGGCCGGGGTCGGTGACCACCGCTGGACGGACGCGTACAAACGGAAGATCCGCGACAGCCGGGTGCTCGGCACGGCGGCGCTCGCGGAGGCCGCCGCCTCCCTCTCCCCGTTGCCGCGGGTCTTTGTGAACGGCAGCGCGATCGGCTTCTACGGAGCGACCGGCGAGCGGGCTGTGGACGAGAGCGCGCCGCCCGGGGACGGGTTTCTGCCCTCGCTGTGCGTGGAGTGGGAGGAGGCGGCGGCTCCGGCCGAGGAGGCGGGCGTACGGACCGTCTTCGCGCGCACCGGTCTGGTGGTGTCCGCCGAGGGCGGGGCCTGGGGGCGGCTGTTCCCGCTGTTCAAGGCGGGGCTCGGGGGGCGGCTGGGTGACGGGCGGCAGTACTGGTCGTATATCGCGCTGCACGACCACGTGGCCGCACTGCGGCATCTGCTCGACACGGAGTCGTTGTCGGGGCCCTTCAACCTGACGGCTCCGCAGCCGCTCACCAACCGGGAGATCACGGCGGCGATGGGCCGGGTGCTGCACCGGCCCACCCTCTTCGCGGTGCCCGCGCCCGCACTGCGGCTCGTACTCGGCGAGATGGCCGGGGATGTGCTGGGCAGCCAGCGGGTGCTCCCGACCCGGCTTTTGGAGTCGGGCTTCTCCTTCGCGTTCCCCGGGATCGAGGACGCGATTCGAGCGGCGGCCCGGGGCTGATTCCGGTGGGGGTACGCGTGGGGCTGGGGTGGGGGTTTCTTTCCCCGGCCCCGCCCCTTCCCGAACTTGGGCTGCCGCCCCCAGGCCCCGCCCGGGGGTGGGGGTGACAGTCCTGTCGCGGCTGCCAGTGCGTCGTGGCTGGTCGCTCCCCCACTCTCGGCTCCTCCCCCACTCTCGGCTCCGCTCGAGCGGAGGGACCCCCCATGACCGGGGGACTCCCATCGCGGCGAAGCGCCCCCGTGCGCCCATGCCCTGCCCATGCGCGGCTCAACGCGGAGCGCCCCGCGCCCTAACCTCTTCCCAAAACTCCGGAATTCCGGAAGCGTGTCGGGGGCATGACGTCCCCAGGAGCCGCGCGACCTCGAGGAGGGGCACGTGCTTGAGCCCGCTTATCAGGCGGACGTCGTCATCGTGGGGGCCGGGGTCGCGGGACTCTCGGCTGCCCACCGGCTGACCAGCGCAGGAGTAAGGACCGTCGTCCTGGAGGCCGCCCCTTACGTCGGCGGCAGGATGTCGACCGAGAAGGTCGACGGTTTCCGGCTCGACCGGATCGGCCGGCTGTTGTCCACCGCGTACCCGGAGTTACGCCTCACTCCGGGGCTCGACGCCCTGACCCTGCGCCCGTTCGCACCAGGCGTCCTCGTCCACGCCGACGGACGTACGCACCGGGCGGGCGAACCCGGGAGCGCGGCGAGCGCCGGGGGCGCAAGGGGCGCACTCGGGGCGGCACGCGCCTTTGTGGCCGCCCCCCGGAGGCCACGCGCCGCCCGGCGGGCAGGGCCGTCGCCCGACGGTGCCGTGGCCCGGGCGGCGCCACCGGCCGCCGCCCCTCCCCTGCCGCGGACGTTCCCACCGCTCGGCGGTGCCGTCGACCAGGCACGGCTCGCCGCCGCGCTCGGCCGGATCGCAGCCGCCCCGGTGGAGCGCCTGCTGGCGCGACCGGACCAGCCGGCCGGTCACGCGCTGGCGGCGCGCGGCATGCCCGCTCGTACCGTCGAGGGCTTCCTGCGGCCGTTGCTGGCCGCGCTGCTCTGCGACCCGGACCTGACGACGTCCAGCCGGTGCGCGGATCTCGCGCTGCGCGCCTTCGCCGCCGGCCGGCTGTGCGTTCCGGAGGGCGGCGCCGACACCCTGCCGGAGCTGCTCGCCGCCGCCCTGCCGCCCGGCACGGTCCGCACCGGCGTGCACGTCACGTCCGTGTCCACGACGTCCGTACGCACCGCGGAACACGGCGACCTCCGTTGCCGGGCTGTACTGGTGGCGACCGGCGCACGCGCCGCCGCCGAGTTGCTGCCCGGGCTGCGGGTGCCGCCGTTCCACCCGGTGACGGTGGTGCACCACACGCCCGACGAGGTGCCCCCGGCCGGAGCGGGGCTGCTCCTCGACGCGGACCGTCGCGGCCCGGTGGCCCACACCGCGGTGCTCAGCGAGGTCGACCCGTCCCGCGCCCCCGCAGGCCGCGCCCTGGTCTCGTCCACGATCCTCGGCGCACCGCCTCCGGACGCCGACCGGGTCGTACGAGCCCACCTCGCCGACCTCTACGGCACGTCCACGCACCGCTGGGAACTCCTCGCCGTCCATCACACCCCGGACGCCGTTCCCGCGATGCCTCCCCCGCACGACCTGCGCCGCCCCGTCCGCCTCCTCGACGGCCTGTACGTCTGCGGCGACCACCGCGACACCAGCACGGTCCAGGGCGCCCTGCACTCGGGCCACCGCGCGGCAACGGCCCTGCTGACGGACCTCGGCGTCAACTCGTCCGCCGTGGCCCCGTTAACGGCCTCGACCGCCGCATAGGCGAGCGAGAGCCGGGGTGGAGGTCCCGTCGCGGGGCAGGGCCTCCACCCCACTGCGCTAGCGCAAAGCCGCGACCTTGTCGCGATACCCCCGCACAGGCCCCGCGTCCCGGTACGGCTCCAGCCGCCGCTCGAAGTCCCGTACGTACTCCACCGCCCGCACCGAGCGCATCTCGGCCGCCTGGGCGGCCGCCTCCGCACCCAGCTGGCAGGCCTGGTCGAGTTCGCCGAGGCCGAGGCGGGCGGTGGCGAGGACGACCCGGCAGAAGAGTCGGCTGCGGGCATAGCTGGGAGCCCGCAGCTGAAGGGACCGTTCGGCGTGCTGGGCGGCGGCCCGGTACTGCTGGAGGTCCCGGTGACAGTGCCCGAACTCGTCCGCGAGCTGCGCCTCGTCGAAGAAGCGCGCCCAGTACGGGACGTCGTCGGTGGGCCGTGCCGCCTCCATCGCCCGCTCGGCGCGTACGAGGGACGCCGTGCAGGCCCGTACCTCGCCGAGCACCCCGTGCCCGCGCGCCTCGGCCGCGTGCAGCAGCGCCTGCACGACGGGCGGCCCGGACGAGCCCACGCCCTGCTGGGCGACCCGCGCCAGCTGCACGGCCTCCCGGCCGTGGCCCAGGTACACGGCCTGCCGACTCATCGTCACAAGGACGTACGACCCGTACGGCCGGTCCCCCGCCGCCTGCGCAAGCCGCAGCGCCTGCACGAAGTACCGCTGGGCGAGTCCGTGCGCGGCGATGTCGTACGAGGTCCAGCCGGCGAGCCGGGTGAGATCGGCCGTGGCGGCGAACAGCTGGCGCCCCGTCTGCTCCCCGTACGTGCCGCGCAGCATCGGCTCCGCCTCGTGCTCCAGATAGCGCACGAGGGCCTGCCGGGCGTGGCCGCCGCCGTAGGCGTGGTCCAGTGCCCGGAACAGCTCCCCGACCTTCCGCAGCGCCGCGATGTCGCCCGTGGTCACCCTCTGCCCGGGCTCCCGCTCGGTCTGCACACGCTGCCGGGGCAGGGCGCCCGGGCGGCCCTGCGCGGGCACCCGTACGACCGTGGGGTCCCCGGTGCGGGCCACGCGGTCGTCGGGCCGCCCGATCAGCCAGTCCCGGCTCGGCACGACGAGCCCCGCCGGGGTGAACGCGATCTTGCGCAGTTCCGCGTGGCTCCCGGAGTCCTTGCGCCACAGTCCGCTGACGATGTCGACGGCCTCCTCGGGCGTGGCCGCGAACTCGAGCCCCGCGTACACGGGGGCACAGGCATCAAGGCCCAGGTCCTGCGCCGTGAGCCGGCGCCCGAGCCGGCGTGTGAACACCTCGGCGATCAGTGCGGGTGTCGTGCCGCGCGGTTGCTGGCCGCGTAGCCAGCGGGTCACCGACGTCTTGTCGTATCTCAGATCGAGCCCGTGCTCGAGACCGAGCTGGTCCACGCGACGGGCTAGTCCCGCGTTGGAAAACCCCGCTTCTGCGATCAGTGCGGCGAGCTGACGGTTGGGGGTGCGCTGCGCGGGTCGTTCCGTCATCTGCGGTGCGAACTCCTGCCTTCCAGGCCTCGGGGGGAATGGCCTCGTGAACGGCGTGAATGTAGCGGTCTGTAAGCGCGCGATTGCAGGCTTCGATACGCATTCATCCGATCGTGTGAGGATTGGCCATAGGTTGCCTCCCGCGCGGAGTGGAGCCGGCGGGACGGGGCCGGACATGGCTGGAACGTGGCCGGACGTACAGTGGCGTGGGGCGCGTACGCGCCTTACGGGTCTTCCAGGGAGGCGTTTGCCGTGGGTGAGTTGCGGTTCGTCCGGATGGGTTTCGGAGCGGACTCCGTCGAGTACCAGCAGGCCTGGGACGAGCAGCGCCGTGTGCACGCCGCCCGCTTCCAGGACGAGATCCCCGACACCTGTCTGCTCCTGGAGCATCCGCCGGTCTACACGGCGGGCCGGCGCACCGCCCCCGAGGAGCGCCCTCTCGACGGCACCCCGGTCGTGGACGTGGACCGCGGCGGCAAGATCACCTGGCACGGCCCCGGCCAGCTCGTCGGCTACCCGATCCAGAAGCTGCCGCGGCCCGTCGACGTCGTCGCCCATCTGCGCCGCCTCGAGGACGCGATGATCCGCGTGTGCGCCGACTTCGGCCTCGAGACCTCGCGGGTCGAGGGCCGCGCGGGCGTGTGGATACTCGGCGACCCGGTGGAACAGCGCCCCTCGCGATATGGAGGGGCAGCGCGTAGCGCTTCGGTTGAGGGTGGTGGTGGGCGACGGGCAGGAGGCCTCTCCCTGGACTTCGACCCGCGGCTCACGGACGACGAGTTCGACCCGCGCCTCAACGGTCCCGAGTACGCCCCCTCGAACGCCGGTCAGCGCCGTGAGGACCGCAAGATCTGCGCGATGGGCATCCGCGTGGCCAAGGGCGTCACGATGCACGGCTTCGCCCTGAACGTGAACCCGGACACCTCCAACTTCGACAAGATCATCCCCTGCGGCATCCGTGACGCAGGCGTCACATCGCTGACCCATGAGCTGGGTCGCGAGGTGACGATCGCGGAGGTGCTGCCAGTGGCGGAGAAGCACTTGCGGGGGGTGCTGGAGAACGCGGACCTGCGCCCGCGGATGACCGCGGATGCCTCCGGCGGTTGAGCGCGGGTGGGTTCGCCGGAGCCGCGGGCTTGTCAGGGGCGCGGGGCTGTATCGATGAGCGGAGCCGAGAGCGAGGGAGCGACAGGCCACAACGAACCCGCAGCCGCCAACGAACCTCAATACCCCAGCCCGTAGGCGCCCCGTTCCACCGCCGGAAGCAGGCGTACTCTGGTGAGCGCCTAAGAATCGAAGCACAGGGAGCCGGACGTGTCCGCAGTCACCCCCGACGGACGCAAGATGCTGCGCCTGGAGGTCCGCAACAGCCAGACCCCCATCGAGCGCAAGCCCGAGTGGATCAAGACCCGGGCGAAAATGGGCCCCGAGTACACCAAGATGCAGAACCTCGTGAAGAGTGAGGGCCTGCACACGGTCTGCCAGGAGGCGGGCTGCCCCAACATCTACGAGTGCTGGGAGGACCGCGAGGCCACCTTCCTCATCGGCGGCGACCAGTGCACCAGGCGCTGCGACTTCTGCCAGATCGACACCGGCAAGCCGGAAGCGCTGGACCGCGACGAGCCCCGGCGCGTGGGCGAGTCCGTGGTCACGATGGACCTCAACTACGCCACGATCACCGGCGTCGCCCGCGACGATCTGGAGGACGGCGGCGCCTGGCTGTACGCCGAGACGGTCCGCCAGATCCACGCCCAGACCGCGAACCGCGAGGCAGGCCGCACCAAGGTCGAACTCCTCGCCCCCGACTTCAACGCCGAGCCGGCCCAGCTCGCCGAGGTCTTCTCCTCCCGCCCGGAGGTCTTCGCGCACAACGTCGAGACGGTCCCGCGCATCTTCAAGCGCATCCGCCCCGGCTTCCGCTACGAGCGCTCCCTGAAGGTCATCACCGAGGCCCGCGACTACGGTCTGGTCACGAAGTCGAACCTGATCCTCGGCATGGGCGAGACCCGCGAGGAGATCAGCGAGGCGCTCAAGCAGCTGCACGACGCCGGCTGTGAGCTGGTCACCATCACGCAGTACCTGCGCCCGACCGTGCGCCACCACCCCGTGGAGCGCTGGGTCAAGCCGCAGGAGTTCGTGGAGCTGAAGGAGGAGGCCGACCAGATCGGCTTCTCGGGCGTGATGTCCGGACCGCTGGTGCGCTCCTCGTACCGTGCCGGACGCCTGTACCAGATGGCCATCGAACTGCGTCAATCAGCTGCTCCGCAGCGGGGTGGCGCGTACGTCGCCTCGCAGGCCGTCTGAGATCTCGTACGGCCCATTTGGTGGCACGGAGTGCCACCCGAGCGTGTGAATCCGCACACAAGACATTACTCGTGAGTAGTGTCCGATACGACGCGGTTCTGACCATTCCCGCAGATGGGAGCCACCGTCAGGGCCGCGTCGGCGTTTTCGGGCCTCGCATCAAGCCTTCATTGGCGTTTGACCGCCCGGTCACGCCCTGGTAACACCAATCAGTGACTCTGTTCTCACGCCACGTACAGACTCATCCCAGAGCCGTCATCCGAGGGGGGACCTCCACTATGCAGGCCGCGCCCGTACGCGCCACAGCGATTCCGTCTTTCACCGATGCACTCCGTGCCGTCGAGTCGATCCTCATGAGCAGCGGACAGCGCACCGCGCGCCGCAACGCATGGACCTCTGTCCTGGAGGACCGCCGCCGGGCCAAGGACAGGGTCGAGGCGCAGCGCGTCCTGGAGCAGTCCGTCCTGGAAGCGTCGTTCGCCCCTCGCCCGTGACCGCCCGCCGACGCGGCACCGCCGTCGTCGGCGCTTCCCGCGCCACGTAGACTTCACGGCATGGCGAGGAAGGACAACGCAGCGGACGCTGCGAACCCCGGGCGACTCAAGCAGATCGCTCTGACCTACAAGATGACCCGCAAGGCCGACTCCAAGATCGGTCTTGTGCTCGCGGCAGTCGGAATCGGCACCCTCGGTGTCTTCCTCGCGATCGGTTTCCTGATCGGTCACCCGGTCTATCTCGGTATTCTCGGCTTCCTCCTCGCCTTCCTCACGATGGCGATCGTCTTCGGACGGCGGGCCGAGCGTGCCGCCTTCGGACAGATGGAGGGACAGCCGGGAGCGGCGGCCGCGGTACTGGACAACATGAAGCGTGGCTGGACGACGACCCCGGCGGTGGCGATGAACCGCCAGCAGGACGTGGTGCACCGGGCCGTCGGCAAGGCCGGCATCGTGCTGGTCGCCGAGGGCAACCCGAACCGGGTGAAGGGCCTGCTGGCCGCCGAGAAGAAGCGGATGGCGCGCATCGTCGCGGACGTACCCGTGCACGACATCCTCGTCGGGACCGGCGAGGGCCAGGTCGAGCTCAAGAAGCTCCGCACCACGATGCTGAAGCTGCCGCGTGTCCTGAGCGGGCCTCAGGTCACCGCGACGAATGACCGGCTGCGCGCTCTGGGTGACCTGATGAGCAACATGCCCTTGCCGAAGGGCCCGATGCCCAAGGGGATGCGGATGCCGCGCGGCGGCCCGAAGACGCGGTGACGCTGCCGCTGGGCTCGGCAGTACGCCTGAGGGCGCCGGAACCTGTGAGTTCCGGCGCCCTCAGGCGTTTGTCAAGGTGGTTCTGCGGTTTGGCGACTGCGGGTCCGTCGTGGTTGCTCGCGCAGTTCCCCGCGCCCCTGAAAGACTGCGCCTCCCCGCGCCCCTGAGTGGGCCACACCCGAAGCCGCGCCCATGGGGGCCGGACCCGAAGCCGCGCCCTTGCGGGCCGCACCCGAAGTCGCGCCTCCGAGTGGGCGTTCCCAAGGGGCCCGCCCACTCACCGGCGCGGTCTCAGATCCGTACCTCGACCGTGCGGGCCAAGCGGTCGTGCAGGCCCCTGCCGTCTCGGTCCCAGATCAGGGCGGGGATGGCTACACACAGCAGGGCCGTGCGCAGGAGGGCGCGCAGGGGGTTGACCGTGCCGGTTTCCAGGGTGAGGACTCGCAGGCCGAACAGGCGCTTGCCGGGGGTGAAGCCGATCGTGCCGACGGTCAGGACGCTCATGACGAAGAAGATCAACAGTGCCCAGTTGCCCGTCGCCTGGTTGTAGCCGTCCGTGAGCAGCCCGTATGCGATCAGGAGGCACAGCCCCCAGTCGACCGCGAGGGCGCCGAGGCGTCGTCCGGGGCGGGCGATCGAGCCCGGGCCCGACTCCGGCAGGCCGAGCTGCTCGCCCCGGTATCCGAAGTCCGCACCGGCTTCCTCCGCGGCCGCGCGCGGTCCGGACAGCCACGATCCGATTGCTTGCCTGTTGTCCACGCGTCCACGGTACTGCGCCGGTTTTGATATGCGGACGGGTGGGGTCAGCCGGGCCGGGGTCGGTTAACTTGGGCGAAACAAATGGGTCACGCTTGAGAAACCACCCGTCCCTATTGTCGGGTCTCAGCGTGTGCCACCGCACTGGCCGCACGAACGAACTACCACCCCGGCACGGACGGTCGGGAGTAGGAGGAGCTGGATGTTCCAGAACGCCGACGAGGCCAAGAAGTTCATCGCGGACGAGGACGTCAAGTTCATCGACGTCCGCTTCTGCGACCTGCCTGGCGTGATGCAGCACTTCACGGTGCCGGCAGAGGCCTTCGACCCGAGCGAGGAACTTGCCTTCGACGGCTCCTCGATCCGCGGCTTCCAGGCCATCCACGAGTCGGACATGGCGCTTCGGGCCGACCTGTCCACCGCGCGCGTGGACCCCTTCCGCCGTGACAAGACGGTCAACATCAACTTCTTCATCCACGACCCGATCACGGGCGAGCAGTACTCCCGTGACCCGCGCAACGTGGCGAAGAAGGCGGAGGCGTACCTCGCCTCGACCGGGATCGCCGACACCGCGTACTTCGGCCCCGAGGCCGAGTTCTACATCTTCGACAGTGTCCGCTTCGAGACCAAGTCGAACGAGGCCTTCTACCACATCGACTCCGAGGCGGGCGCCTGGAACACAGGTGCGCTGGAGGACAACCGCGGCTACAAGGTCCGCTACAAGGGCGGTTACTTCCCGACCCCGCCGGTCGACCACTTCGCCGACCTGCGTGCCGAGATCTCCCTGGAGCTGAACAAGTCCGGCCTCCAGGTCGAGCGCCAGCACCACGAGGTGGGCACCGCCGGCCAGGCCGAGATCAACTACAAGTTCAACACGCTGCTCGCCGCGGCCGACGACCTCCAGCTCTTCAAGTACATCGTGAAGAACGTCGCCTGGCGCAACGGCAAGACGGCCACCTTCATGCCGAAGCCGATCTTCGGCGACAACGGCTCGGGCATGCACGTCCACCAGTCGCTGTGGGCGAACGGCGACCCGCTGTTCTACGACGAGGCCGGTTACGCGGGCCTGTCGGACACCGCCCGCTACTACATCGGCGGCATCCTCAAGCACGCCCCGTCGCTGCTGGCCTTCACCAACCCGACGGTGAACTCGTACCACCGCCTGGTCCCCGGCTTCGAGGCCCCGATCAACCTGGTCTACTCGCAGCGCAACCGCTCCGCGGCCATGCGTATCCCGATCACGGGCTCGAACCCGAAGGCCAAGCGCGTCGAGTTCCGGGCGCCGGACTCCTCCGGCAACCCGTACCTCACCTTCGCGGCCCTGATGCTGGCCGGCCTGGACGGCATCAAGAACAAGGTCGAGCCGGCCGAGCCGATCGACAAGGACCTCTACGAGCTGGCTCCCGAGGAGCACGCGAACGTCGCGCAGGTCCCGACCTCGCTCCCGGCCGTCCTCGACTCCCTCGAGGCCGACCACGAGTTCCTCCTCCAGGGCGACGTCTTCACGTCCGACCTGATCGAGACGTGGATCGACTACAAGCGCACGAACGAGATCGCTCCGCTCCAGCTGCGTCCGCACCCGCACGAGTTCGAGCTCTACTTCGACGTGTGATCGACGCGTAGGCCTCGTAAGCCTGTAGGCCTCCGGCTTCAGAGCCCCGTCACCGCCCCTCGTGGGCTGGTGGCGGGGTTCCGTCGTTCTCTGCCTTGGGAGCGGACCGATGCACACTGGAATCGGGACGAGTGCCCGATGTGTGGTGTGTGGGGTGATCGTGATGCGGAGCCGATTCCAGCCCGACCGGCGGTTGAACACGCGGATGGGGGTCACGCTGTTCCTGCTCGGGCTCCTGTACGTGGCGTTCGTCGCCGCCCTGATCGTGCTGCTGAAGTCGTGGGTGCTGGTCGTGGTGATCGCGGCGGCACTGCTCGGTGCGCAGTACTGGTTCTCGGACCGGCTCGCGCTGTTCGCGATGCGCGGGCGGATCGTGGAGCGCGAGGAGTATCCGCAGCTGCACGGGGTGATCGACCGGCTGTGCGCCACCGCGGACATGCCGAAGCCCGCCGTCGCCGTGTCCGGCATGGAGATGCCGAACGCCTTCGCCACCGGGCGCAACGCCGATCACGCCGTCGTGTGCGTGACGACCGGACTGCTGCGGCGGCTTGAGCCCGCCGAGTTGGAGGGTGTGCTCGCGCACGAGCTGTCGCATGTGGCGCACCGCGATGTCGCGGTGATCACGGTGGCCTCGTTCCTCGGGGTCCTCGCGGGCCTGATCGTACGGTTCGCGTTCTACTCGCAGGTCTTCGGCGGGCACGGCCGCAAGGACCAGAACACGGCCGTCGTGTTCATGACGGTGATGGCGGTGTCCGCGGCCGTCTACGCGCTCAGCTTCCTCCTCATACGGGCTCTGTCCCGATACCGGGAGATGGCAGCCGACCGCGCCGCGGCCATGCTCACCGGCCGCCCCTCGGCGCTGGCCTCCGCGCTGACCAAGCTCACCGGCGACATCGCCAAGATCCCCACCCGGGATCTACGGACCGCGCAGGCCTTCAACGCGTTCTACTTCACGCCCGCGCTCGGCAGGACCCCCGGCATCCAGCGGCTCTTCTCGACCCACCCGAGCCTCGAGGAGCGGCTCGATCAACTGGGCCGGATATCCGGCGAGCTGGGCGAGTCGCCGGCCTCCGGGAAGGCAGGCTGACGAGTATGGGGCTCCTGGACATCCTGCTGGGCCGCAGCAAGCCGGTGGCCCCCGACCTCGACCAGCTCTTCGCGCTGCCGTCGGCCGCGGTCACCCTGGAGGCGGCGGCAGGGTTCACGCCGACCGGGCACGGCTCGGTGTGCTTCGCGACGGTCGAAGGGGCGGCCTTCGACGACGTACGACAGGAAGTGCGGGCATTGTTGGACGCGGACGCCGAGCGGACGGGGCCGCCGGTGGAGGTGAGCCGGGACTCGTACGGGTACACGTGGCTGGTCTCGCGGCGGGAGCCCAGGGATCTGCCCGCGCTCGTGAGTGATCTCCACGCGGTGAACACCGCTCTGGAAGGCAGCGGGTTCGGGCCGCAGTTGCTGTGCTCCGTCGTCGGCTTCGTCGGCTCCGCCGACTTCTGGGACGAGCCCGAGCGACGGACGCTCGGGCTCGTCTATCTCTACAAACGCGGCACCTTTTATCCGCTGTGCACGCGGCCTGGCCGGCAGAAACGCGACAACGCGCTGGAGCTGCAAGTCGCAGCGGCACTGGAGAACGACCTACGGATCGAGCGGGACAAGGCGCGCTGGTTCCCGCTCTGGGACGCTCCCGGACTGGTCGATTGAGTGCCCCTAGAGGCCCTTCCGCTGCCGGGACGCCCAGGGGCGCTCGCGGCGGTACCGGCGCTCCCACCTGGCCTGACGGTCACGGCGCTGACGGTATGCGCGGTAGCTTTCGTCGGCGCGAGCCGGGGAGCCCGCGGGGCCGCCGGATGACGTGGACGGCCCGGTGTGGCCGTAGCGGACATGCAGGTAAAGCAGCGCGGCGGCGGCGATCCACCAGACAGGGTTACTGAACCCCATGACGGCCAGCACGAGGATCGCCAGAATGATCAAGGTACCCATGACGAGCCTCCTTCACGTGATGGGTTGGGACGTCGCGGCTTGCGAACACCCGTTCGTCGGTGGGTTGAGAGTAGTCCTCAGGATGACGGGTGATGCCACTTCGCCGAAACCGAATTAGTCCGCCGGGTTGGGCGGTCGGGGCGGCCCCCCTCCGGTTTCGGGAAGGGGCGGGCTGCTCGGGGAAAGGCCCCCGGCCAAAACACCACGCGCCGGCCACCCCCAGGGGCGACCGGCGCTGGAGAAGAAGCCCGGGGACCTCAGCGGGCGTAACGCATCAGCGCGCGCACCATGTGGCACGTCGTGTCCGACGGCGGGTGGACGCCGATGAGTTCGGCCGTGCTGCGGATCCTCTCGTTACGGGCCTGGTTGGGCATGTAGACACCGGAGTCCAGCAACGCGATGGCGAGCCGCATCGCCTTGAGGCGCCGGTTGTGCGTGATGTACCAGTCACGCGGACGCCCCGGCGGGAGCGGCCGCTTCTCGACGGGCTCGTACGGCAGATCCAGCGGAACCGGCCTCTTGGCTGTGGACTGCGTGGGCAGCGGGAAGAGTGCGGCAGCGGGCACGGGCATCCTCCTGTCGCGGTCAGGGAGCCGTCCGTCGGCGCCCTCGAACACTACTAACAGTTTACTGCCCACCACTGACATCGAGACACTCCGCAGAGCCCGACAAAGGCCCAGGTGAGCACGGGAATTGGCATGCTGTCACCCCAGGTCCGCAAGGTGCGCATGGGGTGCCGTCAAATTCGAACAGAGACCTCGGCGGGCACGCACACGACGGCGGCAAGGTTTCCTCCTCGTGCGGTCGCGCAGGCGGCGCCCCTTGCCCGGACCACGCCCTCCCAGGAGAAGAATTACTCAACTTCCTTTGTGATCTAAGCCACTTGAGTGACTCGTGTTAACCATCGAGTAACTCCGTTCGGTATCTCGTACATAGCGGCGTACTCCCCGCTCACGACCGGGTCGCCGCCAGGGCGGCCGGAGACAGGAGGCGCGCCATGCCGCGTACGTCGCGTAGGAGAACGATCGGCCCGAAGAAGAAGCTCGCGTTGTTGGTGAGCGCCGCGGCGGTCGCCGGAGGCGGGGCCTTCGCTCTGGCGGCCAACTCGAACGCCGCGCCGGCCGGTCAGGCGCCGTCCTCGGCGGTCTGCAAGGGGCTGGCCACGGCGCTCGGGAACAACGAGAAGTTCATCGAGGGGCAACGCGCCAACCCGGATGCGCAGTCCGAGGCCCGGATCGCCAACCGGGAAGCGGTCATCGCGGAGATCGAGCGCAAGCAGGAAGCCTCCGGCTGCACGCCCGGGGAGTCGACTCAGGACACCCCGGCCGAGCAGCCGGCATCGGCTCCCGCAGACACCTCCGGCGACACGACGGGGGTCGCCGGAGGTGAACAGGTCTGCGCAGGTTCGACCGTCACACTCTCCGGCGAGGCGGGCGCCCCGGCCGCGTCCAGCAACCAGTTCCCAGCCGGTACGCAACTGAAGGTCACGAACCTCGACAACAACAAGTCCACGACAGTGGAGGTCACTTCAACCTCCGGCAGCTGCGCCCTCCTCAACAACGCGGCCTTCGAGCAGGTCCGCGAGCCCGGCAAGTTCCTGATCCGTCGGGCGCTGATCGAGAAGGTGGGGTGAGGCTCGGCCCCGGAGGAGTCAGCCACCGAGGAAGTCGATGAGGCGGCGGCCCAGTTCGGCGGGTGCGGCCTGCGGCAACGCGTGATGCGAGATGTCGGGCAGTACCTCCGTCTCCGCGCGCGGCAACAGCCCGCCTGCCTGCGCCGCCACTTGGTAGGCGTCATGAGTCCTGCCGTTGCCGGCCAGGACCAGCAGGACCGGCACCTCCAGGCCCCGCAGCGCCTCCGGCACCGGGCGGGGCCCTGTCACCGGCTTCGCGGAGGGGAAGCCGGCGGCCGTCTCCTGGAGGCGGAGCCAGTCCGGATCGAGGCCCACTCCCCCGGTCTCCCACTCCAGGAAGGCGCGGACGCGGTGGGGCGCGGGACGCAGCAACATCGGCAGGGCATGCAGCAGGTACGCCGCCTTGTACCCGGCGAAGCACTGGGTCGGGTCCAGGAGGAACAGGCGGCGCACCCGGGCGGGCGCCAGCAGCGCGTAATGCAGGGCGATCCAGCCGCCGTACGAGTGCCCACCCATGTCCGCCGTCTCCACACCGAGGCCATCCAGGAGCGCGTCCAGCCAGACGGACAGGTCGGCGACCGTACGGGGGCGACGGTCGCCGACCCGTTCGCTGCGGCCGGGGGCACCGATCAGGTCGACGGCGAGGACGCGGTGGTTGCGGGCGAGGTCGGCGGCCTGGGCGTGCCAGGAGGCGGAGGTCGCACCTCCGCCTCCTGGCACGAGGAGAAGCGGGGGCGCATCGGGCGGTCCGCAGGCATTGACGTACGTCGTACCGAACGGCGTGGAGACGCGGATCGCCTCCCGTTCCGCGGGCCATTTGGCCATGACCTTGTCGTAGGCCGACTGAAAGGCGTCGCTGTCGTACGTACTCATGGAGCCCTCCCGTATTATCTCGCCGAGCGAGATATTCGACGAGCGAGATGATAGCCGGAGGCGGCACATGCGGAACCAGGGCCCCGAGATGGAGATCGTCCATCTCCTGCGAGCGGTGACGGTCGAACTCGGCCTGCACAGCGCCCGGTTCGCGAGCCACAACGGCATGCACCCGACGGACGTACGCGCCCTGATCGAGCTCATGGATGCCTCCCGGGCCGGCGAGGAGATGACGGCAGGGCGGCTCGGTGCCGCGCTCGGGCTCAATTCGGCCGGGACCACTTCGCTGCTCGACCGGCTGGAGGGGGCCGGGCATGTGCGGCGGGTGCGGGACCGGCAGGACCGGCGCAAGGTGGTCGTCGAGGTGGACGAGCGGGCGGTCGAACTGGGGTGGTCCTTCTTCGGGCCACTCATCGGGAAGGCAGTGGAGCTGCTCCAGAGCTGCGACGAGCGGGAGCGGGAGGCGATCCGGGGCTTCCTGGAGGGGATGCGGGACGCCTCGGCCGGGGACGAGTGACGCCCCCCCGTACAGCCTTCGCTTCGCCTCCTCCGCTCCCGTACTCCCTCGTATACGACGGAGCCCACCCGCTCTCAAGGCGGGCACCCAGTCCACAAGCACCAGGTAACACGGGCTTCACAGCCGAGCAATGATCGGGAAATCCCCTGTTGACAGGCTGCGGGCATCCCCGCGGCGCCTCAGTGCCGCAGCGCCGCGCGCCCGTGACGACCGAGCGCAACAAGACCCACCCCGAAGGATGTGGCCCGTGACCTTCAAGGCTGAGTACATCTGGATCGACGGCACCGAGCCGACGGCCAAGCTGCGTTCCAAGACGAAGATCCTGGCCGATGACGCCAAGGGCGAAGCGATGCCGATCTGGGGCTTCGACGGGTCTTCCACGAACCAGGCCGAGGGCCACGCCTCCGACCGCGTGCTGAAGCCGGTCGCCACCTTCCCGGACCCGATCCGCGGCGGCGACGACGTGCTCGTCATGTGCGAGGTCCTCAACATCGACATGACGCCGCACGAGTCCAACACCCGTGCCGCGCTCACCGAGGTCGCGGAGAAGTTCGCCGCTCAGGAGCCGATCTTCGGCATCGAGCAGGAGTACACCTTCTTCAAGGGCTCGCGCCCGCTCGGCTTCCCCGAGGGCGGCTTCCCGGCCGCGCAGGGTGGCTACTACTGCGGTGTCGGCTCGGACGAGATCTTCGGCCGTGACGTCGTCGAGGCGCACCTGGAAAACTGCCTGAAGGCGGGCCTGGGCATCTCCGGCATCAACGCCGAGGTCATGCCCGGCCAGTGGGAGTTCCAGGTCGGCCCTCTCTCCCCGCTCGAGGTCGCCGACCAGCTGTGGCTGGCGCGCTGGCTGCTGTACCGCACCGCCGAGGACTTCGGCGTCTCCGCGACGCTGGACCCGAAGCCGGTGAAGGGCGACTGGAACGGCGCGGGCGCGCACACCAACTTCTCCACGAAGGCGATGCGCGAGGGCTACGACGCGATCATCACCGCGTGCGAGTCGCTGGGCGAGGGCTCGAAGCCGCTCGACCACGTCAAGAACTACGGCGCCGGCATCGACGACCGCCTGACCGGTCTGCACGAGACGGCTCCCTGGAACGAGTACAGCTACGGCGTCTCCAACCGCGGCGCCTCTGTCCGTATCCCGTGGCAGGTCGAGAAGGACGGCAAGGGCTACATCGAGGACCGCCGCCCGAACGCGAACGTCGACCCGTACGTCGTGACGCGCCTGATCGTCGACACCTGCTGCACGGCCCTGGACAAGGCCGGCCAGGTCTGACCCGTACGACCCGGGCCTGATCCCTACGAACGGGTCCGACCCGTACGACTCCGTGAGGGGGCGTCCGCCACAAACGGTGGACGCCCCCTCACCGTCATCTGCTTCATGGGGCCATGGCCAGCCTCCAGAAGCACCCCGCGACAGGTCGCCACGACCTCGAGCCCTTCTGGCAAGCTCGGTGCGGAGCACCGGCGGGCGATCCGGACGGTACGGCGCGTGGGGTACAAGTACGCGCCGCCGCCCGGGCGTTGACAGTCGAGCCTCCGCTCTTCTGTCAGCAGAATCCGTTCCGTCCCGGGATGCGACCGTGCAGAGTCGGTGGCATGAGACTTCTGGTGCTGGGTGGTACGGAGTTCGCGGGGCGGGCCGTCGTCGAGGCCGCGCTCGCCCGCGGCTGGGACGTGACCGTCTTCAACCGGGGGCGGCACCAACCACCGTCGGGCGTACGGTCGTTGCACGGCGACCGCACCGCGCCCGACGGGCTCGCCGCCCTCACCGAGGGCGAGTGGGACGCCGTCGTCGACACCTGGTCGGCGGCGCCCCGCGCGGTGCGGGACACGGCGCGGCTGCTGCGGGGCCGCGCCGGGCGGTATGTATACGTATCGAGCTGCTCGGTGTACGAGTGGGCGCCGCCCGCCGGGTACACCGAGGACGCATCCCTGGTCGAGGGCGCCGAGGCCGGCGCGGAGCAGACCGACTACGCGCGGGACAAGCGGGGCGGTGAACTGGCCGCGATCGAGGCGTTCGGGACGGACCGCTCCGTGCTGGTGCGGGCGGGGCTGATCCTCGGGCCGTACGAGAACGTGGGCCGGCTGCCCTGGTGGCTGGTTCGCATGGCGTGTGGCGGGCCGGTGCTGGCGCCGGGGCCACGGGACCTTCCCCTCCAGTTCGTCGACGTCCGCGACCTCGCGGAGTGGACCCTGGGGGCGGTGGAGCGGGAGCTGGGCGGACCGTACAACCTGATCAGTCCCCAAGGGCACGCCACCATGGGCGAGTTGCTCGAGGCGTGCGTGACCACCGTCGGCGCAGCCGCCGAACTGCGCTGGACCGAGCCGGAAGTCATCCTGGGCGCGGGCATCGAGCCGTGGACCCAGCTGCCGGTGTGGGTGCCGCCGGGCAGTGACATGCACGACGCCCTGCACAGCGCGGATGTGTCCAAGGCCGTCGCCACGGGGCTGCGCTGCCGTCCCGTGGCCGAGACCGTCGCCGACACCTGGCGCTGGCTCCAGGACATCGGCGGTACGGCGCCCATGCGGCCGGACCGGACCTCGAAGGGCCTCGATCCGGAGGTGGAGGCGAAGGTGCTCGCGGCGGGCGAGGGGGGTGTACCTGGCACCACCCCCTGACCGGGGTGCCCGGCCCCGTGTCCCGCTCCCCCGGCTCGTACAGACTGTCGGCATGACCACCACAGAGACGAAGAGCAGCAGCGTCAGCAGGGCGCGGGGCATGGTGCTCGCGGGGGCGCGCGGACTGGGACTCGCGCTGGTGCTGCTGCCGGGGGCGGTGCTCTGCTTCACGCTCTCCCTGGTTTCGATCGCGCTGATCCCGATCGGGGTCGGGATCGTGACGACGCCGTATGCCCTCACGGGGGTGCGGGCGTTCGCGGACTGGCGGCGAGTGCTCGCGGCCCAGTGGGGCGGGGTGAGGATCCCGTCGACGTACCGGCCGGTCCCGAAGGACGCCAACCCCTGGACGCGCACCTTCGGGATGCTTCGCGACCCGGCGACCTGGCGAGACCTGAGGTGGCTGCCGGTGGACATGACGGCGGGTTTCGTCACCGCTCTGCTGCCCGCGGTCCTCGTGCTGTACCCGCTGGAGGGGTTCGCGCTGGCGGCCGGGCTGTGGCGGACGATGACGGGCGGGCCGTACGTCGAGTACGGGCCGTACTGGTACGGATTCGTGCCGGTCAGCGACCAGGCGTCCGCGCTCGGCGCCGGCGCGCTCGGCGCCGTCCTTCTCATCGTCGCCCACCGGTACGCCGTGAGCGCCTTCCAGCTCCACTTCCGCCTCACCCGGGCGATCCTCAGCCCCGGCCAGACTGAACTCGCCGAGCGCGTCAGGGTGCTGACCGAGACCCGGCGCGACGCCGTGGACACCTCCGCGACCGAACTCCGCCGTATCGAGCGGGACTTGCACGACGGCGCCCAGGCCCGCCTCGTCGCCATGGGCATGGATCTCGGCACCATCGAGATGCTCCTCGACAAGGACCCCGCGAAGGCCAAGGAGCTCCTCGCGCAGGCCCGCAAGTCCTCCGCCGAAGCACTCACCGAGCTGCGGGACCTGGTCCGCGGCATCCACCCCCCCGTACTCGCCGAGCGCGGACTGGGCGACGCCGTACGGGCGTTGGCGCTACGGCTGCCAGTCGGCACCGAGGTGGATGTGGAACTGGCGGGGCGCGCGGACGCCCCCGTCGAGTCGGCCGCGTACTTCGCCGTCAGCGAGGTGCTGACCAACGCCGTGAAGCACGCGGACGCCGATCGCATCTGGGTCGATGTGCACCACAGCGACGGCATGCTCCGTGTCGCCGTCACCGACAACGGCAAGGGCGGTGCCGGGATCGGCGCGGGTTCGGGACTCTCCGGAGTCGAGCGGCGACTGGGTACATTCGACGGCGTCCTGGCCGTCAGCAGCCCCGCGGGCGGTCCCACCATGGTGACCATGGAGATCCCTTGCGAGTTGTCCTAGCCGAAGACCTCTTCCTGCTGCGCGACGGACTGGTGCGGATGCTCGAGGCGTACGACTTCGAGATCGCGGCGGCGGTGGAGAGTGGGCCCGAACTCACGCGGGCGCTCGCCGAGTTGGAGCCGGACGTCGCCGTCGTCGACGTCCGGCTGCCGCCTTCGCACACGGACGAGGGCTTGCAGTGCGCGCTCCATGCGCGGCGGGAGAGACCGGGGTTGCCGGTGCTGGTCCTGTCGCAGCACGTGGAGCAGTTGTACGCGCGGGAGTTGCTGGCCGACGGGACCGGCGGGGTCGGCTATCTGCTGAAGGACCGGGTCTTCGACGCCGAGCAGTTCATCGATGCCGTACGCAGGGTCGCCACGGGCGGCACCGCGATGGATCCCCAAGTGATCCAGCAGCTGTTGTCGCGGCGTCAGGCGGAGAGCAGGCCACTGGGGCGGCTGACGCCGCGCGAGCGGGAGGTGCTGGAGCTGATGGCGCAGGGCCGTTCGAACGCGGCGATCGCGGAGCGGCTGGTGGTGACAGAACGGGCCATTGCGAAGCACACCTCCAACATCTTCGCGAAGCTGGACCTTGAGGTGTCGGACGATGACAATCGCCGCGTTCTGGCCGTTCTCGCTTATTTGGACCAGGGCCGCTGAAAAGGAATCGGCGGAGGGCCGGAGAGGACTCGCGGAGGGACCGGCAGAGGACCGGTACAAGACCGACATGGCGAACCGGTATAAGAATTGGCTCGCACCGAAGACTCACTGAATAAGAGTCAGTATTCCCCCCTCAACTGCCGTTGAAACAGGGGGTTCTGTTCCCCTTGAGCCGGAATTGCTCCACCAATCTCTCACCAATTTCTGATGACGCTGAACACCCCATGAGCCCCTTGCGTATTGAACGACGCCGCTTCACCTCCTGTCGGGCGCCTCAATGCCCCGCAAGGAAGCCAGAGGAGTTCCATGGGACGCACAAACCGAAAACGCCGCTCCACGCTCGCCAACCGGGCGATAGCCGCATCGGCGGCTCTCGCGCTGGGTGGCGGCGGCTTGCTGGCGGCCAACATCTACGCTTCTGCGGGAGAGGAGAACTCGCAGCAGAACGCGCAGACGACCGCCGCAGGGGTGGCAACAATCAAATGTCCGGACGTCGGCCAGTCGCTGACCGATGTGCCGGACGGCGCACGCCAGGGTGTCGACCAGGAGCTGGCGAAGCTCGACCAGCAGGTCTCGGAGGCCTACAAGCGTCTCGCGGACACGCGTCAGGCTCAGGCTGGTGACTCCAGCTACGTCGACAACGCCATCCTCGGCCCGCTGAAGGCCAAGCGGACGGCCACCATCGACCGGATGGCCATCAACATCCGGAACGCGGGCGGTCAGCCTCCGCAGGGGGCCGAGCAGATGGCCCAGTGCGAGGGTGTGCCGGCTGACCAGATCAACAACGGTGGAGACCAGGGCGATGGCCAGGGTCAGGACCAGGGCGATGGCCAGGATCAGGGCCAGGACCAGGGTGACGGTCAGGACCAGGGCCAGGACCAGGGTGACGGTCAGGACCAGGGCCAGCAGGGCGGCCCGGTGGCGGCCGACTTCCAGGACATCACCCAGGTCCAGCCGAACGGCGGCCCGCAGGGTGTGGGCGGAAACGGGCTCGCCGCGAACGGCGACTCCGGTTCTACGGGCAGCTTCACCACGAGCTGTGGCACCAACGGGAACGACAACCACAACTCGGACAACATCATCGTCGCTCCGGGTGTCGACAACGGCGCGCAGCACACGCACGACTACGTCGGCAACCAGGACAACAACGCCTTCACCAGCGACGAGCAGTTCCTCCAGGCCGACACCAGCTGCGAGAACCAGGGCGACAAGTCGTCGTACTACTGGCCGGTGCTGCGCCTGCAGAACGGTGAGGACGAGTTCGACGCTAACGACCTCGGTGGCGGTGCGGAAGGCAACATCGGCCCGATCCAGGAGGCCACCGAGGCGGAGCTGAAGTTCGTCGGCAACAAGGCGAGCGATGTCGTCGCGATGCCGCAGGCCCTGCGCATCATCACCGGTGACGCCAAGGCCTTCTCCAACGGCCTCGCCAACGCCAACACGAACTGGAGCTGCACCGGCTTCGAGGACCGGCAGTTGACGGACAAGTACCCGATCTGCCCCGAGGGCAGCTCCGTGGTGCGGACGTCCAACTTCCAGAGCTGCTGGGACGGCCAGAACATCGACAGCGCCAACCACCGTGACCACGTGGCCTTCGTGCAGGCGGACGGCAGCTGCCCCAACGGTTTCCAGGCCATCCCCCAGCTCCAGGCCCGTCTGGTCTACGACGTTCCGGCGCCGCAGATCGAGAACGGACAGGTCGTGAACCCGTTCGCGGTGGACGGCTTCCCGACCGAGCTGCACAAGCCGATCACCGACCACAACGACTTCATCAACTTCTTCGACGAGGAGACGATGAACCAGGTGGTCGAGTGCATCAACAGTGGCCAGGATTGCCAGTAGCAACCCGGTAGCACACCAGGAAGCCGGCGGTGGGTTCTCCCACCGCCGGCTTTCGCTTGTCCTCGAAGTGCCCCGGACCCGGGCGGTCAGCCGTGGTGACCGCCCTTGTTGTGACTGCCACCGGGGTTCATGTGTTCGGACCCCTCCTCCATGATCCCGCCGAGTTGGCCGCGCAGCGCCGTGACCGTCTTCTCCTTGCCGATGGCGACCCACTTGCGGCCGACGAGGTAGTACCCGCCGTAGTCCTTCGCCCCGTTCAGCCACTCGCGCTGACCGCGGTCGGTGGCGAACGTCGCGAGGACGAACCTGCCCCCGGAGTTCTTGCAGATGGCCTGCCGGATCGTGTCCTCGTCCATCTGCATGTTCGGCTTGCAGCCGGCCTGGCCGGCGATCTTCTCCAGACTTCCGGTCGCGGTCGCGGGGACCTTCTCCCCACCGTCGTCCGAGCCGCAGCCGGTCAGCACCAGCAGCGCGGCGGCTGCTCCGGCCGCGGCCAGACCGTGTCGCGTCAACCTCATCTTTTCCTCCGGTCACGTCCGGCGACATGAACTCCACGCCGCAGAGAGCCCCGGCAAGGGCCCTGTACTCGATACGGCTCCCGGGCGCCCCACGCTCAATCGGCCCCCCACCGAACCACACACCCGGCCCCGGCGGCCATCTCCCACAGACACCCACCCGACACCCGTCAGACGCCCACAGACTCACGGAGTGAGGCGCTGGACATGTGAACACCCTTGCGGGACCGTCCCGTTGGAGGCCGGATCCGATCGGTAAGGTGTTCGCATGACAACCGGGGTACAGGTACGCCGCAGGATGGGTGTCGAGGAGCGGCGGCAGCAGTTGATCGGCGTCGCGCTCGAACTGTTCAGCCGACGCTCGCCCGACGAGGTCTCCATCGACGAGATAGCGTCGGCCGCCGGTATCTCCCGGCCCCTGGTCTACCACTACTTTCCCGGCAAACTCAGCCTGTACGAGGCGGCGTTGAAGCGGGCGGCGGACGATCTGGCGACCCGGTTCGTGGAGCCGCAGGAAGGTCCGCTGGGCGCGCGGCTGCTGCGGGTGATGCGGCGGTACTTCGACTTCGTCGACGAGCACGGGCCCGGATTCTCGGCGTTGATGCGGGGCGGCCCGGCCGTGGGCTCCTCCACCACCAACGCCCTCGTGGACGGCGTACGGCAGGCCGCATACCTCCAGATACTGGCGCATCTGGACATCAACCGGCCGCCCGCCCGGCTGGAACTGGTCATCCGCTCCTGGATCTCACTCGCCGAGTCGACGGCCCTGATCTGGCTGGACGGCCGCCGTATCCCCCGCGCCGAACTGGAAGCGCAGCTCGTCCACGACTTCGCGGCGCTGACGGCGGTGAGCGCGGCGTACGACGACGAAATGGCCACGTTGCTGCGCCGCATGCTCAAGGACGAGCCGGCCGAGGGCCCGTTCACGGACCTCGTCGGCCGGCTGATCGCCCTCGCGTCGTAGGCCTCTGGCCTTATTCCTCGAACTTGGTGTACGAGGCGTCGAGGTCCCGCACCTCCGCGGAGGCATGCAGCGTGATCCCACCGGCGGGCTTCACATGGGCCCGTAGCAGCTCCAGCGTCCGCTCGGTCAGCGCTGCCTTCGTCTCCTCCGTACGGCCGGGCAGAAGCGCGACCGTGACATGCACCAGTGCGTGCCCGTCCGCCTCCGCGCCGATCACAAGGTCCTCGGCCGGCCGGAACCGCGTCTTGCACGCCTCCAGCTTCGCGGCAGCCGTCTCCACCACCATCGTGTGCAGCGCGAGCGCGAAGCCCTTCCGGTCGAAGGCGTCGCCAAGCGGCACCGAGTAGTCGACGGTGATCTGCGGCATGGGCACTCCTGTTCTACGGCTCTTGCCGTCAGCCTAGCCTGTGGCCTGCGAGAAGACCGCGACGCTGCGCGCCGGGACAGCGAAGGCACCGGACTCCGTCTCGTACGACGAAGCCTTGACGACCGGGTCCGAGCCCGCGGCCTGCACCGGATGCAGCGCGTACGCCCTCCCCGCGAGCGCCGCGACTCGCTGGGTCTGCCGGTCGGGCGTCGCGTTGAAGACGACGACCAGATCGCCGAGCCGCATGGTGATCACTCCGGGCGTCTCCTCCTTCCCGGACAGCGGGAAGGACAGCTTCGACTGCACCTGGTCCGCCGTGTCGAGGGAGAAGGCACCCTCCGTCGTACGGATCCTGAGCAGCTCCCGGTACGCCGCCGAGGCACCGTCGATCTGCTCGCAGCCGACCTTGACGCTGCCGAGCAGGGGCTTGGCGTACGGCCACTTGGTCGCGTTGTCGGCCGCCATCGGCAGCCCGCGCCCGAAGCCGTTGCCGTCGGCGCAGTTCCAGTGGATGGCGTTGAACCAGTCGCCGCTGTCGTAGGAGTTGCGGTCGAGGGACTTGGAGCGCAGCAGGTCGGTGCCGGCCTGGGAGAGCGCCGGGCCCTGCGAGAGAGTGGCCGTGGCCATGGCGAGGACCTGCATACGGGCGCGGTCGGCCGCACTCGTCGAGGACGGCAGCTTGAAGGCGAGCGCGTCGAACAGCGACTCGTTGTCGTGCGCGTCCACGTAGGCGAGGGCGTCGCCGGGCGCGTCCGCGTAACCGGCGGGTGCGCCGTTGTAGTCGACCTCGGAGCCCTTGACCTCCTTGCCGCTGGTGTCGGTGAAGCGGTAGGCGGCGAGGTTGCCGGACAGGCCGACCTTGATGAGGTCCTGGTAGTGCAGCAGACGGGCCTTCTGCTCGTCCGAAGTGCCGTTGTTCTCCGAGGAGTTGGGGTCGCTGTAGAGACCGGAGGCGAAGCCCTGGACGCCCGGGTCCTCGTCGAACGGGCCGCCGCCGCGTACCGCGTCACGGGCCCGGTCGGAGAAGGTCGCGATGCCGGTGCCCGCCATGTTCTTCTGCGTGGCCTGCACAAAGCGGGCGTCGTCGGCCACCTCGCCGAAGTTCCACCCCTCGCCGTAGAGGATGATCTCCTTGCCGTCGACGCCGTCCTTCTCGAGGGTGAGGGCGTCGAGTGCCTTGCGTACGGCGAGGATGTTGGCCTTGGGGTGGTGTCCCATCAGGTCGAAGCGGAAGCCGTCGACCTTGTACTCCTTCGCCCAGGTGACGATCGAGTCCACCACCAGCTTGCCCATCATGGCGTTCTCGGGTGCGGTGTTGGCGCAGCAGGTGGAGGTGGCAACGGAGCCGTCGGCGAGCAGCCGCTGGTAGTAGCCGGGCACGATCTTGTCGAGCACGGAGGTGTCGGCCTGCCCGCTGGAGGCGGTGTGGTTGTAGACCACGTCCAAGACGACCCGGAGCCCGTCCTCGTTCAGGGACTTGACCATCTGACGGAACTCGACCGTACGGTCCGTACCCTCGGGGTCAGTGGCGTACGAGCCCTCCGGCACCGTGTAGTGGTACGGGTCGTAGCCCCAGTTGTACGCGTCCTTCGCGGCGGTCTTCGCCACGCACTCCTGCTGCTTGTCGGAGTCGGCCGGGTACGAGGCGAGGTCGCAGCCGGGCGTCGCCTGGTCGGACTTCTTCTCCGGGATCGTGGCGATGTCGAAGGCGGGCAGGAGATGGACGTACGAAGTCCCGGACTCCGCAAGCTTCTTGAGGTGCCGGGAGCCGTCGCTGCCCTTGTCGGTGAAGGCAAGGTAGGTGCCGGGGCGCTTCGCCGTCTTGTCCTCGACGGAGAAGTCCCGGATGTGCAGCTCCTGGATCCGGGCGTCCTTCAGCGGGACGGCCTTCGGCTTCCTCAGGCCCGACCAGCCGCTGGGCGCAAGGGACTTGTCGGCGAGGTCGACGACGAGGCTGCGCTCGGAGTCGGTGGTCAGGGCGAGTGAGTAGGGGTCGGTGACCTTGTTGGTGACGACCTTCTGGACCGTCGGCGCCCAGACCTTGACCACGTACCGATAGGGCTTGTTCTTCCAGGACTTGGGACCGGTCACCGACCAGACGCCGGTGTCACCGTCCCGCTCCATCGGCACGACCTTCTCGCCGATCTCCAATGACACGTCCTGGGCCGTGGGCGCCCAGACGGAGAGCGCGGGCTTCCCCTTGCGGAACACCGGACCGAGGCCCGCCTTCGTCGCGTCGTACACATCATCGAGTACGCCCGCGAGTTGCACCCCCGTTCCGGCCACCACGGCGCCGTCGGCGGCTCGTTGGGTTGCGACGACGCGTCCGCGCAGCGCCTCGCGGACCCGGCCGCGGTCGCGTGGGTCGACCGACCAGGCGGTGTACTTCGCCAGGTGCGGGAACTTCCCCTTCTGCGCCTCGGTGAGCTCGCTCCCCCGCAGCCGCAGCATGCGGGCGTCGGAGAGGTCGCCGTCACGGGAGTACAGCAGCTGTGTGGAAGCGGCCGACCTGACGCCGTTCCAGGCGATCGTGTCCGCGTCGAGCCAGACCGCCTCGGCCTTGGTGTAGTCGGGCCCGGTGGCGACGGGCTGCGGCAGCAGGTATTTCTCCTGGCCGCTCAACAGCCACACCTCGTGGCCGTTGGCCTTGAGGTCCAACGACTGATCGGCGGGCAGGTCCTTCTCGTCGCCCTTGTGGACGATGTAGCTGAGACTGCCGGCACCCGCTGCGAGCGGCACCTCGAAGACCGCGCCATACGCGTCAGTCTTCACCGGTTCCAGGGGCTTCGACCAGTCCGTGGGGTTCGCGGCTCCGGTCCAGGTGTGCAGACCCCAGCCCTCGTAGTCACCGTCGGCGCGGTGGTAGTGCAGTACGGCCTTGGTCTTGTCCTGCGGCGGGTAAGCGCCGTCCGGTGCCGTCGTCGCCTGCCCGTCCTCTCCCTGCTCGATCCACACCTCCCCGGTGTCGGCGAGCGGGACGGTGCGCTGCGGGCCGTCCGTGGCGCCGTCGCCCTTGACGACGGTGTACGAGAGGGCATCGGCGCCCTCAGGGACCTTCAGCCAGGCGAACGCGCCGTAGCCGTCGCGGCCGGTGAAGTCCGCCACGCTGTCACCCGACGTGAGCTGCCAGCCGTCGTAGTCGCCGTCGGTCCGCCGGTAGTGGACGACGGCGTACTCGCGCTCGACGGCGCTCGGGTCCTCCGCCGCCGGCGGCCTGCCCGCCGTGGTCGAGGCGCGATCGCTCGCGGTACGGCCCGCCGAGTCGACGGCAACGGCCTTGTAGCGTACGGGAGTTCCCGCGCTCGCCTTGATCGTGTGGGTGACCTTGTAAGGGGCGTGATCGGCGGAGCCGAGTACCTGCCATCTGCCGTTGCCGGTCTGGACGGCGAAGACGACGCGGTTGAGCTGCCCGCCGTCGACGTCCGCCGAGACTTCCACGGTGCCGGTGGCGCCCGCAGGAGGAGCCTTCAGCGTGATGCCCGGCTTGGAGGCGGGTGCGTCGAGCCGGCCCGCCGCCTTGAGGACGACCGAGGAACCGGCCGGGACGGTGACCGTGACCTTCTTGTCGGCATCGCTGGTGAGTGCATCCGACGTTCCGTAGATCCCACGGAACTTCATGCTCGCCGATCCCGTCGCGAAGGTCGCCGTCCTCGCCTCCTCCGCGTTGTTCACGGCGACCACGTACTCGATACCGGTCTTCGCGTCCGTACGCGAGAAGGCGTACACCCCGGCGCCATCCGCGGCGTACCGCTCCGTCTGGACCCCGTCCGCGAGTGCCGGGTTGGCCTTGCGGAGCTTTGCGAGAGCGGTGATCTGCTGGTAGAGCGGTGCACTTGTGTCATAGGCGTCCTGCGCGTGCGTACGGTCCGTGCCCAGCTGGTCGTCGTCCAGGTAGTCCGCGACCTTGGAGCCGAACAGCGTCTGACGGGCGTCCTTGTCGCCGCCGGCGCCGGTAAAGCCCTGCTCGTCGCCGTAGTAGACGACGGGGTTGCCACGGCTGAGGAACATCAGTTCGTTGGCGAACCGGTCCTTCTTCAGCAGCTCGGCGTCGGACGCCCCGGGGCTGTCCTGCTTCAGGAAGGTCCCGATGCGCCCCATGTCGTGGTTACCGAGGAACGTGACCTGCTCGTACGCGTTGGCCTTGTCCGTCGTGTACTTGTAGTCGTCCCCGAAGACCGAGGCCAGCCGCTTCGCGCTGCCGCCTTGCGAGGCGTACGCGCGTGCCGCGTCCTGGAAGGGGAAGTCCAGCGTGGAATCGAGGCGGCCTTCGGTGACGTACCGCGAGGTGATGGACGTGTCCGACGAGTACACCTCGCCGAACATGAAGAAGTCGTCCCGCCCTTGCCTGGCGGCGTACGCGTCCAGTGCGGTGGCCCACTGGGTCCAGAACTCCGTGTTGACGTGCTTCACGGTGTCGATCCGGAAGCCGTCGATGTCGAAGTCCCGCACCCACCGCTGGTAGATCTTCTCCATACCGCCGACGACCTCGGGGCGCTCGGTCCACAGATCGTCGAGGCCGGAGAAGTCGCCGTGTGTGGAGCTCTCGCCGGCGAAGGTCGAGTCACCGCGGTTGTGGTACATCGTCGGGTCGTTGAGCCACGACGGGGCCTTGACGTTTTTCTTCGCGCCGGGC
The DNA here is from genome assembly GCF_042870755.1 of Streptomyces sp. NPDC006365. Lineage (NCBI taxonomy): Bacteria > Bacillati > Actinomycetota > Actinomycetes > Kitasatosporales > Streptomycetaceae > Streptomyces > Streptomyces sp. NPDC006365. The sequence continues at coordinate 336,156 of NZ_JBIAHS010000007.1, forward strand.
ACCACGGGCGTACGCGGGAAGGACCCGGCGTCGACGGAGGGGAACCGGGCAGTCCCGTCCGCGTAGTCGGCGTCGTCGAAGGGCTCGCCGTCCTCGGTGAGGTACGGAAAGGCTCCCTTGGAGAGGTAGTCGTACGACTTCTCCTCATAGTCGACGACATCGGCGGTGTGGTTGGTGATGACGTCGAAGAAGACCTTCATGCCCTTGCCGTGGGCCTTGTCGATCAGGGTCTGAAGGTCCTTGTTCGTGCCGAAGTGCGGGTCGACCTGGGTGAAGTCGGTGATCCAGTAGCCGTGATACCCGGCCGAGACGTCGTCCCCTGACCCCTGCACCGACTGGTTCTTGAAGATCGGCGCCAGCCAGATGGCGGTGGTGCCCAGGCCCTTGATGTAGTCGAGCTTCTGGGTCAGGCCCTTGAGGTCGCCGCCCTGGTAGAAGCCCTTGTCGGTGGGGTCGTAGCCGGTGGCGAAGCGCGAACCGGTAAGCCCGCCTCTGTCGTTGCTCGTGTCGCCATTGGCGAAACGGTCCGGCAGGACGAAGTAGAACTGCTCGCGGGTGGCGTCGTGCCGGGCGGGCTCGGCGGCGAGCTTCGCGTCGGACGGAGGAGAGGGCGGGGTGTCGGCCCGGGCGGCGAGGGGCTGAACGAGCGCCGCGGCGAGCGCGGCCACGGCGACGGCCGCGACCCGTCTCACCTGGGCGGTACGGCGCGTGCGGGGCGCCGGCCATCTCGGTATCACAGGCGTGAACTCCTTGCGATTACGGCTTGATTGCGGGTTCCGACCCCTGCGCCGCGGCACGGTTTCGTCGCCGGGCGCAGGCGCGACCGTATCTCTGACGAAAGCCTTACAGCAAGAGTCTTGAAACTCGGAGCAAGAACTTTCAAGAGCGGAGTGTACGTCCGTACGTTCCGGAGGGTACGGTCGTACGCATGTCGACGGACTACTTCGCTGACGACCCGCGCACGAACCTGGAACGCATGCTCGCGGGCGACCTCTACATCGCCGACGACCCGGAGATCGCACGGCGACAACAGCGTGCGATGCAACTGGCCGCCCACTACCAGGACGCCTACATCCGGGACGCCGACGGCGCCAGGCCCCTCCTGGCCGGCCTGCTCGCGTCGGTGGGCCGGGGCGTCGACGTACGGCCGCCGCTGTACGTCGATTACGGCAGCAACATCACCATCGGAGCCCGCACCTTCGTCAACTACAACCTGACCGCTCTGGACGTCGCACGGATCACCATCGGCGAGGACTGCCAGATCGGCCCGAACGTCCAACTCCTGACTCCCACCCATCCGGTGGAGCCGGAACCCCGGCGCGACAAGCTCGAAGCCGCGCGCCCCATCACCATCGGTGACAACGTATGGCTCGGTGGCGGAGTCATCGTGTGCCCGGGAGTGACCATCGGCGACAACGCCGTCATCGGCGCCGGCGCAGTCGTCACCAGGGACATACCCGCCAACGTCGTCGCCGTCGGCAACCCCGCCCGCCCCGTCCGCAACTGCTGACCGCACATCCCTCATGGCCACCGGACACACCGATCCACAGCGGCGCGAACGGATCCTCGCCGCCACCCTCGACCTGATCACCGAAGCGGGAGTCGCCGGCGTCTCCCACCGCAAGATCGCCACCCGGGCGCAGGTGCCCCTCGGGTCGATGACCTACCACTTCACCGGCATCGACGACCTGCTGCGCCAGGCCTTCACACGCTTCGCCGACCACATCGTGGCCGTCTTCGAGCAACACCTCAGCCGAGCAGACAGCCCTGAGCAGGCCAGGGAAGCCGTCACCGACCTCATCCACACCCTCTCCGAGGGGCCTCGCCGCGATCTCGTTCTCGCCCACGAGCTCTACACCCTTGCCGCCCGCCGGCCGGAATACCGTCAGCTGACCCAGGACTGGATGAACCGCAGCCGCCACCTGCTGGAACAGCACTTCGACACGGACACGGCCCGCCAACTGGACGCGCTGATCGAGGGTCTGACCCTGCACCGCGCCCTGGCCGGCTCGCCCCACGACCGCGCACTGACACGACGGGCCGTCGACCGCATCACTGCCCCGTAGGCGGCACCCAGCAGCCCGTGGGGAGCAGCCCTGACACCGCACCCCACGGGCCCGGAGGGACGGCCGGCGTCGGCCGGCGTCAGCTTGGTGTTCAGCAGCTGGACTTGCCCGCGTGGATCGCCAGGGCCGTGTTGGAGCCGAGGGTGGCCGTGAACTGTCCCGAACTGTTCACCGTGACGGTCGTGTTGCTCTGCACGTCGCAGTACGTGCCCGCCGGGAGCGACGTCTGATACGTGCGGCTCAGTGAGCTCGACTCGTGATTGATGGCGACATAGCCCTTGCTGCCGCGCCCGAAGGCGATCGCGTCGCCCCCGTTGTCCCACCAGTTGCTGACGGACTCACCGCGGGTCGCGTTACGGAAGGCGACCATCGACCTGATCTCCGGCCAGGCGTGCTGGCACTTCCAGCCGTCCTGCCAACAGGCGTTGACCGTACCGCCGTTGGGCGGGCCCGCATCCGTGGACGAGAACTCGTAGCCGGAGTTGATGTCGGGCGCGCCGTAGGGATACGCCAGCATGAAGACGTTCGCCAGGGTGTAGTCGGCGTTGTCCTTGTAGCTGAGCGTGGAGCCGTTGCGCTCGGTGTCATGGTTGTCGACGAAGACACCGGAGACGCCACTGCTCAGGTAGCCCCAGCCCTCGCCGTAGTTCTTGAGATAGGCGAGGTTCTCGTTGTTGAAGACCCGCTTGAGGTCGTACGCGTATCGGAACTCCTGGACGTCCCCGTTGCCGGTGTACTCCGTCGGCTGGACGGCTTCTCCACTGCCGTGGATGACCTCCTGCTTCCAGTACACGGACGGGTTCGTCAGGCGGGACTTGATGTTCGCCAGGTCGGCCGCGTCCATGTGCTTGGCCGCGTCGATGCGGAAGCCGTCGACGCCGAGTGAGAGCAGGTCGTTCAGGTAGCCGGCGATGGCACCGCGGACGTACGACTCGTTTGTGTCCAGGTCGGCGAGGCCGACCAGTTCGCAGTGCTGGACGTGCCAGCGATCCTGGTAGTTGCTGATCCGGCTCGTGCAGTCGTCGAAGTCGGGCGACGAGTACAGGCCGGGATAGTCGTACTTCGTGTATGACGAGCCGCCGGTACCGGTGCCGCTGTCTGCCGACATGTGGTTGATGACCGCGTCAACGACGACCTTGACCCCGGCCGAGTGGCAGGTGTTCACCATGTTCTGGAAGGCGGTGCGGTCGCCGAGCCGGCCGGCGATCCTGTAGCTCACGGGCTGGTACGAGGTCCACCACTGCGCCCCCTGAATGTGCTCGGCAGGCGGGGAGACCTGGACGTAGCCGTACCCGGCCGGGCCGAGTGTGCTGGTGCACTCCTTGGCGATCGAGTCGAAGTTCCACTCGAAGAGGACGGCGGTGACGTCCTTGGCGCCGGGTGGGGAGGCCTGGGCCGCGGTCGGGGTCATGACAAGAGCGGCGGCGGCCACGAGTGTGAGGGCGCCGGAGAGGGTTCTTTTGGCCATGTGGGGGTCCTTCTTCGTTGAAGGCGCCATGGGATGTGGCGTTGAAGGTTCTTGCTGCAAGAAAGCTGAAATCTTTCAGCGGAGCTGACGGTACGAGCCTGTTGTTCAAGGGTCAACCCTCTGGACACGGCTTCGTCACCCGAGCGAAATCCCTTCACGCTCAAGGTCGTTGACCACTGTGGGCAACGGAAAACGGTTCGACGAGCCGGGGCGGGACGGGCCATGATCCGCACTCGTGACGACGCCGAAGCAGTTCCTCGTCCAGGCCGCCGCGCGCAACAACGCCGAGTGGTGCGCAGCAATGAGCCGATCGCACGGCTTGGCAGGCGAGTCCGGGGATGAGGCATGGACGTCGCGGGTCCGCACGCCGCCGTACTACCCCGACGCTGTGACGCTGGTGTCGGGCGCCGACCCGGCTGCGCTGGTGGCCCGGATCGACACCATGGCGCCCGGCGCCTCCGTCAAGGACAGCTTCGCAGACCTCGACCTGACCGAGGCCGGCTTCCGGGTGCTGTCCGAGGCGCAGTGGATCCACCGCCCGGCGGGTGCGCCCGGCATCGTGCCGGATCTCGCGTGGGACGTGGCGGGGGACCCGGACGCTCTGCGGGCGTGGGCGCTCGCCTGGGACGACGGGGACGGAAACGTGGATCTCTTCCGGCCCCAACTGCTCGCTGACGCCGAGACGTTCGTGCTCGCCGGGTACTCCGCGGACGGCGAGGTGGTCGCCGGAGCGGTGGCGACCCGCAGCGACCAGGTGGCCGGAATCTCCAACGTCTTCTCGCTGGACGGCGGCCCTGACGTGGCCTGGCCGGTCGTACTGGGTGCTGTGCACCGGCTGTTCCCCACCCTGCCGGTGGTCGGCTATGAACACGGCGACGACCTTGCGGTCGCCGTGCGCCACGGCTTCGAGCCGGTCGGTCCGCTGCGGATCTGGCTGCACGGCTGATCGGCGCCCGGGCCGCCGTTGGCGGCCACTGTCAATCGCTAACGGCGCTACGGGGCAACCGGATTGCTCGCCCGAACTTCAACTCCACACCGCGGCCCGAAGTGCGGCGCCGGGTCCGCAGTAGGTTGTCCGCGGAATGTGACACCTCCCACCGCGAGTGTCACATTCCCGCAGACACCTACCTGCCTACAGCGGACTCGCCAACTCAGTCCCCGCCGCCCCCACCGCCGCCGCCGTCGCCTCCACCGCCACCGTCGCCTCCACCGCCGCCGTCGCCGTCGCCGCCGCCACTGCCCGCATCCCAGCCGTCCCCGGAGCCGCCGCTGGAGCCGTTGTCGTCGCTGCCGGGGCCGAGGTGGGTGAACCAGGGCTGGTCCCAGTCGGGCTCGTCCCTGGACGGGGCCCGGCGGGCGCGGAAGCGGACCGTGCCTGTCGCGTCGCCGAGGCCGAAGGCGACCGCGAAGGTGTGGGCCATTACGGCATCCAGCGGGTCGGGGCTGTCGTGCCGTACGTCCGCGAGAGGAAGGAGCACCGTGCCCGGCACGAACGCGCCGGGCCGGGGGCGAGTGAGGAGGGCCACGGGATGGCCGTTGCAGGTCAGGCGGGAGGACCGCGCGTTCTCGCGCGTCAACTCCCAGCGGCGCTGCGAGATCTCGACGACCACGCGGCGCTTCGACTTCCGCACGGCGAAGGTGGCGGCCAGCATGGCAGGTGTTTCGCCCACCGTCAGCAGCAGCCCTCGGCCGGGATCTCGGCGGTCGGCCGACACTCCGTGCGGGGCCCGGATCCGTACCGCGAGCGCCGACGGCGACCAGACGTCGACGCGCACGGACCGCCGGTCCACCGCCACTATGACCGGCCCGCCCGGGCCGTCGGCGACACGCCGTGCCATCCACAGGGGCACGCCCTCCGCCCGCGCCCGGTCGGCGAGCGCGGCGACCGCCGCCGGGCCACCGGCATGATGTACCGCCATGTCCCCAAGGACCTGGGCGAATTCGGCGGCCCGGCGCGCCTTCACCGGTTTCGTGGATCCGGTGATACGCGTGACCGGCACGATTCCTGTGCCGGAGGCGAAATGCGCGAACGGCCGCTCGGAGCCACCGCCGCCGAGCCATTGCCCGCGCAGATACGCCTCCGCCATGGCCGCCACATGCAACTCGGCCACCGGAGTCGTCCTGCTCCCCACCTTCAGCCCGCCCTCGGTCACTTCGACTGTCCTGGCCAGCGGATTCCAGGACTGTTCCGCGTACACGGCCTCACTCACCTGTGCGTCCCCCATGTCTCAGGCCGTCCGATGCACTGTTGAAGTGCACTGTTGAAGTCGCTCAGTGCGCCGTGCGCGGTTCCGGTGTCCCTATCGCCGAACTGTCGCGTCGTCATCGACCGAGACTTTGACTTTGTCGGCCCCGATCCGCCGTATGCGTTCGGTGCCCCAACTCCCCAGGGGGGCCAGGGCGGCGTTGAGGGAGATGCCGTGCTCTGTCAGGGAGTACTCGACCTTCGGTGGCACCTCGCGGTACACCTCACGATGCACGAGCCCGTCTTCTTCCATCTCCCGCAGATGCTGAACCAGCATCTTCTCGCTGACGCCCGGCAGGCCGCGGCGCAGTTCGGCGAACCGGCGGGTCCCGTAGTGGTGCAACTCCCAGAGGATCAGTGACTTCCACTTGCCGGCGACCACGTCCATCGCCGCGTCGATGCCGCAGAAGTAGGGACCTCGTCGTGCTGACACTGCCATCCCGTTCCTCCTCAGAGGCACTTACCAAAAGGTGAGTACCCGACTAATTAGTCCGTACTGGTCAACTCTAGCGGCGGCGGAGAGGATCGAGCCGAAGAGCCGACGAGCCGCAGAACACGAGGGGAACCGCGAAGTGACAACGAACAGCGACGTTCAGGTGAGCGTTCTCGGGCTGGGGGCGATGGGGAGCGTCCTCGCGGGCGCTCTGGTGAAGGCCGGGTACGCGACAACGGTCTGGAACCGCTCACCCGGAAAAGCGGACGGCCTCGTCACGCGGGGCGCCAAAGCCGCCACCACGTCCGGCGACGCCGTCCGTGCCGGCCGGCTGGTGATCGTATGTCTGCTGGACCACGCCTCGGTCCATGAAGTACTCGATCCGCTCTCCGATGAACTGGCCGGGAGAACCCTGATCAACGTCACCACGACATCCCCGGCCCAGTCTCGGGAGCTGGCCGCCTGGGCCGCCCGTGCCGGGGTCGCGTACCTGGACGGCGGCATCATGGCCGTACCGCAGATGATCGGCCGGCCGGGGGCATCGGTCCTCTACAGCGGGTCGGCCGAGGTGTTCCATCAGCACAAGCCGCTGCTCGACCTCTGGGGAACCAGTACCTACTTCGGCGAGGATGCCGGGCTGGCGCCCCTGTACGACCTCGCCCTGCTCTCGGGCATGTACGTCATGTTCGCCGGATTCATGCACGGCGCCGCCATGGTCGCGCCGGCCGGCGTGACGGCGGGCGAGTTCGCCGCCATGGCAGCGCCCTGGCTGACCGTCACGACCAGCGCCTTCCAGGAATTCGCCGCAGTCATCGACGGCGGGGACTACACCGTCGAAGGGCAACAGAGCCTCGAGTTCTCCAACCTCGGCGACATCCTGGCCGCCAGTTCCGAACAGGGCATCAGCACCGAGGTGGTGACCACGGTCCAGCGGCTCATCCAACGCCAGATCGACGCGGGCCATGGAGAGGAGGGCTTCGCCCGGATCTTCGAGAGCATCCGGCAACCCGGCTGACAGCCCACACGGACCGGGCCGTGCGCCGCCGCCCCGGAACCGGGGCGGCGGGCCCTGAAAGTCGACGCCGGGCGGCTGCCGGGACAACCGGCCTTTGACGAACGAAGCGGACTGTCAGGCCGTCGTCCACCACACCGTCGTGTCCGCCGGCAGCTTCGCCTCGCCCTCGTCCGTGACGGTCACCTCGCCGCTGGTGAGCAGGACTCGGCCGTACGCCGGTACGGTCACCGCGTCGCTCCCGGTGTTCGCCGTGCAGGCGAACTCCCCGCGGCGGAAGGCGAGGACGCCCTCGGGGGCCTTCAGCCACTCGACCCGGTCACCGGCGCCGAGGTCGGACTGCTCGCGCCGTACGGCGAGCGCGGAGCGGTACAGCTCCAGTGTGGAGCCGTCGGCCCCGGTCTGCGCCTCGATGCTCAGCTCGGCCCACTCGGCCGGCTGCGGCAGCCAGCTGCCGCCGGCGCCGAACCCGTACGACGATCCCGTACGGGACCACGGAATCGGCACCCGGCAGCCGTCACGGAAGCCGTCCTGGCCCTCGCCCCGGAAGTACGCGGGGTCCTGGCGCACCTCGTCCGCCAGGTCGACGACGTCCGGCAGGCCCAGCTCCTCCCCCTGGTAGATGTACGCCGATCCGGGCAGCGCCAGCATCAGCAGGGTCGCCGCCCGTGCCCGGCGCAGGCCCAGGTCGCGGTCGCCGGCGGTACGGATCTGGGTGCCGAGCCCGGCCGGGTTGGCGAACCGGGTCGCGTGCCGGGTCACATCGTGGTTGGACAGCACCCAGGTGGCCGGGGCGCCCACCGGGCGCATCGCGTCGAGGGTGCGGTCGATGCACGCGCGCAGCTCGGCCGCGTCCCAATGGGTGCTCAGGTACTGGAAGTTGAAGGCCTGGTGCAGTTCGTCGGAGCGTACGTAGTCGGCCGTGCGCTCGATGGTCGGGGTCCACGCCTCGGCGACGAAGATGCGGGCGCCCGCGTACTCGTCGAGCACGGTGCGCCACTGCCGATAGATGGCGTGCACGCCGTCCTGGTCGAAGAACGGCATGACATCGTTGCCCAGCAGCTTCACCTGCTCGTGCGTGCCCAGGTCCGGCAGCCCCTCGGCCTTCACCAGTCCATGGGCGACATCGATACGGAAGCCGTCGACGCCCATGTCGAGCCAGAACCGCAGGATGGAGCGGAACTCGTCGCCGACGGCCGGGTGGTCCCAGTTGAAGTCGGGCTGCTCGGGCGCGAAGAGGTGCAGGTACCACTCGCCGGGAGTGCCGTCCGGCTCGGTGACCCGCGTCCAGGCGGGCCCGCCGAAGATGGACTCCCAGTCGTTGGGCGGGAGTTCACCGCTCGCGCCCTTGCCGGGGCGGAAGTGGTAGCGGTCCCGCAGCGGGGAGCCCGGCCCTTCGGCGAGTGCGCGTTTGAACCACTCGTGCTGGTCGGAGGAGTGGTTGGGCACCAGGTCGACGATGATCCTCAGACCCAGCGCATGGGCGTCGCGGATCAGTGCGTCCGCGTCGAGCAGATTGCCGAACATGGGGTCGACGGCCCGGTAGTCCGCGACGTCGTAGCCGGCGTCGGCCTGCGGCGAGGCGTAGAAGGGGCTGAGCCACACGGCGTCGACGCCGAGGTCTCGCAGATACGGGAGTCGGGAACGTACGCCCTCCAGGTCGCCCATGCCGTCGCCGTTGCTGTCGGCGAAGCTGCGCGGATAGACCTGGTAGATCACCGCGTCCCGCCACCAGTCGCGGTGTCTGGCGACAGTGGCGAGAGCCGACGTCGAGGCGGGGGCCGGGGCCGGGTCAGTGGAGTGCTGGCTCATGGCGTCCTTGATGCGTAACTGGGTTCGGTTCACTGAGGTCTGTCGATGCGTCTACGGATTCACGGGGCTGCGGATTCACCGTTCTACGGAATTGTGGCGCTTTCAGGTTTTCGGCGGTTTACAGAAGTCTCGGAGTTTTCCGGGTCACGGATGTGAGACGGCCGCGGTGCCGGCGGGGTCGGACAGGCACCGCGGCCGCCACCCGCGCGGTGTGCGCGCGGGAGCCGTACGGCAGGGACGGTCAGCCCTTTGTGCCGCCCGCGGTGAGACCGGTTACCAGGTTCTTCTGAACAAGGTAGAAGAAAGCGGAGACGGGCACGGCGATCAGCACGGCCGTCGCGGCCATGTAGTGGCGCTGTGCGTCATGCTCGCTGACGAAGCTCTGCAGGCCGACGGCGAAGGTGTACTTCGTGTCGGACAGCATGAACGTCGAGGCGAAGGCGACCTCGCCGAACGCCGTGATGAAGCTGTAGAACGCGGCGACCGCCAGGCCCGGTTTGGCCAGCGGCAGGATCAGCCGTGCGAACGTGCCGAAGGGGGTCAGCCCGTCGACGCGCCCGGCCTCGTCGATCTCGAACGGGATCGTGTCGAAGTAGCCCTTGAGCAGCCAGGCGCAGTACGGCACGGCCGTCGAGCAGTAGACGAGGACCAGGCCAAGGTAACTGTCGATGAGCTGCAGTTCCGACAGAATCTGGTACATGGGCACGATCAGTACGGCGATCGGGAACATCTGGGTCACCAGCAGCACCCACATGAACTTCTTGTAGCCCGGGAAGCGCATCCGCGAGACCGCGTAACCGGTCGTCGCCGCGACCAGCACGCCGATGAGCGTCGTACCGAGTGAGACGACGAGCGTGCTCGTCAGCCAGTCGAAGAACTTCGTCTCCTGGAGCACGAAGACGTAGTTGTCGAAGGTCATCTTCCCGAAGATGCGCCCGGGGTGGAGGTAGTCGTCCTTGTCCGGGCCGAGGGACAGGAAGACCAGCCAGGCGATCGGGAAGAGCGCGATCAGGCTCGCGACGATCAGGATGCCGTGCGAGGCGAGGGAGGCACCGAGGCCGCGCTCGCCGCGGCGGCGGGCCTTGCGCGGCCGAACCGCGTCCGGGGCCTGATCCGCCGCTGAGGTGGTCGGAAGGGTCGTGGTGCTCATGGGGACTCCTGCCTCAGATCGCGAGCTGCGGATCGTTGCGGTTCAGCCAGCGGCGGTAGACGGAGGTGAAGACGATCAGGATGGAGAGGAGCAGGATGCCGTACGCCGCCGACTGCGCGTAGTCGCGTGGCTGCTGGCCGAAGCCCAGGTAGTACGCCCAGGTCACGAGGATGTCGACGTCCGGGGCGGTGTTGCCGAACAGCAGGAAGATGATGGCGAACTGGTTGAAGGTCCAGATGACGCCGAGGAGTACGACGGTGGAGCTGACGGACCTCAGGCCCGGCAGGGTGACGTACCGGAACCGCTGCCAGGCGCCGGCGCCGTCCATCTCGGCGGCCTCGTACAGCGCCGAGTCGATCGACTGCAGTCCGCCGAGCAGCGAGACCATCATGAACGGCACACCGCACCAGGTGTTGACCATGATCGCGGCGAACCGCTGCCAGAAGGTGTCCTCCAGCCACAGCGGCGTCGGCAGGTGCAGCGCGTCGAGGGCCGAGTTGATGACACCGCTGTCGGCGAGCATGAAGCGCCAGCCGAAGACGGTGACGAAGGTGGGCACGGCCCACGGCAGGACCAGGATGAGCCGGTAGAGCGTCCGTCCGCGCAGCTTCTGGTTGAGCAGGAGCGCCAGGCCGAGGCCGATGGAGTAGTGCAGGGCGACGCAGGCGGCCGTCCAGACGATCGTCCAGATGAAGTGCGACCAGAAGCGGTCGTAGGCGGTCTCGCCCCACAGGAGGTCGGCGTAGTTGTCGAGGCCGATGAACTTGTACGTCGCCTCGATCTCGTTGACGCCGATCGTGCGGGCCGTGTTGAGGCTGTTGGCGTCGGTGAGCGACAGGTAGAGGCCGTACCCCAGGGGGTAGAGCACGAGGACACCGAGCACGATGACCACGGGCGTGATCATCGCGTACGCGTACCAGTACTTCTGGTAGCTGTGCCTGAGGCGCCTCAGTGGCCCGGGGCGCGGGGCTCGCTCACCGCGGCGCTTGCCGGTCGCGCGGTCGATGGCGACTGTCATGGTCGACAACCTTCGTGGAGATCTGCGGATCTGGGGTGAGCCGGGTGACGGCAGGCCGGTGGCCGTCGGGTCCCTCCCCCGAGATCAGGGGGACCCGACGGCCACGCGGAGTCACTTGCTGAAGTCCGGGACCAGCTTGGCGATCGCGGTCTGAGCGCTGCTCAGGCCCTCGTCGAGGGACTTCTTGCCGCCGGCGACCTCGTTGAGTTCGGTGTCGAGCGGGGTCCACAGGGAGCTGTACTCGGGCAGCGCCGGGCGCGGCTGGGCGGCGGGGAGCACGGCCTGGTAGCCGGCGATGCCCGGGTCGGCCTTGACCTCGGCGGTGTAGGCGTCCTCGCGGGTCGGCAGCGTGGAGTTCTTGAGGGCGATCGTCTCCTGGGACTTCGCCGAGGTCATGAACTTCAGGAACTTCAGCGAGGCCTCCTGGTGCGCCTGGTCCGAGCCGGCGTACACGGAGAGGTTGTGGCCGCCGGTCGGGGCGCCCGCCTTGCCGGTGGAGCCGGCCGGGACGGTGGCGATGCCGAGGTTGGCCTTGTCCTTGAAGGCCGAGCCCTTGTAGAAGTTCGTGATCTCCCAGGGGCCCTGGATGATCGAGGCGACCTTGCCGCTGACGAACGCCTCCTGGATATGGGCGTACGCGTCGGCGGTGGTGTCGGCCTTGTGCAGACCCTTGCCGTCGAAGAGGCTCTTCCAGGTCTTGTAGCCCTTGACCGCGGCCGGCGACTTCACGGTGACCTTCTTGGCGTCGGCGTCCACCGTGTCGGCGCCCTCGCCGTAGAGGAAGGACTGCGCGTAGTAGGCCTGGGTGGAGCCCCAGTAGCCGTCGACGCCGGTCTTGTCCTTGATGGTGGCGGCGGCCTTCTTCAGGTCGTCCCAGGTGGCGGGCGGCTTGCTGATGCCGGCCTGCTTGAAGAGGTCCTTGTTGTAGACCAGTGCGAGCGTGTCGGTGACCAGGGGGACGCCGTACGTCTTGCCGTCGTACTTGGCCTGCTCCACCAGGCTGGACTGGAACTTGTCCTGGTCCGCGAGGGCCTCGGTGCCGTCCAGCGGCAGGAAGAAGCCCTTCTTGGCGAAGGCGGGGGTCCAGCCGACCTCGGAGCGCAGGATGTCCGGGGCGCCCTTGGCTCCGGCGGCGGTGTCGAACTTGTTCTGCGCCTGGTCGAAGGGCACGTTGACGTAGTCGACCTTGATGTCAGGGTTGGCCTTCTCGAATTCCTTGACCAGGGCCTGGTACGTGGGTGCCTCATTGGTGGCGTTGGAGGTGTCCCACCAGGTGATGGTGAGGGGGCCGTCCGACTCGCCGCTGCCGCTGTCACTGCCGCCGCAGGCCGTCGCCGTGAGGGCGAGGGACGCCACCAGCGCGGTGGCCGCTATGCCACGCCGCATGAGTTCTCCTTGAGGGTGAAAGCCCGTGTGGTTTTGAGAGCGGCCCCGTCCGCCGCTCGCCGCCGACTCGCGGACTGCGTCGCTGCCGCCGCCGGGCGACGCCGAACGTAACAGCGCTGCAAGCGTTACGAAAGAGCTTGCAGCAAAAAAATGCAAGAGATCTTCGAAGTTATCCGGACGTGACCCAGGAGCGACCGGCGTGAGACGCTTGTTTACGGACGTAGAGCAGCCCGTAGCGCCTATGCAAGACTCTGCAAGGCCTTGCCGTCACTTTCATCAGGGAGCGCGATGACCCAGCAGCCCGGACCGGGGCGGTCACCAGGTCGCCCACCACGCCGGATCGGTGTGCACGGCGACATCCGGCCGGTACAGTCCACCCCTGTGACCACACGGCTTGCCGACATCGCAGCCCAGGCGGGGGTGAGCGAAGCGACCGTCAGCCGCGTCCTGAACGGGAAGCCGGGCGTCGCCGCCACCACCCGCCAGTCCGTACTGGCCGCACTGGACGTCCTCGGCTACGAACGCCCGGTACGGCTGCGGCAGCGCAGCGAGGGTCTGGTCGGCCTGATCACGCCGGAGCTGGAGAACCCGATATTCCCGGCGCTGGCCCAGGTCATCGGCCAGGCCCTGACCCGCCAGGGCTACACGCCGGTCCTCGCGACGCAGACTCCGGGCGGCTCCACCGAGGACGAGCTGACGGAGATGCTCGTCGACCGGGGTGTCGCCGGGATCATCTTCGTCTCGGGGCTGCACGCCGACACCTCCGCGGACATGCAGCGCTACGAGCGGCTGCGCGGCCAGGGCGTCCCGTTCGTCCTCGTCGACGGTTTCTCGCCGAAGGTCCAGGCCCCGTTCATCTCGCCGGACGACCGCGCGGCGATGGCTCTCGCCGTCACCCACCTCGTCTCGCTGGGTCATACCAACATCGGGCTCGCGCTCGGCCCGAAGCGGTTCGTGCCGGTACAGCGGAAGATCGAGGGCTTCGTGCGGACGATGCAGGACCTGCTGGGCCTGAGTACGGACGACGTCGAGCAGCGGCTGGTGCAGCACTCGCTCTACACCCTGGAGGGCGGCCAGGCCGCGGCCACCGCTCTGATCGACCGCGCGTGCACGGCCGTCGTCTGCGCGAGCGACATGATGGCGCTCGGTGCGATCCGGGCGGCGCGTCAGCGCGGCCTGGAGGTTCCGCGGGACATCTCGGTGGTCGGCTTCGACGACTCCCCGCTCATAGCGTTCACCGACCCGCCGCTCACCACGATCCGCAAGCCGGTGCCGGCCATGGGACAGGCGGCCGTGCGGACGTTGCTGGAGGAGATCGGGGGGACACCGGCTCCCCACAGTGAGTTCGTGTTCATGCCGGAGCTGGTGGTACGGGGTTCGACCGCTTCGTCCCCTGGGGAACGGAATCGTCCCTAGGCAGTAGAAAACGCGGCGTCCACGGGTCCCTCAGGCGTAGAACATGCGAGCAGGACCCGACGGACGGATGATCGGTGGGGGACGGATTCTCTGGCAGACTCTTCACCCATGGGTGAGACGACGGTGACGACTCTGGAAGGCCTTCAGCAGGCCGGTCCGAGGACCGTCGCGGACGAGGTCGAGGGCCGCGCGGGCCAGGACTTCCTGCGCCGGCTGCGTGCGCCCCGTCGTCCCCGCCTCTGGTTCGAAATCCTGCTGATCGCGGTGAGTTACTGGACGTACTCACTCATCCGCAATGCCGTTCCTGAGCAGAAGGCCGAGGCGCTGCGCAACGCCGACTGGATCTGGAAGGTGGAGCATCACCTCGGGATCGCCGTCGAGGAGACGGTCAACCACGCCGTGAACTCGGTGACCTGGCTCATCATCGGCATGAACTACTACTACGCGACACTGCACTTCATCGTCACGCTCGGTGTCCTGGTGTGGCTCTTCCGTAGCCATCCCGGCCGCTATGCGGCGACCCGTATGGTGCTGTTCGCGACCACGGGTGTCGCCCTCGTCGGCTACTACCTGTATCCGCTGGCGCCACCCCGCCTGATGAACGGCAGCGACTTCATCGACACGGTCGTCGTCCACCAGACCTGGGGCTCCATGGCGTCCGGTGACCTGAAGAACATGTCGAACCAGTACGCCGCGATGCCCTCCATGCACATCGGCTGGTCCGTCTGGTCCGGCCTGACGATCTTCGCCCTCGCCTCCGTCCCCTGGGTCCGGGTCCTCGGCCTCCTCTACCCCACGGCCACGCTGGTGGTCATCGTCGCCACGGCCAACCACTTCTGGCTGGACGCGGTGGGCGGTCTGCTGTGCCTGGCGTTCGGCTTCGCGGTGGCGTGGGTCTGGTACGGGGTACTGCCGTACGGGTTGCCGCGACTGGTACCGACACCTAACCGCGGCAAGGAGCCTCGGCTCCTGGCGACCAGAACCTGAGTCCCATCCCTGGGGCTGCGCCCCCGGACCCCCCTTATCGGCCTGAACGGCCTCGCCACCCTCGGAAGGAACCCATTCGGCTCGCACGCGCGTGGCCGCCCGGGGGTGACCGGTGAGGGGGACGGTCGTGGTCGTGGAGGACAGGAAGCCGGGACTCGGAGAGTTCGTATACGTACGAGTATGTCCACCGCCGTGACCGGGCCGAGCTGCGCTTCTGGCATGACGAGCTGGTGCGGATCACCGTGCGCGACCATACCGAGCGACTCGGCCCCTACTTCGGCTTCCGGGAGGGGAAGGTGCTGTTGTGGCTGGCTTGCTGACGGACAGGGGCGAGCAGGACTACGGGACGCTACCCCCCGTAGAACAGCTCCTCCACCACACCCCGAGCCCGCCGCGTCGTACGCCGGTACGCGTCCAGCATGTCGCCCACATGCCCTGGGCCGAAGCCCAGATACCGGCCCACCGCCGCCAGCTCGCGCCCGCCCGACGGGAACGTGTCGCCGGCCCGCCCCCGCACCAGCATCACCGCGTTCCGCACCCGAGTGGCCAGCACCCACGCCTCGTCCAGTATCGACGCGTCCTCCGCGGAGATCAGTCCGGCGGCGCATGCGGCGGCAAGGGCCTCGCGCGTACGCGTCGTGCGCAGGCCGGGCTCTGCCCAGCCGTGCTGGAGCTGGAGAAGCTGCACCGTCCACTCCACGTCCGACAATCCGCCGCGCCCGAGTTTGGTGTGGAGGGTGGGATCGGCGGCGCGGGGCAGGCGCTCGGATTCCATACGGGCCTTCAGGCGCCGGATCTCGCGTACGGCGTCGTCGCCCAGTCCTTCCGCGGGATACCGCATGGGGTCGATCAGTTCGATGAACCGCTGCCCCAGGTCCGCGTCCCCGGCGACGGGTTCGGCTCGCAGCAGGGCCTGGGACTCCCATACCAGGGACCAGCGCCGGTAGTACGCCTCGTAGGAGTTCAGCGTCCGCACCAGCGGCCCCGACTTCCCCTCCGGCCGCAGATCGGCGTCGATCAGCAACGGCGGGTCGGAGCTCGGGATCTGCAACAGCCGCCGCATTTCCGCGACCACGGCGTGGGCGGTCTGCGAGGCCTCCTGCTCGGGTACGCCCTCGCGTGGTTCGTGTACGAACAACACGTCCGCGTCAGAGCCGTAACCCAGCTCGTGCCCGCCGAACCGCCCCATCCCGATCACCGCGAAGCGGGTCGGCAGCGTGTCCCCCCAGCCCTGCCGTACGACGGCACGCAGTGTCCCGGCGAGCGTCGCGGCCGTCAGGTCGGACACCGCGCCGCCGACCATGTCGACGAGCGCGCCCTGATCGGCGGCGGCGGGCGACTCCTCCGTGCCGTACGAGCGGACGATGTCGGCGGCGGCCGTACGGAACAGCTCGCGTCGCCGTACCCCCCGCGCGGCGGTGACCGCGGCCTCTCCCCCGTCGGCGCGCCCCACGGCGGAGAGGATCTCCTGCTCCAGGTGGGCACGGTCGCGGGGGCCGAGGCCGCCCCCGTCGCCATTGCCGTCGCCGAGGAGCGCCACCGCCTCCGGGGCCCGCATCAGCAGGTCGGGGGCCAGCCGCCCGGCGGACAGGACCCGGGCCAGGTTCTCGGCGGCGGCTCCCTCGTCCCGGAGCAGCCGTAGGTACCAGGGGGTCTTGCCGAGGGCGTCCGACACCTTGCGGAAGTTGAGGAGTCCCGCGTCGGGGTCGGCGGAGTCCGCGAACCAGCCAAGCAGCACGGGCAGCAGCGTCCGCTGGATCGCCGCCTTGCGGGTGACGCCGGACGCCAGCGCCTCCAGGTGGCGCAGCGCGGACGCCGGGTCCGCGTAGCCGAGGGCGACCAGCCGCTCGCGGGCCGCGTCCGCGCTCAACCGGGCCTCGCCGGGCGCGAGTTGGGCCACGGCGTCGAGCAGCGGCCGGTAGAAGAGCTTCTCGTGCAGGCGTCGTACGACGGAGGTGTGCCGCCGCCACTGACGGTTCAGCTCGGTGACGGGGTCGGTGCGCAGGCCGAGCGAGCGGCCGATACGGCGCAGATCGGCGTCGCTCTCCGGCACGAGATGCGTACGCCGCAGCCGGTAGAGCTGGATACGGTGCTCCATCGAGCGCAGGAACCGGTACGCCTCGTCCAGCTGCACGGCGTCGGAGCGCCCCACGTAGCCGCCCGCGGCCAGTGCCTTCAGGGCCTCCAGGGTGGTCCGGCTCCGTAGCGACGTATCGGCCCGGCCGTGCACCAACTGCAGGAGCTGTACGGCGAATTCGACATCCCGCAGTCCGCCGGGACCGAGTTTCAACTCGCGCTCGATCTCGGCGACGGGGATGTTCTCGACGACGCGGCGGCGCATCTTCTGGACGTCGGGGACGAAGTTCTCGCGTTCGGCGGCCTGCCAGACGAGGGGGGCGAGCGTGGCGATGTACTCCTCGCCGAGTTCGATGTCCCCGGCGACCGGCCGGGCCTTGAGCAGGGCCTGGAACTCCCAGGTCTTGGCCCAGCGCTGGTAGTAGGCGAGGTGGCTGGAGAGCGTACGGACCAGCGGGCCGTTTCTGCCCTCCGGCCGCAGATTGGCGTCGACGGGCCAGATGGAGCCCTCGACGGTGGTCTCGGAGCAGATCCGCATCAGGTGGGAGGCGAGCCGGGTCGCGGCGCGCAGGGCCTTGCCCTCGTCGGCTCCGTTCACGGCCTCCGCGACGAAGATGACGTCGACGTCGGAGACGTAGTTCAGCTCCTGGCCCCCGCACTTGCCCATCGCGATGACCGCGAGGCGGCACATGGCGGCGTCCTCGGGGGCGGCGGCCCGGGCGATGGCCAGCGCGGCGCGCAGCGTGGCGGTCGCGAGGTCCGCGAGTTCGGCGGCGGTCTCGGCGAGATCGGTGGTTCCGCATACGTCGCGTGCGGCGATGGACAGCAGGCAGCGGCGGTAGGCGACGCGCAGGGACACCGGGTCGGCGGCTTCGGCGAGGCCGCGTTCGAACTCCGCGATCCCCGGGTGCAGGTCCTGCGGCTCGTACATCACGAGCGCCTGCCAGTCGAGCGGGTGCCGGGCAAGATGGTCACCGAGCGCGGCGGAGGCGCCGAGCACTCCGAGGAGCCGGTCACGCAGCGGCTTCGCCGAGATCAGCGTGTCCAGCAGCTCGCGCTGTCCCGCGTGATCCTTCTGGGCCTCGACGAGCCGTACGAGCCCGAGCAGCGCCAGGTCCGGATCGGCAGCCTCCCCGAGTGCGTCGAGCAGCACCGGGTCGTTCCTTATCGGCGCCAGCTCGCCGCTCTCCAGAAGCCGCTCGGCGGCCGACGGATCGGTGAAACCGTGCCGCAGCAGCCGCGAGAAGGTACTGCTCCTGCGCCCCGGCGTCGCCATCCCGGCCTCCCCTCGGATCAAGGTCGTACGGCCATGAGCCTAACCGGAGTGCCTGCGGGAAGCGCCCGGACGGGAGTGCGGGCGATGAGTTCGGGCGGGCGGCGGAGTCTGTTCCGTTGAGGAGAAATCACGGAACAGAAGACTCGGAGAACGACGAGGCGAAACCGCATGGCATCACTGGAACCACGAGCTGAACTCGACCCCCGCTACAGCAGCGAAGGCGCCACCGCACCGTCCTGGTCCGAGACCGCGGCGATGCTCTCCGAGGCGGAGCTGTTCTGGATCTCGACGGTACGGCCCGACGGGCGGCCGCATGTCACACCGCTGCCCGCGGTGTGGGCGGACGGCGCGCTGCACTTCTGCACCGGGCCCGAGGAGCGCAAGGCGAGGAACCTGGAGCGGAATCCGAACGTCGTCCTGACCACCGGTACCAACACCTGGAACAAGGGTTACGACCTGGTGGTGGAGGGCGAGGCGCTCCGGGTCGGCGACGACGGCCGGCTGCGCGAACTGGCCGACGCCTGGGAGCGCAAGTACGGCAGCTTCTGGCACTTCGAGGTGCGGAACGGCCGTTTCCACCACGGCCCGGGCGACGCCTTCGTCTTTTCGGTGGCGCCACGGGTCGTTTTCGGCTTCGGTAAGGGAGAGCCGTTCAGTCAGACCCGCTGGCGGTTCGAGTGACTCTTTCGTCGGGGCGAACTGGAGGACACCAGTGATTGAGTACACCCTCGAAGTGATCCCGCTGCCGGTCAGCGACCTGGACCGGTCCCGGGACTTCTACCGGGACAAGCTCGGCTTCCACGTCGACATCGACCAGGAGGTCATGCCCGGCATGCGCATCGTCCAGCTGACGCCTCCGGGCTCCGGCTGCTCGATCGCCCTCGGCGACACCGTCTGGGACACAATGGACGGACCGACGCCGGCACCCGGCTCGTACCAAGGGCTTCAGCTGTGCGTCACGGACATCAAGGCGGCCCACGCCGAACTGACCGAGCGCGGCCTGGAGGTCTCCGAGCCGGTGCAGTACTCGCCGGACGACGGCGCCACCTTCATGTACTTCAAGGACCCGGACGGCAACGGCTGGGCCATCCAGGAGTACCGCCGCCGGGCCACAGAGCCCTTGCACGAGCTGCTGGCCGAGCAGAGGCGGCAGCGGGAGGGCTGAGCAGCAGGTACGGGGAGGGGCGCCGACTCGGCGCCCCCGACCGTCTCCGCCTACAACGCGTGCAGCGCCTACAGAACCGGCAGGTTCTTCCGCAGCTCGAAGGCCGTGACCTCGCTGCGGTACTCCTCCCACTCCTGGCGCTTGTTGCGCAGGAAGAAGTCGAAGACGTGCTCGCCCAGGGTCTCGGCGACCAGGTCGCTGCGTTCCATCAGGGAGAGGGCCTCGCCGAGGTTCTGCGGGAGGGGTTCGATGCCCATGGCGCGGCGTTCGGCGTCCGTGAGGGCCCAGACGTCGTCCTCGGCGCCCGGCGGGAGCTCGTAGCCCTCCTCGATGCCCTTGAGGCCGGCGGCCAGCAGGGCCGCGTAGGCCAGGTACGGGTTCGCGCCGGAGTCCAGGGAGCGGACCTCGACCCGCGCGGAACCGGTCTTGCCGGGCTTGTACATCGGGACGCGGACCAGGGCCGAGCGGTTGTTGTGGCCCCAGCAGATGTACGAGGGGGCCTCACCGCCCGCGCCGGCGGTGCGCGCGGCGCCGCCCCAGATGCGCTTGTACGAGTTGACCCACTGGTTCGTCACCGCCGCGATCTCCGCCGCGTGCTTCAGCAGGCCCGCGATGAAGGAGCGGCCCACCTTGGAGAGCTGGTACTCCGAGCCCGACTCGTAGAACGCGTTCCGGTCGCCCTCGAAGAGCGAGAGGTGCGTGTGCATGCCGCTGCCCGGGTGCTCGGAGAACGGCTTCGGCATGAAGGTCGCCTGGACGCCCTGCTCCAGCGCCACCTGCTTCATGACCAGGCGGAACGTCATGATGTTGTCGGCCGTGGACAGCGCGTCCGCGTACCTCAGGTCGATCTCCTGCTGGCCCGGCGCGCCCTCGTGGTGCGAGAACTCGACCGAGATGCCCATCGACTCCAGCATCGTGATCGCCTGGCGGCGGAAGTCCATGCCCACGTTCTGCGGGGTGTGGTCGAAGTAGCCGGAGTTGTCGGCGGGCGTCGGGCGCGAGCCGTCCAGCGGGCGGTCCTTCAGCAGGAAGAACTCGATCTCGGGGTGGGTGTAGAAGGTGAAGCCCAGGTCGGAGGTCTTGGCGAGGGCGCGCTTCAGTACGTACCGCGGGTCCGCGAAGGACGGAGAGCCGTCCGGCATGAGGATGTCGCAGAACATACGGGCCGTACCGGGGGCCTCCGCTCGCCACGGCAGGACCTGGAAGGTCGACGGGTCCGGCTTGGCGATCATGTCGGACTCGTAGACCCGGGCGAAGCCCTCGATCGCGGAGCCGTCGAAGCCGATGCCCTCGTCGAAGGCCTGCTCCAGCTCGGCCGGGGCCACGGCCACGGACTTGAGGAAGCCCAGTACGTCCGTGAACCACAGCCGTACGAACCGGATGTCGCGCTCCTCCAGCGTCCGGAGTACGAACTCCTGCTGCTTGTCCATCTTCCGCTTCCACCCATCCTTGCTGGTCAGGCCGCCTGCTCCCGCGCCAGGGAGGCGGTCGGGCACATGAGCATCCCACCACAACACCATTTCGTGCGCGTTGCGGACCTTGATCGGGCGGCCGACCTCGGTCTGAACGCCTCACGTACGGCAGGTGTCCTGCCCTGCTGCCCATAGTGCCTGCTCACCCCGGCCCCTGTAATGCCGGGGCGGGAAATGTGCCGCCGACAACCAGGTGCCTTATGTACGGCGCTTCCGGCCGGACTACGATCAACCTCACCCGACCGTCTCTCCCTCAAGGCCCCGAAGGACTCACCATGGGTTCCGCGAAGAACAAAGCGTCCGCGTCGCGCAAGGCACGCATAGAGGAGATGCGCCGCGCCGAGCAGGCCCGCGAGCGCCGCAACCGGATCCTCACGATCACCGCGAGCGTGGTCATAGTCGGCGGCCTCGTGGCCGGCGGTGCCTACCTCATCAGCACGCAGTCCGACGACAGCAGCAGCAGCTCGTCGAACAGCCAGAAGGGGAAGTTCGTCGCGGGCGAGGACGGTGTCAGGACCTGGAACACGAAGCTGTCCCAGACCCACGTCAGCGGTGACGTCGACTACCCGATGAACCCCCCGGTGGGCGGCGACCACAACCAGGTGTGGATGAACTGCGACGGCGACGTCTACACCAAGGAGATCAACAAGACGAACGCCGTACACTCCCTGGAGCACGGCGCGGTCTGGGTGACGTACAACAGCAAGGCCTCGGACGCGGACGTGAAGGCGCTCGCGGACAAGGTCGAGAAGACCCCGTACTCGCTGATGAGCCCGGTCGACGACCAGAAGGACCCGATCATGCTCTCCGCCTGGGGCAAGCAGCGCACGGTGACGAGCGCGAGCGACCCGAATGTGAACAAATTCTTCGAGACGTACGTACAGGGCGAGCAGACGCCGGAGAAGGGCGCCGCCTGCACCGGCGGCCTCGACAAGTAGCAGCCCGTACGCAAGAAACGAAGGCAAGTAGAAAGCCGTGGCAACGATGAAGCACGTCGGCTGGATCGCCGGGGCCGCCGCGGCCGTCCTCGTGGCGGCCGGCGGGATCACGTACGCGATCGCGGACGGCGACTCGGGCGTGCGGGTCCCGGCGGCCGACTCCGCGGACGCGGGCTTCGCTCGCGACATGGCGGTCCACCACCAGCAGGCCGTCGAGATGTCGTACATCGTGCGGGACCGCACCGAGGACGAAGAGGTACGCCGTCTCGCGTACGACATCGCGCAGACGCAGGCCAACCAGCGCGGCATGCTGATCGGCTGGCTGGACCTTTGGCAGCTGCCGAAGGTGTCCGCGGACCCGCCGATGACGTGGATGGGCATGGGCGACATGCCGTCCGGCGAGGACGGCGCGCTGATGCCCGGGATGGCGACCGACACCGAGCTGAAGTCGCTCGAGAAGGCGAGCGGCAAGGCCGCCGAGATCCGCTTCCTCCAGCTGATGTACGCCCATCACATGGGCGGCGTGCACATGGCCGAGGGCTGCGTGGAGCGATGCGAGGCCGGGGTGGAGCGCGATCTCGCGCGGGGCATGGTCGAGGCCCAGGAGTCGGAGATGAAGCTGATGACGGACCTGTTGAAGAAGCGGGGGGCGAAGCCTCCCGAGTAGGCGAAGTCCGGTGCGGTACCGCGCCCCTTCGGGGGCGTGCGGCTGTGACGTTTGCGGCTGCGCCGCGGGGCGCGACCAGCCGCAATGAACCCGCAGCATCGAACAGCACCCCGGCAGAGCGCTTACGTGGGGCTCCCCACACCCCATCGCGTCGGTCTGACGATTACACTGGCCGCGTGCCTCAACTACGCCTCGCCCTGAACCAGATCGACTCGACCGTCGGCGATCTCGCCGGAAACGCCGAGTCGATCGTCCGCTGGACCCGGCACTCCGCCGAGCAGGGAGCGCATCTGGTGGCGTTCCCGGAGATGGTGCTGACCGGGTATCCCGTCGAGGACCTGGCCCTGCGGCCGTCCTTCGTCGAGGCCTCCCGCGCGGCCCTGCGGAACCTCGCCGCGCGCCTCGCCGACGAGGGGTTCGGCGGGCTGCCGGTGATCGTCGGCTATCTCGACCGGTCCGAGGCCGCCCAGCCGAAGTTCGGCCAGCCGGCCGGAGCGCCGCGGAACGCCGGCGCCGTGCTGCACGGCGGCGAGGTTGCGCTCACCTTCGCCAAGCACCACCTGCCGAACTACGGCGTCTTCGACGAGTTCCGCTACTTCGTCCCCGGCGACACCCTCCCGATCGTTCGGGTCCACGGCGTCGACGTGGCCCTCGCCATCTGCGAGGACCTCTGGCAGGACGGCGGGCGGGTGCCGGCCACCCGGACCGCCGGGGCCGGTCTGCTGCTCTCCGTCAACGCCTCCCCGTACGAGCGCGACAAGGACGACACTCGTCTCGAGCTGGTGCGCAAGCGGGCGCAGGAGGCCGGCTGCACGACCGCGTACCTCGCCATGATGGGCGGGCAGGACGAGCTGGTCTTCGACGGGGACTCGATCGTGGTCGACCGGGACGGTGAAGTCGTCGCGCGGGCCCCGCAGTTCGCCGAGGGGTGTGTCGTACTCGACCTCGATCTGCCGGCCGCTGCCGCCGAGCCCCCGTCGGGCATCGTGGACGACGGGATGCGGATCGAGCACCTCCTCATCTCCGAGGACCCGCTGCCCGCGTACGAGCCCGAGCTCACCGGTGGATACGCGGAGCGGCTGGACGACGACGAGGAGGTGTACTCGGCGCTCGTGGTCGGCCTTCGGGCGTACGTCGCGAAGAACGGTTTCCGTTCGGTGCTGATCGGGCTTTCCGGTGGCATCGACTCCGCGCTCGTGGCCGCGATAGCCTGCGACGCGCTCGGGGCGGAGAACGTGTACGGGGTCTCGATGCCGTCCAAGTACTCCTCGGACCACTCCAAGGGGGACGCGGCCGAGCTGGCGCGGCGTACCGGGCTCAACTTCCGGACCGTACCGATCGAGCCGATGTTCGACGCGTACATGGGGTCGCTGGGGCTCACGGGTCTCGCCGAGGAGAACCTTCAGTCGCGGCTGCGCGGCACGATGCTGATGGCGATCTCCAACCAGGAGGGGCACATCGTGCTGGCGCCGGGCAACAAGTCCGAGCTGGCGGTGGGGTATTCGACGCTGTACGGCGACTCGGTGGGCGCGTACGGGCCCATCAAGGACGTGTACAAGACGTCGGTCTTCCGGCTCGCCGAGTGGCGCAACCGGGCGGCGGCCGAGCGCGGCCAGACCCCGCCGATCCCCGAGAACTCCATCACCAAGCCGCCGAGCGCCGAACTGCGCCCGGACCAGGTCGACACCGACTCACTCCCGGACTACCCCGTCCTGGACGCGATCCTGGAGCTCTACGTCGACCGTGACACGGGCGCCGACGCGATCGTCGCGGCCGGGTTCGACCGCGACCTGGTCACGAGGACACTCCGCCTGGTCGACACGGCGGAGTACAAGCGGCGGCAGTACCCGCCGGGCACCAAGATCTCGGCGAAGGGCTTCGGCAAGGACCGCCGGCTGCCGATCACGAACCGCTGGCGCGAGCACGCGTAGCGCTGGGCGAGTTTGTTTCGCCCGCCCCCCGTCCCATCCCGGGGCCGGCCCCGGGATGGGACGGGTAGGGGCTGCGGAGGCGAAGCCCGTCAGCGGCGAGCCGCTTCCCGTCGCTGCGGCACATGCGCCGCGACCAGACGGCTGACGTGCGCCGTCGGCACCGCCCGCCGCCGGTCCACCGCGTACGCGAACGCCGCGACCCCCAGTCCCAGCACGGCGAGCGCCGCGCCCGCGAGCGCCGGGGACGTCGCGCCGAAGCCCGCCGCCAGGGCGACCCCGCCCACAAGGGCGCCACCCGCGTTGGCGAGGTTGAAGGCGGCCTGGTTGGCGGAGGAGGCGAGGGAGGGGGCCGCGGAGGCCTTCTCCATGACCATCAGCTGGAGCGGGGAGCCGGTGACGAAGGCGGCCGTGCCGAGCAGGAGCACCGCCAGCGCGGCGCTCCACTGTGTGCTCATCAGCAGCGGGAACAGGGCAAGGACCGCGGCCAGCGCCGTGAGACCGCCGAAGAGGGTGCCTCGCAGGGAGTGGTCGGCAAGGCGCCCGCCCAGCAGATTGCCGGCCGTGGCACCGACACCGAACAACGCCAGCAGCACCGTCACCCGGGAGTCCGCGTACCCGGCGGAGTCCGTCAGCATCGGCGTGATGTAGCTGAACGCGGAGAAAAGCGCACCGAAGCCGGCGACCGTCGTCGCCAGAGCGAGCCAGACGGGGAGCGGGCGCAGGGCGGCAAGTTCGCCGCGCAGTCCGGCGGCGGGAGCCTGCGTATGGTCGTGCGGCAGAAGCAGGGCCAGCGAGGCGATGGCCGCGAGGCCGATCGCGCTGACGCCGAGGAACGTGGCACGCCAGCCGAGGTGCTGGCCCATGAGGGTCGCCACGGGAACCCCCGCGATGTTCGCGACGGTCAGGCCCAGGAACATCAGCGAGACCGAGCGCGCCTTGCGCTCAGGGGCGACCAGGCCGGTGGCGACGACTGCGCCCACACCGAAGAACGCACCGTGGGGCAGACCGCTCAGCAGCCGGGCGGCAAGCAGCCAGTGGTGGTCGGGCGCGAACGCCGAGAGCGCGTTGCCCACGACGAACAGCGCCATCAGGCCGATCAGCACCTTGCGGCGCGACATCTTCGCCGTCACCGCGGCGAGCAGCGGGGCGCCGACGACGACACCGAGCGCGTACGCCGAGACGAGGTGCCCGGCGGTGGGAATGGATATGTGCAGGTCATCGGCGACGTTGGGCAGCAAGCCCATCATCACGAATTCGGTGGTGCCGAGACCGAAGGCGCCCACGGCGAGCGAGAGCAGGGGTGCCAGGGGCATTGAGGGCCTTTCAGAGTTGCAGAGCGAAGTTCCGTACATCGTATGTTCACGTACGGAACAAACCCTCTCAGGCCCAGTATTCCCAGGGGTTACGAGCCGGTGTCCGCAAGCTTCACTCGGGCGGCGATCGGGAGATGGTCACTGCCCGTCTCCGGCAGGGTCCAGGACGTGACCGGCTCGACGCCCTTCACCAGAATCTGGTCGATCCGCGCCATCGGGAACGACGCCGGCCAGCTGAAGCCGAAGCCGCTGCCTGCCGCGCCCTGCGTGGAACGCATCTGCGCGGTGACGGCGTTGAGCGAGCGGTCGTTCATCGTGCCGTTCAGATCGCCGAGCAGGGCAGCCTTCGGCAGCTTCTCGTGGGAGATGGCCTCGCCCAGCGCGTCGGCGCTCTTGTCGCGCTGCCGCGCGGTGAACCCGGCCTCGATCTTCACCCGTACGGAGGGCAGGTGCGCCACGTACACGGCGAGCTGCCCGCCCGGTGCGGTGACGGTCGCCCGCATGGCTCGCGTCCAGCCCAGCTTGATGTCGACGGCCTTGACGTCGCTCAGCGGGTACTTGCTCCACAGACCGACGGTGCCCTGCACGGAGTGGTACTTGTACGTCGCGGCGAGGGCCTTCTCGTACACCGGGACCGCGGTCTCCGTCAGCTCCTCCAGGGCCACCACGTCGGCCCCGGAGGCGGCCACGGCGCGGGCGGTGCCGGACGGGTTCGCGTTGTCCGCGTTGACGTTGTGGGTGGCGACGGTGAGGTCACCGCCACTACCGGTCTTGTCGAAGATCAGTGAGTCGAAGAGGTTGACCCAGACGATCGCGGGCACCAGCACGGCGATCAGTGCGGTCGCGGACCGCCTCAGCAGCGCGAGACCGAGCAGCAGCGGGATGAAGGCGCCCAGCCAGGGCAGGAACGTCTCATTGAGAGAGCCGAAGTTGCCGACCGCGTTCGGGATCTGTGAGTGCAGCACCATCACGAGGGCGAGGAGGACCGCGCATACGGCAAGGACGATGCCGCGCCGCCAGATACGCCGGTCGCTGCGGACGGAGTTGAGCAGGCGCTGAAGCCGGGGCTCTCTGCGATCGGGATCCTGGCCGCCGCTGCCCGTCTCCGTCTTGTACGCCTGCGCCATACTCTCGCCTCACAACATGCCGCTCACACGATCCCCGTACCCAAAACCCTAGGGGATGATCGCGTTCCTTCCGGCCGCCTCGGGGACGGCAGTACGGGCACGATGACGTGCCTGCCTGCATGCCCAGTTCCGATCGTCCACCCGGCGGCCGTGGTCTGTGACAAAACACTCACATTCACTCAGAGGTCGGCCGGGCTTCATGACTTGGTGCCTTTACGTCATGGCACCTTCACGACCTGACACCTTCACGACGTGGCGCCTTCACGACGTGGCGCCTTCACGACGCCTGCGCCTTCACGACGTGGCGGGCCGCAGTCCCTCCAGGACGGTGTCGACGATCTCCTCGGCGAGGTGGTCGGGGAGTTCGGCGTCGGGGCGCATGGCGGTGCGTACGAGCATGGGACCGCTGAACAGGTCACCGACCAGCTCGACATCGACGTCGGAGCGGATCTCGCCGTTCTCCTGCCCGCGGCGCACCACCTCGTACGTGAGCCGGCGCCGTGGCTCGATCACGTTCGCGTGGTACGCGCTCCACAGCTTGGGGCTGCTCTTCATCTGGGCGAAGACGTTGTGCACGAGCGCCGACGACCTGTTGGCCAGGCCGCGCCTGCGTATCGACTCGAGGAGGGCGATCAGGTCGTCGCGCATCGAGGTGCCGGGCAGCTCCGGGTCGGCCTGCTCGGCGGTGCGCATGACGTCGCAGAACAGCTCCTCGCGGCCGCTCCAGCGACGGTAGATGGTGGCCTTGCCCACGCCTGCGGTGCGGGCGACGCGCTCTATGGAGATCTCCGCGAGCGGGACACCGTCCTCCAGGAGCCCGATCACACCCTCGATGATGGAACGCTCCACGCTCTCACTGCGCGGGCGCCCTCTCACGGCCCCACCACGTCCGGCCCCCTGCTCCGCGAGGTCCACGCCAACTCCGTTCGTTCGCCGCCCTGTTCGGGCTCGATTCTCTCAGTGCTCGGCAGCCACCAGTTCGGTTTCCTCTTCCCCGGGCTCCTTCGGGGCCGGGTCCCGGCCCGGCAGGAACAGCGCCACGACCACGGTTCCGACCAGGGCGACACCGGCTCCGCCCACGGCGGTGAGATGCATGGCGTGCAGGAAGGCGTCGTGCGCCGGGGTGACCAGGGCCTCGCCCCGGGGTCCGAGCTCCGCGGCGACGCCGAGGGTGGCCTCGATGGACTCGCCCGCGTGGTGCCGCAGGTCCGCGGGCAGCAGGGTGAGCTTGTCCTCGATTCCCGAGCGGTACGACGCGGAGAGGACCGAGCCGAGTACGGCGATGCCCAGGGCGCCGCCGACCTGGCGGAAGGTGTTGCTGAGCGCGGAGGCGGAACCGGCCTTCTCGCGGGGCATGGTCTGCATGATCACGACGCTGGTGGGCGTCATGACGTGTGCCATCCCGGTGCCCATCAGGAAGAAGATGACCTCGAGGATCCAGATCGGCGTATCGGCGTCGAGGATGGTGAACGCGGCCAGCATCGCCGCGATGAGCAGCATGCCGCCGGCGGTCGTGGCCCGGTAGCCGATGCGGTCGACGACCAGCCGGGCCCGCGGCGCGAAGGTGAGCTGCGCCGCGGCCAGCGGCAGCATCAACAGGCCGGTCTGGAAAGGCGAGTAGCCGCGCACGGTCTGCGTGTAGAAGACCGCGAAGAACGTCACGCCCATCAGCGCGAAGAAGACCAGCCCTATGGCGCCGATCGCCGCCGAGAAGACTCGGTTCTTGAAGTATGTGACGTCGATGGACGGGTGGTCGATGCGCTTCTCGTACCAGACGAATCCGACGAGTACGGCGAGTCCGGCGCCCATGGTCGCCAGCACCTCGGCGTCGGTGAAGTCGGCGAGCTGGCCGCCCTTGATGATGCCGTACACGAGCAGGACGAGCCCGATGACGGACAGCAGCACACCCACCGGGTCGATCCGGCCGGGCTTCGGATCGCGGGAGTCGGGAACCAGCCACAGCATGAGCCCGAGCGCGAGGATCACGATCGGCACGTTGATGAGGAACACGGACCCCCACCAGAAATGATCGAGGAGCACCCCTCCGGTGATGGGCCCGATGGCGATGGCGAGTCCGACGCCACCCGCCCAGATGCCGATGGCCTTCGGCTGCTCGTCGCGCTCGAAGACGTTCATGAGGACGGCGAGGGTGGCGGGCATCACGAAGGCTGCGCCGAGCCCCATCAGGGCGCGGAAGCCGATGAGTTGTTCCGGTGAGCCGGAGAAGGCGGCGAGCGCCGAGGCGCCGCCGAAGACGACGAGCCCGCCGAGCAGCACCTTCTTGCGGCCGAGCCGGTCGCCGAGCAGGCCGGCCGAGAACAGCAGTCCCGCGAAGACGAGCGTGTACGCGTTGATGGCCCACTCGAGCTCGCTCTGGGTGGCTCCAAGACCGATCGGGGCGGGCGTCGAGATGGTCTTGATCGCGACGTTCAGGATCGAGTTGTCGAGCACGACGATCAGCAGGCTCAGCATCAGCACACCGAGGATCACCCAGCGACGCCGATGCACGGCCTCCGGTACACGGGAGCCGGTGGCGGCGGGAGCAGTCATGCCGTCGAGCTTAGCGAATAACGATACGAGACGGTCTCGTATCGCAAATCCTTTACCGAGAACTTACGCGGGACGGGTTGCGGCGCGTTGCAGCGATCACACGGTGTTCGGGGGTGGCCCACTAGCCGTT
The DNA here is from genome assembly GCF_042870755.1 of Streptomyces sp. NPDC006365. NCBI lineage: Bacteria > Bacillati > Actinomycetota > Actinomycetes > Kitasatosporales > Streptomycetaceae > Streptomyces > Streptomyces sp. NPDC006365. The sequence continues at coordinate 365,794 of NZ_JBIAHS010000007.1, forward strand.
CGATGGCACGAGGTGCCACCATGGAGGGGATCCGGGGACGCCGTCAGGGCGCCTCGAGATGACAGAAGGAGCCGTTGCGATGACGCAGTTCTCGGCTGCACTGAATCAGTCCGCGGGACGATCCCCCGACAGCAGCAAGACGCTGTACGGCGGCAAGGGCACCCGCCGCATCACTGTGCGCGACCTCAACGCCGCCAAGGAGCGCGGCGAGAAGTGGCCCATGCTCACCGCGTACGACGCGATGACCGCGTCCGTCTTCGACGAGGCCGGCATCCCGGTCATGCTCGTCGGCGACTCGGCGGGCAACTGCCACCTCGGGTACGAGACGACCGTGCCCGTCACGCTCGACGAGATGACCATGCTCTCCGCCGCGGTCGTACGGGGCACCTCGCGGGCCCTGATCGTCGGCGACCTGCCCTTCGGGTCGTACCAGGAGGGCCCCGTGCAGGCCCTTCGCTCGGCCACCCGCCTGGTGAAGGAGGCCGGGGTCGGTGCCGTCAAGCTGGAGGGCGGTGAACGTTCGCACCGCCAGATCGAGTTGCTCGTCGAGTCCGGGATCCCGGTGATGGCGCACATCGGTCTGACCCCCCAGTCCGTGAACACCATGGGCTACCGCGTCCAGGGCCGCGGCGAGGAGGCCGCCCAGCAGCTCCTCCGTGACGCCAAGGCCGTGCAGGACGCCGGGGCGTTCGCCGTCGTCCTCGAACTCGTGCCGGCCGAGTTGGCCGCGGAGGTCACGCGTGTCCTCCACATCCCGACGATCGGCATCGGCGCCGGGCCCGACACCGACGCGCAGGTCCTCGTCTGGACGGACATGCTGGGCCTGACGTCCGGCAAGGTGCCGCGCTTCGTCAAGCAGTACGCGGACCTCCGGTCGGTCATGACGCAGGCCGCGCAGGCGTTCGCCGAGGACGTGGTCGGCGGGACGTTCCCGACGGAGGAACACTCCGTCCACTGATCCACTGATCCACTGATCCACTGCGGTACCGAGGCGGCCCGCCGATCTTCCCCCGTCGGCGGGCCGCCGTTCGCCTCCGGCTGTTGAGCAGGGAGCCTACGGGGGTGGTGGGTTGGGTGCGTTTGGCGCGTGCGGGTGCGTTGTGGCTGGTCGCTCCCCCACTCTCGGCTCCTCCCCCACTCTCGGCTCCTCTCGAGCGGGGGGGACCCCCATCGCGGCGGAGCCGCATATGTCACAGCCCCGCGCCCCTGGGTTCGTGGTGGGTCGGGGCCGTGGGCCGGTGCGGGCGCGTCGAGGCGCAGGCTTTTGAACCCATACCGCCCACGAACCCAACCGCCCACTCGTAACGCCGCGTTCACCGCGAATTGGTCCGCCGCGGGCAAGGGGCCCAACTACCCCACAACGCGGAGGCCCCGATGGCAGTCGGCGCAGCACAAGCGGCAGCAGAAGCATCCGTACCCTTCCGCGCAGGTCAGCACGGCTACACAAGCTTCCGGATCCCGGCCGTCGTCACCACGGCGGCCGGGACTCTGCTCGCTATGTGCGAGGGCCGCGTCGGGTCCCACGACGACTTCGGCAACATCGACATCGTGCTGAAGCGGTCCACGGACGGCGGCCGGACCTGGGGCCCCTTGGAAGTCGCCGCCAAGCACGGCGACAACCTGGCCGGTAACCCCGCCCCGGTCGTCCTGGACACCGGCCGCCTCCTCCTCGTCCACGTCCGCAACGCGGCCCTGGCCACCGAGGCCGCCATCCGACGGGGCAACGTGAGCGCCGCCGACGGTCGTCGAGTCTGGGTCCAGCACAGCGACGACGACGGGGTCACCTGGTCGACGCCACGCGACATCACCGCACAGACGAAGCAGGCGAGTTGGCGGTGGTACGCCACCACACCGGGCCACGCCGTCCAGCTCGCCGGCGGCCGGGTGGTCGTGCCCGCCAACCACTCCCTCCCGCCGTCCGGCCGGGACAACGGCACCGAGGGAAAGTACAACGGCGGCCACTGTCTGCTCAGCGACGACCGCGGCGAGACCTGGCGCATCGGCTACCTCGACGACAACACCGACGGCTACATCAACGTGAACGAGACGACCGCCGCCGAACTCCCCGACGGCCGCGTCTACTTCAACACCCGTAACGACGCGACAGCGCCCGGCACCCGCGCCGACGCCTACTCCACGGACGGCGGCGAGACCCTCGTGAAGCCGTTCCGGCCGCAAGCGGGCCTGACCGCCCCGGTCTGCGAGGGCAGCGTTCTCCAGCTCCGTGACCCCGACGTGCTGCTCTTCTCCGGCCCTGCCGCCCCCGGCCACCGCGCCCTCATGACGATCCGCGCCAGCATCGATGCCGGAGTCACCTGGCGGCCCGTGCACACGGTGGACGGACTGCCCGCCGCGTACTCCGATCTCGTGCGCCTCGACGCCTCGACCGTCGGCCTCCTCTACGAGACGGGCGACTTCAGCGCCTACGAGACGATCACCTTCCGCAGAGTGCCCGTGACGGACCTCACCTGAGCGGTGGGGGGATTCCCCACGGACGTACGGACGTAAAGTCGGCCCATGACCTCTACCGACAACAGTGCACAGCAAGCCGCCAAGGCCCCGGCCAAGGACCCCTGGGACCTGCCCGACGTGTCAGGGCTGGTCGTGGGCGTGCTCGGCGGCACCGGTCCGCAGGGCAAGGGCCTCGCCTACCGGCTGGCCCGGGCCGGGCAGAAGGTGATCATCGGATCGCGGGCCGCGGAGCGGGCGCAGTCCGCCGCGGACGAACTCGGGCACGGCGTCGAGGGCGCCGACAACGCCGAGTGCGCGCGGCGCAGCGACATCGTGATCGTGGCGGTGCCGTGGGACGGGCACGGCAAGACACTGGAGTCGCTCAGGGAGGAGTTGAGCGGGAAGCTCGTCGTCGACTGCGTCAACCCGCTCGGTTTCGACAAGAAGGGTGCGTACGCGCTGAAGCCGGAGGAGGGCAGTGCTGCCGAGCAGGCCGCCGCGCTGCTTCCCGGCTCGCGCGTCACCGCCGCCTTCCACCATCTGTCCGCGGTACTGCTCCAGGACCCGGAGGTCGAGGAGATCGACACCGATGTGATGGTGCTCGGCGAGGACCGGGCGGACGTCGAGATGGTGCAGGCGCTGGCCGGCCGTATCCCCGGCATGCGCGGCATCTTCTCCGGGCGGCTGCGCAACGCTCACCAGGTCGAGTCACTGGTCGCGAACCTGATCTCGGTGAACCGCCGCTACAAGGCCCATGCGGGCCTGCGCGTCACCGACGTATGAGCGCGTGGGGGACACTGGTGCACAGGAAAGCAGTGTCCCCCTGACAGGAGTCCGTCCGATGGCCCTCTTGTTCCCACCCGGCCCAGCCCGGCGACTGGCCCTTTACGCCCTCGTCGTCTGCGTCCTGTCCGTCGCCGCGGCCGTCGTCTCCTTCGCCAAGGGCTACTGGCTGGGCATCGTGTGGGTACTGCTCGCGGGCCTGGCTTCCAACATGGCCTGGTACTACCTGCGGCGCGGCAAGGCGCGGGACGGCTCCGTCACGAACTGACGGTCACGAACCGACGCCGCAGAACTGGTCGGTCTCCGTCCAGAAGCGGTAGAGGTTCTGACCGCAGTACGTACTGATCTCGTCGATCCCCAGGGCGCGCAGGAGCGCGTCGATCACGTCGAAGAACACACCGTTCACCGCCGGGATCCACAGGATGGCGATCACGAGGAGCAGCCCGAAGGGCGCGAGCGGCTCCACCTGACGGCGGATCTTGTACGACAGCCAGGGCTCGAGCACGCCGTAGCCGTCCAGTCCCGGCACCGGCAGGAAGTTCAGCAGCGCGGCCGTGACCTGGAGCAGTGCCAGGAACGCCAGGGCGAACCGGAAGTCGGCCGGCACGCCGTCGAGCGCGTCCAGCCAGAACGGGGCCGTGCAGACCACCGCGAACAGCACGTTCGTCAGGGGGCCCGCCGCCGAGATCAGGCTGTGCTTCCAGCGGCCCTGGATGCGGCTCCGCTCGATCCAGACCGCACCTCCGGGCAGACCGATACCGCCCATGATCACGAAGATGACGGGCAGGACGATGCTCAGCAGGGCGTGCGTGTACTTCAGCGGGTTGAGGGTCAAGTAGCCCTTCGCGCCTATCGAGATGTCGCCGCTGTGCAGGGCCGTACGCGCGTGTGCGTACTCGTGCAGACAGAGCGAGACGACCCAGGCCGCGGTCACGAACAGGAACACGGCGATGCCGGGCTGTTCAGCGAAACCGGTCCAGGTGGCCCAGCCCGTGACCGCCATGACGGCCACGATCCCGAGAAAGACCGGGCTGATCCGCCGGTCGCTGTGGCGGTTGGTGACGGTGGTCATGGGGTCGGGCTCCCTGAGTTTCATACAAACGGGCGTGCCCGACCGTACCGGGCGTGTGTGGAAAACGTCTCGCGATCGGCTGTGAGTTCCGTACAGGGTGGGGGCATGGTGCTACGCCTCGCCGCCGTAACCCTGTGACCTCTACCGAACCCACCAGAGACAATGGACCCCGTGCGCTATCGCATCCTCGGTACCACCCAGGCACTTCGCCCCGACGGCAGCCCCGTTCCTCTCGGCGGGGCGCGGTTGCGTGCTCTTCTGACCGTGCTGGCGTTGCGGGGTGGCCGTACCGTGCCCGCGGGGCTGCTGGTCGACGAGGTGTGGGACGGGGATCCGCCCGCCGATGGCACGGGGGCGTTGCAGGCGCTGGTCGGGCGGTTGAGGCGGGTGCTCGGCGCGGATGCCGTCGTGTCGGAGGAGGGCGGGTACCGGCTCGCCGCCTCGGCCGACGACATCGACCTGCACCGGTTCGAGCGGCTCATCGGCGAGGGTACGCGCGCGTGGGGCGACCGTAACCCCGCCAAAGCGGCCGGCGCCCTCGACGACGCCCTCGCCCTGTGGCGCGAGCCCGCCCTCGCCGACCTCCCCGACCGCACCGCCGAGTCGGCCCGCTGGGAGGCCCGGCGGCTCGACGCCCTCCGTGCCCGGCACACTGCCGCCCTCGCCCTCGGCCACGCCGAGCAGTCCCTGCCCGAGCTGACCGCCCTGTGCGACACCCATCCCCTGGACGAACCCCTCCAGGCCCTACGCCTGCGCGCCCTGCGCGACGCGGGCCGCACGGCACAGGCGCTGGCCGCCTACGAGGACGTACGACAGCTCCTGGCGGACCGGCTGGGATCGGACCCGGGACCGGAACTGCGGGCACTGCACGGGGAGTTGTTGGGGGCGGGAGAGAGCCCCGCCGTGGCCGCATCCGCCCCTGCCGCTCCGGCCGCCGACGGCGGCCGTACCTCCGAGCTCCGTGCCCGTGGCAACCTCCGCGCCCGCCTCACCTCCTTCGTCGGCCGTGAGCCCGACATCGAAGCCATCCGTGGCGACCTCGCGACCGCCCGGCTCGTCACCCTCCTCGGACCCGGTGGGGCGGGGAAGACGCGGCTGTCGCAGGAGGCCGCCGAGAGCGTGCGGGATGTCGTCCGGGACGGGGTGTGGCTGGCCGAACTCGCGCCCGTCGATGACCAGGACGCCGTGCCGGAGGCCGTGCTCACCGCCGTCGGGGCCCGCGAGACCGTGCTGTACGGCGCCGGGGCCGAGGCGATGCGGGCCGGATCCGAGCGACATGACGACCCTGTCGAGCGGCTCGCCGAGCACTGCGGCAAGCGGCGGATGCTGCTGATCCTCGACAACTGCGAGCACGTCGTCGACGCCGCCGCCCGGCTCGTAGAGGAACTGCTGGAACGCTGCCCGGAGCTGACGGTGCTCGCCACCAGCCGCGAACCCCTCGGCGTACCGGGGGAGTTGCTGCGGCCCGTGGAGCCGCTGCCGGAGCCGTACGCGCTGCGGCTGCTCGCCGACCGGGGCGCCGCCGCCCGGCCCGGGTTCCGGATCGAGGACGATCCGGAGGCCGCCGCGGAGATCTGCCGGCGCCTCGACGGTCTCCCTCTCGCCATCGAACTCGCCGCCGCCCGGCTGCGGATGCTCACGCCCCGGCAGATCGCCGACCGGCTCGACGACCGTTTCCTCCTCCTCACCTCCGGCAGCCGTACCGTCCTGCCCCGCCAGCAGACGCTTCGGGCCGTCGTCGACTGGTCCTGGGAGCTCCTGGACGCGGACGAACGGGACGTGCTGCGGCGGCTGTCCCTCTTCGCCGGCGGCTGCGACCTCGCCGCCGCGGAGGTGGTCTGCGGGCCGAAAGCGCTCGAAGCGCTCGGCTCGCTCGTCGACAAGTCCCTTGTCGTGGCGGCCCCTTCGCCCGACGGCGACATGCGCTACCGGCTCCTGGAGACGGTCGCCGAGTACGCGGGCGAGCGGCTCGACGAGTCCGGGCGGCGGGCCGAGGCCGAGCGCGCGCATCTGACGTACTTCCGTGAACTCGCGCGCACCACCGAGCCGTTGCTGCGCGGCTCCGGTCAACGCGCCGCCATCCAGCGGTTCGAGCGCGAGAGCGAGAACATCCGCGTCGCCCTGCACCACGCCGTCGCCGCACGCGAGGAGCAGGAGGCGCTGTGCCTCGTCATGTCGATGGCCTGGTACTGGCAGATGCGTGACCTGCGCATCGTCGCCCGCAACTGGTGCCGCGAGGTCCAGGCCCTCGGCCCCGACCCCTTCACGGAGCCGGTGCGGCCCGCTGCCCCGCTGTGGGAGCGCTGCACGGAGACGCCGCCGCCGTGGACCGGCGGTTTCCTCGACGAGGCGCGGCGCCAGCTGCATCTGATCCATCTCGCGTGCGCGGACACCGAGTTGGATGCCTGGCAGACACCCGAGGCGCAGACGAAGCTGCGGGTCATCTCCGAGACGTACGAGCCCGGACTCCCGCAGGTGAGCCGTTTCCCCGGCACGGTGTGGTTCTTCGCCGTCATGCTCACCGGTGACATGGAGCGGGTGCGCGCGATCGTCAACGCGGCCGTCGACACCTGCCGAGGCGTGCCCGGATACGAGTGGGATCTGGGCGCCAATCTGCAGATGCGCGCCAACCTTCTTGCCAACCGCACCGAATGGGAGGGCGACGCCACCCGCGACGCCGACGAGTCGCTGGAGATCTACCGCCGCCTCGACGATCTGTGGGGCATCGCAGAGGCACTCGCGGCGCGCGCAGAGGCGCATGAGCGCAAGGGCGAGTACGGCTTGGCCGCCGCCGACTTCGAGGCAGCCATCGAACGTGCCGAACGCCTCGGTGCCCTAGCCCAGATGGCCGTGCTCACCGCCCGGCTCGGCGGCGCGCTGATCCAGGAGGGTGAGTCCGAGCGGGGAGAGCGCCTCCTGCGCGAGGTCATCGAGCAGGGGCGCGGCACGACCGACCAGGCGATGCCCTTCGCCCGGCTGTTCCTGGCCGGCTGGCTCAGCATGACCGACCGGATCCCCGAGGCACGTGAGCAACTCCGGTTGCTGCGCGAGGAGTTCACGATTGCCTACTTCATCATCTTCGACGCGTACATCCTCGGCGTCGAGGCCTGGGTGGACGCGGCCGACGGCCGGCACGCGGAGTCCCTGGACACGATCGGGCGCGCGCTGGAACTCGCCGAGGACCCCCTGTCCGAGGCCATCGCCCCGCAGATGCGCTCCGGGTATCTGAACACCGCCGCGTTCGCCCTCGCCCACGTCGACGGCGGCAGCCGCGCCCGCGACGCCGCCCGCTGCCTCGGCGCCGCCGACGCGGCTCTGCCGCCCAGGCACTGCGCGTCGCCCCAGGAACGTGAGGTGCACCGGCGGGCGGTGGAGCGAACGCGCGCCGTGCTCGGCGACGAGGCGTACGAGGCGGCGTACGCGGAGGGCGGCGGCCTCTCCTCCGTAGAGGCCGCCGCCCTGATCTGACGCGCACCGGCGCGGGGCCGGGTGCGTCAACGTCAGTTCTTCGTACGGAACTTGTGGATGGCGATCGGAGCCATGACCGCCGTGAGCCCCACCGACCAGGCAACCGTCACCCACAGGTCCTGCGTCACCGGGCCGCCCACCATCAGCCCACGCGCGGCGTCCGCGAGTGAGGACAGCGGGTTGACGTCGGTGAAGGACTGCAGCCAGCCCGGCATCGAGTCGGTCGGCGCGAAGATCGACGATCCGAACTGGAGCGGCATCAGCACCAGGAAGCCCAGTCCTTGCACGGACTGCGCGCTCTTCAGCACCACGCCGAGGGTGAGGAACACCCACATCAGGGCCGAGCCGAACAGTGCGGCCAGCGCCACGGCCGCGAGCAGCCCGCCCCAGTTGGTGATGTCGAAGCCGACCAGGACACCGACGATCAGCATGATCGTGGTGGCGAGCATCATCCGCAGCAGCTCCACCGCGATCTTGGCGAAGAGCACCGAGCCACGTCCGATCGGCAGGGACCTGAAGCGGTCCATGACACCGGAGTTGAAGTCGGTGTTGAAGCCGGTCCCGACCGACATGGCCATGCTCATGCCCATCATGGCCATCATTCCCGGCACGACGTACTGCACGTAGTCGTCCTGACCGCCGCCGAGAGCCTGCCCGATCGAGCCACCGAAGACGTACACGAACAGCAGCGTGAAGACGATCGGCATCAGGATGGCGTCGAACATCGACTCCGGGTCCTGCCGGATCCACAGCAGGTTGCGGCGGATCAGGGCGCCGGTGTGCCGCAGGTGGGCGCGCGGACTGATCCGCGCATCGCCCTTCACAGCGTCGGCAGTGGTGATGGTGGTGGCAGTCATACGGTGACCTCTTCGCGGGCGTCGGTGGGCACGGCGTCCTGCGGGGCGCTCGCGCGGTGGCCGGTGAGGGACAGGAACACCTCGTCCAGGCTGGGCAGTTCGGTGGTGATCGAGGCGATCGTGATACCGCGTGCGGTGACCGCGCCGACCACGGCGGTGAGCTGCTCGTCGCTGAGAATCGGCACGAGGAGGGTGCCGTTCGCGCTGTCCACCGTCGTTGTGGCGAGCCCGGTGATGCCCAGGTCGTCGAGCGCGCCGGCGAGCGGGCGCAGCTCGATCGGGTCGGCCGGGCGGATGCGCAGGGACCGGCCGCCGACCTTCGACTTCAGCTCGTCGATGGCGCCGTTCGCGATGACCTTGCCGCGGTCCACGACGGTCAGCTCGGAGGCGAGCTGCTCGGCTTCCTCCATGTACTGGGTGGTGAGCAGTACGGTCACGCCCTCGCCGACCATGCGCTTGACCTCCGTCCACACCTCGTTACGGGTGCGGGGGTCGAGGCCGGTGGTCGGTTCGTCGAGAAACAGCACCGTCGGCTGCCCCGTCATCGACGCGGCCAGGTCCAGGCGGCGCCGCATCCCTCCGGAGTACGTGTTCACCGGGCGCTTCGCCGCCTCGGTGAGCGAGAAGCGCTCCAGCAGCTCGTCCGCACGGGCCCTTGCCTCCTTGCGGGGCAGGTCGAGCAGGCGGCCGATCATGTAGAGGTTCTCCCAGCCGGGGAGCTTCTCGTCGACGGAGGCGTACTGGCCGGTGAGGCCTATCACCCGGCGCAGCTGGCGGGGCTGTCGTACGACGTCGTAGCCGGCGACGGTCGCCTGGCCGGCGTCGGCCTGGATCAGAGTGGACAGGATCCGTACGAGGGTGGTCTTGCCCGCTCCGTTCGGCCCGAGCACGCCCATCACTGAGCCCTCGCGTACGTCCAGGTCAACGCCGTCCAGTGCCTTGGTCTCGCCGTAGTGCTTGACCAGTCCCCTGACGGTGACCGCGCTCCGTGCGCGGGTGTCGGGGTCGTTGTCGATTCGTGTCATGCCGCAAACGGTGCCAGCGCCCACTGACAAACCGCCGACAGCCCGCCGACAACCGCCGACGGCTGGGCGGTTGGGTTCGTGGGTGGTTGGGGCTCGGTGCCGACCGCAGGTCCGTCGTGGCAACGACTGGCACACGGGGAGTCGGTCGGCGATCGTACGTCCTTGCAGGGCACGGCAGAGGTGGTCGGCGTGCGCCCAAGATCTTGGCTACGACCTTGTCCGCGACAGTGATGTCTCCGCGCGCCCCCGGAGGGGTGTCGGCACCCCTGCGGCCTTAGCGAGGCCGGGGCTCCGGCGGCTGTGGCCATCGCTTCGTTGCAGACGTCATTCCGGTGAGGGTGATGTCAGTCCCGGTGCATCGGTGGCGTCGTCATCGACGTAGGTGGGGATCTGGGAGTGCACCTGCAAGGCGATCTCGCCGGCGTGTTCGAAGCGCAGGGTGATCCACACGTAGTCCCCGCCCCGGATCTGCTGGCGCACGTCTCTGAGCAGCAGGTGTGCGCGCCCCTCCTCCAGTTCGACAAGTCTGTCGGTGGGCAGTGCGACCGGTCCTCGTACCGCGCCGTCGGCTCCCACGATGTCGACGGACCGTGCGACGGTCGTCTCCGCACCGAGCAGCCTGTCGGTCTCTTGCCCCTGGTTGAAGAGCCAGACGTAGAAGGGCGCGTCGTCCCCCGTCTCCCACGGACCGTCGGGGGGTTCGGCGATATGGGCGTAACGAATCAGGACCGACCCGACACGAGCGTTGGCGCCAGGTGGGTTGTAGTCGCCCCCGTCACCGCCGCACCCCGTCGCGCCCCAGACGGCGGCGAGACAGCCCACCACAATGAACGTGACTGCCCTGCGCCACGGCCTTGATGTTCTCAGCTTCATGCCGCTACGCATGCCACGCCCACCACTGCCACATCTCAGTTCTTGGACCAATCGGAGGACGCGGCAGCCGGTGAGGTTCTCCAGGGCACTTCGGCCGGGGCGAGGCCCGTCCGCCGGAGCGGGTACGACGGCGACGGGGCAGCGGGCCGTGTGCAGCGACGGTCAAGGCGGGGAACGCCGCCCGGGCCACGCCTCGAACGGTCCACGACCGCCGCCCCTCGCTGCACCAGGGAGCCCCGCCGGGCCTCGTTCTCCCTCTCCCAGCCGAAGGGGCCGGACAGCACGATGGCGTGGGCAATGTGCAGGGGCCCCTCGCATCATCACGGTATTGATCGTGTCGACACGTCGTGCCAGGGCCGGATCGCCATCGGCCAGACATCGCTTGATGAGCTTGGTGAGCTTGGTGAGCTTGGTGAGGGCGAACGCGCGCGCATCGTGCGCGGAACTCATGAGGTGCCCCTGCGGGATGTCACCGTGGGGCGGAGACGACGACCGCGTAGCTGCCGACGCCCAGGAGCTCGTCGCCAGGGATCTGCTCCTCGGCGGTCAGCAGGTGGCCGATGCGTCCTGACTGCTCGTCGAACTCGACGTCGATCACGGTGCCCTTCTCAAGCCCCGTCTCGGTCAGTACGGCCTTCCCGAGAGGGTCGTGCACGGCACTGGCGGGATCGCTGGGATCCATGTCCTTCTCGTCGCGGATCCGGTCAGCTCCATCGACGGCGACCGCGTCCGGACCGAACGTCTGGACGTCTTCCCAGGGAAGGGTGTGGTGTCCGCGACCCCGGGTCTTCAGGCGCAGACCGGCGATACGCGCCGGCGAGGGAGCGACGGTACACGCGGCGACCGTTCCGACCGTCTCGGCCGTCGTGAGGTCCATGACGGTCTCGCCCTGAGCCTTGCTGAACAGCATCGGTCATCCCTCCTGCGGGTCGTGCCGGAGGCGGTCGCGCAGGCTTTTCACGGCGGTTCCGAACCCTCCCAGGTCACCCGCACTGTGCTCCGCGGTGGCATCGGGGACGAGTACACGCTCACCGGAGACGGTGACCGGGCCGGCGACCGGCAGCAGGACCCGTCGGCGCTCGGCGGTTTCCACCTCGTAGCCCGCCACCACCGGTGCCCTGCCGGTCGCGACGACGGCATCGGTGACGGTACCCAGCTGCGCGCCGCCGCGGGTCGTGACCGCGACACCGAGCACGTTGACCCCGGCGCTCTCCTCCACTCCCGGCCCGGCGGCGGAGTCGTCCTCCTCCAGTGCGTTCTCGTCGCGCACCATGACCGCGTGCGGCCCCAGGGCGTGGACGTTCCGCCACAGAAGGGCGCGGTGGAGTGGACCCGACAGGAGGCCGCGGCCGGCCAGGGTGAAGCATCGGATGCCGCCTGTCGAGGCGTCGAAGACGAGGTCCTTGACCTGCCCGACGTCCTCACCCGACAGGGTCACCACAGGTTTCCTGATGATCTCGCCGGCTCGCATGTAGACAGTCATGGCGTCCGGCCTCCTCCGCCAGGAGGCCGGCGGCCCTGCGCTATCACGCCACCGGACCGGCGCCGCGCCTGAAGCGCCACGACGCACCCGGCGACAGCCGCAAGGATCGCGAGCGCGATGATGAGCCAGATCCACCATTCCATTTCGGCGCTCCCCTTTGCCCGCACAGCGACCGTGCGTCTCCTCCTTCAGGATCTCTCCGGACCTGTTCAGGTGTCGACCGGTCAGGGACAGCGGTGCGGCGGTACGGCGTCGTCACGGGGCGGGGATGGTGAGGACGCCGTCGTCGTAGTCGACGGTGATCGACCCGAAGTCGCTGAGCACATCCGAACCGAGCAGGCCCTGAATGCCTCCTCCTCCCCTGGGAGGCCCCAGGTCGATGACGGTGACCTCGCCTGGGTCGAGGCGTACGTCGCCGACTTCCCACTGGTCCACCCTGGCAACGGGAACCTCCCCCGTACCGAGGACCCCACTCACCGAACGTCGCTCGCCGGTGCGTTCCAGGCCGACCCGCTCCGCGACATTCTCGTCGACGACGCTCGTGGAGGCTCCGGTGTCCAGGGCGAACGAGAAAGGACCCCGTCCTTCGATGCTCACGGGGACGAACGCCAGCGTCCGGCCGCCCTGCTCCACGACCCTGAGCGGTACCTCGCGCGCCCCGCCCGGAGAAGTCCGCGCCGCACTCGGGTCGTCGCGTTCGACCGCGACACAGCCCGCCAGCAGAGGTACGGCCACGAGCACCGCGAAGAGTCGGCGGGGCCTGCGCCGATGCCTCGCGCCGGACGCTCTGTCGTCCCGCGTGCTCATGCGGCCGGGGTGCCCGCCCAAGAGCCGCACAAACGCGCGTCGGCGGCGGCTCCACCATGTGCTCGGAAGGCAGGGGCCTCCGTACGCTCGGGAGCCCGCGACGCGTGCTCGACGGCGTGGATCATCCGATCGGCGACCGATGCCGGGAGCCCGTGTCAGGCACCTGACTTGGGGTAATCGGTCACCAAGGCCGGAGGAGGAGGTGAGAGCGATGCTCATGCTGGCGCTCTTGCTCGTGCTGGCCACGGGCGCGTTCGCGGCCGTCGCCGTCGTGGAGAACTTCTCGGGCGGCCCCGACTACGCGGTGGAGATCTTCGGCAATCAGATCGCGACGCTGACCGCGCCAGGAATTTTCCTTTCCGGCGTGGCACTGACGCTGATCTTCTGCCTCGGACTGGCCGTGCTCACGGCCGGACTGAAGCGGCGTCGTCGCATGCACGGGGTCCCTGCATCCGCACCGGTCACCCGGGCGACAGAAGAGCGAGAGGGGCCGCACCCGCAGCCGTCCCGGTCGAGGCATCGCCGTCGCGGTCGGCATATCTTCGGGCACTGACGTACCCGTCGGTGCGGAGTTGCCGTCAGAGGCTCGGCTGTTCGCAGGAGCCCGGCGATGGACCGACCGGGCGGCGGGGCAGGACGCACGGCTCTCGCGACGAGCCAATCGGCGTTGCCGCCGTCCGCACCACGACCATCGAGCACGAACCGGGAGGTGGCTCCCATGCGGGCCACGTTCTCACTGGGCCGTGTGGCCGGTATCCGGGTGGGCGTGCACTGGAGCGTCCTGGTCATCTTCGTCCTGATCCTGGTGGGGCTGGCAGGCGGCAGCTTCCGGGAAGCTCATCCGGACCGCCCGCCTTGGCAGTACTGGCTTGCGTCCGGGGTGACCGCGGTGCTGTTCCTGCTGTCGCTGCTGGCCCATGAGATCAGCCACGCACTGGTGGCCCGTCGCAACGGAGTATCCGTCGAGGACATCACCCTGTGGTTGCTCGGCGGACTCGCACGGCTCAGGAGCGAGGCAGCCACCCCCGGAGCGGAACTGCGCATAGCCGGCGTAGGGCCTCTGGTCAGCCTGCTGCTCGGAGGGCTGTTCGCTCTGGCGGCCGGAGTGCTGGCCGCATTTTCCGAGGCCGGGCTTGCGGTGGAGGCGCTGGCCTGGCTTGCGGGGATCAACATCCTGTTGGCCGTCTTCAACTCCCTGCCCGCCGCGCCACTGGACGGCGGTCGGCTGTTGCGAGCGGCGGTGTGGTGGAAGACCGGAAGTCCGCTGCGCGCCACGGCGGCAGCCACTGCTGCGGGACGGTTCCTGGGGTGGGCGCTGGTGGTCGGCGGCCTGTACCTCGTCCTGGTCGGAGCCGTGTTCAGCGGCATCTGGCTCGTGGTCGTCGGCTGGTTCATCATCGCGGTGGCCACGGCGGAGGGCGGTCAGGCGAGACTGCGTGAACTGCTGGGCGGAATCCCGGTGAGCGATGCGATGACACCGGCCCCCGTGACCGTCCCGGCCGCCACCACGATCAGCGAGTTCCTTGCCGACCCCCGTTTCCGCTACCGCCACTCGGCCTTCCCTGTCGTGGACGGCTACAACACCGCGGTCGGCCTGGTCACCCTCAAGGGCGCCGACGCGGTCGCGGAGACGGAACGCTCCTCCACCCCTGTCACCCACGTGATGGTGCCGGTCGACGACCTGCCGACTCCCCGCCCCGACGACCCGCTCACCCGGCTGGTTCCCGAGTTGGAGGCCAATCCCGCCCACCGCGCCCTCGTACTGGAAGGAAGCCGAGTGGCAGGCATCGTCACTTCTTCCGACATCAGTCGGGTCACGTCCTGGCTGAGCTCCTCATCCGTCTGGCGGAAGCGGACCTTGTGACGGCCGCAGGCCAACCGGTCGGCATGATTCCGGCCAGGGACCACGATTCCGGCCCGGGACCCACAGTGCTGGCCATGACATGACCACGATTCTGGCCGGGACCTGACATCCAGTGGGAGTCGCCCAGCCGTCGGCAGGGTGGCCCGGGCGATCCCCGCGGACGGGTACTCCTCTGGCCTGCTCGCGGCGTGGGGCCCTTCGCAGGCGACTGGCCGGCCAAGGGATCACCGGTACCTGCCTGCCGGGCGCGACGCGCCGTTGGTCTGCTCACGGATCCGCCTCGCGCGTCCACCGGGTGCCCGTCTCTCGGCGCCGGCACGCCCCTCTTCGCCACCGGCGATGCCGAGGCTGCCCTTCCGTTGCGGCGTCGGCCTTGGAGGTGTCGCCGTAGCTGAGGACGAATGGGGCTGCGATGAGCCAGGCGCCCGCCGCCATGACGAGCAGTCGGAGGCGGATCCCCCACGTCGTACGAGACGGGCCACGGCCACCGGCGTCAGAATCCGCCCGCCGTGGTCCTCCACGGTCAGGGCGACACATACCTTCGCGCCGTCTTCGCGGCATGCGTCGGTGAGACACACGCTCGCTCCCGTCCCTGGCCAGGCAGGGGGTGATGAATGCCCCCAAGCCGCGGGCCGCACCAGTGACCATGGCATGTCAGCCGGACACGCCTGCGTGAGCACCAGACGTCGAGGCCGTGCCTTTCGACTGCTCCACTGACCGGGCGGGTGCCACGCCCAACAGCCGAATGAGCTGGCAGCAGGAGCCGAAGAAGTGGCTTCTCGTGGCGTCGGCGAGGCGAATCCCGAAGAGCGGCGGCTGCGGCTACGGTCTGGCACGTATGCGCTCCCGGGACATGAAGGTGACGACCAGCCGACTGCCCGCCCGGCGCGCTGTGTGTCCGACCGGCCTTGTTCTGACGCTGTTCATGGCCCTGAGCGCGTGTGTGGGGCCTTCGTGGTCGGAGACCGACTATCAGGAGAAGGTCGCCAATACAGCAGAGGCAGCACGGTCGGCGGTGCAGACGGCACGCCTCGTCGTCCAAGCGGCCGAGGAGGGCAAGGCTCCCCGCCCGTATACGGCCAGGGCCTTGTCGGACGCGGAAACGGCCTTGGACTCCGTCGCCACGCACATCGGCGCCGTCCAGCCCCCTACTGCGGGCAGCACGGCGCTGCGAAGCAAAGTGACATCCCTGTTGACCGACTGCCGAACCGCGCTGGCCGACCTGCGGATCGCCGCCCGGGAGGGGCGATACGGCGAGCTGGCCCGGCTTGCTGAACCTTTGCCGCGGCTTGCTGCTCGGCTGAAGCGGCTCGAAGAGCTGAGGCCCACGTGAAGAAGATCCTCAGCCTGGCACTTGGTGTCTTCACCGCGATCGGTGGGTTCATCGACATCGGTGATCTGGTCACCGACGCGCTGATCGGAGCCCGGTTCGGGCTGGCTCTGGTGTGGGTCACCGTCGTCGCGGTGGTCGGCGTGGCCCTGTACTCGGAGATGGCCGGCCGGGTCGCCGTGGTCACGGGCAGGACCGTCTTCGACCTGATCCGCGAGCGGATGGGCGCCCGGACGGGCCTGGCGGCCGTGGCGGTTTCCTATCTCGTCAACGCAATTGCTCTTGTCGCGGAGCTGTGCGGCATCGCGCTGGCGATCGAGCTGCTCACGGATGTGCACTATCTGCTGTGGGTGCCGCCGGTGGCGTTCCTGGCGTGGCTGGTGATCTGGCGGGTGCCGTTCGAGATGATGGAGCGCGCATACGGGCTCGCTGGGATGGCGCTGTTCGTGTTCGTCGTTGCTGTCTGGCATCTGGGCCCGGAATGGGAGCAGATGGCGCACGACGTGACGCACCCGAGTCTGCCGTTCGGTGAGGGACTGCCCACGTACTTCTTCTACGCGCTGGTAATGCTGGGCGCGCAGATGACCCCGTACGAGGTGTTCTTCTTCTCTTCGGCAGCCATCGAGCACCGCTGGAGGGCGCGGAATCTGTTCGAGGTGAGGATGAACTGCTGGATCGGCTACCCGATCGGAGGCATCCTCGCCATCGGCATCCAGGTCGTCGCCTACCAGGTGCTGATGCCGGCCGGCATCCAGGTCGAGCACCTCAGCCAGACCGTCCTGCCCGTCGTACTGGCGCTGGGCAAGGTGGGGTTCGCGCTGGCCATCCTCGGTATCGTCGCCGCGGTCTTCGGCTCCACCATTGAAACCCTGCTCTCCTCCAGCTACACCATCGCCCACCACTTCGGCTGGACCTGGGGCAAGACGCCCCGCCCGGCCGACACCAGCCGCTTCCACACACTGCTGATGGTCACCCTGCTCGCCGCGGCGGCGGTCGCCCTGACCACGATCAACCCGGTCACGATCACCATCTACGCCGTCTACCTCGGGGCCGCCGTCCTGCCGGTGACCTACCTGCCGATCCTCGTGATCGCCAACGACCGCCGCTACATGGGCAACCGGGTCAACGGGCGCCTGGCCAACGCAGTCGGGGTGGTCTATCTGGTCATCGTGCTGGCCGGAGCGGTGGCCGCACTGCCCCTGCTGATCGCGACCAAGGCGGGACTGTGACCGAGTTCCTGGATGCCGGCCTTCAGCTCCTCGACCGCCAGGTCGTCGACAGCAGGGGGACTGCCCTGGGAAAGATCGACGATCTGCTATTCGCCGAGGGAGACGAAGGGGGCCCGCCCGTCCTGGCGGCAGTGCTCATCGGGCAGCGAGCCTTCGCAGACCGTCTCGGTGGCAGGGCGGCACGGTGGTGGGCGGATCTCGCCGAGCGGCTCTCCGGCCGCCAGGGCCCGATCGCAGTGCCGGTCGCCGCGATCGACGACGTCGGCACCGTGGTGCGGCTGGCCTCCCCGGCCGAGGCGTTCCCCTCGCTGACGGCCCCGGAGCGGTGGCTACGCCACCGTCTGATCTCACGGCTTCCGGGAGGTATGCGTGAAAGCGACTGACCTGCTCGGCGCGGAAGCGCTCGACACCGACGGCCGCCGACTCGGCCGGGTCCACGATGTGCGTCTCGCCCGCGCCGGGCAGGGCGCACCATGGCGGATCGATGCGGTCATCGTGGGCCCATCGGCCCTCGCGTACCGCCTCGGCTATGCCGAGCACGCTGTCGAAGGCCCCGGGCTCCTGGCCGTCCTGGTGCGCTGGCTTGGCCGCAGCGACCGTCAGATCCCGTGGAGCCAGGTCGTCTCCGTCCAGCAGCGGCGCCTGGTGGTACGCCCCGACCAAGGGCAGGTCGCCTCATGACCACCGAAGGACTGGCGGTGCTGTTCGCGTGGCTGGAGTACCTCGCACTGGTTGCCGTCCTGGCCTGGCTGGTGCTGCGCCGTGGCCCCCGCGATCGCGGCCCGCGCCGATAGGCGAACTCCTCTCTGGGGCGGGAATCGCCAGGAACGGCCTGAAACGGCCGCCGACGAGTCAGGGCAGCGCCAGGCCCACTCCCGCCCGGTGGTGGGCCCCTTGACGGAGATCCTCGCCTCGGCCGCACCGCTGATCACGACAGCAAGGGTGCTCAGCGCCATCTCGGCTGATGTGAGCTCACGGCGGATCGGCCACGCACTGCCCAACCTGCTCGATCACCGGAGCCGACCTCGTTCGCCGGCCACGGACGTCTCCGGGACCAGCATCCTGGTGGTCGCCGCCGTCATCGCCGTCCGCAAGGCCGCCCGCCCACGCTGACCACCCCCTGCCCAGGGCATCGAAGTCCTGGGCGACAAGGCCCTGCTCAGCACCTGGCTGCGGGCAGCGGGCGACTGGCTGCGCAGGTGATCAGTCGTCCTCTCCGCCGCGTGGAGTGCCATCCTGCCAGCGGGGGTCCGTCTCCCATTCCAGATTGCGCTCGCGAGCGAGCTCCATCGCGTGGGAAGCCTCGGCTCGGCTCGTGTACGGGCCGAAGCGGTCCTTGCCGGGGCATTCGGGGCCCTCTTCGACCTTCTTGTGCTCCAGGCAGTAGTACCACTCGCCCGGTTTGCCGACCGTGCGCTTCTTGAACAGGGCCATGGCTGGGGCTCCTTTCGCCAGGGTCATCGTCCCCCAGCGGCGGCTGGTTAGACTCGCTGGCATGTCTGGCCAGTCGCTGCTCGTACCAGGGGAGCTTTCTCCCACCCGTCCCGTCCCGGGAAACATCAGGCGTCCGGAGTACGTGGGCAAGCCCGCACCCACGCCGTACAAGGGTCCGGAGGTGCAGACCCCCGAGACGGTCGAGGCCATGCGGACCGCCGGGCGGATCGCCGCGCGAGCGCTGGCCGAGGCCGCGAGGAAGATCGCGCCCGGCGTCACCACGGACGAGCTGGACCGGGTCGCCCACGAGTACATGTGCGACCACGGAGCCTATCCGTCCACGCTCGGTTACCGCGGTTTCCCCAAGTCGTTGTGCACCTCGGTCAACGAGGTCATCTGCCACGGCATTCCGGACTCCACGGTGCTGCGGGACGGCGACATCATCAACCTCGATGTGACGGCGTACATCGGCGGGGTGCACGGCGACAACAACGCCACCTACCTCGTGGGCGAGGTGGACGAGGAGTCGCGGCTGCTCGTCGAGCGGACCCGTGAGTCCCTGAACCGCGCCATCAAGGCCGTCAAGCCCGGCCGGCAGATCAACGTCATCGGGCGGGTCATCGAGTCGTACGCGAAGCGGTTCGGCTACGGGGTCGTACGGGACTTCACCGGGCACGGGATCAACTCGTCGTTCCACTCCGGGCTGATCATTCCGCACTACGACAACCCGAACGCGACCACTGTCATGCAGCCCGGGATGACCTTCACCATCGAGCCGATGCTCACGCTGGGCTCGTACGAGTACGACATGTGGGACGACGGGTGGACGGTCGTGACGAAGGACCGCAAGCGGACGGCTCAGTTCGAGCACACGCTGGTCGTCACCGACAGCGGGGCCGAGGTCCTTACGCTGCCCTAGCCACGCCGCGTCACAGCATCGGAGCCGCCCGCTCCCTCCCCCCGGGAGCGGGCGGCTTTTTCATGCGGGTCCGACATGTGGGTGTGGTGGCGTTTCGGGGTAGGGTTTTACCGACAGGACGTCGGGAAACTCGTTGACTTAGGTAAGCCTAACCATAGAAGATGAGCCCGGCCTTGTCTCCCCTTCGGCCCCGGAGGTCCACATGAACTCGTCGAGTACACCGTTCTCGACGCTCATCCGCACGGCGTCGCACGAGCTGCACGGCGAGGCGCACGACTCGACGTTCATGAGTGACCTGCTGGGCGGCAGGCTCGGCGTGGATGCGTACACGCGATACACCGAGCAGCTGTGGTTCGTCTACCGGGCGATCGAGGAGAGCGGGCGCGAGCTGGCCGACGACCCCGTGGCGGGACCGTTCATCCGGCCCGAGCTGACGCGACAGGGGGCCCTGGAGCGGGACCTCGCACATCTGCGGGGCGCGGGGTGGCGCGAGAGCATCACCGCACTGCCCGCCACGGAGGAGTACACGGCCCGCATCAAGGAGTGCGCGCGTACGTGGCCGGGTGGATACGTGGCGCATCACTACACCCGCTACCTCGGCGACCTCTCCGGTGGGCAGGTCCTCCGGAGCAGGGCGGAGACGACGTGGGGGTTCGCGCGCAAGGGGGACGGGGTGCGGTTCTATGTGTTCGAGGACATCAGCAACCCGGCCGCGTTCAAGCGGGATTATCGCGAACTTCTCGACGGGGTTCTCGCTGATGATCTGGAGAAGCAGCGGATCATCGGGGAGTGCAAGCGGGCGTTCACATTGAACATCGCGGTTCTTCGTGCGTTGAGTGAGGAGTTCCGCGTCAGCGCGTAAGCGCTCCGCTTGGAGGGCGGTTCGCTGTCTGCGGGGTTGTGGGTGCTTGCTCGCGCAGTCCCCGCGCCCCTGAGGGGGCGCCGGTTCGGGGACGCGTCCGCACAAAAAGGCCGGTAGCCCTCAGCGCTCCAGGAACACCCGGCCGCCCACCTCTACCCATCCCTCCGGCTGTGGTGCCGTGAGGATCTGCGAGCCCGCGCCCTGGGTGATGTTCAGGGCGCGGCCCAGTTGGGCTGTGAGCTGGAGGGCCGCCGCGCCCGTCGCCTCGTCCTCCTCTATGCCGTCGCCACGCCCCGGGAAGGCACGAGCACGGACACGTCCCGCCGCCTCGTCCTGCCAGGCCCAGGCGTAAAGCCAGTCCCCGGGCGGAGGCACCTCCAGCGCGTCGACCTCGGCGACCGACCCGTACCGACGTAGCGTCCGTGGCTCCGGCCACTCCGGGCGCGCCTCGATCCAGCTGAACTCGCCGTCGAGGCGGGTACCCACCACACCCGCCGGTGTGACGAGTTCGGGCACGTCCAGGAGCCAGGCCGTGCCGACGCAGGGGTAGCCGGCGAAGGGCAGCCGCACGCTGGGCGTGTAGATGTCGATGATCCCGCGCTCGGGGTCGTCGACGAACACCGTCTCGCTGAAGCCGAGTTTGGCCGCGAAGGCCTGGCGGTCGTCGCGTTCCGGCATCAGGGTGCCGTCGCGCACGACCGCCAGGCGGTTCCCGTGTCCTCCACCTGGCCCGCAGAACACACGCAGCACGTCGTAAGCAGTCACGCGGGCATTCAAACACCAACCCGCGGCCGGCTGGGGATCAGCCCTGCTCCCCGGCCCTCCGCCGGCGTACCGCGAAGACCACACCCGCGCCCGCCGCCACCGTCACGGCGGCTACGGCGCCGAGGGCGCCGGCCGGGACGGAGGAGCCGGTGGCGGCCAGGCCGCCACCCGTTACGCCGCCGCCCGTGGTGGAGCCGGTGGAGCCCGCCCCCGTGCCGCCGGTCGTGCCCGAACCGGAGTCGGAGGTCGGGGTGGCGGAAGCGCTCGGGTCGTCATTCGGGGGAAGCTCGGCGTCAGCCGAAAGGGCCACCGAGAGGTCCACCGGGTCGAGTTCGGCGCCGGCCTGGTAGAAGCCGCCGAAGGCGTCCGCTCCTGCCGCGGTGAGCTTGGCGGTGACGTCCGGCAGCGTGATGACGTCGTCCTCGGCGACCAGGTCCGCCGACCTCGGCCGAAGGTCGGCGACGACCACGTCGTCGGACTTGTCGCCGAGGCTGTTCACGTCGGCGGTCAGCGTGCCCGAGTCGCCGTCGATCTTCGCCTTGAGGTCGCTGAGGGTGAGGTCGAGTCCGTAAGTCCCGTTCTCCTCATGCCCCTTGAAGTTGACGGACCCCTTGAACGCGGCGGAGAGGGTGTCGGCCTCGGTGTCGTATGTGCCGGAGCCGTCGACGAAGGTGAAGGCCCCGTTGCCGGAGGCCTGTGTCGCGCCGCCGGAGACGGTGATCTCGCCCTTGGCGACGCCGTCCACGACGTACGTACGGAAGGACTGCTTCACGCCCCAGCCGAGGGTGCCGTCGGCGATATCGCCCTTCGTGGGGGCGGCGGAGGGCGGGGAGTCCGCGGGCTGCGTGGTCGAAGGCGACGTCGGGTTGCCGGCCGTGGGGGGTGTCTGGGTGTGCGGGTCCGAGGGAGGCGTCGTGGGCGGCGTGGTCGGGTCCGTAGGAGGCGTTGTCGGGTCCTCAGTGGGAGGCGTCGTGCCCTTGTCCACCACCGTCAGCGGGTCTCCGGCCGCCCCCTGGTAGCTCGCACTGCCGAAGGCGTCCGCCGCCTCCTTCGTCAGTTTGGTCGCCATGTCCTTCATGTCGCGTGTGACGGTGACGTCGGCGAGCGGTACGTCCTGCGTCGTCGCACCGCCCTTGGTCACGTCCGCGGTGATCTCGGCGCCCTTGCTGTCGAACTTCACGTCGGACAGCGTGAGTTCAAAACCGTGCGCCTTGGACTCGATCTTCAGGCTGCCCTTGAAACCCAGGTCGACCGTGTGGGCCTCGGAGTCATAGGTGCCGGTGCCCTCCACGAAGGTGAACGCCCCGTTGCCCGCCGCCTGCTTCGCGCCGTCCGCGGGCGTGAAGCTGCCGAGCGCCATCCCGGTCACGTAGTTGCGGTACGACTCCTTGATTCCCCACGTCAACTCGTAATTCGAGATCGTCTTCACGCTCGGCCTCGGCAAGAGCGTTGTCGCCCGCGACATCACCGCCACCTTCGAGCAGGCGAAGAAGCTGCCGGTGGTCACCCGCAATCACGATGTCTCCGCCGAGAGCGTCCTCTCCCTCAAGCCCGACCTGGTGCTCGCCGAGTCGACCACCGGCCCCGCCGAGGCCATGGACCAGATCCGCGACGCGGGCATCCCCGTCCTGGTCGCCGCCCCGGCCAAGGGCCTCGACGACGTGGGCCCGCGGATCGAGGCAGTGGCCCGCGCCCTCGGCGTACCGGCCGCCGGGGACGAGCTCACGCAGCGCTCCGAGGACCGAATCGCCGCCGTACGCAAGGGAGTTCCGGAAGACGGCGACAAGCCGCGCGTCGCATTCCTCTATCTGCGAGGCTCCGCCTCCGTCTATCTGATCGGCGGCAAGGGATCGGGCGCCACCTCGCTGCTCGAAGCGGCGGGAGCGGTGGACGCCGGGGCGGAGTCGGGGCTGAAGAAGGACTTCACCGCGATCACCACGGAGGCCCTCGCACAGGCCGCGCCCGACGCGATCCTCGTGATGTCCAAGGGCCTCGAGTCCGTCGGCGGCATCGACGGACTCGTGAAGATCCCCGGCATCGCGCAGACCCCGGCCGGCATGGAGCGCCGGGTCGTCTCGATCGAGGACGGCGTACTCCTCAACTACGGGCCGCGTACGGACGAGGTACTGAAGTCGCTGGTCGGTCAGTTGTACGGGGACGCCGAGTGACCGTGACGGACAAGGGAGCGACGCCCGAAAGCGAGGCTCCGGTCCAGGAGGTACCGCCGGCTCCCGATCCCCGCACAAGACCCCGTCGCGGCACCCCCTGGCTGCTCACCGCCGCCATGACCGCCCTCCTCGCCCTGCTCACCCTCACCTCCGCGGGGCTCGGCGCGTACGACATCTCCCCCGGCGACGTACTCACCTCCATCGCCCACCGCGCGGGCCTCGGCGGCGGCGAACTCTCCCGCGTCCCCGAGTCCGTCCTCTGGAACGTCCGCTTCCCTCGCATCGTCCTCGCTCTGCTCATCGGCGCGTCGCTGGGCTGCGCGGGCGCGTTGATGCAGGGCGTGTTCGGCAACCCCCTCGCAGAACCGGGCGTCATCGGCGTCTCCTCGGGTGCGGCGGTCGGCGCGGTCGCCGCGATCTCGCTCGGCCTGAACTTCCTCGGCAACTGGACCATCCCGGCCTTCGCCTTCGTGACGGGCCTCGGCACGGTCCTGCTGGTGTACGCGATGTCGCGCTCGGGCGGCCGTACGGAAGTGGTGACGCTGATCCTCACGGGTATCGCCGTGAACGCCTTCACGGGCGCGCTGATCGGCCTGTTCATCTTCTTCGCGGACACGGCGGCGGTGCAACAGATCACGTTCTGGCAGCTCGGTTCGCTCGCCCAGGCCACCTGGCCGAAGGTGCTCGCGGTACTGCCGTGCGCGGCCGTCGGACTGGCCGTCGCGCCGCTGTACGCACGCAAGTTGGACCTCCTGTCCCTCGGTGAACGCCCGGCCCGGCATCTGGGCGTGGACGTCGAACGGCTGCGGATCGTCCTCGTCCTGGTCATCGCGCTGCTGACGGCCGCGGCGGTGTCGGTCTCCGGAATCATCGGCTTCGTGGGCCTGGTCATCCCGCATCTGCTGCGGATGGCGGCCGGTCCCGGCCACCGTTTCCTCATTCCCGGCAGCGCGCTGGGCGGTGCGGTGGTGCTGCTGGCGGGTGACCTCGCGGCCCGCACCGTCGCCGAGCCCGCCGAGCTGCCGCTCGGGGTGCTGACCGCGCTGTTCGGCAGCCCGTTCTTCTTCTGGCTGCTGCGCAGGACCCGCCGTAGGCAAGGGGGTTGGGCATGAACGGCATGAAGTGGCTCCGGTTGCCCGGCGCGAGGCCCACGCCTCCCGCCGCCGTGCACCCCGGCGACGTACTCGCCGAGGCCGAGGCCCTGCACGTACGGCTCGGCGCCCGCGAGGTGCTGTCCGGCGTGGACGTCACG
The DNA here is from genome assembly GCF_042870755.1 of Streptomyces sp. NPDC006365. NCBI lineage: Bacteria > Bacillati > Actinomycetota > Actinomycetes > Kitasatosporales > Streptomycetaceae > Streptomyces > Streptomyces sp. NPDC006365. The sequence goes on from NZ_JBIAHS010000007.1 coordinate 390,436, forward strand.
GCTCGCGCGGGCGAAGTGCTGGCCCTGGTCGGTCCCAACGGGGCGGGTAAGTCGACGCTGTTGAGTGCGCTCGCCGCAGATCTCCCGGCCGCCGAGGGAGTCGTACGACTCCACGGGCGCCCTGCGTCCGCATGGTCGGCGCATGAACTCGCCCTGCGCCGGGCCGTTCTGCCGCAGTCCGCGACGCTCTCCTTTCCCTTCGTGGTCGAGGAGGTGGTACGGATGGGCCGGGCGCCCTGGGCCGGTACGGCGCTGGAGGACGAGGACGACCGGGCGGTGGCCGCGGCCATGGCGGCGACCGAGACGGAGGACTTCGCGAACCGCCCCTTCTCGGCTCTCAGCGGCGGCGAACGAGCCAGGGTCGCACTCGCCCGGGTGCTCGCCCAGCGCACCTCCCTCCTGCTCCTCGACGAGCCGACCGCCGCCCTGGACCTGCGCCACCAGGAACTGGTGCTGCGGATCTGCCGTGAACGGGCCCTCGCCGGGGACGCGGTGGTCGTCGTCCTGCACGATCTGGGGCTGGCGGCGGCGTACGCGCACCGGGTTGTGATCCTGTCCGCGGGACGCGCCGTGGCCGACGGGCCGCCCGCCGGTATCTTCACGGACCGGCTGCTGTCGGACGTCTACCGGCAGGCCGTCGAGGTCTTTCCGCATCCGCGCAGCGGGGAGGTTCTGGTGGCCCCGGTCCGGCGATCTTGACCGTCACGGAAGAGGAACACGCTCGCCCGGCGAGGCCAGGCCCTGCTGCTCAGTGGCGCTGCCCCGAACGGTGTTGGGCAGGCTGGTTACCCGCGTTCGCTCCACCACCGGTGATACGCATGTTGTGCGCGGTCCGGGTGGATGGGGGCGGGGTTCCTCGCGCCGCCGGGTGGACGGCACCCGCAGGGACCGGCTGAGCAAGTTCGTGTGAGTGGGCATCGGCGTCGCCGTCGGCATCTCCCTCGGCTTCGGCTTCGCGCTCGAATTCGGCTCCCAGGAGCTGACGTTCAAGGCGCAGGAGGCGCTCGGCGGTTCGCTGTCGGTCCTCGCGGTGGGCCTGGTGACATGGATGGTCTTCTGGATGCGGCGTACGGCCCGCCATCTGAAGGCCGAGTCGCACGGGAAGCTGGATGCGGCGCTGCAGTTGGGCACGGGTGCGCTGGTCGCGACGGCCTTCCTGGCCGTGGGGCGCGAGGGCCTGGAGACGTCCCTGTTCGTCTGGACGTCCGTGCGCGCCTCGGGCGACGGCAGCCAAGAGCCCCTGATCGGCGCCCTGTTGGGCATTGTGACCGCGGTCGTACTCGGCTACCTCTTCTACCGCGGGGCCCTGCGGATCAACCTCTCCAAGTTCTTCACCTGGACCGGCGGCATGCTGGTGATCGTGGCCGCGGGCGTTCTCGCGTACGGCTTCCACGATCTGCAGGAGGCCGACTTCCTGCCCGGCCTGACGAACAAGGCCTTCGACATCAGCACCGCCATCCCGCCGGACAGCTGGTACGGCACGCTTCTGAAGGGCATCTTCAACTTCCAGCCGGACCCGACCGTACTCCAAGTCACCGTGTGGGCACTGTACTTGGTACCGACGCTCGCCCTCTTCCTGTGGCCGATGCGGCTCGGCGGCGGGACGGAGAAGACGCCCGCCCCGGTTCGCGAAAAGGTCGAGGAGGCCTGAGCGGAGGCCGGTGGTCACCCTCGTACGTGATCCCACGGTGCGGCGCGTTTCCCTGCCCCGATAGGGTTCGCCTCCGGGAAGGGGAAGGTGAAGACGATCCAATGAAGACACCGCAGACGCCGCAGACACTTCGCAGGTGGGGCCGACTGAGCACGTCGGCGGCAGCGGTCACCGTGCTGTCGGTGACGGCGAGCGGGTGCATGGTGGTGCACGGGGAGCGGGAGATCCTCCCCGGGGCCACGAAAACCGAGGCCGCACGTGCCCTCAAGGACTTCACGGCCGCCTACAACGAGGCCAACGCGGCCAACGACCAGGCCTTGGACGCCGACCGGGTCACCGGCCCGCTCGCCGACATCGACGGCGCCAAGCTCAGGGCGGGCGCGAAGAACCAGCCTGGCGGCAATCCCGACTATGCGCCGCTGAAGCTGACCGACACCGAGTTCACCATCCCGAAGAAGGCCGGCTGGCCGCGCTGGTTCGTCGCCGACTCGCAGGCCAACAAGGGCTCCGACAACACCCGCTGGCTGCTGGTCTTCACACGGGGTGGCGCGGAAGAGGTGTGGGAGGTGTCGTATCTGACGATCCTCGCCGCCGACGAGGTACCGGAGTTCAAGAAGGACAAGGACGGCTGGGCCGAGCCGGTCACCGCGAACGCCGGGGACCTGGCCGTACCGCCGCAGGATCTGGCCGAGACGTACGCGACATACCTGCAAGAAGGCGGCGCCGCCTTCGCTCCGGGCACGCACACCTCCGCATGGCGGGACGCCCGCCAGAAGAACGCGGAGAAACCGGGCCTGGTCCGCCAGTACCTGGACGAGCCGCTGACCTCCGGCGACTACGCCCCCCTGGGCCTGCGCACCACGGACGGCAGCGCCCTGGTCTTCTTCACCACCCGCCACTACGAGAAGCAGACGGCGGCCCAAGGCGTGCCACTGAACGTCTCCGACGCGAACGTGAAGGCCCTGATGACGGGCGAGGCCAAGCAGTCGATCACGCTGGAGTCGGTGTCGAACCAGGCGGTACTGGATCCGGGGCCGGGTGCGGCGGACCAGAAGGTGGAGTTCTTGGCGAGGATTCAGGGGCTTACGGGGGCGAAGGGGGAGTAAGGCCTCGCTTGGGAACGGGGGGTGCAGTCAGGGGCGCGGGGCTTTGACATTTTGCGGCTCAGGCGTGTGCGACCAGCCGCAACGGACCCGCAGACGCATCGCAGCCCTGCGGAGCGCTTGGCGTCAGCTCCGCATGGGCCAAGCCAAGTGCTCTGGCTGGGCCCCCGCGTACCGGGCGCACTCGTCCGTCAGGATCTCGAGCAGGGTCAGCGGGTCCGGAAGCGGATGCTCGGGGCCGCGAAGCCAGGTGACCGCCAGGTCACCGGGAAGCTGCGCGGGCGGCACCAACACGTACGACCCACGACAGTGCCACCTCAGCCCGGGATGCTCATCCATCGTCTCGGGATGACAGTCCAGCTCGCAGGGCCACCACTCGTCCTCTTCCTCTGGCGTACCGCGAGTCGCCGTGAAGAAGAGCATCCGGTCACCGCCGGACTCGGCGACGGGCCCGACGTCGATGCCGGAGGCGAGCAGCCGCTCCAGGGCCTCGCGGCCGGCTTCGAGGGGCACGTCGAGTACGTCGTGGACCATGCCCGTCGCGGTGATGAAGTTGGCCTGCGGCTGGTGCCGGGCCCACCGCTCGATCTGCGCGCTGTCGGTCGTGGACTGGGTCTGCCAGGCGAACGAAACGGGATGCCGGGCGGGAGTGGGACAGCCGACGCGGTCGCAGGAGCACCGGTAGCCGGAGGGGTAGGCGGCGGGCGCGAGCGGCAGCCCGGCTCCGGCGGCGGCGAGGAGCAGTTCCTCACGGCTGGTGTCGTCGGCGGCTTCTGCCATCAAGGGACGTCGGCGGCCGCGCAGCCACTGGGAGATCCTGCCCTGCCCGCCTGAACGGCGGCCGAACTCTGCGCTCATCTATCCCCTCGCCTCGCTGTTGTGCGGACAGCGTGTTGCGGACAGCATGCCTCATGGTCCCACGATCCGGCGGCACGGGGTGCCGAAGCGCCCGTCCTGGGGTGGGTGGGGCGATGCGTACGCGACACAGGGATCAGGCGCTATCGCGCATTTTGAGGGGATTTGAGTGCCGGTTCCAAGTACCCCAGGTGTCGCCCTGGTCACAATTGCGGGTCAGCGCGGGGCGAGGCCGTGGAGGGCGTAGTCGACGAGGGTGTCGACGTACTCGTAGGAGATCGGGCCGGTGTACTGGAGCCAGCGCTGGGCCAGCGGGGAGATGAAGAACTCCAGGGCGATGCGCGGGTCGATGTCGGGGCGCACCTCACCGGCCTCCTGCGCGGCGTGCAGCCGGTCGACGTAGAGCTGGAGTGACGGTTCCATGAGCGTGGCCGCGCACCTTCGGCCGAGTGCTTCGTCGACCAGCCCCTCGGCGGCCAAGGCCCGCGACGGCGCCGCATACCGGGGGTCCTTCAGCTGGTCGACGGTGGCCCGCAGGACGGCCTTGATGTCCGCGGCGAGGTCACCGGTGTCCGGGATGACGTACGGCTCCGCACCCGCCTCCCGCGACGCCTGCGCGAAGAGGTCGAGGAACGCCTCCAGCAGTACGTCCGCCTTCGACGACCACCACCGGTAGATCGTCTGCTTGCCGACCCCCGCGCGGGCGGCGATGCCCTCGATCGTGGTCTTGGGGTAGCCGAGCTCGACGACGAGTTCGAGGGCGGCCTCGTAGATCGCGCGACGGGACTTCTCGCTACGACGGGTGGAGTTGGGGGCGGGCTTCGTCGGGGACGGGGCCGGGGGCCGGCTCTGGTGCTGCTCGGTGGATTTCTGGACCATGGGCGCAATTTATCAGGTTGACAAGACGGTTCGTCTCGCCTGAGAGTGGGTGAGCTTTCGCGAGACGGCTCGTACCGTCTCGGCCAATCTTCCGCACCGTGACCAAGGAGCCCAAGATGACCCGATCCGGATCCGGAAACATGCTCGGAGTAGGCGGAACCCGCAACAAGCTGGGCCGCAAGGCACTGCGCGGCGGCGACCGTGGCGCCCGAACCGGCGCACGACTCGACCCGCAGGCCCAGAAACGGGAGCTGCTGCGCAAGCTCCAGGAAGAACGCGCGGCACGCGATGCCTCCGAGCAGCAAGCGAACTGACCCGACTGCGTGAACACGTGCCGCCGCGAGGCAGGAGCTATGCGCCCGCAGGGGGCCACGCGTCGCCCCAGTCCGCGTCACGGGCCGCCCGGTAGAGCGCACCGTGGCGCTTCGTCACCGTTTCACGCCGCAGGTGCTCCTCGGTCTCGCACAGGTCGAGGAGCACCTGCCCCTTGCGGATCTGCGGCCGCCGGACCACGCGGGCGGAGGCCGGCGTCACCGGAAAGCGAGCAGCGGCGACGTAGCTGAACTTCTCGTCCTCGTATGACAGGGAGCCGCCCTTGACCTGCCGGTGCAGCGAGGAGCGGCTGACCCGGACCGAGAAGTGGCACCAGTCCTCGCCGGGGACGATGGGACAGGTCGCGCTGTGCGGGCAGGGCGCCGCGATGTGGAAGCCGGCGTGGATCAGGCGGTCGCGGGCTTCGATGACCCGGGCGTAGCCGTCGGGGGTGCCGGGCTCGACGACCACGACGGCCTGCCCGGAGGCCGCGGCGGCGTCGACGACGGCGGCACGGTCGCCCTCGGTCAGCTCGCCGAGGACGTACGAGATGGTCACGAGATCAGTGCTCTCGATCGTGAGCGCCGCTCCAATACGAGAGCGCTGCCACTCGGCGGCCTTCAACTCCGGGTTGGCGGTGGCGATTTCGCGCCCGAGCGCCAGCGCGGGCTCGGCCCAGTCGAGCACGGTGACCGCCCGCTCCCCCTCCCAGGTGGCGCTGACGGCCCAGGTCGCCGCCCCGGTCCCGCCCCCGATGTCCACATGACCGCCGGGCACCCACCCGGGCACCGCCGCCGCGAAGGCCTCAAGCGCCGAGCACACCGCCTCGTACGTCGCCGGCATCCGGTACGCCGCATACGCGACAACATCCGAGCGGTCCCGCAACACCGGCGCATCCGTCGGCGTCCGTCCTCGATAGTTCGTGATCAGCCGCTCGACCGCCTGCGCGGCCACCTTCGGCGGCAATCCGTCGACCAGCCCGGCCAGGGCGGTGCGCAGGGAGTCGTCAGGGGACAGTGAGACGTTCACATGGTGATTCTAGGGTTGAGGGCACCACGACGACCGAGAGCAGTCCGGGAAGGACCGACACATGATCATCTTTGGCACCAAGGGATACCTCTACCAACTCGCGATCCTGACGTTCATGTGCGGCAGCTGCGGCAACCCCGCGGCGCACACCCTCAAGAAGCGCGTCACGAAGTTCACGCTGTTCTTCGTGCCGCTGTTCCCGTTCTCGACGAAGTACATGACGCAGTGCACCTTCTGCGGCGCGGAGCAGCGCATCACCAAGGAGCAGGCGGAGCAACTGCAGGCACAGGGCACGAACGGCCCCGGCGGCCAGGCATACGGACAGGGGCGGCCTCAACAGCAGCAGCCGTACCAGTCATGAGAGCACCGCTCACCGCAAAGAGCGCCGCTCACATCCCCCGAACCGCCTCCGCCAGCCGCGTCCCCACCGCGGCTCGCGGGCCGTTGTCCGGGACGGGTCGTCGGCGCGGATGCACCGCGTTCGTCAGCAGCACCAGGAACGTGTCCGTCGCCGGGTCCAGTACCAGTGACGTACCAGTGAAGCCCGTATGCCCCGCCGCCCCCCGTCCCGCCAACTCCCCCATGAACCAAGGCTGGTCGAGCGCGAAGCCCAGGCCCGGCGGCGTGAACAGCAGCCCGACGTAGTCGGGGCCGAGGACGCGGGCCGTGCCGTACGAGCCGCCCGCGAGCAGCGTGCGGCAGAAGACCGCCAGGTCGCGGGCCGTCGAGAAGAGGCCGGCGTGGCCCGCGACGCCGCCGACGGCCCAGGCGTTCTCGTCGTGGACCACGCCGCGCAGCATGCCGCGGTCCGCCTTGGCCCAGGGTCTTCGCTGGTCCTCGGTGGCCGCCGCACCCGGGCACGGCCCGAAACCGGTCGCTGTCATCCCGAGCGGCCGGGTGATCCCCTCCCGTACGAGCACGTCGAGCGGGAGCCCGGTGATCCGTTCCAGGACCTGCTGGAGGAGGAGCATGTTGAGGTCGGAGTACGCGTACGGCCCGCCCGGCTCCGACACCGGCGCCTCCGCCCTCAGCAGCGCGAGCCGTGCCGCGTCGCTTCGGCAGTCGTACAGCGGGAGTTCGGGACGCAGCCCGGAGGTGTGGGTGAGCAACTGCCTTACGGTGATGCCGTGTTCGGCCGCGGCCGTGAAGTCCGGGAGGTACGCCGCCACGGGCGCGTCGATGCCGAGCGTGCCACGTTCGAGTTGCTGGACGGCGGCGACGCTCGTGAAGAGTTTCGTGAGGGACGCGAGGTCGAAGGGCGTGTGCACACTCGCCGGCACCCAGGCGCTGCGCGGCAGTTCGAGGCCGCGGCCGGTGTCCTCGTCGTAGGCGGAGTAGCGCACCGCCCAGCCCGCCGCCTCCTCGACGGCGATCACGGGGCCTCGTCCGGCGATCACCACGGCGCCGGCGGCCCAGGGCGGGTCCCCGCTGGTGAGTTCGCGGACCTCCCGTACGAGTTGAGCCAGTTCATCGGGATCGAGCCCGGCACGTTCCGGTGTGCCGGGGCGCAGTCTCGGTGCGCTCAGCTGCCTGCTCCCTTCAGGTCCGCGCGTCGCTGCCAGGGACGGCACAGTCCCATGAAGCAGCCCACTGCCACCAGTGCACAGGCCAGTTGGACGACGGCCATCGGGACGGCGGTGTGTTCGCCGGCGATGCCCACGAGGGGTGTGGCGATCGCACCGACGAGGAAGGAGGAGGTGCCGAGCAGGGCGGAGGCGGAGCCCGCGGAGTGCGGGGTGCGCATCAGGGCGAGCGCGTTGGTGTTGGGCAGGCACAGGCTCATCGCGGACATCAGGACGAACAGGCCGACGGCGATCGGTACGAGACCCACTTCGCCGAAGACTCCCGCCGCCATCAGCAGCAGCGCGAGGGACGCGGCGGTGACGATCGCGAGTCCGATCGTGAGCACCTTGTCGAGGCTGACCCGGCCGACGAGGACCTTGCCGTTGATCTGGCCGACGAGTACGAGTCCGACGGAATTGACGCCGAAGAGAATGCTGTACGTCTGCGGTGAGGCGCCGTAGATCTCCTGGATCACGAACGGCGAGGCCGAGACGTACGCGAAGAGTGCGGCGAAGGCGAAGCCGCCGGCGAGCAGGTAGCCGGCGAAGACGCGGTCCGCGAGCAGTCCGCGCATGGTGCGCAGGGCCTCCAGCACGCCGCCGCCGTGCCGTTGTTCCGGCGCGAGCGTCTCGGGCAGCAGACGCCAGACGACGACGGTCAGGACGACGCCGACGGCCGTCAGGACGTAGAAGACGCCCCGCCAGTCGGTGATCCGCAGTACCTGCCCGCCGATGAGCGGCGCGACGATCGGCGCGACTCCGGAGATCAGCATGAGCGTGGAGAAGAACCGGGCCATGTCCACGCCGTCGTACAGATCACGTACGACGGCTCGCGCGATCACGATTCCGGCCGCGCCCGCGAGCCCCTGGAGCAGCCGGAAGGCGACGAGCAGTTCGACGGTGGGTGCGAACGCGCAGACGGCGGTGGCGACGATGTAGACCAGCAGTCCCGCGATCAACGGCCGTCTGCGCCCCCACTTGTCGCTCATCGGCCCGACGACCAGCTGCCCGAGCGCCATCCCCGCGAGGCACGCGGTGAGCGTCAGCTGCACGGTGGCCGCGGGCGCGTGCAGCGAGGCGGTGACCTCCGGGAGGGCCGGGAGGTACATGTCGATGGACAGCGGCGGTACGGCGGTGAGTCCACCGAGGATGAGCGTGACGAGCAAGCCTACGGAGCGGCGGGCGCCCGGCGACGGCACGCCGCGCTGCACGCCCGATGGGGGTACGGGCGTCGCGTCCCCCGATGCGGGTAGGGGCGTCGCGTCCGCAGCGGTCGCTTCCGTGACTGAAGCGATCGCCGCGCCCGGCATGTGGCCCTTTCCGCCCCCCTGGCTGCTCTGCCCGTCCTCGTCCCGTCTCGTACCGCCCTGCTCGGGCATGTGCCCCTCCCTGCCGGTTGAACGCTGGACCTATGCTCTCAGCTCGGACAAGGTGGCGAATCACAGATCCATGGAGCGAGGGTTCGAGGATGGCGGAAGTGGCGGCAGAACGGGTGCGCTGGGGTGTGCTGGCGACCGGAGGGATCGCGGCGGCGTTCACGGCGGACCTGGTGGATCTGCCGGACGCGGAAGTCGTGGCGGTGGCCTCGCGGACCGAGGAGTCGGCGAAGGCGTTCGCAGACCGGTTCGGGATACCCAGGGCGTACGGCGACTGGAGCGCCCTCGCGGCGGACGAGGACGTGGATGTGGTGTACGTCGCCACGCCGCACTCCGCGCACCGGGCCGCGGCCGGGCTGTGTCTGGAGGCGGGGCGCAATGTGCTGTGCGAGAAGGCGTTCACGCTCAACGCGCGTGAGGCCGAGGAGCTGGTCGCCCTCGCGAAGGAGCATGGCAGCTTCCTGATGGAGGCCATGTGGATGTACTGCAACCCGCTGATCCGGCGCCTCAAGGAAGTCGTCGATGACGGCGCCATCGGTGAAGTCCGCACGGTACAGGCCGACTTCGGCCTGTCCGGCCCCTTCCCGCCCACTCACCGGCTGCGCGACCCGGCGCAGGGTGGTGGCGCGCTGCTCGATCTGGGCGTGTATCCGGTGTCGTTCGCGCACCTGCTGCTCGGGGAGCCCTCGGAGGTCACGGCGAGAGGGGTGCTCTCCGACGAGAGGGTCGATCTCCAGACGGGAATGCTGCTCTCCTGGGAGAGCGGCGCTCTGGCTTCGTTGCACTGCTCTCTCGTCGGCGGCACGTCCGTCTCCGCCTCGGTCACCGGATCGCAGGGCCGTATCGACCTCCCGTACGGCTTCTTCCACGCCGACCGTTTCGTACTGCACCGCGACGGCCGCGATCCGGAGGAGTTCACCTCGGCCGACGCAACACGGGCCAGCCTCAAACACGAGGCCATCGAGGTCATGCGCTGCCTGCGCGCGGGCGAGACCGAGTCTCCCTTGGTCCCGCTGGGCGGCACCCTGGCGGTGATGCGGACGCTCGACGCGGTACGGGACCGCATCGGCGTCCGCTATCCCGGAGAACTCGGTCAGCAGGACCTCACACCGGCTTGAGCCCCTGCTCCCCCACCTCGGTGACGAACGACGCCGCGGTAGTGATCGGCGCCCCCGGCGTAGTCACGGCGTTCACCGTCTTGAAGTCCACGTTCGCGGCATCCTGGCCAAGCGCGACGGTCACATAACCGCGCTGCCCGTTGTAGTGCTTCATGTGCGGGTTGGCGGCCAGATAGCCCGCCCAGTTCGGCGGCTGCGCGGCCCCGTTCTGCCCGCTGCTGATCGACGTGGTGACGATCTCCGTACCCATCGTGCGGGAGTTCTGGTTGTCGAAGTCGCGCTTGATGTCGAAGCCGTACGACACATGGACGTCACCGGTGAGCACCATCAGGTTCTCCACGCCGGCCGCCTCGGCACCCTTGAGGAGACGCTCGCGGGAGGCCGGGTAGCCGTCCCAGGAGTCCATGCTGCGGGTGGTGTTGCCGGGGGTCGCGTGGTTGCGGCGGGCGAAGACGACCTGCTGCGGGAGGACGTACCACAGCGCGTTCGACTGCTGCCAGCCGTCGGTCAGCCAGCGCTCCTGCTCCAGGCCGGGCAGGGTCTGCGACTCGGCCTCGGACTCGGGTGTCGGCGTCTTCCAGCCGTCACCGTTGGCCTGGTTGGTGCGGTACTGCCGGGTGTCCAGGATGTCGAACTGCGCGAGCCGGCCCCAGCTCAGCCGTCGATAGAGCCGCATGTCGGGGCCCTGCGGCTGCTGCGGACGGCGCAGCGGCTGGTTCTCCCAGTACGCGCGGTAGGCGGCGGCGCGGCGCAGCAGGAACTCCTCCGGCGGTACGTCGTTCTCGGGGATGTCGTCCGCGTAGTTGTTCTCGGTCTCGTGGTCGTCCCAGGTGACCACGAAGGGGTGCGCGGCGTGCGCGGCCCGCAGATCCGGGTCGGACTTGTAGAGGGAGTACCGCAGCCGGTAGTCCTCCAGCGTGACCGTCTCGCGGTTGAAGACGTCGGGCAGCGTGCGGTCCGTGTAATTGCGGGCGCCGCCGACGGAGTTGACGGCGTACTCGTAGAGGTAGTCGCCGACGTGGAAAACGATGTCGACGTCGTCCTCGGCCAGGTGCTGGTACGCGGTCCAGTAGCCGTCGTGGTACGCCTGGCAGGAGACGGCGGCCAGCGTCAGCTCGGCGGCACGGGCGCCGGTCGCGGGCGCGGTGCGCGTACGGCCTGTCTCGCTGACCCAACGGCCCGTACGGAAGCGGTAGTAGAAGGTGCGGCCGGGTTCGAGGCCGGCCACCTCGACATGCACGGCGTGGTGGAACTCGGGGTGCGCGGCGATGGTTCCGCGTCTGGCGATCCGCCGGAACTTCGCGTCGTGCGCCAGCTCCCACTGGACGGGGACGCGCTGCCGGGGCAGTCCGGAGTCGGCTTCGAACGGGGCCGGCGCGAGGCGGGTCCACAGCAGTACGGAGCCCGGCTGCGGGTCGCCGGAGCCGACGCCGAGGGTGAAGGGATCGTCGGTGATCTTCGCCGCGTCGAGCTCGGCGGCGCCGGCCACGCCCGCGGTCGGCAGGTTGGTGGCGAAAGCGAGCGCGGCGGCGGCGCCGGTGACGGTGAGAAAGCGACGCCGGCCGAGGTGACGGGCTGCGGCGCGAAGCTCGGGGGCGTGCCGCGAAACGCTTTCCTGCGGCGGTAGTTGACGGGCTGCGGGTGTCATCTGGCCCTCCCCTGACGGTTGTTGTACGACGCATTGGAGTGGCCAGGGTCGACGGCAACCCGTCGTGTACACAACAGACGGGTGTCGGGAGGATGAGTTCCGGATGCCGGGCCCTCCCGTACGCTGCGGGCCCATGAACGACAAGGAAACGAAGATCGCGCTGGTCACCGGGGCGGGCTCCGGCATCGGCCGCGCCGTGGCCCTGGAACTCCTGCGCACCGGCTGGTCCGTGGCGCTCGCGGGCCGCCGCCCTCAGACACTGGAGGCGACGGCGGCCCTGGCGGACACCCGGGCGGGAAACAGCGCCTCCCTCTGCGTACGCGCCGACGTCTCACGGCCCGATGACGTGGCCGGGCTCTTCGCCGCCGTACGGGAGCGCTTCGGGCGGCTCGATCTGCTCTTCAACAACGCCGGTACGTTCGGGCCGGGTGGCGTCCCGTTCGAGGAACTGCCCTACGACGCCTGGCGCCACGTCGTCGCCACCAACCTCGACGGCGCGTTCCTGTGCGCGCAGGCGGCGTACCGGCAGATGAAGGAGCAGGATCCGCAGGGCGGACGGATCATCAACAACGGCTCGATTTCAGCGCAAACACCCCGCCCGCTGTCGGCTCCGTACACGGCGACCAAGCACGCCCTGACGGGGCTCACCAAGTCGCTGTCACTGGACGGCCGTCCGTACCGGATCGCCTGCGGTCAGATCGACATCGGCAACGCGGCGACCGACATGACCGAACGCATGCGGACCGGGGCCCTCCAGGCGAACGGAGAGGTGGTTCCGGAACCCGTCATGGACGTCACCGACGTGGCCTGCACGGTGCGGCACATGGCGGAGCTGCCGCTGGAGGCGAACGTGCAGTTCGCGACGGTTCTCGCGACGACGATGCCGTTCATCGGTCGTGGATGAGCACACCGTAACCGGAACCTGCACAAACGGAATGAAAAGGTCCGGTGCATTGGTGCCGGTGGCAGGCTTATGCTCGACACTCCTCCATCGGAGCTTCACATTTGGAGCACGAGATTTCCCGATCCACCTTCACGGGGGCCGGGGGGTGGGCAGCCGTTCCGGGCCACACGGATGGGGTGGGCTCCCGCGCGGGACCGCGGGAAGACCCGGGCGACGGAACGGCTGCCCCGTAATCAACGCCGGTGACCACCGTGGCCGGACCGGTCAGCGAGCCAGGATGCCCTCTATCTCGCTCAACTGGTCCGCGGTGAGCGGGCCTTGGCCGAGCGCCCCGGCGTTGTCCTCGGCCTGTGCGACCGAGCGGAAGCCCGGGATGGGGATCGTGCGCGGGCTGCGGGCCCACAGCCAGGCAAGGGCGCCCTGGGCGAGCGTACGGCCCTCGCTGGTGAGGACGGAACGCAGGGCGTCGACGCGGCGCAGCCACTGCGCGTCGGCACCCTCGCCCCGCTGGAAGCCGGGCAGCCAGGCGGGCGGCGCACTGCGGATGTCCCCGGCTTCGAGGGGCTGTCCGGCCGCCCGCTTACCCGTCAGCAACCCCATCGCGAGCGGGCTGCGGTTGATGCTCGCAAGCCCCGACTCCTCGCAGAGCGCGAGCATTTCGGGCGCGTCCTGGAGCACGTTGAGGCGGTGCTGCACGGCCGTGCAGTGCGGCCCCCGGGCGAACACGGCGGCCCGTTCCGGATCGTCGGTGCTCCAGGCGTACGCGCGGATGAGCCCCTCGCGCACGAACTCCTCGCAGGTGTCGCGAAGTTGGGCCGCACGCTCCAAGTCGGCGTCCGAGATGTGCAGTTGGTAGAGGTCGACGTAGTCGGTACCGAGGCGCTTCAGGGATGCGGTCAGGGCCCGGCGGGCGTACTCAGGCGTGTCGTCCTGGCCGCTCGCCGTGCGGGTCGCCTCGTCGAAGACGTTGCCCCACTTCGTGGCGACGACGACGTCCGTACGACGCTTGCCGAGAGCCCTGCCGAGCACCCGCTCGCTGTGCCCGGTGCCGTAGGCGTCAGCCGTGTCGAAGAAGGTCACGCCGAGTTCGAGCGCGCGGTGAACCGCCCGTACGGACTCCTCGTCGTCGACCTTGCCCCAGCCCAGGGGCTGCCCGTCGACGGTCTGCCACTCCCCGCCGATGGCCCAGCACCCGAAACCAAGAGCACTGATCTCGATGTCGCTTCGGCCCAGCGTTCTGTGCCCGTTCCTGTGCTTGATGCTCTCCATGCCTGCGAACGTTAGGAGTTGGAGCACAGGCGAAGGCAAGGGTGAGCGCGGGAATGGCCGCCCTTGCATGGCACGCTGGCCGGCATGAGCGATCACGACGCGGCGGCGGCCTCGGCCACGTACGACGAAATGTGGGACACGGTGGAACGCCTCCAGGAGTGGCTCGTACGTACGCAGCCCTCGCGTCCCCCTCAAGAGGCCCTGCTCCTGCGGATGTTGAAGCTCTCCGAGGAGGTCGGCGAGGTCGCCGAGGCGGTCATCGGCGCCACCGGCCAGAACCCGCGCAAAGGTACGAGCCACACCTGGGACGACGTCCAGTCGGAGCTGTGCGACGTGATCATCACGGCAGCCGTCGCCCTGCGCTCACTGACACCCGACGCTCGTGAGGTCTTCACGAGCCACTTGGAGCAGGTGCGGAAGCGTTCGCTCGGCTCGGGTCAGCTCCCCTGACGTCCGCCCTCAAAAGTTGATCATGTGTCCGGCGAGTCCGTGCACCGCCTCCTTGACCGCCTCGCCGAGCGTCGGGTGGGCGTGGACGTTGCGGGCCACCTCATGGACGGTCAGGTCCCACTGCTGGGCGAGGGTCAGTTCGGGGAGGAGTTCGGTGACGTCCGGGCCGATGAGGTGGCCGCCGAGGAGTTCGCCGTACTTCCCGTCGCTGATCAGTTTCACGAAGCCGGTGGCGTCGCCCAGGCCGTGCGACTTGCCGTTCGCGGTGAAGGGGAACTTGGCCACCTGGACGTCGTAGCCCTGCTCGCGGGCCTGGGCCTCCGTGTAGCCGAAGCTGGCGATCTGGGGCTGGCAGTAGGTGGCGCGCGGGATCATCACGTACTCCAACTCCATGGTCTCCGCGTCGGCGATGGTCTCGGCGGCGACGATGCCCATCGCCTCGGCGGCGTGCGCGAGCATCAGCTTGGCGGTGACGTCGCCGATGGCGTAGATGTGCGGAACGGAGGTGCGGCAGCGTCCGTCGACGTCGATGGCGCCGCGGTCCGTGACCCGTACGCCGGTCTTGTCCAGGCCGTAGCCCTCGATGTTCGGGGCGAAGCCGATCGCCTGGAGCACCTTGTCGGCCTCCAGCACCTGCTGGGTTCCGTCCTTGGCCGTCACCGTGACGCGGACCTGCGGGCCGGACTCGTCGATCGCGTCGACGCGGGTGGAGGTGAGTACGTCGATACCCAACTTGCGGTACTGCTTGGCGAGTTCGGTGGAGACCTCGGTGTCCTCCAGCGGTGTCATACGGTCCAGGAACTCGACGATCGTGACCTTCACACCGTAGTTGTGCAGCACGTAGGCGAACTCGACGCCGATCGCGCCGGCGCCCGCGATCACGATCGACTGCGGCAGGTCCTCGGCGAGGATCTGCTCCTCGTACGTCACCACGCGGGAGGTGCGGCGGGTGCCGGGCAGCAGCTTGGGGGTCGCGCCGGTGGCGATGATGCAGTGGTCGAAGGCGATGGCGCGGGTGTTGCCGTCGTAGTCGGCCACCTGGAGGGTGTGCGCGTCGAGGAAGGTGCCGCGACCGCTGAGCTCCGTGATCTTGTTCTTCTTCATCAGGTAGTGGACGCCCTTGACCCGGCCATCCGCGACCTTGCGGCTGCGCCGGAAGGCCTCGCCGTAGTCGAAGGAGACCTGCCCGTCGACCTTGATGCCGAAGGTCTTCGCCTCACGCGTGAAGATGTGCGCCAGCTCGGCGTTGCGCAGCAGGGCCTTGCTGGGGATACAGCCCACGTTCAGGCAGACGCCGCCCCAGTACTTCTCCTCGACCACCGCGACGCGCTTGCCCAGTTGGGCGGCCCGGATGGCGGCGACGTAGCCGCCGGGGCCCGCTCCGAGTACGACGACGTCAAAGCGCTCACCCTGCTCGTCCATGGGGTGTCCTTTCCGATGAGAGGTGGCGACCCGGCGCCTTGCCGCGACCGCCCTCGGCCTCAAACAGCATGCGCCATCGGGGGCGACGGCCCGTCACCCTGGTCACCCGGACGGCGCAACAGCCGTCTCTCCTCGGGGCTTCGCCCGAAACCCCACCAGGGGCTCATCCTCCGTACGGCCACGCCCGGCCACAGTCGTCTACAAACCCGCCCCCGCCGGAGGCACACTCACGCCGTGAGAAAAGATCACCCCCGGGTCCGACGGGGCCTGGTTCAGGACCCAGAGGCCGATCAGGGTGGCGAGGGTGAAGACCACCGCTATCAGGACGGCCAGGACCACGCGGCGGCGGCGTTCGCGGCGGAGCCAGTCGCCGCGGGCCGTGCGGTAGGCGTCGGGGGCGGCTTGGACACCGCCGGCCAGCGTTCCGAGCGCTTCGCGCAGCGCCTGCTCCGTACGATCCACTTCGTTCATCGCCGGGCCTCCATCGCCTGGGTCAGGGCGGCGATACCGCGCGAGGTGTGGGTCTTGACCGATCCGGGGGAGATCCCCATCGCGGCGGCTATCTCACTCTCCTTCAGGCCGAGCCAGTGCCGCAGCACCAGCGCTTCCCGCTGGCGGGCGGGCAGTTGCTGCAGGGCGTCGATCAGTACGCGCTGGTCGTCGCGGAGCAGCGCCGTGCTCTCGGCGGAGGCGACGACCTCGCTCGGCGGCTGCTGGACGTGCTTGCGGGCGACCTGAAGGTGGCGGATGCGCATACGGGTCAGATTGCACACCGTGGAACGCAGATACGCCTCAGCCGCCTCGGCGTCCTTGAGGCGCCGCCACTTCCGGTAGATCTGGTAGTACGCCTCGGCCACCACGTTCTCCGGGTCGTCCGCGCCGAGGAGGACGGCCAGGCGCAGCATCGAGGCGTAGTGCAGCTCGAAGAGCCGGGCCAGGGCGGCCTCCCGTTCGAGGTCGGCCGGATCGCTCACGGGCGGGGACAGCACCTCGTCCCCAGTCGGGTCACCGGTCGGCGAGGGCGTCGCCGTCTCGCCGGTGGCGGCGGGCCCCGGGATGTGGTCGGTCACGGCGGGCCGTGGGATACGGGGATCGGTGACGGCGGCCGGAGCGGCCTGCGGCACCGGCAGTCGCGTGTGCTGTCTGCGTCTCACGGGTTGCTCGCTCCCGTCTCGGGGCGCCGCCTGACGGTCAGGCGGGACGGTAGGTCGGTGAGGTCGGCGCCCCGCGGGACGCCGAAGCGTTCGAGGGCCGCGGTGCCGGCCACCGCGACGCTCAGGTTGAGCAGGAGGGCGACGAGCCCGGCGTAGATCTCCAGCGGCTGGTCGCCGCCGCCGAACGGCACGATGGACGAGAACCCCTCGCGGACCACCAGGAAGGTGCCGGCCGCCATGCCCACGGCCCACCCGGCCAGCAGAGCCCGGGGATGCAGCCGGCCCGTGAAGAGCCCTATGGCCACCGCCGGGAAGATCTGCAGGATCCATACGCCGCCGAGGAGTTGGAGGTTGATGGCGTCCTGGTCGCGCAGCCCGAACACGAACGCCACCGCCCCCACCTTCGCGGTCAGCGAGACCGCCTTGGCGATGCGGACCTGTCGCTTGGGCGTGGCGGTGGGGTGAAAGTACTCGACGTACACATTGCGTACGAAGCAGGTGGCGGCCGCGATCGACATCACGGCCGCCGGGACCAGCGCCCCCACGGTGATCGCCCCGAAGACGAGTCCGGCGAGCGGGCCCGGCATCAGCCGGTCGACCAGCATCGGTACGGCGGTCTCGGCGCCGCCCTCGGGTGCCCGTACTCCCGCCGCGAGTGCCGCGATGCCGAGGAGGCCGAAGAGGGCGAGCAGTCCTGTCCAGGCGGGCAGCGCCACGGAGACCTTGCGCAGGGTGCGCGGGCCGTCGGCGGCGAACCCTGCGGTGAGCACGTGCGGATACATCAGCAGGGCCAGGGCCGAGCCCAGGGCGAGCGTGGCGTAGGCGGGCTGCTGCTCGGGTGACAGCAGCAGGGCGGAGTCCGTGACTCCGGTGCCGCCGAGCCGTCGCGCCGCGCCGTCGAAGACCGCGCCGGGTCCGCCGAGCCGGGCCAGGACCAGCCAGCACACGGCGGTGAGGGAGACGAAGACGGCCACTGCCTTGAACGCCGAGATGACGGTCGGTGCCCGCAGCCCGTGGCGGTACGTCGCCGCCGCGAGCCCCGCGAACAGCGCGATCAGCACCAGATCGCCGCTCGCGCCCCGCGGGTAGACGCCCCCGGCGGTGAGCACCGCGCGGATGCCCAGCAGCTGCAGCGCGAGATAGGGCATCGTCGCGAGGATCCCGGTCAGCGCCACCACCAGGGCGAGCGGTGGTGAACCGTACCGCCCGCGCACGAAGTCGGCGACGGTGATGTAGCCGTGCCGGCGGGCCACCGTCCACAGCCGGGTCAGCAGGACGAAGGCGAGCGGACAGACGATCACCGTGTACGGCACGGCGAAGAAGGCGGGCGCCCCGTTCCCGTACGCCAGTCCCGGTACGGCGGTGAAGGTGTACGCGGTGAAGATCGTGCCGCCGAGCAGCATCCAGGTCCAGACGGGGCCCAGGCTGCGGTCGGCCAGTGCCCAGCCCTCCAGCGACGGCAGCCGGTCGCTGGGCCGCAGACGGCGCGCGGTGACGGCGAGAAGCGACGCTCCGCCGGTCACGGCGAGGAACGTCGCGGTCATGGCGCCGTCCGCCATGGGTCACCGTCCTTGGTGTGCCTGAGGTCCTGTGGCCTGTCCGCCGGACAGGCCACAGCCCGAGCCCTTGCCGGAGAGTTGCGCGGGCAGCCCGTCCGGTTGACACGGTTGAGGGAAAACCGGCGGGAAATCTTCTGGAAATTCCCTGTCAACCAGTTCCGGCCGGCGGGCAACTCTTGCACAGACCGACAGAGAGCGGGAGAGGGAACGGGAAAGGAGCGCAGGTCATGACATCGACTGACACTGGTCACCACCGGCTACGGCGCCTCGCGGTCGCCGTACTGCTTCTCGCGCCCGCCGCAGGACTGCTGTGGGTCCCCTGGTACGCCGACGCCGACCCGCGGCTCGCCGGGACGCCGTTCTTCTACTGGTATCAGCTCGCCTGGGTGCCGGGGTGCGGACTGTGCCTGCTCGCCGCGTACGCGCTGACCAGGCACGACCGCGACAACCGGCACGACCGGCCGGATCCCTGAGCCACCTTCCCGCCCCTTCCGCACCGCGTATCGCCCGGCACCACCACCCAGTAGCGCCGCACACGATCACCCCGTAGCGCCGCACACCATCACCCAGCACCACGGCCAGGAGCCGCCATGCCTACGTCAGCCATGCCCGAATCCGCTCCCCCGGCACCGGAAAGCCCGCCCCCCTCCGGGTCCGCCCGGCCCCGTATGACCCCCCGGTCCGTCCTCGTGTGGACCATCGTCGCCCTGGTGGGCGCCGTCTGCTGGGGTGTCCTCGCGCTCTCCCGGGGCGAGGAGATCTCCGCGGTCTGGCTGGTGCTGGCCGCCCTCGGCTCGTATGCCATCGCCTACCGCTTCTACGGCCGCTTCGTCGCCCGGCGCGTACTGAAGCCGGACGACCGCCGTGCCACTCCCGCCGAACGGCTCGAGGACGGCGTCGACTTCCAGCCCACCGACCGCCGGGTGCTGCTCGGCCACCACTTCGCGGCGATCGCCGGGGCCGGACCGCTGGTGGGGCCCGTACTCGCGGCGCAGATGGGGTATCTGCCCGGCACGATCTGGATCGTGGCCGGCGTGATCTTCGCGGGCGCGGTGCAGGACATGGTGGTGCTGTTCCTGTCGATGCGGCGGGACGGGAAGTCGCTCGGGCAGATGGCCCGTGACGAGATCGGCCGGGCGGGCGGAGCGGCGGCCCTGATCGCGGTCTTCGCCATCATGATCATCCTGCTCGGTGTGCTGGCCCTCGTCGTCGTCAACGCCCTCGCCCACTCCCCCTGGGGCACTTTCTCCGTCGCCATGACCATCCCCATCGCGCTGTTCATGGGCTTCTGGCTGCACCGGATCCGGCCGGGCCGGGTCGTCGAGACCAGCCTGATCGGTGTGGCGCTGCTGCTGCTCGCGATCATCGGCGGCAGCTGGATCCAGGACTCCTCGCTGGCCGACACCTTCACCCTGAGCCCGACGACCCTGGTGTTCTGCCTGGTGGGATACGGCTTCGTCGCCTCCGTACTCCCCGTGTGGATGCTGCTCGCGCCCCGCGACTACCTGTCCACCTTCATGAAGATCGGCACCATCGCGCTGCTCGCGGTCGGAGTCGTCATGGCCGCGCCCGTCATGCGTGCGGAGGCGGTCAGTGACTTCGCCTCCTCGGGGGCCGGACCCGTCTTCGCGGGCTCCCTCTTCCCCTTCCTGTTCATCACCATCGCCTGCGGCGCCCTGTCCGGCTTCCATGCGCTGGTCGCCTCCGGTACGACTCCGAAGCTGATCCAGAAGGAGTCGCAGGTCCGGATGATCGGCTACGGCGCCATGCTGATGGAGTCGTTCGTCGCGATCATGGCGCTGATCGCCGCGGCCACTCTCGAACCCGGCCTGTACTACGCGATGAACGCGCCCGCCGGGCTCCTCGGTACGACCGCCGAGTCCGCCTCGCAGGCGGTGGCGGGCCTCGGCTTCACCATCAGCCCCGACCAGTTGACGCAGGCGGCGAAGGCCGTGGAGGAGCAGACGCTCATCGCCCGCACCGGCGGTGCGCCCACCCTCGCGGTCGGTATGTCGGAGATCTTCTCCGGGGTCTTCGGCGGCGCCGGGATGAAGGCCTTCTGGTACCACTTCGCGATCATGTTCGAGGCACTGTTCATCCTGACGACGGTCGACGCGGGCACCCGGGTCGGACGCTTCATGCTCCAGGACATGCTCGGCAACGTCTGGAAGCCGATCGGCCGGGTCACCTGGAAGCCGGGCATCTGGCTGTGCAGCGGCATCGTCGTGGCCGCCTGGGGCTACTTCCTCTACACCGGCGCCACCGACCCCCTCGGCGGAATCAACCAGCTCTTCCCGCTCTTCGGCATCGCCAACCAGCTGCTCGCAGCCATCGCCCTCACCGTCTGCACCACCGTGCTGATCAAGTCCGGGCGGCTGCGCTGGGCCTGGGTCACCGCGGTCCCGCTGGCCTGGGTGGTCGCGGTCACCTTCACCGCCGGCTGGCAGAAGATCTTCTCCGACGACCCGCGGATCGGCTTCTTCGCCCAGCGCGACCGGTACGCCGACGGCATCGACGCCGGCGAGGTCATCGCGCCCGCCAAGAACCTCGACGACATGCACACCGTGGTCACCAACTCCACGGTCGACGGAGTCCTGATCGCCCTGTTCCTGCTGCTGGTCGCCGTGGTGATCGTCAACGCTGCGGTGGTGTGCGTACGGGCCATCCGCTCGCCGGGGTCGCCGGCGACGACGGAGGCGCCGTACGTCGAGTCCCGTATCGACATCCCCGAGCAGGCGGGCGGACCGCTGGTGGGAGCCCGTCCATGAGCATGCCGTCCACGACCGTCCGGCACTGGACCAGGGGCGTGCGCTGGGTGCAGTGGTATCTGCGCGAGCTGACCGGCGAGGCGGAGTACGACCGCTACTGCGCGCACCACCGACGCCTGCACCCGGGCGCTCCGCTGCCCGGCCGACGGGAGTACGAGGTCCTGCGGACCCACCACCGGGAGAACCATCCGCAGAGCCGCTGCTGCTGACGCACGGCACGCACCACGGACCGCGGGGCGGGCACGCCATCAGCCCTGACGCGATGCCCGCCCCGCGCACCACGTAGCACCCCAACACTCAACTCCAGTCGAGATTCGAGATGCTGAGACGCCGCCCCGCCCTGCTGATCCGGCCCGAACTCGACGACGACGCACTGCACACCATCCTGGCCGAACTCCGCCCCGCCCAGCAGCTCCACGGCCTCGGTGCGGGCCGCACCCGCCCGCTCTGGGAGCCGGTCGCCGAGCTGCTGCACACCACCGGCCGCGACTGGGACCGCCGGGTGCACCGGATCTCCGTACTGGCGAAAAGCCTGCCGGCGGCGGTGGCGCAACGGTGGATCGGCGACCGGCCGGGGGACGGGGACGCCCTGGTCCTGCAGGCGTTCACCCTGTCCGGGCGGGCCCCCGCCGAAGGGCCGGCCGCCGCCCGGCGGGCCGAGCAGGCATGTCTGCGCGCCGCGCAAGCCTGTCCCGAGGACCCCACCCCCTGGCTGGCGTTGCTGTCACTCCTGCACTCCATCGCAGCTCCCGCCCGGGACGTCGTGCCCGTGTGGAGGGAGGCCGTCAACCGCGCCCCGTGGAACAGAACCGCCCATCACCGGCTCCTGCGCTATCTGTCCCCGCGCGCACACGGAACCGTCCCCGACATGCTGGACTTCGCCGAGCAGTGCGCGGCCCACGCACCGTACGGCTCACCCCTGGCCCTGCTGCCCGTGGCGGCCCGCGTGGAACTCGTCGCCCACCGACTGCGGCAGGACCCGCTCGCCGCGCTGGGGGCGAGCGGGTCCTGGAACGAACCACGGGCGGCCAAGGAGATCGACGGGGCCCTGACCGGCTGGTTCCACACCGCCGCCGCACCTCACGCGGAAGCGGTCACCGACCTCAACTTCCTTGCCTTCGCCCTGACCCGCACCCACCGCCCGGCCGAGGCAGCCGCCGTCTTCCACCGCATCGGCCGCCATATGACGAACCACCCGTGGGACCTGCTGCCGGATCCGCAGCGCACGTTCCTCTACTGGCGGGACCGGTCGGCAGGCCGCCGCGGGAAGTAGACCCGGTGGTTCCGTTCCCAGAACGGCTGAGCGACGACTGGGCAACGTTCGTCGCATCCGCTGGAGCCGGCTCGGCACGGGATGTGACGGTGAGGCGCATGAAGTCTCGCATCGCCTTGTCAGCCGTCACCGTGGGCGTCGTGCTCGCCTCGCTCACCGGATGCGGCAGCGACGGAACGGGCCGCGAGCCGTCACCCTCGGACGGCGGGTCGTCGGCCGCCCGGGTCCCCAGCGCGCCTGCCGAGAGCCGGGCGCCGACGCCGGGGAAGGGATCGAAGGACCCCGACGACATCAACGGCGACGGGCATCGCGATCTCCTGGTGCCCGTCCAGGTCCGCGGCAATCCGGAAACACCCGGCCTCGACCAGCGGATCGGTGTGGTCTACGGATCGGCCGAGGGACTCGACCCGGCGACCCGAACGGTCTACGGGCGCGGTGATCTGGGCCTGCCCGGTCTGCCGCCGGGGTCGGCGGATCCCGACAGTGTTTTCGCCGAGTCCACGGTCACCGCCGATCTGGACGGCGACGGCTTCCCGGACTTCGTCACGAGCGTCGCGGGCGAGCAGGTGAAGGACGGGCAGATCATCGCGCCTCGCTCCGTCCCGTACGTGGCGTGGGGCGGACCTACCGGGCCCAGGACGGGTGCCGAGGCGACCGAGGTGCGGCTGCCGCAGAGCGTGTCCAAACTGGGCGCGGGATCCGTGGTGCGCGGCGACTTCGACGGCGACGGGCACCACGACCTCGCGGCAACTGCGGAGAACCAGTCGTCGCTGGTGGTGCTGTACGGCCCGTTCACGCGGTCGGGTGTGCCCGCGCGCACCGACACCAGCCTGCCGTGGTCGGACGGCTCGGCCATCCCGGACGACATCGACCCGACGGGCAAGGCGCGCGCGACCTCTCTGCTGCTCCAGGGGGCGGACGACGGCGAGCAAGCCGCCAACACCCTCTACCCGGCCCGCAGCGGCGAGGGCCTGTCCGCGAACGGCCGGCAGCTGCGCCTCGGGAGCGCCCACGCCTTCGGCGACTTCGACGGCGACGGGCAACGCGATGTGGCCATCGGAGACGACGGCGGCCGCAACGACGAACCCGGCTACGAGACCGAGGCACCCGAGGTCGACGGATCGCTCGCCGTGTACCCCGGCAGTGGCGGCGCACCGGTCACCCACCGGCTGCCCGAGGCACCCGAGGGCGCGAAAACCGACTATGGCCCCGGAGGTTTCGCAGCCGCCGACCCCGACGGCGACGGCAGTGACGGCATCCTCGTCGCCACGTACGAGGGCGCCACGCTCATCGACGGCGACAAACGCACCCCGGTGCTGCGCGAGGGGCCGGCGAAGGCCGACGGCAAGAAGACGTCGGCCAGATGGCGGCACGCCCGGCCCGCGGGAGCAGCCGACTTCGACGGCGACGGCAAGGACGAGCTGATCCTCAACTGGGCGGCCCACACGCTGTTCGGGTTCTACGGCCAGTACCCCACGCACTGGTGGATCACCGACGGCACAACGCCCAGGGACAGGACGACCTTCACGACGACGGGCTTTGCCCCGCCCGGCTCCTGAGAAACTGGACGGCCGGGCGGGGCCTGGATCCCGCGGGGACTTTTCCGCGCGATGCGGGCGCTACTCCCTGCTACTCCGCGTAGTACGTCGCGTCCTGCCGGTCGAGGCTGGTGCTCATCGGCTGGATGTACAGCAGGTTCTCGTAGTGCCGGATGTAGCGGCCCGGGAAGTTGTACGACTCGAAGGAGACACCGCTCGCGGAGTCGGCGAGGCCCGCGCGCTGCGAGAAGGTGGCGTCGTTCCTGAAGATGGTCGAGCCGTCGTTCTTCTCCACCCACAGCTCGTAGTTCTTGTGGCGCAGGTAGTAGCCGGGGAAGTTCGCCGACTCCAGGGAGACGGTGCCGCTGCCGGACAGGCCGGCGACGACGCGGAACTGGGAGTCGGCGAGGTTGGTGACGTTCGGTTCGAGCTTCGCCCGGTACTCCCAGTGGCGGATGAAGCGGTCGGGGAAGTTGTACGAGGAGAAGCGGACCGGAGTCACACCGTCCGCGACCGGGATGCCGAAGTTGGGTGTGCCGTCGGCGTTCCAGTACAGCTTCTGGTAACGGGTGCGCCGGTTGGGGTCGTTGAGCGGATCGCCGCTGATGTCCTTGTAGTTGCGGGCGTGGTAGACGAGTACGTCCGACGTGCCGTCCTCGGAGACGGTGAAGGTGTTGTGGCCGGGCCCGTACTGGCCGGTGGCGTCGTTGCTCCTGAAGACGGGCTGCGAACTCTTCGTCCAGACCGCCGGGTTGAGCAGATCGGCCGAGGCGGAGGCGGTCAGCAGGCCGAGGCAGTAGTTGGCGTCGGTGGCGGCGGCGGAGAAGGCCATGAAGACCTTGCCGCCCCGCTGGATGACGGCCGGGCCTTCGTTGACGCGGTGGCCCACGGTCTCCCATGCGTGTGTCGGCGTGGAGATCCGTACCGGAGTGCCGGCGATGGTCCACGGGTTGGACAGCTTCGCGAGATAGAGATTGGTCCCGCTGCCCACGGCCGGGTCGTTCTGCGCCCAGCTCAGATAGCGGCTGCCACCGACGACGAAGGTGGTCGCGTCGAGCGAGAAGGTGTCAAGCGGCAGGGCGATACGCCCCTTCTCGGTCCAGGTCCCGGTCAGTGGGTTGGCGGAGCTGCTCTCCAGGACGTACGGCCGGATCTTCCAGATGTCGTTGGAGGCGCCGGCGGCGAAGTAGACGTACCACTTGCCGTCGATGAAGTGGATCTCCGGCGCCCAGATATGGGCGCCCATCTCACCGCTCGCGTGCTTGGTCCAGATGGTGGTCTCCGGGGCGGTGGAAAGGCCCTGGAGGGTGGTGGCCCGGCGCATCACGATGCGGTCGTACGCGGGCACGGTGGCGGTGAAGTAGTAGTAGCCGTCGGTGTGTTTGTGGATGTGCGGGTCGGCGCGCTGCAGGGCGATCGGGTTGGTGAAGGTCACGGCGGGCGAGGCGGGGGCGGCTGCGTGGGCGGGGCCGCCCGCGGCCAGTACGGCCGGCCCGGCGGCCATCGCGGTGGCCGCCCCGGCAAGGAAGGTTCTGCGTCTCATGAGGGTCTCCCGATCAGGCGGTGGTCAGGCGGTGGTGGGCTGGATGCGCCACTGCTGGCAGTTGTTGTTGAGCCAGGTCCACTGGCGTACGTCGGTGCCGTTGGCGGTGCCGCAGTCGGCGACGTCCATGACCTTGCCGGTGGCGGCGCTGACGATCCGCACGTAGTCACCACCGAGGTAGACCATGCGGAACTTCTGGCAGTTGTTGTTCAGCCAGGACCACTGCCGGACGTCGGCGCCGTCGGCGGTGCCGCAGTCGGCGATGTCGGCGACCTTGCCGGTGGCGACGTTGACGAGGCGGCTGGTGTCGTCGGCGCGGTCCTCGATGCGCCACTTCTGGTTGGCCCCGCCGTTACAGGTCCACTGGAAGATGTTGGCGCCGTCGGCGGTGCTGCCGCCGTTGACGTCGAGGCACTTGCCGCTGTTGCGGTTGACGATGGTGTAGGCGGTCGGGGTCGTGGCCGTCTCACCGGAGGGGCCGGGCATCGTCGTGCCGAGGGCGGCCGGGGTGCCGAAGTTCGGAGTGCCGTCGGCGTTCCAGGTGAACTTCTGGGCGCGGGTCGTACGGCCGTTGTCGCAGCCGTCGCCCGCCGCGTCGTTGGCGTGGTAGACGATCCAGTTCTCCGTGCCGTCGGGGGAGGTGAAGAACCCGTTGTGACCCGGCGCGTACACGCTGTTCGCGTCGTTGCGCTGGAAGACCGGGGTCTGCTTCTTCGTCCAGGAGGAGGCGAGGAGCGGGTCGGAACCGGTCAGCTCCAGCTGGCCGAGCTTGTAGTCGGGGCCCCAGCAGGCGCTCGCGGAGTAGACGAGGAAGGTGCGTCCGTTGCGGTAGAGCGGCTCGGGCCCTTCGTTGACCTCACCACTCTGCGTCTCCCAGCTGAGCGTCGGGCTGGAGATGACGGTGAAGGTGGAGCCGGCGAGCGTGTACGGGTTGCTGAGCGGCGCGATGACGAGGCTCTGCTTGCTGCCGCCGACCGAACCGCTGCCCACCAGGTACAGCTTGTTGTTGTGCTTGAGCACGCTGGCGTCGATCAGCCAGCCGTTGGGGTTCAGGTTGGAGCCGGTGAAGGTGTTCTTGTAGGTGTACGGCCCCATCGGGTCGGAGCCGGAGCTCTCCAGCACATGGGTGCGCTGGTCGTCGCAGCAGGC
The DNA here is from genome assembly GCF_042870755.1 of Streptomyces sp. NPDC006365. NCBI lineage: Bacteria > Bacillati > Actinomycetota > Actinomycetes > Kitasatosporales > Streptomycetaceae > Streptomyces > Streptomyces sp. NPDC006365. Next base: position 416,998 of record NZ_JBIAHS010000007.1, read on the forward strand.
GGAGCCGCGCGGCCCGGCGGAGTAGTACAGATACCACTTGCCGTCGAAGAAGTGGATCTCCGGGGCCCACATGTTCCAGTTGCGGCTGGAGGTGCTGTCCGACCACACCTGCACGCTGGGCGCGGTGTTCAGCCCGGCGAGCGTGGGCGACTTGCGCATGGTCAGCTCACCGGTGAACGAGGTCGTCACCAGGTAGTAGTTGCCGTTGTAGTACTCCAGCCAGGGGTCGGCGCCTTTCTGCGTCTTGACGGGGTTGGTGTACGGCCGGCCTTCGGCGGCGACCCCGGGCTGCGCGGTGACGAGCGACCCCAACAGGGCCAGTAGCGCCGCCCCGAGGATGAACCAGTGGCGTGTGCGGAACACGGTAAGTCCCTTCTGGGGCGGCAGCTTTGGACGACTGCCCGGACGGCAATGGGTTCGAGATTTCGAACACCGTGCGTAACTTCGACCAGAAGGTAAAGGTGGGGCGGAAGAAGCGTCAATGGATGCGACGGGTTTGGTTTCGATCAGTTTTCCGAGGCGTGACGGCTTCCCGGTACATGAGGGCTTCCTGGGGCGCGACGGCTCAGTTTTTGTTATTCACCGCCGGCCCACGCGTCTCCTGTCGGTACGCCTACGCATCGGCACGCACCCGACACCTGAGGACCGAAGCCGTGAAAGCAGAGATCAACCGCCGGAGCATGCTGAAGATCGCCGGTACGGCCGCGGGCGCGGCAGCCATCGGCGCCGCCGTCCCCACGACCTCCGCGTCAGCGGCAGGCACGGCGTTCGCGCACCCCGGCCTGCTGCACACCCGAGCCGACCTCGACCGCATGGCGGCCAAGGTGAAGGCGGGCGCGACCCCGTACACGGCGGGTTTCGCCAAGCTCACCGCCAACCGCCACTCGCAGACCGGCTGGAGGCCCAACCCGCAGACCGCGGTCTACCGGGGCGCGGGCTCGCCGCAGAACTACGCGATCCTCTACAACGACATCCACGCGGCCTACCAGAACGCCCTGCGCGGCCATGTCACCGGCGAGAACGGGCACTTGGACACCGCCGTCGCCATCCTCAACGCCTGGTCAGCGAAACTGACCAGCGTCGAGGGCTCCGCGGACCGCTTCCTCGCGGCGGGCCTCTACGGCTACCAGTTCGCGAACGCCGCCGAACTCGTCCGCGACCACGACGACTTCGACCTTCCCCGCTTCCAGAAAATGATGCTGGACGTCTTCTCCCCGCTCAGCGAGGACTTCCTCAAGAACCACAACGGCGCCGTCGTCTCCAACTACTGGACCAACTGGGACCTGACGGCCATGTGCTGCGTCCTCGCCATCGGCATCCTCTGCGACGACAAGGCCAAGGTCGACACCGCGGTCGAGTACTTCAAGCACGGCGAGGGCCTGGGCGCCATCAAGAACGCCATTCCCGTCGTGCACCCCGACGGATTCGCCGAGTGGGTCGAGGCCGGCCGCGACCAGGGCCACGCCCTGCTGGGCATCGGCCTGATGGGCACCTTCTGCGAGATGGCCTGGAGCCAGGGCATCAATCTGTACGGCTACGACGACAACCGCTTCCTCAAGGCCGCCCAGTACGTGGCGAAGTGGAACCTGGGCGAGGACGTGCCGTTCACGCCCAACACCCGCGACAAGGGCGCGATCAACGGCTGGTCGGGCACGGAGACCGTGAGCGAGGAGGCCCCGGTGGATCCGGCCATGACGCGCCCGGTCTGGGCCATGATCGCCAACCACTTCACCAAGCGCCGGGGCCTGTCGGCCTCCTACCTCACCCGGATAGCGGCGAAGTCGGCACCGGAGGGCGGCGGTGGCGACTACGGCCCCAACAGTGGCGGCTACGACCAACTCGGCTTCGGCACCCTGGCGTTCACCCGAGACCGCTCCACCAGGCCGGAGTCCCCGGCCTCCCCGTCGGCGTCGCCTTCCCCCGCGTCCAACTCCGGCTCCGGCGCCGCGCCCGCCGCGCCCTCCCCCTCGTCCAGCCCTCAGGGCGGCAGGGACGGCGACCTGGCCGCCACCGGCACCTCGGACCTCCCGGCCTGGACCGCCGCCACCGGCCTCACCGCCGTCGCGGGCGGCCTGCTCCTCCTACGGCGCCGTGCCCGCGCGAACCGCGACGCCCAGTGACGGAGCACCCGGGCCCCTGAAGACGGACCCACACGAACGAGGGCTCTGCCGAGGCCTTACGACCTGGGCAGAGCCCTCTCGGTGTGATCTGCGCCACTCCCTGCTGACTGGCAGTGATGTTTCACGGATGGGACTCGCTTGGTTCATCGCCACCTGAGTGACAGGTGGTTCGTTTGTGAGGCATTTTTCCTAGGGGTGGGGCAAGTTGAGTCCACGCAAGACCCATGCGTACACACCGCTGAGTTTGAAGCGAAGAGCATGGCTGACGATTGGTGCCGTCCTCGTGGGTGGTGCGGGCGTGGTGACCTATGCGGTCGCCGGCCCCACCGATGACCCCGCCGCGACCGGCAGGGCCAAGCGGCCGGCGAAGGTCTACGACCTGGCTCTGAAGGGCACCGGCAACAGCAGGCGCGAGCTGCCGCGCACAGAGACCGAGCTGTTCTCGATGCTCGGTGTCTCCTGGACCGAGGTTTCCAAGAAGGTCCAGGGCACCGCCCAGGTGCGCACCCGCAGCACGGAGACCGGCGAGTGGACCGACTGGCAGGACCTGGAGCTCGATCTGGACCCGCCGGAGGACGCCACCGCCAAGACGCGCGGAGCCTCCGAGCCGCTGTGGGTGGGCCCGTCCGACGGCGTCGAGGTACAGGTCGTGCGCGAGAACGGCACGACAAGTGCCGGGCTGCCCAAGGGACTCGAAGTCAACCTCGTCGACCCCGGTGTGGTGACGGCCGCGGAGTCCGAGTCCACCGGCACCGAGATCGAACCGGCCGCGTACGTGGCCGAGGAGATTCCCGGCGCCGCGACCACAGAGCCCACCGAGACCGACACCGCGCCCGCGCCGAGTGAGTCCGAGAGCACCGACCCCGCCCCTGCGGAAACCACGTCCGACGCCACGGACCCCGCCTCCACGACCCCCACCGACACGGCCACGGCCACCGACACGGCGCCTCCCCCGCCCACCGAGACCAAGCCGACCGCCCCGCCTTCCACCGTCACCCAGCCGCCCGTCATCAGCCGGGCCGGGTGGGGCGCGGACGAGTCGAAGGTCGACGACCCGCCCGCGTACAACGACAAGGTGCAGTCCGTCTTCGTGCACCACACCGTCGGCTCGAACAGCTACAACTGCGCCCAGTCCGCCTCGCTGGTGCGCGGCCTCATGGCGTACCACATCGACGCCAACGGCTGGAACGACCTGGGCTACAACTTCCTGGTCGACAAGTGCGGCCAGATCTTCGAGGGCCGGGCCGGCGGCATCGACGTGCCGGTGATGGGCGCCCACACCTACGGCTTCAACAGCTATTCCACGGGCATCGCCGTGCTCGGCGACTTCGAGGGCGACCCGGCCAAGGGCATCCCGGCAGGCAAGCCGACCCGCGCCACCCAGGAGTCGGTGGCCCGCGTCGCGGCCTGGAAGCTGGGCCAGTACGGCGGTGACCCGAAGGGCACCGTCACGCTGACCGCCAAGGGCGACACCGGCGTGTGGAAGAACGGCCAGGCGGCCACCCTCAACCAGATCTCCGGCCACCGTGACGCGTTCGCCACCGAATGCCCCGGTGCCAACCTCTACTCCAAGCTCGCCGAGATCCGCCGGTACGCGGCGAGCGCCGGCAAGAACTCAGCCATCCCGACCGCCGACTTCAACCGCGACGGCATCAACGACCTGGTCGCCGGTGTGCCGAAGGCCTCGAGCAGCGTCGGAAACGTCGTCGTCGTCCCCGGCGGCACCGACGGGCCGGTCGCCGGCTCCAAGGTGAAGCTCACCCAGTCCAGCCCGGGCGTCCCCGGCGGCTCCGAGTCGGGCGACAGCTGGGGCGCGTCGACCGCCTGGGGCGACATCAACGGCGACGGCCACGCCGACCTCGCCATCGGTGCGCCGGGCGAGGACGACACCTCCGGCAACGCCGACCGCGGTTCGGTCACCGTCCTGTACGGCCCCGGCCTGAACTCCGGCTTTTCGTACGCCACTTCGGGCGTCACACGGGCCGGCGCCAAACTTGGCTCGACCGTCACGGTCGGTGACTTCAACGCTGACGGCAAGGCCGACGTGTTCGCGGCCGGCACCGGCAAGGGCGGCAACTGGAACGCACGCCTGACCGGAGGCGCCACCCAGTACGGCACGCTGACCACCGCGACCGGCTCCGTCGCCTACACCGACGCCGCAACCGGCGACTTCAACCGCGACGGCTACGCGGACGTGGCGCTCAACTACCGCGACACGTCCGGCATCGGCCGGGTCACCTGGTTCAAGGGCACCAGCACCGGCCTGACCAAGGTCAGCGTTCTCTCCGTCAAGGGCGGCCGCTCCCTCGCCGCGGCCGACGTGAACGGCAACGGCTACGACGACATCGTCATCGGCCAGCCGTACACCGCCGAGTCCGGCGCCTACAAGGGCGGCCAGGTCACCGTGATCCCCGGCACCTCGACCGGGTTCACCACCACCGGCATGCGCACCGTCCACCAGGACACCTCCGGTGTGCCCGGCGCCGCCGAGGCGGGCGACGCCATGGGCTGGTCCGTCTCGGCCAGCGACTACAACCTCGACGGCTACGCGGACGTCCTCACCGGCCTCCCGAACGAGGACATCACCCGCAGCGGCGCCAACCAGACCAACGCGGGCATGACCCTGCTCCTGAAGGGCACCTCGACCGGCCTGACCGGCTCCGGCGCACGCTCCTTCAGCCAGGACACATCCGGCATCACCGGCTGGACCGAACCCAACGACAAGTTCGGCTCCTCGGCCGTACTCCAGGACCTCTCCGGCTGGGGCCGCGCCGACCTCGCGATCGGTGCCGAGGGCGAGAACGGGTACGACGGCACGATCCTGCAACTGGACTCGGGCAGCACCGGCGTCGACACCACGAAGGGCGTGTACTACGGCCGCGACGGGCTGGGCACGCCCGGAGGCGCGCACCTGGGTCAGACCCTGACCCCGTAGACACCGCCGGCACACGACACGGCGAGCATCACCAGGGTGGGGTCCTCCACACGGAGGGCCCCACCCTGGTGCGTCACCCGCGCAGGCCCCGGCGCCTGGACCGGGGCCTGGCACCCGGCGTCAGTCATCGAGGTCCTGCGCCCTGTTCTCCCTCCGCCGCGCCGGTCACACACCGTGAACGGCTGGCTCACTGCCTTGCGGGAGGCACCGGGAAGAGCATGCAGCTGCTGGTGGCGTGGGCGAGGAGACGGTCCTTCGCGTCGACCAACTGGGCCTGAGCCAGGGCGGTTTGGCGGCCCTGGCTGACGACCGTGCCGATGGCGCGCACCGTGCCCGTGTCCACCGTGATCCGCCGCAGGAACTTCACCGTCAGATCGAGTGAGGTGTACGCCATGCCCTGCGGGAGGGTGGACTGGACGGCGCAGCCCGCCGCCGAGTCCAACAGGGTGGCGAAGATGCCGCCGTGCACGCTGCCGATGGGGTTGTAGTGCTCCTCCCCCGGCGTCAGGGAGAAGACCGCCCTGCCGGGCTCCACCTCGTCCAGGGCGAAGTCGACGGTGTAGTTGATGGGCGGCCCCGGCAGTCGCCCCGCATGCAGCTCGCGCAGGAAGTCGATGCCGGCCATACGTCCGGCTGCTTCCGCCAGGATCGCGGGATCTTCCCAGTTGTACGTACGTGTTCGTCCCACGACCGAGGCCTTCCCATCTGACTTTTGCAAGTGAAGCTAGTATCTGTGCACCTGACTGTCAATGGCGAAGCCAGAGCCGTACGATGGCGTGATGGAGTGGCTTGAGGCGAGCACGGAGAACTGCCCCGTCCAGCGCACGCTCGACGTGGTCGGGGAGAAATGGACGCTGCTGATCCTGCGGGACGCCGTCAACGGCGTCCGCCGCTTCGACGACTTCCACCGCCACATCGGCCTGTCGGAAGCCGTCCTCAGCGACCGCCTCCGCAAGCTGATCTCGGCCGGCATCCTGAAGACGGTCCCCTACCAGGAGCCCGGCAGTCGCTCCCGCAACGAGTACCGCCTGACCCGCAAGGGCTGGGACCTCTGGCCCGTCCTGATGGCACTGAGCCAGTGGGGCGAGACGTACGCCCTCGGCTCCGAGGGACCTCTTCTGGACGTCCGCCACACCGACTGCGACGCCCCGGTCCGCGTCGTCGTCGAGTGCTCAGCGGAGCACTCCACCCTCACTCCCCGTGAAGTCACCGCCCGGCTGGGACCTGGCGCCCGCCTCAGGTCCTGAAGGACGGCTTCGTACGGAATCCCGGCGTCGTGCAGCGCTGCCCGGGCGGCATCCTCGGCCATGACGGGGTAACTCGCGCTTCTGCCGGGCTTGCTGGCCACCCCGGCGGGTCCGGACACGGCAGTCAACGAGCACCGCCCGCAAAGGTCACCCATTCGACCCGAGAACCTGCGTTCCCTTCCCGAAGAACGGAGACCAAGAACGCACCCCACGGCAAGGAAGACCGTCCCGGCGCGAATGCCGAGCGCCAGCCAACCGCATCCGGCCCTGGCCTCACTCACGCTCACCAGAAGTCACTCTCGCTCAGTACACCGGCAGCAGTTCCTCACCCCCGCCACCCGCAGCTTGTCAGCCATGCGAACCCCTGTGCAGCAGACGGGATCTGACCTCGCCCTTGAGGATCTTGCCGACCTTCGACCGGGGGAGGTCCGGCCACACCTCGACCTGCTTGGGGGCCTTGACACTGCCGATGCGGGCCTTCACGAAGGCGTGCACCTCGCCGTCGGTGACGCTGTGTTCAGGGTGGAGCTGCACGACCGCCGTGACCCGCTCGCCCCACTTGTCGTCCGGTAGTCCTACGACCGCGCAGTCCTGGACGGCCGGGTGCTCCATCAGCGCCTGCTCGACTTCGGCGGAGTAGACGTTGAAACCGCCGCTGATGATCATGTCCTTCGCGCGGTCGACGATGAAGAGATAGTTGTCGGCACCGAGGTAGCCGATGTCCCCGGTGTGGTGCCATCCGTGCCGGGAGGTCTCCTCGGTGGCCGACGGGTTCTTGTAGTAGCCCGCCATCACCAGGGAGCCGCGCACCACGATCTCGCCGTGCTCACCGGGCGGCAGCAGCCGCCCCTCGCTGTCCATGATGGCGACGGTCACCAGCGGGGCAGGCCGCCCGGCGGAGGTGAAGCGCTCGACGGCGAGCGAGCCGTCGGCGTGGAAGTGGTCCTCGGGTGCCATCGTCGAGATCATCATCGGCGCCTCGGACTGGCCGAAGAGCTGTGCCATCACCGGGCCGATCCGGTCGATGGCCTCCGCCAGCCGGGCCGCCGACATGGGGGCCGCGCCGTACCAGAGGCAGCGCAGTGACGTCAGGTCGGTGGACGCCAGGTGGGGATGGCCGAGGAGCATGTAGATCAGGGTCGGGGGCAGGAATGTGTGGGTGACGCGGTGGCGTTCGATCTGCGCGAGGAAGTCGGTGAGGTCGGGGGTCGGCATGATGACGATCTCGCCGCCGAGGGTCATGACGGGGAAGCACAGCACCCCGGCCGCGTGGGTCAGCGGGGCCAGCGCCAGGTAGACCGGGCGGCTGCCGAAGGGGTAGCTCATCAGTGTCAGCGCCGACATCGTCTCGATGTTCCGGTCGGTGAGCATGACGCCTTTGGGGCTGCCGGTGGTGCCGCCGGTACCGACGAGCATGACGGTGTCGTCGGCCGGCGAAGCTTCCCACGGCTCGGCCGGCAGGCCTTCCAGCCAGCGTGCGAAGGGCGTGGCCAGGACGTGGGATCCGTCCGGGGATCCGTCGAGGCAGACCAGCGTGGTCAGCTTCGGCAGGTCCGGGAGGATCTTCGCGATCAGTGGGGCGTACGCCTCCTGGAAGATCAGGCAGGTGCAGTCGAAGAGGTCCAGTAGCTCCCGGTTCTCGGCGGCTTCGTTGCGGGGGTTGACCGGGCACCACACGGCGCCCGCCCGGGAGATACCGAAGACGCAGGAGAAGGCGGTGGGATCGTTGGCGGACAGGACCGCCACCTTGTCCCCCGGCCGTACGCCTGACCGGTCCAGGGCTCGGGCCACCCGCCAGGACAGTTCCTGGACCTCGCCATAGGTGAGGGTGCGATCCCCTGTGGTGAGGCAGGGCGCTCCGGGGCCCAGGGAGGCGCCCTTGTCGAGGTAGTCGGTCAGACGCACGGCAGCACCTTTCAGCTGTGGACGGTGAGCACCGGGTCGAGCACGAGCCCGAAACTCTTGAGTACGCCGAGCAGTTCGCGGTGGCCGAAGGCCTGGCAGGCCGAGGCCAGGCCGGCGCGCCGGGGCGGCTGCTGCAGCAGTGAGTACGCGGCGTATGCCTGGAGCAGCCCGGTCTGCTTGTAGTTGCTGTTGCCGTGGATCACGCAGTGGGCGCGGCCAAGCGGGCCCGATGCGTGCACGGAGTCCACCGAGGTGTTGATCCGGGGGTTCTCCCGGGGTGGCATGCCGGCCTGGACCGAGGCGGCCACTTCGGCCAGGGCGGCGTCCTGTTGGTCGGCCGGGAGGGTCTTGATCTGCGACTCGACCATCTTCACCGTGTCGACGACGCCCTGCATGACGGCGCGGTCCATGACCCCGCCGAGCACCCTGCAGGTCGCCACCCTGGGGTCGTTCCTGAACCACACGGGGTGGCTGGTGCCGCCCCACGGCAGGGTCAGCGCCGTTTCGTGCTGTCCGGGGACGGCGACTTCGACGGCGGTGAGCGGGTCCCACTTCTTGTACTGGTTCTCCTCCAGGTAGTGCCAGTCGGCCTTCAGGATGGTGAAGATCGTCTGCGTCGAGGCGTACGTCGGGAATCCCTTCCACAGCACGAGGATGTCGAGGGTGTCCAGTCCGGGGGTCTCCAGGCAGATGTTGGCCGCGATCTCCCCGGTGGTGTACATCTGCGCGACGCCCGGGGAGAGCAGGAGGCCCTTCTCGGCGTACTGGTCGCCCCACCGTGCCTGGGCGTCGAGGACCCAGTCCTGCTCGCCGGTGGTGTCGAGGTAGTGGCAGCCGGCCGCGAGGCCGGCCTCCACGACCTCCGGCCCGTACTTGATGAACGGGCCGACCATGTTGCTCACGACCTTGGCGCCGCGGAAGAGCTCGGTCAGCGGTCCGACAGCGTGCTCGACCTCGACGACCTCGTGGTCCACGGTGTCGATGCCGGGGACCTTGTCGAGGACTTCCTGGATGCGCGCCTTGTCGCGTCCGGCAGCGATGAAGGGGACGTTGTACTCGCGGAGGTACTCGCAGACGAGGCGGCCGGTGTAACCGGAGGCACCGTAGACGACGACGGGCTTGTCATTGCTCATGGTCATACGTCCTTTCGGAGGAGGAAGGGGACGAGGGGCCCGTCACATGCCCATGCCGCCGTCGACCGGCAGGCCGGCGCCGGTGATGAAGCGGGCGCCGTCGGAGGCGAGGAAGACCACCGCGTCGGCCATGTCGGCGACCTCGCCGAGCCGGCCGAGCGGGGTGAGGCCGATGACGTCGCCGACGGCCGCCTCCGCGCTGGGCCAGAGGCCGAGGGTCACCATGTCGGCCGCGAGCTTGGCGCCCATTTCGGTCGGTACCAGTCCGGGATAGACGCAGTTGACGCGTACGCCGTAGCCGAGCTTGCCGGACTCCAGCGCGGCCACCCGGGTGAGCCGGTCGACCGCCGACTTCGTCGCGGCGTAGCCCGCGATGCCGGGGAACGGGATGGTCGCCGCGACCGACGAGATGTTGACGACCGCACCGCCACCGCCGGCCGGCCCGTCGGGGCGCATCGCGCGGAACGCGTGCTTGACGCCGAGCGCCGTCCCGAGGACGTTCACCTCCAGCATCCGGCGGACGTCGGCCGGGTCGAGGTCGACGACCAGACCGGAGAGCTCGACTCCGGCGTTGTTGACGACGATGTCCAGGCCGCCCAGCTCGGCGATCGTCTGGGAGACGGCCGATTCCCAGCTCGCGTCCTCGGTCACATCGAGTGAGACGAACCCGGCGGTGGCGCCGGACTCCCTCAGCGCATCGGCCGTCGCCTTGCCCAGTTCCTCCTGGACGTCGCCGATGACGACGGCGGCGCCGGCCCGGGCAAGCGCCTCGGCCATCCCCGCACCCAGTCCGCGGGCACCGCCCGTCACCAGGGCCTTGCGTCCGGTCAGGTCGTACACACTCATGGAACATCTCCTCATTGAGATGGCTGCACTGCGTGACAGCGCCGCACGCTCAGCCGCAGGCCGACAGGCCGGACCGTGAGACGCAACGCCAGCGTAGGCACTTCTGACAGTCGTCAAGACTTCCTTGGACGATCGTCAAGATTTTTGCCGGAGCCGGTCACGGGCCGCGATAACCTGGTGCGGGACCCGCACGGTGCGGGCGGGCGGAAGGGCCGACGTAGGCGGGGAGACATGCTGTGACCCAGGTCGTGGGCAAGAACCAGGATCGGATCTCCCGGCGGCAGGTCGACAAGTTCGCCGAGCGGCGGGCCCAACTCGCCGCGTCCGCACTGCGGACCCTGTCCGAGCTCGGCTATGCCCGTACGAGTCTGCGCGAGATCGCACAGAACTCCGAGTTCTCCCATGGCGTCCTGCACTACTACTTCCGCGACAAGGTGGAGCTGATCACCTACTGCGTGCGGCAGTACAAGGCGGAGTGCGTCACCCGCTACGACCGGATAGTGATCACCGCCGGCTCGGCCGAGGAGCTCAAGCACGGCTTCGGCACGGCGATGGCCGGCACGTTGCGTGAGGACGCGACGATGCACCGGCTGTGGTACGACCTCCGGAATCAGGCCTTGTTCGAGGAGTCGTTCCGCGACGATGTCCTCGAGATCGACGAGAGCCTGGAACAGATGATCTGGCGCATCGTCAGCCAGTACGCGGAACTCGTCGGCTCACCCGCCGCAGCCTCCCCCGCGATGGCGTACGCACTCTTCGACGGGCTGTTCCAGCAGGCACTGCTCAGGTACCTGACCGGTCACGACAGTGCCCCGGCCGATCTGCAGGCAGGTGTGGAACAACTCTTGGAGCGGTTGGTCCCCCACGCGTGAGTCGGAAGGTGCGCGTGAGCCCGGCGCCCTGGATGTTCTGCCCACGGAAGTTGGGGACAGCGATCACTGACGTGTGCCTGTGCCTACCCGGGTCCTGTTCGTCGGCGCCTCCCGTGCCCACCGGCTGACCCGCGCAGGTGGTGCAGGGCTCGTGCGGCGGCATGGGCGCCGCACATTCCGTGCGCGCCCGGGCCGGGCGGGGTGGCCGCGGAGCACAGGTAGTGGCCGGGCAGACCGACGTCGTAGGGCTGCAGGGTGAGCCGTGGGCCGGCGATCAGCTGGGGGATGTCCTTGGCGCCGGTCATGATGTTGCCGCCGACGTAGTTCGGGTTGTACGAGGCGAATCCGGGCGTGGTGCGCACGGCGGTGCCGATGATCCGGTCCCGGAATCCCGGGGCGAACCGTTCGATCTGGGCAGTGATCGCTTCGGTGGCGTCGCCGGAGTAGCCGTTCGGGACATGGGCGTACGTCCACACGGGGTGCACGGTGCCGGCCGACCGCGACGGGTCGGCCAGGTACTGCTGCCCGACCAGGACGAAGGGCCGCTCCGGCATCCGCCCGGCGTGGATCTCGCGCTCGGTGGCGGCGATCTCGGCGAACGTGCCGCCGACGTGCACCGTGCCGGCCCGCCGTGCCGCTTCGACGGTCCAGGGGACTCCGCCGTCGACCGCGAAGTCGACCTTGAATGCCCCCGGGCCGTAGCGGAACCGCCGGTAGGAACGTGCCACCCGCGGCGGCAGCCGGTCGCCCAGGATGTCCGCCAGGGCTGTGGGGGTCACGTCCCAGACGGTCACGTCCGTGGGCGGCAGCTCCGAGACCGACCGCACCGGGACACCGGTCTCGATCTTTCCGCCGAGGTCCAGCAGCAGCGCCGCCATGGCGTCGGTGATACGGCGCGATCCCCCTTCCGCGACGGCCCAGCCATGACGGTGCCCGGCGGTGAGGATGCCGAGCCCGATGCTGGCGCTGAGCGGCCGGTGCAGGGGATGGAAGGCGTGCGCGGCGACTCCGCCGAAGAGCGCCCGGGCCTCCTCACCGGTGAACATCTTCGCCAGTAGCGACGCGGGGGCCAGGGCGGGGATGCCGAAGCGGGCGAGGTGCACGGGGTGCCGTGGGATCCGCAGCAGCGGGCCGAGGATGTCGTCGCTCAAGGTGTCGTACGCCGCTGACGGGCCGTCGACCAGCCGACGCCAGCGCCGGCCGTCGGCGCCGAGACCGGCGGCGGTCTCGGCGACCGAGCGGTGCAGCACCCCGGCCGTGCCGCCGTCGAGCGGATGGACGCAGTCGATCTCCGGCAGCGTCCACTTCAGCCCGTAGCGGGCCAGGCCGAGGCTCTTCAGGAACGGTGATCCGACGGCCATCGGGTGGACGGCGGAGCAGTGGTCGTGCAGCAGTCCGGGAAGGATCGCCTCACCGGAGCGCGTGCCGCCGCCGATCTCGTCGGCCGCCTCCAGCACCGTGACCTGTACGTCCGCCCGGGCCAGGGCGATGGCGGCGGCGAGGCCGTTGGGGCCTGCGCCGACCACGGTCGCTGTGCTCATGTCGGCCTCTCCTTCCTGGGGTTCTTCCTCAGGTTTCCCAGGGTTGTTCCTTGAGGTTGTTCCCAAGGGGTTGTTCCTGGGGTTCTTCCTGCGACTCGGCCGGGATGCATGCGGTTGTTCTACGGTGCCAGTTGTTCCGCCACGTCGGGCCGCACCGCCGACGCAGGCGTCGGCTGCGCCCGTGTCCAGGTGACGTCGAGCGGGATCGGGCCGTTCGGCAGCCACGGCTGCTCCTCGACCGCGTCGGCGACCTTCCACGTGCCTCGCTCGATCACCCCGAGCGCGGCGTCGATCACCTGGTACTGCTGAGTCCCGCGGTGGATGGGCTGCGACTCCACCCAGACGATGATCCACTCCCCGGGCGCGAACCCGATCCGCGACTGCACGGCGTTGATCAGGTCGATGTTGTGCAGGTGGCCGTCGCCGAAGTTGAACCCGATCAGCGAGTTGCACGCGAACTCGGCCTCCCGCACGGTGCGTCGGTCCAGATCGGGAAGGTTCCTCAGCAGCACCGAGAACAGGCCGCGGCCCTGGCTGTGCATCGACCGCCAGGCGATCGTCTGCTGCATGGTGACCTCGGCGACCGCCTGCGGGTAGCCCATCGCCTGGAGCTGGTCGACCTGGTTCTTCGTCGGTCGGTGCGGCAGCGAGTTCAGCTTCTCCTCCGCGCCCGGCGCGAAGGCCCAGAGCGCGGAGGCCCAGTTGCCCGCGTACTGCCGCATCGATGGCAGGAACGACACCAGGTCCGGGCGCAGGTTGCCCAGGATCGGGAAGAACGCCAGCCCGGCGGCGATTCCGGCGGCCAGCCATGGCGAGGACATGTCGCCGACGCCGAACCCGTCCCAGGCCGGGAAGCCGAGGAACAGGAAGACCGAGAGGTACGCGAACAGGAGGTTCCACTCCAGCGGCACCGCCAGCGGGAACGTCGAGGTGATGAACAGGTGGAAGACGACCATCAGCACGACCCCGGCGATGGTGAGCCAGCGGTTCGTGGAGAACAGCAGCACCAGCGGGGTGACGATCTCGACGGTCGAGCCGCCGACGTGCGCCATGAAGGTCGCGGTCCTCGACGGGCGGACGTCGCGGGGAAAGTCACGGTAGTGCAGCCGCTTGATCCACTTCGCCGGGACGAAGGGGCTGTTGGAGATCATCGGCGAGACGACGTTGGTGAAGTGCCGCCCGAACTTCGAGATCCCGGCGCCGAGCCAGACCGCGCAGATCAGCAGCTTCGCCGCGATGACCATGTCGGTGAACGGCAGGACCGCGAAGAACACCAGCGCGGGCAGGTATTGCTCGCCCCGGGCGGCCAGGAAGACCGTCTTGTCCCGCAGGCCGTTCAGCACGTACAGCACGATCGGCGCGACCAGCAGGGACGGGCGCACCAGCCCGGAGGTGTTGTCCGGCAGCACCTCGGTGAGCGACGCGCTCGGCACGCCGGGCATCAGGACCGCCACCAGCAGGGACACCAGGAAGGCCAGGTAGAGCAGTACATCGCCCACCGTTCGGCGGTCCCCGCTCGTGAACGGCACCCGCTTCCACGGCCGCAGCCGGATGGTGCCGGGGCGGGCCCAGAAGAGGATGCCGCCGGTCATCGGCTTGAACTTGCCGGCGATCGGGCCCCACGACCCCGCCACCCCGACCGTCTCGAGGAAGACCGTCCAGAGCACCAGTTTCTGGTAGACGACCGGCTGGTTCCACCAGTGCGTGACATCCCAGAACGGGCCGGTGTCCGAGGTCCAGGTCGCCAGGGCCGTACCCCCGAGAACGTAGAGAAGGAGGACCTTGACCACATAGGTCGCCGGAATCATTTTCGGCGTGCCGAAGCCGTATTCCACCCAGTGCAGGGCCAGCGCTCTCAGGCGTTCCTGAAGCGGCTTCTCCGGAAACGTCTCCAGGTCCACCGGCGGAAAGTCACCCGTCTTGAATCCCATTGTTCCCACCTTTCGTGTGCCGTTTTCGGGCATGACGGCCCGCACCCGGAAATCCCCGGGTGAATACAGAGCCTGAATACTCAGCGTGATCACCGGGCGTGATTGCCGGGCGTGAATCCTTTTAAGAGTTCAAGATGATGGAGCGAAGGCGCCGTTTGTCGATCTTTCCCACCGGATTCCTCGGCAGCGACTCGGTGACGACGACCGTCACCGGTACCTTGATCCGGGCCAGCGAGCCGCGGCAGTGCTCGATGAGCTCACCGGCGGTGACCACCGCGCCCGGCAGCGGCACGACGTGCGCGACCGGGACCTCCCCGAGCACCGGATCGGGGGCGCCCACCACCGCCGCCTCCAGCACCGCCGGATGGGTGTGCAGAACGTTCTCGATTTCCTTGGGGTAGATGTTCTCCCCGCCGCGGATGATCATGTCCTTGATCCGGTCGACCAGGACGAGATAGCCGTCGGCGTCGAAGCGCCCGACGTCGCCCGTGTGCAGCCAGCCGTCGACGATGGTTCTCGCGGTCTCGTCCGGCAGTCCGAGGTAGCCGCGCATGACGTTCGGGCCCCGGACCACCACCTCGCCCGCCGACCCCGCGTCGAGAAAGTTGCCTTCGCCGTCCATCACGGCGACGGTCTGCCCGGGCAGCGGGAGCCCGACCGTGCCGGGCTTGCGCGGCCCGGCGAGCGAAGCGAGATGGGGGTGCCCCCGGCCGGAGGCTGGGGGAGGGTTCAGCGTCGAGGCACAGGTGCCCTCGGACAGCCCGTAGCCCTCGACGATCGGCACGGCGTACCGGTTCTCGAACCGGGTGATCAGCTCGGCGGGCATCGGCGCGGCCCCGCAGATCACCCGACGCAGCGACGAGGTGTCCGGGCGCACCTCGTCGGGCAGCGACACCAGCATCGCGTAGATCGCCGGTACCGCCGAGAAGTAGGTGGGCCGGGCACGTTCCACCGAGGCGAAGAACGTCGACGCCCGGAACCGGCCGGCGATCGTCGCGCGCCCTCCCGCCAGCAGCGGCGACAGCACGCTCACCACGATCCCGTTGACGTGGAACAGCGGCAGGACCAGCAGGCTGTGGTCGGTCTCGTCCAGGCCGAGAGTGTCAATGATCATCCGGCACATCGCGGCGACGTTGGCGTGGTCGAGCATCACGCCCTTCGGGCGTCCCGTGGTTCCGCTCGTGTAGATGATCAAGGCGAGAGCGTCGGCTGTCCGATCACCGGCGTCCACGACGGTGTCCTCCGCACTCTCCGCGCCCTCCGCGCCCTCCGCCGCGAGCGAGTCGTCCACGACGGTAGCCACGTCGAGCGTCCCGACGGCACGGGCGCTGTCGTCGGTGATCACCACCTTTGCCGCGGAATCCTCGATCTGATGGCGGGCCTCGGCATCGGTCAGCCCCGGATTCACAGGCGTGACAGCGGCGCCCAGCCGCCATGCCGCGAACATGATGACGACGAGTTCCAGGCGATTCGGCAGAACCACCGCCACCACATCCCCGGCTCCTATTCCGTGAGCACGCAAGACAGCCGCCGCGGTCCGGACCCGCTCCAGGAACTCCAGATTGCCCAGCTGCTCGTGGTCGTCCCCGATACAGGGGGCCGTGGGATTCCGGGCGGCCCGGACATCCGGCAATTCGGCGATATGCAGCACGTTTCCTCACCATTGAGTCGCACCGTGACGAAGGTAGTGAGGAAAAAGGTAGAGAGGACGAACGCGGCCGACTATGGGCTTGCGCCCCAGCCCGGACCCGCCGCTTTGTGCCACCGGCACAAAGTCGACCCGAAGTCGCCGAACGCCCGCCCCGGATCCCGCTCCAGGCGGGGCGCCGGGCGTGTTCAGCCGGGGCTCCGCGCCCGTGTGAACCCGCCCAGCGGGATCCGCCGCACCGCCGGCCACTTTCCGGACAGGAACCGTTGGCCTAACGTCCCGGTATGAGCCCCGATGCCGACGGAGTCGTGCGGGATGTCGCCAAGGGCATCCAGGCCGATCTCGAGCACCTCACCGGCGAGATGACCTCGATGTTCGTCGACGTCATCCCCGAGTTCCGCCACGACGACGCCGTACGGCGGCTGATGGTCGCGAGCACTTCCTCGAACCTGACGGCCATCCTCGACATGCTGGCGCTGAGCATCTCCCTCGACGACATCACCGTGCCGCCGGCCGCGGCCGAGTACGCCCGCCGCTTCGCCCAGCACGATCTGTCACTGGAAGCGCTGCTCCGTGCCTATCGCCTCGGCGAGCACATGGTCCTGCAGTGGGCCATGACCGCCCTTCGGCGTCTCGACCTGCCCACGGACGAGGCACTGGCGGCGACAAGCCGGATCGCGCTCCTGATCAACAGCTATATCGACCAGGTCATCGAGGGTGTCATCGACATCTACGAGAACGAACGCAGACGTTGGGACGCCCGCTCCGACGCGACCCGCGCCGCCCAGGTCCGCGCCGTGCTCGACACCGACGGACTCGACCTCGCCTCGGCCGAGAAGATGCTGTCGACGTCTCTTCGTGGCTGGCACCTCGCCGCGATCATCTGGAGCGGGCCCGGCTCACCCGGCCTCGCCTCGGTCCAACTCCGCGCGGGCGCGGCGATGCTGGGCGCGGCCACCGGCAAGGCGCCGCTGACGATCTCCGCCGACGAGCAGACCTGCTGGGCGTGGATCTCCTCCACCGGCAAGCCGGCCCTCGACCTCCCCCGGCTCGAAAGCGAACTCCGCGAGCACCCCACGCTCCGTATCGCCATCGGAGACCCGTCGTCCGGACTCGACGGATTCCGTCAGACGTTCCGGGACGCGCAGCGTGCCCGCGACGTCGCCGCCACCGGAGCCGACCCGGACCGCGTGCTCGTCCTCCACTCCCAGGTCGCGCTGGTCGGCCTCCTCGTCGATCACCTCACCGATGTCAGAGCCTGGGCCGGTCGCGTCCTCGGCGACCTCATGCGCGACGACGAGGCCACGGTCCGCGTGCGCGAGACCGTGCAGGTCTTCCTCGACGCACGAGGCAGCTTCACCGACGCCGCCGCTCGTATGCACATCCACAAGAACACGGTCCACTACCGCGTGCGCAAGGCCGAGGAGATACTCGGCCACCCGCTCACCGAGAACCGCCTGGACATCGAGGTGGCCCTGCGGGCCTGCGCGCAGCTCGGCATCCGGTACGCCGAGGGCGCATAGAAGCGCGGTGCCCGCCGGTGACGCCAGGCTCGGCGCGAGCGACAGGGCGTGCGGTACGGTCGCCGCCGCGCCGGCCCCCATAAGGGCCCGGGAAGCACAGGGCCAGTACGGCCGGGAGCAGTGTCATGGCCACGGTCAGCATGACGGCGACGGCCACCATGACGCCGAAGGCCATGGAGCGGAACACGGGCGCACGTACGAGCAGCAGACCAGCGACCGAGATCAGCACAGTGAACCCGGAGAAGAGCACGGCCTTGCCGGCGCTGGCCATGGTGGCGCCCACCGTCTGCGCGATCGGGCGGTTGGGCTGCGCCTGGAGCTCCTCACACTGGCGGGTGACGATGAACAGGCAGTAATCGATGCCCAGCGCCAGGCCGAGCATGGTGACGACGGCTTGGACGAAGGTGTCGAAGCTCGTCAGATAACTGAGCGCGCCCAGCACTCCGAACGACGTCATCAGCGCGGCCACGCCCAGCAGGATCGGCAGGCCGGCCGCCACCAGGGTCCCGAACGCGACCAGCAGCACGAGCAGCGCGATGGGCACGCCGATGGACTCGGCACGTGCGAGGTCCTTGTCCTCCTGCTCGATCACGGCGGCGTTCAGCGCGCTGGAACCGGTCAGCATGACGTCGACACCGACGCCAACACGAAGCCGACGCCATGCAGGCCGTGATGGGCAGCGAGACACCGGCCGCCGACCGCCTGCAGCATCTGGTGCGTGCATTCGCCAGCGACCTGACGAAGAACCCCGACCGGGCTCCCTTGGCCCTGGAACTTCTCGCCCTGGCCCGCACCATCCCCGACATCCGTACCTGCTTCGACTCCCATCACGAACAGTTCGTCGAGCACATCGCAACTCTGCTGGCCCAAATGAGCAGTTCCGGCGCACGCAAGCCCGACACGCACCTTGCCGCCCTGGCTTTCGCATCCATGATCGACGGGATGGTGCTGCGCTGGACCCTGGCCAGGTCTCCGTTCGATCTGGAGAGCGCATTGTGGGAGGCCACACAGGTCCTGCTTCGGGGGGTGGCGACGCCTCAGGGGCTCTGAGCAGCGACGAAGCCGCAGCGAACTCCGAACTCGTAGACCAGGCACATCTGACAGTCATGCGGCCGCGGCCGCCACTACCGATCGGCGCGGTGACAGGCACTGGCCAGGACGCCGCCTACTCCCAGACGGAGGGCCTCGCCCTGGCCGCGAAGAACCTGCACAGCGCGGCGGCCGGGGTGTCGCCCGGCCGCTTACGGGGCGACACCCACCCTGCGAAAAGCGTGAACGATCTGGACAGTTTCGCGGGCACTCAGCCAACGCCGGGGTGTTATCGAAGGTCCACCCACAGCGCGGAGGCGACCGCGCGAATGTCGCCCCCCGCCGTGGCCAGAGCAACACCCATCTGGTGTTTCCGTCCTACCTCCGAGATGACCCACGCGTAGGACACGAGCCGTGAGGAGACCGGCACCGGCCGGAGCAGCCGTGCCGTGAGCGAGGCCGTCACGGCCCCCTCCCGCAACCTCCCCCGCAGCCGACCCGCCGCGTTCCCGGGGCAGTCGAGCGCCCCCCACACCAGCTCCGCCCGCAGGTTCCCTTCCGTGTCGGCGACTGCGGGCCCGGCCGTCCACGCCGCGGCCACCAGTTCCCGTCCTGGCACGACTCCGCAGTGCAAGCGCAGCCCGGTGTCGGGCGTGCGGTCAAGTCCACACCCGAAGCAGTCCACAGCCCCCTTCGGCGGAGCCGCGCGGTACGCCTCGGCTGCCGCCGATGCCTCGTCCCAGGAGGGCGGTTCGGGGATTTCGAGGTCCGGTTCGTCGGGCGTGGCCACCGCAAGCACCCCGTCCGCACCGGTCAGCACAGCCCCGCCATCGGCGGTCTCCGTGAGACCCACCGGCACCTCAACCGGGGTCGGCCGTCGGAAGTCCACCCGTACGGTCTTGGCCGCCGCCCGCCCGGCGAGCATCCCCGCTATGTATCCGCCGAACGCCACCCCGGGATACCCCCGCAGAAGCCGGGGCACCGTGATCGTCTCGATGTCGGTCATGGCGTCCACTCCACCACACCTACGTTGTCCGGGGAGGGCGGCGGCCAATTGCGGTTCGGCAGTGAGCAGCTCCAGCAGCGTCTCGCGCTCGTCGGCCTTGGCCCCGCTCAGGGCACCGTCTCGGGCTCAAATGATCCTTGGCTGCTCAAGAGGAGCGGGTCTGTGGGAGGCAGCAGTTCACGAGGCCCACCCCCGGCTGACCATCACGCTTAGGGCCGTCCTTGTCGTCGACTGGGTGCCACCCCACGGTCCATGGGACGACCAGATCACCTTCGTTTTCGACGCCGGAACCCTCGACGACCACACCGCCACCGCACTTCGCCCCCGCGACAACGAGTTGTCGGAACTGAGGTGCCTCCCCCTCCCTCAGCGACCCCGGGCACATAGCAATCGGCGATCCGCGTCTGACCGCGGGCTTCCGACGGCGTGAAACGACTGACGCCCACCCAGCACCGTTGACAATCGCCCGTCCCGAACCGACACTCACGTGCCAGCCAAGGGTGAACCAACTTTCACCACACGAACACCTGCGACCGTCTACTCCTCACTCCAACCCCCCACGCGAGAAGGAGCTAGCCCTATGCACTTGCGCATACGCTCATCGTCAGGACGGTCGCCCTCGCGGCGCGTTCCCCTGGCGCTGGCGACGGCAGCCACAGCGGTGGCCGCAGCGACGGCCCTCGTCACGACCGCAGGGGCAGCCACCCCCTCCCCCACAACCGCGAAGACTCCCGAGGTACAGGTGACCAAGAACCTCGCCTACGCGCCCGCCCAGCCCGCCGGCACCGAGGGCCACCTGCTCGACCTGTACGTGCCCCGTTCCAAGCAGCCCGTCCCGCTGGTGATCTCGACCCGCGGCTCCGCCTGGCTGGCCGACAACGGACGCCGGGACGCCGACAAGGTGGCCGCCGAACTCAACCCGGCCGGGTACGCCGTCGCCGGCGTGTCCATCCGCTCCAGCTCCCAGGCCCGGTTCCCGTCCCAGCTCCACGACATCAAGGCCGCCATCCGGTGGCTGCGCGCCAACGCCAAGAAGTACAACCTCGACCCCGAGCGCGTCGCGATCATGGGCGACTCGTCCGGCGGCTGGACCTCCGCGATGGCCGCCGTCACCAGCAACAACCCCGCGATGGAAGGCGAGGTCGGCATAAGCGGTCCCTCCAGCGCCGTGCAGGCGGCCATCCCGTTCTACCCGCCGACCGACTTCCTCCAGATGGACGCTCACATGCCGGACAACTGCGAGGAGTTCAACGCCATCATGAGGATCACGGGCTGCCACAACGACCCACGCTCGCCCGAGTCGCTGGTCCTCGGCTGCACCATCACGGAATGCCCCGACAAGGTCGCCGCCGCCAACCCGCTCACCTACGTGGGCAAAAGGCCCATCCCGCCGACTCTGATCTTCCACGGTGAGCCGGACGCCCTCGTCCCCTACCACCAGGGCCGCCTGCTGTTCGAGAAGCTGGCCGCCGACGGCCACGACACAGGCATGTACTCCTTCCCGAAGGCAGCCCACGGCACGCTCTTCGACATGCTCACCGACGACACGGTCCGCGAAGGCGCCTACAGCGAGACCGCCCGAAGCGGCCACACAACACCCGACCACCCGGCCACCCCGACCTGGAACACCATCATCACGTTCCTGAACAGGCACCTGCGCTAGCACCGTAGGACCGCACAGCGGACGCCATGACGGCCGGTCCTGCCCTTGCGTGGCCTGCAGGACCGGCCGCTGTCCCCATTGAGCCCCATTCGATCGTCATCCTGGGCGCCTCCTGTGCGACCCGCGTCATCACACACCGGGCTGGTCGCAACGAGGCCGAGCATGGTGCGGGTTAGGAGCGAGCCGGCAGGAGTCCTGAGCCACGACGGCCCCGGTGCTCGAGGTGACCGATCGTCACGATCGGATCCCTGTCCGGCCCCGCACGATGCCGAACAGGCCATTCCGTGGTGCAGTCGACTCATGGCCTCACCGCCCCAGGACGACCAGGACACCCCGGCGCCTTCCCAGGCCCGCGAACGCCCCTCTTGGCTGATCGACATCGTGGTCGCCCTGCTGTTCCTGATCGCGGACGCGGTCATCGTCGTCGTCGCCGTGATGCTGCTCTTCATGGTCGGCATGGGCACACAGGCGCCGCGCTCCTCCGCAACCGTGCATTCCCGCGACGTCCCCGTCCTGATGTGGCTCACCATCTGGGGCGTCCCCGCCGTGGCGGCGACCAGCGCCGTCGTGCACACCCGCCTGAGGATGCCGGTCACCGCCGTCGTGCAGACCCTGTTCACGCTCGCCTGCACGATCCTGGCCGTGGCGGGGACGCGAATGCTGCTGTCGTGACCGCGCACAACCGGCGCCGGTCAGCGCACGCCGACCACGAACGTTCCGCTGCGCGGTGGTGTCGGGTTCTTGCCGAGCAAGTAGCCACCCTCGATGCCCCCGGCCCCCTTCGCCGGGCGGAACCCGATATCAGCGAACACGGTGACGGCGAGCCCACACCTGCTGTCCGCGCAGCCTCAGCCCAGTGAGTGCCCGCTCGGTCCGGTTCCTTTCTGCGAACCGCGCTGTCGAGCGGGATGGCCGGCACATGCTGGACCGGCTGGTCGGCCAAGAGCTCGGCTGACCGCGTCAGTTCCTCACTCCCCGGGGAGGCCGTACTCCGCCCAGACCGTCTTGCCCGGGCCGTCCGGGCGCGGATGCCAGTCCCAGCGGGTGGCCAGGTGGGATACGAGGAGCAGGCCGTGGCCCGACTCCCCCGTGCGGGTCGGGTCCGGCACGGCCGGGCGCCGCGGGAAGCGTTCGGCGCGGGTGTCGGTGACCTCGACGCGTACGGTGCGACCGTCGGCCGGGACGTGCGCACGCAGGTGGAAGTCCCGGCCGGGCACGCGGCCGTGCGTCACGGCGTTCGCCGTCAGCTCGGCGGTGATCAGCACGATCGCGTCATGGGCCGTGGTGCCGTACGGGATGCCCCAGGCGTCCAGCCGGACGGCCACCAGGCGGCGGGCGAGCCGGGCTCCGCGGGGTGTTGAGGTGAAGCACATCCCGAAGGTGCGGTCAGCCGGTTGGGGAACGGGGCTCAAGTCCGGGGCAGGGGGTGTGAGTTGTGTGGTGCTGGTGGGGCTGTCGGGCTTCGTCGTCATGGTCACCACGGTCCCCTTGGTGGCGTAGCGTGACCAGTCATAACGCACCGACGTGGACCGGTTGTACGCGCCGCGTGTGTGCGGGTACGAGGCGCGCGGCGTGACGGCGTCCCCCGCCGGGGCGTTGGGCTGGGGAGGCGGTAGCTGATGACAGAGCGTACGAGTGAGGCCGCGGGAGCGGAGTCCGTTCCGGGCGGTGACGGTGGAGCGGTCGTGAACCTCGGGGATGGTTGGGAGAGCGACGACGGGGGTGGGCTGCGACCCCAGGACGAGGCCGGGCGGGGCGTCGTCACGGCGTTCGGGCAGACCATGAAGACGCTACGGGTCCGGGCGGGGCTGGAGCGCGAGGAGTTCGGGAAGCGACTCGGCTACTCGGCCTCGACGATCGCGTCGTTCGAGCAGGGGCGAAGGATTCCGTTGCCGCGGACCATCGAGCGGGCGGACCAGGTGCTGCGGGGCGATGGGTTGTTGTGCCTGTGGATCGAGCAGGTGGAGCGGGCTCAGTATCCGGTGTTCTTTCGGGGGATGGCGGCGCTGGAGAAGGAGGCCATTGAGCTGCTCTCGTACAGCACGCTGGTCCTCAACGGACTGGTTCAGACAGAGGAGTACATGCGGGCGGTGCTGGCCATGCGACGCCCGGTCCTGGACCAGGAGACCATTGAGCTGCGGGTGGCGGCGCGACTGGCCCGCCAGGACATCTTCGACCGCTGGCCCGCCCCACTGCTGAGCTTCGTGATCGAAGAGGCGGTGCTGCGACGCCGATACGGCGGAAAAGACGTGCTGCGGGGGCAGTTGGAGCACCTGCTCCTGATCGGCCAGAAGCGGAACGTAGAGATCCAGGTCATGCCGCTCGACTGCGAAGAAAGCGCAGGCGTGGACGGGCCGTTCGCCGTCGTCACACGCAAGGACGGCAAGAAGTTCGTGTACGCCGAGGCACAGGGGACCAGCGCCCTGCAGACCGACCCGGAACAGGGGGCCCTCGCCGCAGCACGCTATGGGATCATCCGATCGCAGGCTCTCAGTCCGCGAGAGTCACTGAAGCTCATCGAAGGGTTGCTGGGATCGCTATGAACAACGCTGAGTCCTCGACCGTCGCCGCCGGCCTCGTCTGGATCAAGAGCAGCTACAGCGGAGCCGAGGGCGGCGAGTGCGTAGAGATCGCGACCGGCACGGCAGTTGTGCACGTCCGGGACTCCAAGGCCGTCGCCGGACCCGTCGTCACGGTGTCACGTGAGGCGTGGGCAGGGTTCGTCGGGTCGGCCCCGTTGGAGCGGTGTCTCTGACGCTCGTACGGTCACGTGAGCCCTGCCGGTTCCTCTCGGATGGCAGGGCTCACGCGGCGTCCTAGGCCTTTCTGTCCCTGCTTCCTCGGTACGGCATGAACGCGGACGACTCAAGCAGCCGACTGACCCCGACCTGAGCCGATCCAAGATCTTGTGACTCCCCACCCCGAGGTGTGCAGTCAACGTCTCCCTACCGGCGAAAATGGACGGACACCGGCTTTCCGCAATTGGCCAACGGACTTACCTGTCCTCATATTCCGTGTCCGCCGCCGGGGCTCACCTGCGCCCCGTTCACGAATGGAGGGCACATCCCGCGCGCCCGGGCCAGCCCATCCGACACGGATCCACGGCGACGTCTCCACGGCGTGCCGAACGCTCAACTCCCGCCGCAGACACGGCCATCAGCGCCGATCCACCTCATGCGTCAACCGCTGAAAAGGAGCGGTTGCAGTGCAGTCCGGGCGAACCGGCAGATCTCGACCGGCTCCCGCAGAAGCTCGGATTCATAGGCATTTATTACTGGTTCCTTACCGCTCGCCTCCGACAATCACAGCGAGACGTGCACCGGAGATGCCAGGTGCCGCCCAGTCGATGGGAGCTTGCTGTGACGCACGACTCGGACCAGGAACACCCCGGCCACGACCCGCACTCGGGCGCGGGCGTCGACGCGGATTGGGAGGTTTTCTCCGGTCCGGCCGGGCCGGAGAGGGAGCCCGGGGCGCTCGCCGCCACGCTTGAGCGGTGGCAGCGGCAGCCCGCCCGGGCGCGGACGGTGACCACAGTGGCCGCCGTCGCCGTGCTGGCCCTCGGCGGCGGGGTCGCCTACGCCACGACCTCGGGAGAGCCTTCCGGCGGGACTACGCCCGCGGCGGCTGCCTCCGACTCGGCACCCCCGTCGCCCGACGACTCCGACGACTCCCGCGACCGCCCCCGGGGCGGCCCGTGGTTCGGGCTGGGCGGCGGCGTGCACGGCGAGTCGACCGTCCAGGACCCCGACTCCGACGAGTGGGTGGTACGGGCCTGGCAACGGGGCACCGTCGAGAAGGTGGACGGCGACCAGGTCACCGTCAAGAGCGAGGACGGCACCGAGTGGACGTGGACGGTGGACGAGGACACCCGCGTGCGCAGCATGGACCGCACGTCGGACTCCGGGGCGGACGACCTGAAGGAGGACGACACGGTCTACCTGACCGGCATCCGCTCCGACGGCGACCTCACCGCCGACTACGCCGTGTCGGGCACCTTGGAGGACAAGGACTCGGACTCGCGTGACCGGCGCGACTGGCGCGGCGGCTTCCCGGGCCCCTGGGGTGGGGAGAAGGAGGACCGCACCCCGTCGGCGGACAGCTGAGCGACGGCGCCCACGGGCGCGCCCCACGGGTCTGCCGTAGGCCACGCGATCAGTCGCGGGCCGCGCGGATCACCCCTGCCGGAGGCGCCGCCGGGTGGCCGGTGAGAAGGGGCCTTGGTGGCAGACGAGTCGGGCTGTACGCCGGGGACAATCGCCACAACGCTACGACCTGCACAAACATGCAGGATGGCCCCCACCACGGCTACTTACACTTCCCGACCTCCTCCACGCCTGCGCAGCAGCGCCTCCGGTACATCACCAACGAGGCGCGAGTGCGTCAGCCTCCCGGGAGCAGCGACGGGGGCTGTCACGCAGACGCGTCAGCCCAACTTAGTCGGAGCATGTACGCGGTCCTTGCGCTCTGCGCCAGCTGCTCGCGAAGCTCCGGTGGCAGCTTCCCCTCGGGATCCATCCGGCGTTTAAATCGATCAAGGAACGCCTTCTTTCCCGGCGCCCTGCTCGCGGCCCGGTCACTGATGTTCGCCCATGACGCCTTTCCGGGCACCTACGCGGCGTTCTGTGCGGCGAGAGCAAGCTTGCGGTGGGTGCGGACCATCATGGCGCGGGCCATGAAGGGGTGGACCCTCTTCACAGCACCCCAGTAGAGCCTGGATCGCCATGCGTTCGTCTTTACCGAGCTGCAGAGGGTGACGTACTTCTCGTCGATGACGATCGAGGCCCAGGCGTCGAGACCGGCTGTGCTCACGTCCATGAGCGCCTCGCCGTCCTGCTGCGCCGCGATCGGGAAGGCGTCACGCAGGATACCCGTCCAGGCCGCCGGATCGCGCGGCATTCCCGGCCGCAGCTCCATGGCGTACGCGTCCTGATAGTCGGGCCGGTCCACGGCTGTCCTGATCAGTCGGGCGCCTTCGGGAAACCCCACCGCTACGGGCTTGTCCTTGAGCATCACGTACCTCCATACGCTAGCGTATGGAAAACCATACGGTAGCGTATGGACATGGTGCAACGGCAGCAGACCAAGAAGGCCAGGCTCAGCGCCCGCGACTGGGCAGATGCCGCGCTCGCCGCCATTGGCGAAGGCGGCGGCCTCGCGGCGGTGGCTGTCGAACCGCTCGCTGCCCGCCTCGGCGCCACGAAGGGCAGCTTCTACTGGCACTTCGGCAATCGCGAGGCACTGATCGAGGCCGCTCTCACCCGATGGATCGAGGCGGACACCGAGGAGATCATCACGGCCGTGGAGACCGAGCCGGACCCGGAGAAGCGTCTGCGCAGACTGTTCACCGAGATCACCAAGCCGGACACCGCCGATCCGCTCGAGGTATCACTGCTCGCCAGCACCGACCACCCTCAGGTCGCCGCCGCCCTGCGGCAGGTCACCGAGCGTCGGATCGGTTACCTGACCGGGCTCTTCACCGAACTCGGCTTCGCCGAGGACGAGGCGCGGCGGCGCGGGCTGATGGCGTACAGCTTCTATCTGGGACACACCCAGCTCGGCCATGCCGTGCCGTCCGCGCTGCCGTCGCGCGAGGAGTTCCCCGCGTACGTGGAGGAGACCATGGATGCACTTCTCCGGCGCGAATAGCGCCCCGTCAGGGGCGCGGGGAACTGCGCGACAAGCCTCCCACGGGCCCGCAAGTTCATCATCGTTCTTCCAGCGGAGCGCTCAGCACGGTAATGCCGCGGCGCAGTCATGCCTCGCTGGTTCCGCTGTGAGCAGGCCGAGTTCGACCGCGTGCACTCCGGCCTGGAAGCGGGATACGGCTCCCAACTCCTGCATCAGCTCAGCGACATGACGGCGATAGGTGCGGACCGACAGGCCGAGGCTCTGGGCGGCGGCCTCATCGGTGTTTCCCGAGGTGAGACAGCCAAGCACCTGGCGGGCGATCTCGGTCCGGCCGCGTGCGGAGACCCGGCGGTAGCTCTGCGCCGGTGTCGCACTGGACCAAGCGCCCGTGAACAGGGTGTCCAGCGCCCGCAGCACCATCGGAACGCGGATGGTCACGGCCTGCGGGCCTGCCACTCCGAACTCGGCGCGCATCAGGGCCATCCGCCCGTCCACGATCAGCACTTCCTGGTGCTGATGCGCCGAGATCCTGACGTCGAAGGCCGGCCGTGGGGGCAAGGGAGCCAGGTGACGCCGGACATTGCGGTCGTCGAGGATCCCCGGACCGCCGAGCACACGGACTCCGACACCAGCGGCGGAGATCTCACGCAGCATGTCGAGAAGGCTGCTCAGGGCCTCCGACATGGTCACCCGACACGGCAGTGCCAGTGAGACCGAGCGACGCGCGGTGGAGATCAGGCGCGCGGCGCTCCGCCGAATCCGCTCATTGCTGGGATCAGCCACCACGGTCAGCGCGCCCTGGGCGGCGCCCGCCCGGTGCCGGGTCTTGGAGACCGCGTCGTCGACCAGTGCCCGCATCCGGAGCAATGTCTGTTCCAGTTCGTCTCCCCCGCCGGATTCCTCGCTATGGCCGAGGCCGAGCCTTGAACTCGCCATGTTTGTCCCTCCTGTTCGGTCATCGCCGACGCGACTCCGCGCCTGCCTGTGCGGTGTTGTCAGTCCTTGATTTCGCAGATGAAGGCGCCGGAGGTGACGGAGGCGCCGATCTCCGCGGTCAAGCCCTTGATGGTGCCTGAGCGGTGGGCGTTCAGGGGTTGTTCCATCTTCATGGCCTCCAGGACGACGATCAGGTC